>NZ_JBEOLS010000028.1:0-60000 GCF_040279205.1 Xanthomonas hortorum
TTATCGTTTCGAGTGTCACCTCGGGCAACTGTTCGGGCGAATCAAGGGAGAATCCGGCGTGGGTACCAAGCTACACGGCGATCGCTGAGATCCAGGCTCTCACGGTGGCCCACGCCGGCTCTCGACACCTAAACTGCCAGATTGCGAACAGATAAGGCTCTTACGCGGCATCCATGCCGCGTAAGGTCCCGCGACGGTGGGCGGGCAAGGACCAGTCGAACTGGTCGGTTTTCATGGCTTTCAACAAAGCAATCAGCAGACTGTCTGGTGCGGTGTCCTCGCCGATTGCGGGACCGTGTGGCGGCATGGATGCCGCCACCGAGCCCCCAGGGACGGGTTCACGGCGTGTCCCGCGAGCGGTGAGGACACCGCGCACTCGACCAACCAGGCTTTCGACGTTTTATTGCCGCTCTAGTGTCAACCAACGCTAGTCGCGGTTCCGGGCAGCATTCATTCTGGACATCTAGGACATCGACGGATACTCCGTTGATGGCCGTTCGTCAGGTGGCGTTAGTCACCTTCAATACACGTCGCGGCGATAGCACCCTTTGCGCAGCAGGTCTTGTCTGACATCGGTGCCGAGAATTGACTCAAGCGTCTGGTCGACTTCGGGTGCCATGCCGCGCAGGCTGCCGCAGACGTAGATGCAGGCGCCTTGATCGACCCACAGACGTAGGTGGTCGGCGGAAGCGGCCAGTGCGTGTTGTACGTAGCGCACTGACTGTTGTTGATCGCGTGAGTACACCAGATTCAAGCGTTCGATCCAGCCATCGCGTTGCCACTGCTGCAGTTCGTCGGCATATAGCGCATCGTGGGCGGCATTGCGTTCGCCGAACAGCAGCCAGTTGCGACGTGCGCCGGCTGCGATACGGGCGCGTAGATGCGCGCGCAGTCCGGCGATGCCGGTGCCGTTGCCGATCAGCAGCATTGGGTGCTCGGGTGCAGGCGGGTGAAAGCCGGAGTTGCTGCGCAGGCGCAGCGCGATGGGCGCGCCGATCGGTGCATGGATGCAGAGCCAACCACTCCCCAGGCCCAGGCTGCCGTCGGTGTGCAGGTGCTCGCGCACCAGCAGTTCGACGTGGCCTTCTTCTGGAATGGATGCGAGCGAATAGTCGCGATGGGGCAGGGCGGCAAGGCGGCGCACCAATGCATCTGCGTCTAGCGATGAAGTTGTGCCTGTAGCTGCACCTGTATCAGTGGCTGTGACTGTGTCAGTACCTGGGCCGATTTTGACTTTGGCATCGGCATCGGTGCCAGCACCAGCACTTGGGCCGGGGCCGGCAATGGCACACACATCGACACCAACATCGATATCGGCATCGACGGGAAGTTGCGCGCCGCTTAGCCATTCGCGCAGCGTGCGTCCGTCGATGCGCTGGGCGCCATCGCGCTGGTTGCGTTGCAGCCAGGACTCCACCGCATTCGGTGCGTTGTGCGGAACGATCTCCGCAATATCGCCTGCGCTCCATTGCGGCAACGTGCCATCGCAAGGCGTCAAACGCAGTCGGTAAATCGGTGCGCCCGCACTGCCGGGATTGATGTGGACACGCTCGCGTAGCTGCCAGGCGGTGTAGGCCGGCAGGCTCCAGTCGGGTTGTGCCGCAAGTGCTGGCGCCAGCTCTGCCAGACGCCGTTGCCATTGCTGCAAGGCGCGCGGGTCAGCATTGTCGACCTCGATGCGTTCGAACAAACGTGTGGCGCCGCGTGCCTGCAGGCGATCGTCGATGCGTCGGCCAAATGCGCAGAATTGGGCGTAGCCACGGTCGCCCAACGCCAGCACGGCGTACTGCACGGCCGTCAGATCCTGCGCATCGCCGGCCAGCCAATCGCGCTCGGCTGTTTGCGCATGATCGGGTGCATCGCCTTCGCCGGTGGTGCTGACGATGCACAGCAGCCGCGGCACACGTGTGAGTTGATCGACATCGACGGCGTCCAGTGGCAGTGCGTGCGCGCCGATGCCTGCCGACTGCAGCGCGGCCACGCTGCGTTCGGCCAGTTCACGCGCAAATCCGGTCTGGCTTGCCCAGACGATCAGCACGCCGCTGGCGTCTGCGCGCCGTGCGCCCACGCGCCGGCGTGCGCGTAACAGCACGACCGCGCACAGGCCCAGGTAGAGCGTCAGCCCAAGACCTGCCAACTGCCAGCGACGCGGGGTTGGTGCGCTCCACCATGCACCAGCATGCAAGCCGCTCAGCCATCCGACGATGGCTGCAAGGGCAAGCAGAACCAGCCCGTTGCCAAGCCACACGCGAAGGTTATTGGCGGTCATGACGCAGCCAACTGTTGCTCGAAGGCCGGACTCATGGATTCAAGCAGAACGCCGTCCTTGCGCGTAAGAAAACGCACGGCCAACGCTGCAGTGCGTGCATAGGCAAGCCCGGCATCGGCGCCAAGCACGGTCATCGCAGTGGCCCAGGCATCGGCCTGCATCGCATTGCGTGCGAGCACGGTGACTGCTGCGGGCGCATGCGGAACGGGCGTCCCGCTGCGTGGGTCGAAGGTGTGCGCATAGCGGATGCCGCCAGCATCGAAGCGGTGCCAGCGATCACCGGACGTGGCGACCGCCAGTCCGTCCAGCGACAGCACACGTGGCGGCAACGCAGCACCGGCGTCTTCGTCGGGTGCGGATTCGACCAGTACGCGCCACGCGCTGCCATCGGGCTTGCGGCCGTAGCCGAACAGTTCGCCGCCGACTTCGATCAATGCGCTGTCGATGTCGGCCCGCAGCAGCGCGCGATGCACGCAGTCCACACCGAATCCCTTTGCAATGCCGGATAGATCCAACGCCAGTGCGCCAGGCTGCAGCACGCGCATGCCGTCCAGTTGCAGACGTCGCCAGCCGCAGCGCGCGCTGGCCAAGGCGATCTGATCGGCTGCAGGCACCTGCCGTCGCCCGCCCGAGGCACCGAAGCCCCATAGCTCGACCATGGGGCCGACTGTGGGGTCGAAGGCACCATCGCTGGCTTGTGCGATCTGCAGAGCTGAGCTCAGCACTGCATGAAATTCATCAGGTAGGGTCTGCCACTGACCAGCGGTAGCGCGGTTGTAGCGGCTGATGTCCGAATCCGCTTCCCAGGTGCTCATCTGCGCGACCACCCGATCGAGCGCGGCCTGGATGCAGGCATGCAACGGATGCAGATCGCGCCCACGCGGCGCAATCAGTTTGACGCTCCAGGTGGTGCCCATGCTGCGGCCGCCAAGGGTGGCGATGGCGTGGTCGGCGGAAGACGATGCAGGCATGGAGAAATCTTATGAAGGCGGTGCGGCAGGATGCACGCTGCGTGCAGTCCTGCCGCGTGCGTGCGGATTACTGCGGCAGCACTTCCAGCGTTGCGACGTAACCCAGACGACGCTGCTTGGCTTGCGGCAGCGAGGTTTTCTTGTCTTCGGTGGTGGTTTCCAGCCAGTACATGCCGGCTTCCGGCCAGGTCACGCTGAAGCCGCCCTTGGCATCGGTCTTCAGCTTGATCTCGTTCTGCGCATCGCGATAGCGGGTGCCGCCGCGCACGATTTCGATCTCCAGCCCGGCTGCCGGCTTGCCATCCAGTTGCAGCGTGAACTGCGCCGCCTCGCCGACGACCAGATCGTTGGGATGGGTCACTGGAATCAACTCGATGCCCTTGCCGCTGGGCTTGAAGACCGTGGTGGTGGGCGCACCGCGGGTGACGAAGGTTTCCACGCGATTGAAGGACTGCGAGACCTGCAAATCCTGCGCATTCTTCGGCACCTCGGTGGCGAAGCGGGCTTCGTCGCCGCGCCAGCGCTTGGGCTTGCCGTCTTCCTTCCAGTTGGCGAACAGGCCGGCGTTGACGATACTGAGCTTGTAGGTGCCGGGCTGGGTGAGTTGCAGGTCGAACACGCTGCGGTACTTGCCAGTGGCCGGATTTTCCGGCTTGAGCGCGCTGCCATCCGGCGCGGTGATGCTCAAGTTATCCAGGCGCAGCGGCACGTGATTGAAGTAGAACAGGTCGTTGGAGACGGCTGCATCCACTGTGATCCACGGCGCTTCACCGGCGATGACGGTCTGCGACGGCAGCAACCAGGCCTTGTGGGCGAGTGCACTGACCGGCAGTGCGGCGAGCATGGCGATCAGGACGAGAGAACGTTTCATGACAACTCCTTGAAGGACGATGAGGACGGTGAATCACGTGTCTGATCAGCGCGAGGGTGTGGCGCTGCGTGGATGCGTGGGAAGCGATGTGTGTTTAGTGAAGCGATGCAATGCAATGCGCATCTGCGCCGGTGCTTGCCGCGCACGTTGTGTGCAGCGGCCGACAGCCGGCGCAACACTCAGGGCTTTGCGACCAGGCTGACGGCACCGAGCTCGCTGCTGCCGCTGGCCTTTGCGGTTTGCGAAGTCGTTGCCGGCCAGGTGAAAGGCACCTTGACCAATTCGCGGCCGCCGACTTCGCGCGCGGCTTCCACCACCAGCGTGTACTGGCCGGCCGGCAGCGACTTCAACGTACCCTTGGTATCGGAGAACGACAGCGCGTGTGCGCCGGCCGGGCGAGTGGGGCCGGTGACGCCGTCGACCGGCACATCCAGGGTGCGACCGCTCTTGCGCCACCACTGGCGCAGGTCCGGCAACCACTTGGTGCCGTGGCCTTCGGCGGTGTCCTTGGATTGATACCAGACCGACAGATTGGCAGCGACCTTCTGGTCTGCACCTTCCAGCCAGATCGCCACATACGGGCGGTGATATTCGGCGACGTTGAGCTTGGGGATTTCGACATTGATGTCGAGCGTGGCCGCATACGCCGGCATGGCGAGCAGGCCGCTCAGGGCGATGGTCAGGGTGGCGCGCATGGTCGTCTCCGGTGCGAAAAAGTCAGTGGATCAACAGCAGGGCGAGCAGCAGTGGAATCAGCAGACCCAGGCCGACCAGCGGCCAGGTCATGCGGCGCTGGCGCGCATGCAGGTGCAGCAGGAACAGCCCGGTGATGCAGAACACCAGGCAGGCGATGGCGAACACGTCGATGAACCAGCCCCAGGCCGGCCCCGCATTGCGTCCCTTGTGCAGATCGTTGAGATAGGCGATTGCGCCACGTCCGGTGCGTTCGTACTCGATCGCACCGGTGCTGCGGTCAAGGCTCAACCACGCATCGCCACCTGGCCGTGGCAACGCGACATACACCTCGTCGGCCGACCATTCGCCGCTGCGTGTGCCGACGCTGATATCCAGTTCGCGCCCCAGCCATTGCGCCACGCGTGGCGGCAGCGGTGCATTGCCTTCCTGCCGGTTGCCCAAGGTTTTCAGAAGCGCGGGCGGCAGGGTGAGCGTGCGCTGTTCGGTCGAAGGGCTGGCTTCGATGCGCGCGGCGTGATTCAAGGTCAGCCCGGTGAGGGTAAACAGCAGCATGCCGATCAGGCACAGCGCCGAACTAATCCAGTGCCATTGATGCAGCATGCGCAGCCAGAAACCGCGACGTTGCTGGGTGGTGGCAATGGTGTCGTTGGAGGTCGACATGCTGGGCTCAGGCCGCATCCGCTGCGGCGGATACCTGCAGCAGCGCTTGCCGTGCAGCGATTTCGCTCAGCAATGCCTGCAAGCGTGGCTGGCGCGCACTTGCCAGCAGCGGTGTGAGTTGTTGCAGAAAGCCGGCATGTCCGCCTGCGATCGCACGCCGCATCCAGTGCTCGGCCTGATCGAGGTCGCCACCATCTGCGAGCAAGGTGGCGTAATTGGCCTGGCCGCGGAAATCGCCTGCTTCGGCAGAGCGGCGATACCAGTCGCGCGCAGCGATTGGATCGGCATCGCAGGCCAGTCCTTCATCCAGATAACGCGCCAGAAAGTTCATCGATTTGGCATGCCCGCGCTCGGCAGCAGTGCGATACAGCGCCAACGCCTGCGCGTGGTCCTGCGCCACGCCACGGCCGGAGCCATACAGATGCGCGAGGTTATACATGCCCCAATCCAGCCCGTGCTCGGCGGCGCGGCGATACCACAGCGCGGCCAATACGATATTGCACGCAGTGCCGAAGCCGAGTTCGTGGCAACGCCCCAGCTGATTCATCGCTTCCGCATGCCCTGCATTGGCGGCGACTTCGTACCACAGCATCGCCATGGCCGGATCGGCCGCGACGCCGCGACCTTCGGCGTATATCTGCGCGAGCAGCAGCTGTGCCTCCACATTCTGGCGTGCAGCGGCCTTGCGCAGCAGTGCCACCGCGTGATCGGGTTGGGTACGCAGCAGGACGATCAGCTGCGCGGTGTCCAGTGCGGGCTCAGACATCGGCCCATTGCCGCAACAGGTTGTGATACACGCCGGTGAGCTGGATCAGTGAAGGGTGACCGGGGGTATCTTGCGTCAGCCGGCGGATGGAGACATCCAGCTCGAACAACAGGCGGCGCTGCGCATCGTCGCGCAGCATGCTTTGGGTCCAGAAAAAACACGCCACGCGGGTGCCGCGGGTCACCGGCATCACCCGATGCAGGCTGGTGCCGGGATAGATCACCAGGTACCCGGCCGGTAGCTTCACCGATTGCGTGCCGTAGGTGTCTTCGATCACCAGCTCGCCGCCGTCGTAGCTGTCCGGGTCGCTGAGAAACAGCGTGGCGGAGACGTCGGTGCGGATGGGGTCTGCGCCGCCGCGACTGCGGTCGTAGCGGATCGCGTTGTCGACGTGATACCCGAACGACTGCCCGCCGCTGTAGCGATTGAACAGCGGCGGATAGATGCGCCGTGGCAATGCCGCCGAAAAAAACGTGCTGCTGCGCGAGAGCGCATCCAGCACCAGCGCGCTGGCTTCGCGCGCGATGGCACTGTCTTCGGGCAGCTGTGCGTTGTCCTTGGCCTGTGCCGACTGATGGCCGGCGGTGATGCGGCCGTCTGCCCAGTCGGCCGCGTCCAGCCGCGCGCGCAACTCGCTGAGCTGAGCGGGAGTAAGCAGGTCAGGAATGGACAGCAGCATACGGTGGTCTCCACGCCGCCCGCGCGAGGCGGGCGGCGTGTCAGAAGGTCAGAAACTGAAGGTGGCGCTCAACACCGCCGAGCGGCCTTCGCCGGGAATGGCCCAGCCGTTGCCGCCGGTGACGACGCCAGCTGCATTGACGGTGAGATTGTTGCGGATGCTGGTGTAGTACTCCTCGTCGAACAGGTTGTTGACGTTCAACTGCAGGCTGAGCCAATCGTTGACGCGTAGGCCGACCATCGCACGATGTACCCAGTAATCGTCGGTCTTGATGTAGGCCGCCGCCGAGGCGTTGTTCGCATAGAAGCCGCCCTGGTAGGTGACGCCGTAGCCGAAGGTCCACTGGTCGAGCGTGTAGGTGGTCCAGACGCTGCCGGCATTGCGCGGCGTCTGCACCAGTTCGCGGCCGGCCACCGGGTCGCCGTTCAGGCTTTCGGTCCGGTTGGACACGCTCTGCAGTACTTCGCTATCCAGGAAAGTGTAATTGGCGAAGACCGACCAGTTGTCGGTCAGATAGCCGGCGGCGCCGAGCGCGATACCGTCCACGCGTGCCTTGCCGTCCAGCACCTGTTCGGGGATCAGCGGATCGCCACTGTTGACGCGGTAGTTTTCGCGCTCGTTGCGGAACAGCGCAGCGGTCAGCGCCAGACGTTCGTTCATCACGTCCCACTTGCCGCCCAATTCGATGTTGACCGCAGTTTCCGGTTCCACATTGCAGTTGGCGCCCGCGGTGGCAGTGGCGATCGGTGTGCACGAGCCGTTGACCGAGGCCTTGGAGGGCGTCTTGCTGTTTGCGTAGGACAGATACAGGCTTGCGTTTTCGGCCGGCTTGAACACCAGACCGGCACGATAGGAAAACAGGTCTTCTTCGTTGCCGGCCGGAAAGCCTGCGGCCACGCCGGTGACATCGCCGGCGGCATTGACGGTATAGGTCGTGCTGTCGCCTTCGTTGTGTTCGTACCGACCGCCCAGATTGAGCATCCACTGCTCGTTGAACTGCAGCGTGTCGAACAGGTAGACCGCCTGGTTGCTCAGATTGCCCTTGCTGCGGCCAGTGCGAAAATAGTTCTGCGGGCCAGCCCAGATGTTGTATGGGTTGTCGAACGACTGCAGCGGGTAGGTGATGCCGGTGGTGGAGCCGTCGGCATTGCGGAAAGTGGTGCCGCTATCGAGTTCGAAGTCTTCCTTGCTGAAGGTCACGCCTGCGACCACGCGGTGTTCGATGGCGCCGGTGTGCAGGGTGGCGGTCAGGTCGGTCTGACTGTGCGCGATGAAGTTTTCGGTCTCGCGCACCAGCCCGCGCGGGCCGCTGTTGGGGTTCCAGGTGGCGGGCGGCTGGCCGACGCAGGCGCGCCCGCTGTAAGGATCGGTGCCGTTGGGCAGGCACCAGCTGCCCTGCAAGGCAGTGGTGTCGGTGGTCTGGTCCACGCGCTGCAGGCGCGCCAGGCTGCGCAATCTGACGTTGTTGTCGAAGTCCATTTCCAGCACGCCGGTCAGCATGTCCACGTCGATTTCCTGACGCGAAGTGTTGCGGTAGCCGAAGAATGTCTGCGGGTCCACGCCCGGCAGCGGACCATCGTTGAACGGACCGAGTGCGAACGGCACACCGAATTGCGGCAGGTTGTTGTCGTGCTGGTGCAGGTAGCTCAACGTGAAGCGGGTGTCCGAACCCAGCCCGAACGCCACCGACGGCGCAAAGCCCCAGCGATGGCGGAACTCTTCGTCGCGGCCGGGCACGTCCTGGGTGTGCCCCATCGCGTTCAAGCGCACCGCGGTGCCGTTTTCGAAATCGTAGTTGCTGTCGGCGGTCAGCCGGCCGTAACGATCGCTGCCACCGCCCAAGGTGACATTGGTGAAGTCACCCTGGCCGGCGGTTTTGGTCACCAGATTGATGTTGCCGCCGACCGAGCCGGCACCGGACATGGCCGAGTTGGCGCCGTTGATCAACTCCACCGCTTCGAGGTTGAAAATATCGCTGCGGTTGTATTGGGCACTGTCGCGCACGCCATCGGTGGTGATGTCGCTGCTGGCGGTGAAGCCGCGCAGGTTGATGCTGTCGCCATAGCCGCCGCCGCCTTCGCCCGCGCCGAAGGTGATGCCCGGCAGGGTGCTCAGCACATCGCGCAGCGAGAGCAGGTTCTGCTGGTCCATGGTCTGCTTGGTGACCACGGTGATTGTCTGCGGCGTGTCGCGCAGTGCCTCGGTGTACTTGGGCGACGACGGCTTCTGCGCGCGTTCCTGCTGCACCCGGATGGCATCCAGATCCACCGCGCCCGGAGGTGCCGGCGCATCGCCGGGCTGGGCGAAGGCAGGAGCGGACAGCGTCAGCAGCACGGCCGAGGTTAGCGGGGAAATCCTGGGAGTCATGAGGCGTCTCGAAGAGGAAAGCGAGGCTCCGGCCTGGCGACGGCTCGGCGGATGCGGGGATGGGGTGATGATTGAAAAAGGTGGATCGACAGTGCGCGCCGGCTAGCCCGATGCGATGTGCTGGCATGACCCGATGTCGCACACGTCAAGGCGCCGCGCTGAAAGGCGCAGGCGGGGCGGACGCAGGAGAAAACGGTCTGGCAGAGCTGGGCGCATGGGATCGCAGGGCAGGCCAGTTGTTAAGAAGGCCTGAAGGGCTGCGATCTTAAATGCAAATCATTCTTCTTTGCAATCTTTGTCGTTGGACGACGTCGCGCGGTGGTTCCCGCTGCCCGAAGCGTTGTGGCAGAAAGGTTTGTGCGCTATTTGAATTGGCGGAACGAACTGCAATTGGCGGACCAACCTAATTCACGCCTGTCTGCGGGCCGCTAATCTGCCACTTCGCTGCAGGGCCCTTGCCCGCCCACCATCGCGGGACACGCCGTGAGTACGTTCGTGTAGCAGCGATGACTGCCGCATTAGCAGCTGATCTGCGACTTGGCTGCAGGGCCCTTGCCCGCCCACCGTCGCGGGACACGCCGCAAGTACGTCCGTGTAGGCTCTTACGCGGCATCCAGGCCGCGTAAGGGCCCGCGACGGTGGGCGGGCCAGGACCAGTCGAGGTGGTCGGTGTGCATGGTTTTCAACAAAGCAACCAGCAATCTGTCTGGTGCGGTGTCCTCGCCGCTTGCGGGACCATGTGGCGGCATGGATGCGGCCACTGAGCCTCCAGGGACGGATTCACGGCGTGTCCCGCGAGCGGCGAGGGCACCGCGCGCTCGACTCACTAGGCTTTTTAACCTTGGCTTCTACGGGCAAAGCCACGATCACAGCCACATCCGACCTGCCGCACTCAACTGATCTCACCGCTCTCAGCGGTCGTCGCGTGCCCAGATGCCGCCGTGTTCGCGCTTGACCGGGAATTTGGGCACGGCGGTGTAGGCCGGGGCGCACAACGGGCGACCGTCGCGGATATCGAAGCGGGCGCTGTGCAGCAGGCATTCGATGGTGCCGGCCGCCGGGTCGAACGTCCCGGGGGACAGCTCGTAGTCTTCGTGGCTGCAGCGGTCTTCCAGCGCATACAGCTCGCCGTCGAGGTTGAAGACCACGATCGGGGCGTCGGTCACCTCATCCCAGACGGTCTGCAACTCGCCGGGCAGCAGCGCCTCGCTGGCGCAGACGAAGGTCCAGGTCTCGCTCACAGCGCTGCGCCGCCGAGCGGTTTTTCCAGCACTTCGAAGCGCAGATCCTGGCGCAGCGGCACGCCGAAACGCACGTCGCCATACGGAAACGGCTTGGTGATGCCGGTGCGGCGATAGCCACGTCGCTCGTAAAACGCGATCAGCTCATCGCGGATGTCGATCACCGTCATGCGCATCACCGGGAGCTGCCACTCGCTGAAAGCGATGCGTTCGGCTTCGGCCAACAGCGTCTTGCCGAGCCCGCTGCCTTGCAGCGACGGGTCGACCGCAAACATGCCGAAATACCCGGCGCCGTGGTCGTCGGCGATATGCGCGCAGGCCAGCAGTCGCCCGTCCTGTTCGACCAGCAGCACCAGGCTGCGGTCACGCAACAGGTCTTCGCGCAGCACGGCGGGATCGATCCGCGCGCCGTCGAGGAAGTCGGCTTCGGTGGTCCAGCCAACGCGGCTGACATCGCCGCGATAGGCGGAAGTCACCAGCGAAACGAGGGCGTCGATATCGTCGACGGTGGCGGTGCGGAAAGTGGTGGTCTGCATTGCAGCAGTTTAGCGAGAATCGGGGATTGGTGATTTGGGATTGGCTAGAGCTTGCTCGTTTCGCTTAGAGATGCACTACATGCTTCTCCGGTACGCGAAATCCACTGAGTTGCACACCGTCAGTCAACGCAGAAACGATCGGTCCGGGATCGAGCCCCTCTCCCATCGGGAGAGGGGTTGGGGTGAGGGTACGGAGCGAAGCTGCAGTGGAGCAGGATTACACGAGGCCTCGCACGTACCCTCATCCGCCCCTTCAGGGCACCTTCTCCCGGTGGGAGAAGGAATTGCGATGTCTTGGAGCTCAAAGGGTTCAGTACTTACGAATCACGAATCACCAGCTAAAAATCCCGCATCACAATCCCGAATTACCAATCCCCACTCCCGGCCCCACATTCACCCCAGCAACGTCCGCACCTTCTTCAACGCAGCAACAAAACGCTCGATCTCATCGTGCGTGTTGTAGAACGCCAGCGAGGCGCGGCAAGTGGCGGCAACGCCGTAGTACTGCAGCAATGGATGCGCGCAATGCTGGCCCGAGCGGATGGCGATGCCTTCCAGGTCGAGCAGGGTGGCCAGATCATGCGCATGCGCGCCTTCGACCAGGAACGAGACCACTGCGGCCTTGTCCGGCGTGGTACCGAAAATGCGCAGGCCTTCGATACGCTGCAGTTCTTCGGTGAAGTGTGCGAGCAACTCGGTTTCGCGCGCTTCCACGTGCGCCAGCCCGACCGACTCCAGGTAATCCACCGCTGAGCCCAGGCCGATGAAACCGGCGATGTTGGGCGTGCCGGCTTCGAACTTGTGCGGGGCATCGTTGAACACCGTGCCGTCGAAGCTGACTTCCTTGATCATCTCGCCGCCGCCTAAAAACGGCGGCATTGCCTGCAAGTGTTCGCGACGTGCCCACAGCGCGCCGGTGCCGGTCGGCCCGCACATCTTGTGGCCGGTGATGGCGTAGAAATCGCAACCGATGCCGGCCACGTCGATACGCCGATGCGGAGCAGCTTGCGAGCCGTCCACCACGGTGACGATGCCGCGCTTGCGCGCCTCGCGGCAGATCTCGCGCACCGGGTTGACCGTGCCTAGCACATTGGACACGTGCGTGATCGCCAGCAGCTTGACTTCCGGCGTCATCGCCTTGCGCAAGGCATCCAGATCCAGCGCGCCGTCCGGGGTGATCTCGGCCACGCGGATGGTCGCGCCGGTGCGTTGCGCCACCAGCTGCCACGGCACGATGTTGGCGTGGTGCTCCATGCGCGAAATCAGGATCACATCGCCGGCGCCCAGGCGCGGCAGCGCCCAGGAATAAGCGACCAGATTGATCGCAAAGGTCGTGCCGCTGCACAGCACCAGTTCGTCGGCGCGCACGTTGAGAAAGCGGGCGAGCTTGCTGCGCGCGCCTTCGAACGCATCAGTGGCTTCGGTGCCCAGCGCATGCACCGCGCGGCTCACATTGGCGTTTTGACGACGATAGAACTCGTCGGTCGCGGCAATCACCTGCAGCGGCTTCTGGCCGGTGTTGGCGTTGTCGAAATAGATCAGCGGCTTGCCGTGCACCTGCCGCATCAACAACGGGAAATCCGAGCGCACGCGCTCCCAATCCGGCGCGGCCAGTTGCGGGACGGCGGGCGCGTTCATGCCACGCCTGCCGAGGTCAGTGCGCGGTCCAGCTGCAGCGCCAGTACCGCAGTCAGCGCGGTGGGCAGCACACGCAGCGGCTCGTGGCAGAACGCGGCGCTCAGCAAACGCTGTGCATCGGCCTGCGGCAGACCGCGCGAGCGCAGATAGAACAAGGCGTTGTCGTCGAGCTGGCCGACGGTGGCACCGTGCGCGGCCTGCACTTCTTCGGCATCGATCACCAGCACCGGCTGGGTGTCGATCTCGGCATTGGCCGACAGCAGCAGATTCTTGTTCGACAGCCGCGCGTCGCTGCCGTCGGCACCGGGGCGAATGTGGATGCCGCCATGAAACACCACACGGCTGCGATCGGCGCCCACGCCGCGCCAGACCAGCTCGCAGCTGGTATCGCGTGCAATGTGCTGGATGCCCAGACGCGTATCGACATGGCGGCGGCCGTTGCCGAGCAGTACGCCATTGGCGGTGAGCTGGGCGTTGTTGCCTTCCAGGCGCACGTTGAGCTCGTGCCGCGACAGGTTGGCGCCCAGTTCCAGATCTACGCGCTGGTAGCGCGCATTGCGTGCCAGCACCGCATCGGTACGCAACAGCGAGGTGGCGTGCGCACTGTCGGCCTGCACGCGCGCATGCGACAACACCGCATCCTGGGCCAGATGCACATGCATCAGGCTGTTATCCAGATGCGCGGCATCGCCGACATGCAGGTGATGCTCGACCACGTTCAGCGCAGCGCCGGCACGCAGTTCGATCAAGTGGCGGTGATGCCAGGACAGGTCGTGCTCGCCGGCCACGCTGATAAAGACCAGGTGCAGCGGAATATCGATCTGCGCGCCTTCCTGCACACGCACCAGCACGCCTTCGTCGGCAAGCGCGGCATTCAGACGGGCGAAGATTTCATCGCTGCCTTCGAAACGGCGACCGAGCAGCTGCTGCGCGTCATCGCTGGCAGCCAGCGAGGCGGACAAGGTCTCCAGCTGCACGCCGTCGGGCAGCGTCGACAAGTCACTCAGTGCATCGGACGGGCGCCCGTTGACGAACACCAGCCGTGGCGAGGCGATATCGTCCAGCACGGAGGCATCGACCAGCGTTGGTACCAAGGGCGCAGTCTGAAAACTGCGCCGCTCCAGCTGCCGCAGCGAGGTGTATTTCCAGGCTTCGGCGCGCGGGCCGGGCAGGCCGGTCTGCAGCGCGGCATCGAGTTCGGCACGTTGTACATCGTTGCCGCAGAAACCGCGTGCGAGGGATTCCAGCAAGGCGCTCATCAGGCAGCCGCCTCGGGCACCACGCGGTCCTTGAGGAAGTGGTAGCCGTGCTTTTCCAGCTCCAGCGCCAGTTCCGGGCCACCGCTCTGCACGATGCGGCCTTCGGCCAGCACATGCACTACGTCTGGGGTGATGTAATCGAGCAGGCGCTGATAATGGGTGATCACCAGGAACGAGCGCTCCGGCGAGCGCAGCGCGTTGACGCCGTCGGCCACGCTCTTGAGTGCGTCGATATCCAGGCCCGAATCGGTTTCGTCCAGGATGGCGAGCTTGGGCTCGAGCACGGCCAGCTGGAAGATCTCGTTGCGCTTCTTTTCGCCACCGGAGAAACCTTCGTTGACGCCGCGATGCAGCAGCTCGTCCTTCAGATGCAGCACGGCCAGTTTCTGCCGCACCAGCTTGAGGAACTGCATCGAGTCCAGCTCTTCTTCGCCACGCGCCTTGCGCTGCGCGTTGAGCGCGGCACGCAGGAAATAGGTGTTGTTGACGCCGGCGATTTCCACCGGGTACTGGAAGGCCAGGAACAGGCCGGCGGCGGCACGTTCTTCCGGCGGAAGGTCGAGCAGGTTCTTGCCTTCGAACTGCACGCTGCCTGCGCTGACTTCGTAGCCATCGCGCCCGGCCAGCACATTGCCCAGCGTGGATTTGCCCGCACCGTTGGGCCCCATGATGGCGTGCACCTGGCCCGGCTTGATGTCCAGCGACAGGCCTTTGAGGATTTCTTTGCCGGCGATGCTGGCGTGGAGATTGTTGATCTTGAGCATATTCGTATCCAGTGATTGAGCCCCTCTCCCGCCGGGAGAGGGGTTGGGGTGAGGGTTCGTGCGAAGCAGCGTGCTGTTTGGGTGCACATGGCTTCGCCCCGTACCCTCATCCGGCGCTGCGCGCCACCTTCTCCCGAGGGGAGAAGGGGAAAGGTGTCAGCCGACGCTGCCTTCTAAGGAAACTTCCAGCAGTTTCTTGGCTTCCACTGCGAACTCCATCGGCAGTTCGCGGAACACCTGCTTGCAGAAACCGTCGACGATCAGCGACACCGCATCTTCCTGGCTGATGCCGCGCGCGCGGCAATAGAACAACTGGTCGTCGCTGATCTTGGAGGTGGTGGCCTCGTGCTCGACGGTGGCGCCGGGATTCTTCACCTCGATGTAGGGGAAGGTATGCGCGCCGCACTGCTTGCCGATCAACAGCGAATCGCACTGGGTATAGTTGCGCGCGCCATCGGCGTTACGGTCCACCTTGACCAGACCACGATAGGTGTTCTGGCCACGCCCGGCGCTGATGCCCTTGCTGACGATCTTGCTCTTGGTGCGCTTGCCGATGTGGATCATCTTGGTGCCGGTATCGGCCTGCTGACGATGATGGGTGAGTGCCACCGAGTGAAACTCGCCCACCGAATCGTCGCCGAGCAGCACGCAGGACGGATACTTCCAGGTGATTGCCGAGCCGGTTTCGACCTGGGTCCAGGTGACCTTGCTGCGGTCGCCACGGCATTCGGCACGCTTGGTGACGAAGTTGTAGATGCCGCCAACGCCGTTTTCATCGCCCGGGTACCAGTTCTGCACGGTCGAATACTTGATCTCGGCGTCTTCCAGCGTCACCAGCTCGACCACCGCTGCATGCAGCTGGTTTTCATCGCGCATCGGCGCGGTGCAGCCTTCCAGATACGACACATACGCCTTGTCTTCGCACACGATCAAGGTGCGCTCGAACTGGCCGGTATGGCCGGCATTGATGCGGAAATAGGTGCTCAGTTCCATCGGGCAACGCACGCCTTTCGGGATGAACACGAAGCTGCCATCGGAGAACACCGCCGAGTTGAGCGCGGCGAAGTAATTGTCGCCAACCGGCACCACGCTACCCAGATACTGTTTGACGATCTCCGGATGTTCCTTGATGGCTTCGGACATCGAGCAGAAGATCACGCCCTTTTCGGCCAGTTCCTTGCGGAAGGTGGTGCCGACCGAGACCGAATCGAATACTGCATCCACCGCCACGCCGGCCAGCCGGGCACGCTCGTGCAGCGGCACGCCAAGCTTGTCGTAGGTATCGAGCAGTTCCTTCGGCACGTCGTCCAGCGAGGCGTACTTCGGGCCCTTGGGCGCGGAGTAATAGCTCAACGCCTGGAAATCGATCGGGGAGATCTGCAACTTCGCCCACTCCGGCATCGGCATCTTCAGCCAATGCCGATACGCCTCAAGACGCCAGTCGGTCATCCATTGCGGCTCTTCTTTCTTGGCCGACAAGGCACGGATGACATCCTCGTCCAGGCCGGGCGGGAGCGAGTCCGATTCGATGTCTGTGATGAAGCCGGCGTCGTAACGTCGGCCCAGCCGTTCGATAATCTCGGCGTTCTGCGGGGGAGCAAGTTCGGTGGCCATCGGGCTGCCTACAGGTCAGGTGGTCGCGACGCGTGCGGCGATGGAACGCCGACTGCTGTCGCCAGGGAGAGAGAGGGGTTGCAACATCTGTGCGAGCGTGACGCGACGCAATGCATCGCCGACCACGTCGTTGATCAAACGCCAGTTGGAGCGCACCCCGCATGTCTGCGCGATGCCGCACTGGCTGTGGTCCTGGCTGCATTCGGTTATCGCCAGCGGGCCTTCCATTGCCTCGACGATTTCAACGAGTGTGATCTCGCTGGCCGCGCGTGCAAGCCGGTAGCCGCCATGCACGCCGCGCAAACCTTCGACCAGGCCCGCTTGCGACAACGGTTTGAGAATCTTGCTTACGGTCGGCGCTTCCAGGCCGGCCTGCTCGGCCAGCTCGCTCGCGCTGAGCACCTGATCGCCGCGTGCAGCCAATACGGTCAGCACGACGGTGGCGTAATCGGTGAGTTTGGTGACGCGCAACATGAGGAGACCAGGTAAATCCTAAAGCGGACCGAAATTGTACTCTTTCGAGTGGGGCAGGGCCAACCGCGCGGTTCAGCCGCCGGCAAGCGTCGGGCGTTGCCGTCGGCAATGCGCTTGTGCTTGGCGCATCGTCGCGCTGCGGTCACAATGAGCGGCCCCATCACTGGACCCCGTTCATGTCGCGCAAAGTTGCCGCCCGCAAGTCACGTATCCACGGCAATGGCATGTTCGCCCTCGCCGCGCTCCGCAAGGGCGAGCGCATCATTCAATACAAGGGGCGCCTGCGCACGCATGCGGAAGTGGATGCCGATGACACTGGCGATGTGGAAAGTGGCCACACCTTCCTGTTCACGCTCAGCGACGACTACGTGCTGGATGCCAACTACGAAGGCAACGTGGCACGCTGGATCAACCACAGCTGCAAGCCCAATTGCGAAGCGGTGATCGAAGAGGCCGAAGGCGACGATCGCAGCAAGGACAAGATCTTCATCGAGGCCAAGCGTGCGATCAAGGCCGGCGAAGAGCTCACCTATAACTACGGCATCACGCTGGCCGAGCGCCACACACCGCGTTTGAAGAAGATCTGGGAATGCCGCTGCGGCTCCAAGAACTGCACCGGCACGATGCTGCAGCCCAAGCGCTGAGCACGCGCGTACCGGCATCGCGATGATGCGATGCGCACTCTCTTTCAGGAGTGCGCAACCGGGAACGCGCAATACGCGGGTTCGATCTGCATGCTGACGCAGTCGATTCACTTGTTAGTGGATCGCTTCCAACAACAGCATTGCCGTCTTCCCAGACGTCTTTCGCAACAAAGGCCAGGCGATCGATGCGCCGGGCCTTTGTGTGTGTGCAACGCCTGCCGCGCAATGGCGCCGGCCAGCGAGCCCCGCGCTGGCGCAGCGCGGATCGTCTACTTGCCGGAAAGCGCTGTCGCCGGCACCAGTTGCTCGATGTTCTGATTGAAGTTCACCGCCACTCGTCCGTTCTGGATGCCCACCGACTCCACCTGCACATTGCCCATCACCGCCGCGATGGCCGGGTCGATGCGATAGATCGGCTCCTTGCGCGCGTAATCGGCCAGCCAGGCATTGAGCAACTGGCGGGTGCTGTGATCGAGCTTGGCGCCGGCATTGGCAGGGCGGAAGTCATCGATGGTGGGTTGATCAAGATAAAAGCCTTGCTTGGCCACGTCGTAGCGCAGCGCACTGGTCAAGGTCACGTTGCCGACCGGTGCCGGCGCGCCGCCTGCGGTGGCCAGGGCCAGATCGAAGGCCATCTTGAGCCGGTCGCCCGGCGGCAGCGACAGCGCCGGATTGCTGACCGTCATTTCGACCAAGCCACCCAGTGCGTCATGCGTCTGCGGGAAGCGGCCACCCAGGAATTGCTGCAGATCGCTGCCCTGCACACTGATTTGATGTCCCTGGATCTGCGGCGTGGCCCAGGCACCGGTGACGGGCATTGCCAGGGCGAGGGCGAGCATGGATCCGGCAAGCGAACGCAGTTTCATCGGGTGACTCCGGTAGCAGATGACATCACCTTAGTCTGCGCCGGTGAACCACGGGTTAGCGCAGCACCGGCTGCAGCGTTGCCGAATAGATCTCCCATGTATCGCTGCCGGCACGGGGTTGGAGTCGATACGCACCGACCAGACGCTGCGTGCCGGCGGTGGTGCGCACGGTCAGTTGCACCGGCACTTCGATCAGCTTGGGCGGATGCTGCTGGTCCAAGGCAATGGGTGGATCGTTGTTGATGCGCATCGATTGGATATTGGTGATGCCGCGTAGCGCTGCGTCGTCCGGCACCGGTGAGGGACGACCGCCGGTCCACAGCGCATCGGCATCCGCGCGTGCCGCACCGGGTAGTGCGCCCAGATACCGATGCACGGTGGCGCTTGCTTTGGCGAATTCGGCGCGCGCTGCGGCGTCGGGCGTTGGCGCCAGTGGTGCGGGCGCTTCAGCGTCGGTGACTGTGCTTGGATTACCTGTCACAGCCCGGGTTGGCGACGAGGGCGCAGCAACAGACGTGCGTTTGTCTTCGGTGCGCTGACAACTGCAGCCAGCGATTGCAGCGGCAAATACTACGATTCCAGCCCAGCGCATGGCGCGTCCCCATCCCCGATGCGCGCAGTGTAACGGTCCGCGCAATGCGGCGATGCAGGCCTCAAGCGCCTGGCGTTGGGTGCACGCGCTGCAGGCGCTCCAGCAGCAGTTGCAGCTTTGGTCGCAATACATCCAGCGCATCGCTGGGCTGCGCGCGCGGGCGGGCGGCCAGATCTTCCAGCAGCTGCGAGCCGACTGTCAGCGCGGCGCATTCGTCGCTGCTCAGGTCGCGGCGCAGGTGCAACTCTTCGAGCAGCCGCATCCAGTCGGCGCGCGAGCGCTGTTCGAACTCGATGGTGCAGCGGTCGTCGCAGGGGCGGCCATCGCTTTCGATGGGCGTGACCGTAATGCGATAGCGTTTTCGGGGCATGGAGATGGCGTCGTTGCTGGGCTGTCTCCACCATAGGCGCAGCGTGCGGTGGCCTCGATAGGGCAGGCCATGACGCAGTGTTCCAACATGTTCACTGTGCCGGCTGTGGTGCGGGTTTGCGCAGCAGCGGCAGCGGATCGTACGCACCGTTGCGCCCATAGACCCCATAGTGAAGATGCGGCGGCGTGCCGCGTGCGTTGCCGGTGGTGCCGACCATGCCCAGCGGTGTGCCGGGCTCGACCACATCGCCGACCTCCAAGCCTGCGGCCCAGTCGTCCAGATGCGCATAGTAATGCCGCTGCATGGCCGGCCCCAGCACCCAGACCTGCTTGCCGCCCAGGCCTTGATCGCGAATGGCGCTGACCACGCCGCGGGTTGCAGACAGCACCGGCGTGCCGCGTGGCGCGAAGATATCCACGCCGGCATGGCTGCGATCGCGGCCACGCGGCGCGCCGAAGGTGTCGGCGATGCGGCGCGCCTGCACACCTTCGACCGGAATCTGCAAAGACGTCGGCGGCGGCATCCGTGACAGCTCCCAGCTGGTGCGCAGCTGCTCGGCGATCGGCAACTGCCAGGCCCAGCGTGCGGCGACACCCAAGGCGCACAGCAGGGCGACCGACACCAGCAGGCGGCGCACGCGGCGTGCGGGGCTGCGGGCGGTGGACCGCAGTGTAGTCGATGGAGGGTGGGGCGATGGATCGGTCACATGTACCTGCTGGGTTGCGAATCAGCACGCAGGGTAGGCAAGCGGCGATGAGCGGCATGTGGGTAGTCACGTATGCGGTATCGCGCGCGCAAAAAAAAGACGGCCCGCAGGCCGCCTTCGTTACACCGGATGCGTGCTCGATTAGAGCGCGGAGTCCTTCAACTTCTTCAACGGACGCGCCTTGAGCTTGGTGGTGGCCGGCTTGGCAGCAAAGGTCTGCTCTTCCTTGGTGAAGGGGTTGATACCCTTGCGCTTCGGCTTGGCCGGCACATGCACGGTGGTCAGTTTCAGCATGCCAGGCAGGGTGAACGTGCCAGCACCCTTCTTGCTCAGCGAGGCGTGTGCAGTGGCTTCCAACGAAGCCAGAACGGCGCGGACGTCCTTCGGAGCCAGCTGGGTGGATTCGGCGATGTGCGCGACCAGGCCGGTCTTGCTCAGTGCTTCCTTGATCGGCTTCGGCGCGGCGGACTTGGCAGCGGCGGCCTTCGCCGGCTTTGCGGTCTTGGTGGCGGCGACCTTTTTCACTGCCTTTTTGGGGGCAGCCTTCTTAGCGGCGGTTTTTGCCATGAGTTATGTATTCCGTATTCGTAGGTGGTGTTGGGTCTGCCGACCCAGTCGGCAACGCGAAATGTAGGGCAACTGCTGCGCGCCGCCAATAGGCAAACGATGAAACAACGCGAAAAAAGCGTCTTTCGACGGGGATTCGTTCACCAGCGGCAGAAAACGCGTACGAAACGCATTGTCGAGTCGGTTGCGATGTGCGCGTTGACGAAGCGTCTGACGCAGAGCAGCAGGTCTTCAGCGCGAGCTTGCGTGCGTGATCGAGCAGGCGATCTGGTGTTGGGTGTTGCCGGAATCTGCGGCTGGCTGATGGCGTTGGTCGGCATGGCCAGCGCGGATGGATCGCCGTTATGCAGGATCTCTGTAGTGCCGACGGATCGACTGCATACCTGCAATCAGCTTTGGTTGCGAGGAAATCCTGCGCTTCTTCGTTAGTGGATTCGCTAATCGTTGGCGGCCGACAGGCTACGGCCGCGCTCGGTGGCTGCGGCGATTGCGCTTGCGGTGAGCGCTTCGAAGCCGCCGGCCTGGAATGCCTCGATCGCCGCCTGCGTGGTGCCGTTGGGCGAGGTCACGCGGTGGCGGAGCTGCTCCGGTGCTTCGCCGGATTCTGTCAGCATGCGCGCGGCGCCAAGCAGGGTTTGCAGCACCAGCGTGCGTGCGGTGTCGGCGGGTAGACCCTGCGCCTGCGCAGCAGCCTCCATCGCTTCGGCCAGCAGAAAGACATAGGCCGGGCCGCTGCCGGAGACGGCGGTTACCGCGTCCATCTGCGCTTCGTCGTCGATCCACACGGTGACGCCTGCGCTATCCAGCAAGCGGGTCGCCTGCACGCGTTGCGCGTCGGAAACGCGCGCAGTGGCGTACAGCCCGGTGACGCCGGCGCCGAGCAGGGCAGGCGTGTTGGGCATTGCGCGCACCACTGCCACGTCACCGCCCGACCAGCGCTGCAGTTGCGTTGCAGTGATGCCGGCAGCGATGGACAGCAGCAGCGGCTGCTGCGCCTGCGCAAGGTCGGCCAGCTGTGCGCACACCGAAGGCAGTACCTGCGGTTTGA
The DNA here is from genome assembly GCF_040279205.1 of Xanthomonas hortorum. Taxonomy (GTDB): domain Bacteria; phylum Pseudomonadota; class Gammaproteobacteria; order Xanthomonadales; family Xanthomonadaceae; genus Xanthomonas; species Xanthomonas hortorum_F. Next base: position 21,599 of record NZ_JBEOLS010000028.1, read on the forward strand.
CTGCCAATACCCAGATGGCCGCGCCGTCCACGGCGGTGCGGGCGTCTTCCACGGCGTGCACGCCGAAGTCGCGCGACAAAGCCTCGCGTACTTCGGCAATCGGCTCGGCCACGCGAATGCTGGTTGCGGGCACGCCTTGCCGGATCAGCCCGGCAATCAGGCTGCGCGCCATGTTGCCGCCACCGACGAACGCGATGATTGCAGCGCCGGGATGCGAAGACGCGGGCGAAGAGGGCAGAGTCATTGCAGCACCTTAGTTCAGAAAGATTGGTGGTCGGCACGCGAGGCCGATCAGGAAGCGGCGGAAGGCGACGAGGCGCGTTCGCCGAACAACGCGGTACCGACGCGCACCATGGTGGCACCGGCCGCGATCGCTTCGGCGAAATCCGAACTCATGCCCATCGACAAGGTATCCACCTGCGAGTAGCGACCCTTGAGGTCTTCGAATAGCGCCTGCATGCGAGTAAACGCAGCCGCGCGCCGTGCCTGCTCGGGAAACGGCGCGGGAATCGCCATCAGCCCGCGCAACTGCAGACGCGGTTGCAGCGCGATGTCACGGGCCAGCGCATCGATCGCCTCCGGCGCGCAACCGTGCTTGCTGTCCTCGTCGTCGATATTGACCTGGATCAGCACGTTCAACGGCGCCCGATCGTCCGGGCGGTAGTGCGCCAGCAGCGGGATCAGTTTTGCGCGGTCCACGGTCTGTATCCAGTCGAAGCATTGGCTGGCCAGTTCCGCCTTGTTGGATTGCAGGTGGCCAATCAGATGCCATTCCAATCCCAGCGCATGCAGTTCGGCGATCTTGGCCTGCGCCTCCTGCACGTAGTTTTCGCCGAACGCGCGCTGGCCTTGCGCGGCCAAGGCGGCCACGGCATCCGCAGGCCTGGTCTTGGACACCGCAAGCAGGCGCACATCGGTGCGCGCGTGCTGGGTCGCGGCGGTGTGGATGGCATCGAGAATCTGCTGCAGCGACGAAGCCGGCACGTGGCATTCCAGGAAAGAGGTGGAGCGCTATAGTGCCGCCCTGCGGTGTTTGGTTCCAACCGGCCGCAGGAAGTTGGGGATCGGTGACGCTGCGAAAGCTGCCGCCAGGCCGGAAGTGTGCCCGCTGGCACTGATCGAGCGGCACGCCGCAGTGTCGGCGACACGCAGCAAGCTCCGTGCGGCCAAGGCCGAAACCAACCCCTTCAGCCTCGCCTGACAGTGCCAGCCTGAACCGGTGTCGGGCCGCTTCCCGCCAGCAGCCAGAACGCTATACTGCCGCTCGGGGAGTACCTTCCAATCGCAGCCTAGGGGAAAAGCAGCGCATGGATATCGCTGAACTATTGGCGTTTTCTGTCAAAAATAAGGCATCGGACCTGCATCTGTCGGCCGGCTTGCCGCCGATGATCCGTGTCGATGGCGATGTCCGTCGCATCAATATTCCGGCGTTGGACCACAAGCAGGTGCATGCGCTGGTCTACGACATCATGTCGGACAAGCAGCGCCGCGATTACGAGGAATTCCTCGAGGTCGACTTCTCGTTCGAGATTCCCTCGCTGGCGCGCTTCCGCGTCAACGCGTTCAACCAGAACCGTGGCGCCGGTGCGGTGTTCCGTACCATTCCCTCCGAAGTGCTGACGCTGGAAGACCTGGGCTGCCCGCCGATCTTTCGCCAGCTGATCGACCAGCCGCAGGGCCTGATCCTGGTCACCGGCCCGACCGGTTCGGGCAAGTCGACCACGCTGGCCGGCATGATCGATTACATCAACAAGAACGAGTACGGCCACATCCTCACGGTCGAGGATCCGATCGAGTTCGTGCACACCTCGCAGAAGTGCCTGATCAACCAGCGCGAAGTGCACCGCGACACGCACGGCTTCAACGAGGCGCTGCGCTCGGCATTGCGCGAAGACCCGGACATCATTCTGGTCGGCGAGTTGCGCGACCTGGAAACCATCCGCCTGGCGCTGACCGCTGCGGAAACCGGCCATCTGGTGTTCGGCACCTTGCACACCAGCTCGGCGGCCAAGACCATCGACCGTATCGTCGATGTGTTCCCGGCCGGCGAAAAGCCGATGGTGCGCTCGATGCTGTCCGAATCCCTGCGCGCGGTGATTTCGCAGGCGCTGCTGAAAAAAGTCGGCGGCGGACGCACCGCCGCCTGGGAAATCATGGTCGGCACCCCGGCGATCCGTAACCTGATCCGCGAGGACAAGGTGGCGCAGATGTATTCGTCGATCCAGACCGGCCAGCAATACGGCATGCAGACGCTGGACCAGCATCTGCAGGACCTGGTCAAGCGCAGCCTGATCACGCGCAACCAGGCGCGCGAATACGCCAAGGACAAGCGGATATTCGAGTAACCGAGATTGGGGATTCGGGATTGGGGATTCGCAACGGCGGCTCCCGGACCGGACCCCGCTCTTGCGAATCCCGAATCTCCCATCCCGAATCCCTGCTCCAGAGGAGCACGCCATGAGCACTATCGACTTCACCTCGTTTCTCAAGCTGATGGCGCACCAGAAGGCGTCGGATCTGTTCATCACCTCTGGCATGCCGCCGGCGATCAAGGTCAATGGCAAGATCAGCCCGATCACCCAGACACCGCTGACGGCGCAACAAAGTCGCGATCTGGTGTTGAACGTGATGACGCCGTCGCAGCGCGAAGAATTCGAAAAGACGCACGAGTGCAACTTCGCCATCGGCGTGTCAGGGGTCGGGCGTTTTCGTGTGAGCTGCTTCTATCAGCGCAACCAGGTCGGCATGGTGCTGCGCCGGATCGAAACGCGCATCCCCACCGTGGAAGAGTTGAGCCTGCCGCCGGTGATCAAGACGCTGGCGATGACCAAGCGCGGCATCATCATCTTTGTGGGCGCCACCGGTACCGGTAAGTCGACCTCGCTGGCGGCGATGATCGGTTACCGCAACCAGAATTCCACCGGGCACATCATCACCATCGAAGATCCGATCGAATTCGTGCACAAGCACGAGGGCTGCATCATCACCCAGCGCGAAGTCGGCATCGATACCGACAGCTGGGAGAACGCGCTGAAAAACACCCTGCGCCAGGCGCCGGACGTGATCATGATCGGCGAGGTGCGTACCCGCGAAGGCATGGACCACGCGGTGGCATTCGCCGAAACCGGCCATCTGGTGCTGTGCACCCTGCACGCCAACAACGCCAACCAGGCGATGGACCGCATCATCAACTTCTTCCCGGAAGATCGCCGCAATCAGCTGCTGATGGATTTGTCGCTCAATCTCAAGGGCGTGGTCGCGCAGCAATTGATTCCGACTCCGGACGGACGCAGCCGCCGCGTGGCGATGGAGATCATGCTGGGCACCCCGCTGGTGCAGGATTACATCCGCGACGGCGAGATCCACAAGCTCAAGGAGATCATGAAGGAGTCCACCAACCTGGGCATGCGTACCTTCGATCAGAGCCTGTTCGAGCTGTATCAGGCCGGCGAAATCAGCTACGAAGACGCGCTGCGCTATGCCGATTCGCAGAACGAAGTGCGTCTGCGCATCAAACTCTCGCAGGGCGGCGACGCCAAGACCCTGGCGCAGGGGATGGATGGTGTGGAGATTGCCGAGGTTCGGTGAGTCGCCCAGGACCGCTGCGCCCTGGTGCATTCCGGTGGATGGTCGTGGCGTAGCACGCTGAAGAAATTCACCTGCACAAGGTTGCCGGAACTTGGCGCCTCATCTCTGCGCGCAGGCGTTTGCTGCAAAAAGACAGGGTAAAGACCGCGCTGTGGTCGATGAACATGCAGCGCAGCAGTGCGCGCATGCGGTGACGTTTCAGATGTAACCAGGCGGGCCGATAGTGTCTAATATCGCACCCCATTGCAGTGCCCGAACCTGTGAGCCTTCCCGATTCCGATCTGCGTCCGGAGCAAGAACCGCTGCCCGATGATGGCGCTGTGGTCACCTCCGGCCCGTTGACGCCGCCGCCGGATTCGGCCGGCACCGCGGCCGACGACCATGCCTATCACCACTCGGTGGCCGAAGACGCGCAAGGCATGGTGCTGGCGACACTGGTGGCCTCGTTGGGCCTGGCGATCTTCGCCAAGGGCGGCCTGATGATCGGTGGCATGGCCGGTGTCGCATTCTTGCTGCATTACGCGTTGCACTGGAATTTCGGTCTGGTGTTCGTGCTGGTCAATCTGCCGTTCTATTGGCTGAGCGTGCGCCGTATGGGCTGGGAATTCACCTTGAAGACCTTCGCCGCAGTCGGTGCCTGCGGTGCGCTCACCGACCTGATACCGCGCTGGGCCGAGTACGCGCATATCAGCACGCTGTTCTCGGCCATCGTCGGCGGCGCGCTGGCGGGACTGGGCATCCTGTTTTTCATCCGCCATCGCGGCAGCCTGGGCGGCATCGGCATCCTGGCGGTGTACCTGCAGCGCGAGCGCGGCTGGAGTGCGGGCAAGGTGCAGATGAGTTTCGATGCGATGCTGATGCTGGTGGCCTTCACCATCCTCACCCCGGACAAGGTGCTGTATTCGGCGCTGGGCGCGTTGATGCTGAGTCTGGTGCTGATGTTCAACCATCGCCCGCACCGCTATATGGGCGTGTGATCCGGCGGTCGTTTGCGCGTGGCCGGCGGATCAGTGATCGGTAACTGCGTGGGTTGTGCCCGGGGCGGTATCTAACGCATCGGCACTGCAACGTGTGCACAGTGCCTCTAGCTGCCGGCATGCGCTCGATCGTATCGCCGCTACGCTTTTTCGGTCAGCATCCACGGCGGCGACAATGCCTGGATATGCGCAAACACCGGGCAATCGGCATGATGCGCGCCAGGTAGGTAGCCCAGGCTCATCAGGAATTCGCCGGTGATTTCGCCGCCGGTGAAGCGAAAGGTCTTCTTGAACAGCTTGATCCAGTCTGGCTTGGCGAGCGGATGCTGTGCATCCAGCCAGTGCGCGAAGCTGCCGTGCGAGGCGCGCAGCGTCTGGATGACCTGCGCGTTATGAATCGCCGCCAGCACCTTGAGCCGGTTACGGATGATGCCGGCATCGCCCATCAGCCGAACGATCTCGGCCTCGCCATAGGCCGCCACCGTGTCCACGTCGAAACTGTCGTAGGCGCGCTGGAAATTGCTGCGCTTGCGCAGGATGGTTTCCCAGCTCAATCCGGCCTGATTGATTTCCAGCACCAGCCGCTCGAACAGCTCGCGTTCGTCGCGCTGCGGGAAGCCGTATTCGTACGCGTGATAGTGGCCGTGGACCGGGTGGCCTGGGGCGATGCTGCAATAGCCGCTCATGGGGTTGCCTGTGATGTGCGCCGTGGTGGTGGGCCGGCGCGATGGAAAGATGGATCAAACCGGGCGAATACAGCGCCGTCCAGCGCCAAGTCTGGATGAACAAGCTAGCAGCGCAGAATGCACCGCACGAGCCCGGGTTGCATCGCCAGCGACAACCTGAACGCGCAGGTCAGAAACGGCACCGGCACCGCGTTCGCAGTTCGGTCCATCGTCAGCGTCGGCCGCCCACAGCGCCAGGCAGGCGCCAAGTATGGCAGCGGCTCTGCGCGCGGCGGAGCGAACGGCTAGAATGCGGCCATGTCCGTTTTGCCCACGCCTCTGGCCAACCAACTGCTGATTGCGCTCCCGGCGCTGTCCGACCCCACCTTTTCGCGCAGCGTCGCGCTGATCTGTCAGCACGACGAGAACGGCGCGATGGGCGTGCTGGTCAATCGGCCCTCCGAATACACGCTGGGCGAAGTCCTGTCGCAAATGGGCATCGATACCGTGGACGAGCACCTGCGCGAGCAGATCGTGCTCAGCGGCGGGCCGGTGCATCCGGAGCGCGGCTTCGTCATCCACGACGATGCGCGCGAATGGGATTCCTGCCTGGAAGTGGGGCAGGGCGTGTTCCTGACCACCTCGCGCGATATTCTCGAAGCCATGGCGGCCGGCGACGGCCCGCGCAATGCGCTGGTGGCGTTGGGCTGTGCCGGCTGGGGCGCGGGGCAACTCGAGTTCGAACTGGGCGAGAACAGCTGGCTCACCGCGCCGTCGGATGCCAATGTGCTGTTCGCTACCGCGCTTGAAGATCGCTGGCAGACCGCTGCCGGGCGCATCGGCGTGGATCTGTTCCGGCTGACGGATTATTCCGGGCATGCCTGAGGCGGGCGCGATCCGCCCGGATGGCACGGTGCTGGGCTTCGACGTAGGGTCGCGCCGGATTGGTGTGGCCGTCGGCACAGCGCTCGGTGCCGGCGCGCGCGCGGTCGCCGTCATCAATGTGCATGCCACCGGTCCCGACTGGGCCGCGCTGGATCGTGTGCACAAGGAATGGCGGCCCGACGGCCTGGTGATCGGCGACCCGCTCACCCTTGACGATAAAGACCAACCCGCGCGCAAGCGTGCGCACGCCTTCGCCCGCCAACTGCGCGAGCGCTATGCGCTGCCGGTAGTGTTGATCGACGAGCGCTCCAGTTCGGTCGAGGCCGCGCAGCGTTTCGCGCGCGAGCGCGCCGATGGGCGCAAGCGCCGCCGCGATGCCGAAGCGCTGGACGCGATGGCGGCCGCGGTCATTGTCGAACGCTGGTTGGCCGCGCCCGACCAAGCCACTCTTCTTCCCTGACACTCCCGACCTGCGATGACCACCATGCAACTCGATTCGGACGGACGCCTGCGCCACCTGCTCACCCTGGAAGGACTGCCGCGCACCACGCTGCTGCAACTGCTCGATCGTGCCGGCCAGATCCGCGACGCGGCGGTAGGGCGCGTCGGCAAGCGCAGCGTGCTGGCCGGGACTGCGGTGTGCACATTGTTTTTTGAACCCTCAACGCGCACTCGCAGCTCGTTTCACCTCGCTGCGCAGCGGTTGGGTGCAGACGTGCTCAATTTCGATGCCTCCACTTCGTCCACCCGCAAGGGCGAGACCGCGCGCGACACCTTGAAGAATCTCGAGGCGATGGGCGTGCGTGGCTTTGTGGTGCGCCATCCCGACGACGGTGCAGTGGAAGCGCTGGCCGAGGCTGCAGGCGAGGGCACCGCCTTGATCAATGCCGGCGACGGACGCAGCGCGCATCCCACCCAGGGCCTGCTCGACATGCTCACCCTGCGTCAGGCCAAGGGCACCGATTTTTCCAGGCTCAAGGTGGTGATTGTCGGCGACGTGAAGCACTCGCGTGTGGCGCGCTCGGACTTGCACGCGTTGCGCACCCTGGGCGTGGGCGAGATCCGCGTGTGTGGTCCGGCCAGCCTGCTGCCGGACGACGACATGCTGGACGGCTGCGTGGTGGGCGAAGATTTCGACGCGATGCTCGAAGGCGTCGATGCGCTGATGATGCTGCGCCTGCAACGCGAGCGTATGGAAGAAGGCCTGGTGCCGTCGCTGGAGCAATACCACACCGATTACGGGCTCACGCGCGCGCGTCTGGCGCGTGCCGGTCGCGACGCCGCCGTGCTGCATCCGGGCCCGATCAACCGCGGCGTGGAAATCACCGACGAGGTCGCCGATGGCGCGCAATCGTGCGTGCTGCGCCAGGTCGCCAACGGTGTCGCCGTGCGCATGGCCGTGCTGGAAACCTTGCTCGGCTAAGCAAACGCAGCAATGCGACCGCGTAGCCATAGTAGTGCGTGGTTGTTGCTCGGATAGGCATCGCAAGTACCTAGAACCTTGCTGCCAAGATCGCGCAGCGCGCTTCGCCTTTGCGAATCCCCAATCCCCAATCCCGGCACCAAGCCGTAACACCCACTGGCCTATCGTGGCAGCTCCTTTCATCGCAGGAGATCGCAATGGGTATTTCACGTCACGCCACCGCTCACTGGGAAGGCGACCTCAAGACCGGCAAGGGCCAGCTCAGCACGCCACAAAGTGGTTTGCTGGAAAATACGCGTTATGCCTTCAGCAGCCGCTTCGGCGACGAGAAGGGCACCAATCCGGAAGAACTCATCGCGGCCGCACATGCCGGCTGCTTCACCATGGCGTTGTCGGCACAGCTGGCCGAAGCCGGCTTTCCGCCGACCTCGCTGGATACGCGCGCCGACGTGGATCTGTCGATGGAAGGCGGCCCGCAGCTGTCGCAGATCCGCCTCAAGCTCAAGGCCGTGGTGCCGGGGATCGATGAAGCCAAGTTCCGCGAACTGGCCGATATCGCCAAGAAGAATTGCCCGGTGTCCAAGGCACTGAGCGCAGTACCGATCAGCCTGGAAACCGAATTTTCCAGCTGATGCACACAAGGCTGCGCTGCGCCGGTGTTGCATGCCGGCGCACGCAGCTGGCGGCAACCTGAATAGGGCTTTGCAGGGCCGGTCTGGTTCAGGGCGGTTTCACTGGCGCAGGCCGAGCATCGGCAGCGTGTCCTCCCTGTAGAAGTGCCGCGATGAAAACTCTTGTGCTTGGTGCTCTGGTGATGGGTCTGGCGGTTGCGGGCAACGCAACGGCGCAGCGCTATGACAGCGGCTACCGCGATGGCGGTCGCAGTGGGTATGAGGACGGTCGTTACGAATACGCACGCGTGGTTCGTGTCGATCCGATCATCGTGACCGATTCGTATAACGAACGTAGCAGCGAACGCTGCTACAACCGCCCGTCCAACGGCTACTACACCAGCAACGATGGCTACTATCGCGATGGTGGCGGTTATGGCCAATCGGGCGTGTCCAATCGCGGTGTGGCCAGCGTGATCGGCGGTATCGCCGGTGCGGTGCTTGGCAGCCAGGTTGGCGGCGGCAATGGCCGCTTGGTCGGTACTGCGGTCGGCACCATGGCCGGTGTTGCGGCAGGCCGCTCGATCTACGAGGCCAACAATCGCAATTACCAAGGCAACGTCAGCGTGTGCGAACCGGTGTCCTACCGTCGCGAGAGCGATCGTGTGGAGGGTTACGATGTGACATACGAATACGCCGGCCGTACCTATCACACGCGTAGCGACTACAACCCTGGCGATCGCATCCGCGTGCGCGTGGACGTGCGTCCTGACTGATCGGTGCGAGAAGGCGTAGCGTGTGTCGATTGAACGACGCTGTGTTGTCGAAAACAAAAACGCTGCGATCGTTCGCAGCGTTTTTTATTGCGCAACACACAGTGCACATGCAGTGCCGTTTGCGATGGCTCGATCAAACAATCAAGCCCAATCCAGCGTCCCGCGAATCACCGTCTGCACCTGGCCGCCTGACCACACATCGCCATCGGCATCGATGCGCAATTCCAGCAAGGCATCGAAGCCGATTTCGCGGCCCTGGCTGACCACATAGCGGCGCGCCTTGCCCGGCAATGCCTGGCGGCCGTCCAGCCATGCGGCGAGCACCGCATTGGCCGCGCCGGAAGCGGCATCTTCGAAGCGGCGGCCGTTGCCGACGAAGGCGCGGACGGCGAGGTCGTAGGCGCCCGGCGCGGCGGCGCGCGCGTAGGCGAACACGCCCATGCTGCCGGTGGATTCGGCCAGCGCAGCGATTGCCTCCCACTCCGGTTGCAGGCCACGCAGCGCGGCCTCGCTGGCCAGCTCCACCACCCACCAGGTGCGGCCGCCGTCCATCAGTGCAGGCGGCAGGCTGCCGAGCGGCCAGCCGCGCAAGGCATCGCGCAGGCGCGGGTCGTCGGCCTGCACCTGCTCGGCCACGCGCGCGCGCGGGGTACGGATGGCGATGCTGCGGTGATCGTCGATCTGCTCCACGCGTAGTGGTAGCTGGCCGGCGATGCCGTCCTGGATCAGCACGCCATCGTGCGGCGCTGCCAGGCCGGCCTCCAGCACCGCATGCGCGGTGCCGACGCTGGGGTGGCCGGCAAACGGCACCTCTTTTTGCGGCGAAAACATCCGCAGCCGATAACTGCTGTGCGCATCCGGTGCCGCAAACACGAAGGTGGTTTCCGGCAGCTTGGTCCAGCGTGCGATGGCCTGCATCGCCGCATCGTCCAGGCCGTCGGCATCCAGCACCACGGCCAGCGGATTGCCGCTGCCGGGGCGGGCGGAGAACACATCCAGTTGCAAAAAACGGCGGGTGGTCATGGTGGCTGATCTGCGGACAGGGCGCGGCAGCTTACCAATCGATACGACCGTCGATCACTTGTCGCGTCGTTCCGCCAATCCACACTTCGCCTTCGTCATCGACGTCGATGTGGACGCGCCCATCGCGGCCGACCTTGCGGCCCTGGCTGGCGACATAGCGCGACCCGGTGCCCGGCAAGCGACCTTCGCCGTGCAGGCGCGCGGCGATGCAGGCGTTGGCGCTGCCGGTGACCGGATCTTCCGGAATGCCGTCGCCCGGGCAGAATGCGCGCACCACCAGGTCGGCGTCGCCATGGGGATCCGGCGCGTAAATGGCCAGTCCGGTGGCTGCGCTGGCCTGGGTGAGGCGGGTGATGGCGGCCAGATCGGGTTGCGCCTGGCGCACCGCTTGCGCATCGGCCAGTTCCAGCAGCCACCAGTTCGGGCCGTTGTTCCACAGCGCTGGCAGGTGTTCGGCCACACGCAATCCTGTGCAGGCTGCGCGCAGCGCTGCGGCGTGCACCTCGCCGGTCGCGATCGCGCGCGCGCGCAGTGCCCGCAGCCGCACCAGCAGCGCGCCATGCCGGTCGATCACCTGCACCGGCAACACGCCCGCAGCGCATTGCTGGCGCATAAGGCCATCCGGCTTGAACGCGACTAGCCCGTGCGTTGCTGCCGCCCATGCCGCACCCACGCTGGGGTGGCCGGCGAATGGCAGCTCGGCGCGCGGCGTGAAGATGCGGATGTGGTAGTCCGCATCGGGCGCGCTGACCGGCAGGAAAAAGATCGTCTCCGACAGGTTCAGCCAGGCGGCCATCTGCTGCATCTGCGCGGACGACAACGTCTGCGGGTTGAGGACCACGCCCAAGGGATTGCCGTTGCCGTGTTGGCCGCCGAAGACATCCAGTTGCAGGTAGCGGTACTTGCTCATGGGGCATGGATCTCGGTCGATGGAAGGCGCGTCGATGGTTGCAGCGCAAACCGTTGCGGTGATGGCCGTGGCCGCCGGCACGCTGTGACCGTACACGGGGTCATGCGGGCGACATTGGCAGTAGAATCGGAGGTTCCGCCCGGCGTACCGGGCGTCTTCCCCCTCATCCTAAACGCCTATCTCCATGTCAGCTCCCCACTCTACCGATCGTTGGATCGTCCTCAAGTTCGGCGGCACCTCGGTGTCGCGTCGTCATCGCTGGGACACGATTGGAAAACTGGCGAGCAAACGGGCCAACGAGACCGGCGGCCGCGTGCTGGTGGTGGTGTCCGCGCTGTCGGGCGTGACCAACGAACTCACCGCGATTGCCGATGGTGCCGCCGACAGCGCACAGCGCGTGGCAGCGCTGGAGCAGCGTCATCGCGAGTTCCTGGCCGAGCTGGAACTGGATGCCGATGCAGTGCTGGGCGAGCGCCTTGCCGCCCTGCATGCATTGATCGGCGATGCGCGCGCCGCATCGCGCACGCTGGACTGGCAGGCCGAGGTGCTGGGGCAGGGCGAGTTGCTGTCCTCCACCATCGGCGCGGCCTATCTGCATGCCAATGGCCTGGACATGGGCTGGCTGGACGCGCGCCAGTGGCTGTCGGCATTGCCGCCGCAGCCCAATCAGAGCGAATGGTCCAAGCGTTTGTCGGTGTCCTGCCAGTGGCAGTCCGATGCGCAGTGGCGCGTGCGTTTCGATGCGCAGCCCACGCGTTTGTTGATCACCCAGGGCTTCATTTCGCGGCATGCCGATGGCGGCACCGCGATTCTGGGGCGTGGCGGTTCGGATACCTCGGCGGCGTATTTCGGTGCGCTGCTCGGCGCCAGCCGGGTGGAAATCTGGACCGATGTGCCCGGCATGTTCAGCGCCAATCCCAAGGACGTGCCGGACGCGCGGCTGCTGACCCGCCTGGACTATTACGAGGCGCAGGAAATCGCCACCACCGGTGCCAAGGTGCTGCATCCGCGGTCGATCAAGCCATGCCGCGATTCCGGCGTGCCGATGGCGATCCTGGACACCGAGCGCCCCGATCTGCCGGGCACCAGCATCGACGGCAATGCCGAGCCGGTGTTGGGCGTCAAGGCAATCAGCCGGCGCAACGGCATCGTGCTGGTGTCGATGGAAGGCATCGGCATGTGGCAGCAGGTCGGCTTCCTGGCCGATGTGTTTACGCTGTTCAAGAAGCATGGTTTGTCGGTGGACCTGATCGGTTCGGCCGAGACCAATGTCACCGTGTCGCTGGACCCGTCCGAGAACCTGGTCAACACCGATGTGCTGGCGGCGTTGTCGGCCGATCTGTCGCAGATCTGCAAGGTCAAGATCATCGTGCCGTGTGCGGCGATCACCCTGGTCGGGCGCGGTATGCGTTCGCTGCTGCACAAGCTCTCCGACGTGTGGGCCACGTTCGGGCAGGAGCGTGTGCACATGATCTCGCAGTCGTCCAATGACTTGAATCTGACCTTCGTCATCGACGAAGCCGATGCCGATGGCCTGCTGCCGATCCTGCATGCGGAACTGATCGACAGCGGTGCGATGCCGGTGAGCGAAGGCGAGGTGTTCGGCCCGCGCTGGCGCGAGATCATCGGCTCGGTGCGCCCGCGGCCAACACCGTGGTGGCATGCCGAGCGCGCGCATCTGTTGTCGCTGTCCAAGGCCGGTACGCCGCGTTATGTGTATCACCTGCCCACCGTGCGTGCGCGGGCGCATGCACTGGCGCAGATTGCTGCAGTGGACCAGCGCTATTACGCGATCAAGGCCAATGCGCATCCGGCGATCCTGATGGCGCTGGAGCAGGCCGGTTTCGGGCTGGAATGCGTCTCGCACGGCGAGCTGCGCCGCGTGTTCGACACCTTGCCTGAGCTGTCGCCGCGGCGCGTGTTGTTCACGCCGAGCTTTGCGCCGAAGGCCGAGTACGAAGCCGGCTTTGCGCTGGGCGTGACTGTGACCGTGGACAACGTCGAAGCATTGCGGCGCTGGCCGGAGGTGTTCCGCGGCCGCAACGTGTGGCTGCGCATCGACCTGGGCCACGGCGACGGCCATCACGAGAAGGTCAACACCGGCGGCAAGGCGTCCAAGTTCGGCCTGTCGTCCACGCGGGTGGACGAGTTTGTGGAAGTGGCGCGCACGCTCGAGGTCACCATCACCGGTGTGCATGCGCACCTGGGCAGCGGTGTGGAAACCGGCGAGCACTGGCGGATGATGTACGACGAACTGGCCGGCTTTGCGCGCCGCATCGGCACGGTGGAAACCATCGACATCGGCGGCGGCCTGCCGATTCCATACAGCGCCGAAGACGAGCCGTTCGATCTCGAGGTCTGGGCCAAGGGATTGGCCGAGGTCAAGGCCGTGCATCCGGGCTATCGCTTGGCGATCGAGCCGGGCCGTTATCTAGTGGCCGAAGCCGGCGTGTTGCTGGCGCAGGTGACCCAGGTGATCGAAAAGGACGGCGTGCAGCGCGTGGGTCTGGATGCGGGCATGAACACGTTGATCCGCCCGGCGCTGTACGACGCCTGGCACGACATCGAAAACCTCAGCCAGCTCGACGCGCCTGCCGATGGCGCATTCGATATCGTCGGGCCGATCTGCGAATCCTCCGATGTATTCGGCAAGCGCCGTCGTCTGCCTGCCGCCACCGCGCCGGGCGATGTGATGCTGGTGGCCGATGCCGGTGCCTACGGGTATTCGATGGCCAGCACCTACAACCAGCGCGAATTGCCGCGCGAAGAGGTGATCGATGCGCCCGCAGGCTGAGTTCATCGCGCTCAGCACGCTGGCCGGTGGTGTTGCGATGATGTTCGCCACCGCGCTCCAACAACTGAGCTTTGGCATGCTGTGGTCCGATACGCTCAAATGGGCGCTGCCCGCGCTGGTCGCCGCCGGTCTCGGTGCGTGGTTGGCCTTGCGTTGGCAACGTCGAGGCGATGCGCCGGTTCCCACGCGTCGCAGTGGCGGGATGGCGGTGCGCACGGTGCTGTTGAGTGCGCTGAGCTATGTGCCGGCGGTGGCGCTGTATCTTGCAGTTGCCTACGCGGTGTCTGGCGGTGCAACGGCCGGACGTCTGGATGTGCTGTTGCTGGCGGTGCTGTTCGGTTGCCTGCCCCTGCTGTGGGCAGCGGTGCCGTTTTCCATGATTGAATATGTCCTGTGCCGACGTTATCTGCGTCGCGTACGTGTTCCTGCAGGTAGTCCATGAGCGCTTTCGACAAACACCAGATTTCCACCTTTCGTTTCGTGCGTTGCGCACTGGATGCGCAGACCGGCGTAGCGACGCTGGTGTACGCCTTCGATCAAGGCCCGGAGCTGGTCGAGACCGTCGCGGTGCCGGGCGCACCGTTCGCGCTGGACGGTGCGCATGCCACTGCCGTGCAGCAGGCGCTGCGCATCCTGCATCTCATCGCGGGGGTGAGTTACTTCAAGGCTGCCGTGCCGCCGACCATCCAGATCGATGAGTATGCGATCGATGCCGACACCGCTGCGCTGGTGGAGAGCGTCTATCTGCATGGCCTGGGCGAGTTTGCGTATCGCAATGGCTTGAACCTGCACGGCAAGATCAACTTCCCGGTCGGTGCACAAGCGACTGGCGATGCGCCTGCGATCGGTCTGCGTGAGCATGCTTTGGTTGCGATCGGTGGCGGCAAGGATTCGCTGGTCAGCATCGAAGCGCTGCGGCATGCCGGCATCGAGCAGACCGTGAGCTGGATCGGCGGCTCGCAGCTGATCCGCGCCTGCGCCGAGCGCACCGGTTTGCCGGTGCTCAATATCGGCCGCGTGCTTGCATCGGAGCTGTTCGAACTCAATCGCCAGGGCGCGTGGAACGGGCATATTCCGGTCACTGCGGTGAACTCGGCGATTCTTGTGCTGGCGGCGTTGCTCAACGGCGTGGATCAGGTGGTGTTTTCCAACGAACGTTCGGCCAGTTACGGCAGCCAGATTCCCGGCACTGGCGAGGTCAATCACCAGTGGTCCAAGGGCTGGGCGTTCGAGCAGGCGTTCGGCGATTACGTGCAGCGGCATGTAGCCGCGGATCTGCGTTATTACTCGTTGCTGCGGCCGTTGTCGGAGTTGGCTGTGGCGCGTCAGTTCGCCAAGACCGACCACTACGACGCGCATTTTTCCAGCTGCAATCGCAACTTCCACATCATGGGCGAGCGCCCGGTGCATCGCTGGTGCGGGGTCTGCCCGAAGTGCCATTTCGTGTTTCTGGCGTTGGCACCGTTCATGCCGAAGACGCGCCTGGTCAATATCTTCGGTCGCAATCTGCTCGACGACCCCGCGCAGGCCGGCGGCTACGATGCGCTGCTGGAATTTCAGGATCACAAGCCGTTCGAATGCGTGGGCGAAGGCCGCGAATCGCGCGCGGCGATGGCGGTGCTGGCCAGCCGTGCCGAGTGGAAGGAAGACGCGTTGGTGATGCGCTTCAGCCGTGAGATCCAGCCGCAGCTGGACCAGCAGGACCTGCAAGTGGAGCCGTTGATGGCCATCGACGGCGAGCACCGGATTCCGTCGGCGCTGTGGGAGCGCGTGCGTGCGAATTTCGCAGCTTGACGGCAGGGCGGTTGCGTTATGGGGCTGGGGGCGCGAAGGACGCGCGGCGTATCACGCGTTGCGCGCCGTGCTACCCACGCAATCGCTGACGGTGTTCTGCAACGCTGAAGAAGCGCGCGAGCTCGATGCGCTGGCCGACCCCGCGTTGCATGTAGAAACCGAGGCCAGCGCGCAGGCGCTGGGCCGGTTCAACATCGTGGTGAAGTCGCCCGGTATCAGCCCGTATGGCGCGCAAGCGCAAACTGCGGCAGCCGAGTACGGCACGCAGTTCATCGGCGGCACCGCGTTGTGGTTTGCAGAGCATGCGCAGCCTGACGGCTATGTGCCCGGCGCCATTTGCGTCACCGGCACCAAAGGCAAGAGCACCACCACCGCGTTGCTGGCGCATCTGCTGCGCGCGGCTGGGCATCGCACCGCTTTGGTCGGCAACATCGGTCAGCCGCTGCTGGAAGTGTTGGCACCACAACCGCCGCCTGTGTACTGGGCGATCGAGTTGTCCAGTTACCAGACCGGCGAAGTCGGGCGCAGCGGCGCGCGTCCGGAACTGGCGCTGGTGTTGAACCTGTTTCCCGAGCATCTGGACTGGCATGGCGACGAGGCGCGCTATGTGCGCGACAAGCTGTCGTTGGTCACCGAAGGCCGCCCGCGCATCGCCTTGCTCAACGCCGCCGATCCGCATCTTGTCGGTCTGCAACTGCCCGACAGCGACGTGCGCTGGTTCAACCATCCCGATGGCTGGCATTTGCGTGGCGATGTGGTCTATCGCGGCGAACAGGCCATCTTCGATACCGCTGACGTACCGCTGCCGGGGGAACACAATCGGCGCAATCTGTGTGCAGTGTTGGCTGCCATGGAAGCGCTGGGTCTGGACGCTGCAGCACTGGCGCCGGCCGCACTGACGTTTCGTCCGTTGCCGAACCGCCTGCAGCTGCTTGGCAGCGTAGATGGCATCAGCTACGTCAACGACTCGATCAGCACCACCCCGCATGCCTCGTTGGCGGCGTTGGCGTGTTTTGCGCAGCGTCGCGTGGCTTTGTTGGTCGGTGGACACGATCGCGGGCTTGATTGGCATGAGTTTGCCGAACAGATGGCGCATCACGCCCCGGTGGAAATCGTCACCATGGGTGCCAATGGGCCGCGTATCCATGCGCTGCTGGCTCCGTTGGCGGAAGCCGGTCGCTTCGGTTTGCATGCTGCCAACGATCTGGAGCACGCCATGCAGCTGGCGCGCGATGCACTGGGCGAGCAGGGCGGTGTGGTGTTGCTGTCGCCAGGGGCGCCCAGCTTCGGCGCGTATCGCGATTACGTCGCGCGCGGCCGGCACTTCGCGCAGCTGGCGGGGTTCGACCCGGCCGCGATCAGTGCGATTTCTGGATTGGGCGTGCAGTAGGTTCAATCGGCACCGATCAGGTGCCGAGCAGCGCATCACAACATTCGCACCAGGCGCGGTTTCGTCCATCCCGCTTCACTCTGGCGAGTGCGTTGGCGCCGTGTGCCTGTAGGGCCTGCGCGCAGCCAACTACGCATTCCCCGCGCTAGAAGATTTCTTCAACGAAGGCGTTGGCGACCGGTGCGGCGCCAACGCCGTTCGATCAATGCGTGCGTTCCACGGCGTAACGCGCCAGGCCGCGGAGTGCGGCAACCGCAGGGCTGGCTGGCAAGCCATCCAACGCCTGTTCGGCGGCGGCAGCATATTCGGCGGCACGCTGGCGGCTGTAGTCCAAACCACCGGTGGCGTGGATTGCCGCCAGCACTTCGGGCATTGCGCCGGCATCACCTTGTTCGACGATCTGGCGCAGGCGCTCCCTGGTGGTCGCATCCGAGTGCGCCATGGCGTGGATCAGCGGCAGCGTGGCCTTGCCTTCAGCCAGGTCGTCGCCCAGGTTCTTGCCCAGGTCGCTGGCGTCGGCGGCATAGTCGAGCACGTCGTCGGCAATCTGGAAGGCGAAGCCCAACTGCATGCCGTAGTCGTACAGGCGTTGCTGCACGTCGGCATCCGCGCCCGAGGCCAACGCGCCCAGGCGCGTGCCGGCCGCGAACAGCACGGCGGTCTTGCGCTCGATCACGCGCAGGTAGGCGGCTTCGTCGGTGTCGGGGTTATGCACGTGCAGCAGCTGCAACACCTCGCCCTCGGCGATGCGGTTGGTGGTGTCGGCCAGGATCTGCATGACTTCCATGCGGTCCAGCTCGACCATCAACTGGAAGCTGCGCGAATACAAAAAGTCGCCCACCAATACGCTGGGCGCATTGCCCCACAGCGCGTTGGCGGTGCTGCGGCCACGGCGCAGATCCGATTCGTCCACCACATCGTCGTGCAGCAGCGTGGAGGTGTGGATGAACTCGACGATCGCCGCCAGCTGATGGTGCTCCGGGCCGGAGCCGCCAGCGGCGTGGCCGGCCAGCATCACCAGCATCGGACGCAGGCGTTTGCCGCCGGCGGAGATGATGTGATCGGCAATCTGGTTGATCAGCACGACGTCCGACGCCAGACGACGGCGGATCAACGCATCCACCGCAGCCATGTCGGGCGCGGCGAGGGACTGGATCTGGGGCAGGCCCAGGACGGTGGGGAGGTCTTCGGCGATGGTCATGCGCAGGCGTTCGTGATGTACGTGGATTATAGGTGCCTGGGCCAGATCCGTCCCGCCGGCGCTGTCGCCGGCCTTCACATCGGTCGCAAACCCTTGTGGCGCTTGATGCCGGCATGGCGCGGAGATGCCGGATCCCGACCTGCACGCGCGGTATTCCCCGGCCCGCAGGTGCGCCAACGCGCCGGTGTCGGGCGCGGGGAGTGCGGTAACATTGGCACCAAGACATTCACCGCCGCGCCCCATTGGCGCCGGCGCACCATCGGAAGCATTTATGGCCCGCGGCATCAACAAAGTCATCCTCGTCGGCAACCTCGGCAACGATCCCGACACCAAGTACACCCAGGCCGGCATGGCGATCACCCGCGTGAGCCTGGCCACGACCAGCATGCGCAAGGACCGCGAAGGCAACAACCAGGAGCGCACCGAGTGGCACCGCGTGGTGTTCTTCGGAAAGCTGGGCGAAATCGCCGGTGAGTACCTGCGCAAGGGCTCGCAGGTGTACGTCGAAGGCGAGTTGCGCTACGACAAGTACACCGGCCAGGACGGCGTGGAAAAGTACAGCACCGACATCGTCGCCAACGAGATGCAGATGCTCGGCGGCCGTGGTGAAGGTGGCGGTGGCGGCGGCATGGGCGGCGATCGCCCGCAGCGCGCGCAGGCTCCGCGCCAGCAGCAGGGTGGTGGCGGTCAGGGCGGCGGTCAGGATTACGCCCCGCGTCGCCAGCAGCCGGCCCAGCAGCAGTCCGCGCCGCCGATGGACGACTTTGCGGATGACGATATTCCGTTCTAATCTCGATAGCACTTTGTGTCACCAGAATCCCGGTAAGGTCTTGCGCCTGCCGGGATTTTTGCTGTCGACGCGGGACTGTCGCGCGCGCTGGGTACATGCCCGTGGCGTGCAGCCGCGGCGGCCCAGCCAAGGCAGGCCGAACCCCAACGCCGATGCCCAACGTCTTGCCCACACCGATGTCATCAACTCGGGGCGGCAAGCGAAAGGTGCAATAATTGCCCGTCGTCTGCGTGCTTCTGGACGGCTACTCAGCCAGGGAACCCGCGTCCCCAGCCAGCGTCTCACTTCAAGCTGACCAGGTCCCCTGCATGCGCGCCTATGTCCCGCATTTCCTGTCGCTGCGTCCGCGCGCGCGACTTGCCGTTGCCATCGCCTGTTGCTGCGCCGCGCCGATCGCGTGGTCGCAGCAAGCTGCAACGCCCCTCGACACTGCCAAGACGCTCGACACGTTGACCGTCACTGCCGACGGTTCGCAGGTCGAACTGCCGCCCGACTATGCGGGCGGCCAGGTCGCCACCGGCGGCCGCGTCGGTCTGTTCGGCAACCTCGACGTAATGGACACGCCGTTCAACAGCATGAATTTTACCGCCGAGTTGATGCGCAACCAGCAGGCGCGCAGCGTGGCCGACGTGGTGCAGAACGATCCGGCGGTGCGGGTGGCGCGGGGGTTCGGCAACTTCCAGGAGTTGTACGTGGTGCGCGGCTTTCCCGTGTTCTCCGACGACATGAGCTACAACGGCCTGTACGGCCTGCTGCCGCGTCAATACGTGGCGGCCGAGTTCCTGGAGCGGGTGGAAGTGTTTCGCGGCGCCAACAGTTTCATCAACGGCGCCGCACCCGGCGGCAGCGGGATCGGCGGCGCGTTCAACCTGGTGCCCAAGCGCGCTGGCGAGAACGACGTCACCCGGCTGACGCTGGGCACCGAAACCGGCGGCCAGGTGTATGGCGCGGCGGATGCGTCCTACCGCTTCGGCCCGGACCGTGCCTGGGGGCTGCGCGCCAACTTCGCGCGCCGCGATGGCGAGAACGCCACCAATGAGGATCGCGAGCTGGGCATGGGTTCGCTGGGCGTGGATTACCGTGGCGAGCGGCTGCGCCTGTCGGCTGACATCGGCTGGCAGGACCAGCGTACCGACCGTCCGCGTCCCAGCATCACTCCGGTGGGTGGAATTCCGATCGCACCCGATGCCGATATCAACTTCGCTCAGCCTTGGACCTTCGCCCAAGAGCGCGACACCTTCGGCGTGATCCGTGCCGAATACGACCTGACCGACAGCGTCATGGCCTGGGCGGCGATCGGCATGCGCGACAGCGACGAGCACAATGTGCTGGCGAATCCAAACGCCGATGCCGCCGGCAATTTGAACACCGGCCGCTTCGACAACTACCGGGAAGACAAGGTCACCACCGGCGATGTCGGCATCCGCGCGACGTTCGACACCGGCCGCGTCGGGCATCGTTTGAGTGCCTCGGCGTCGGCCTTCAAGCTGGACTCGAAGAATGCCTTTGCATTCGGCAGCTACGGCACGGCGGTCGGTACGTTGTACGACCCGCTGGCGGTGGCACCGCTGGGTGGCCTGTTTCCCGGTGGCGTGCTGTTCGAGCCGCTGACCACCAGTAAGAACGAGACCCGCAGCGTCGCCATCGCCGACACGCTGGCCTTCGCTGACGACCGCATCCTCCTGACCCTGGGCGCACGCCACCAGAAGCTTGAGCAGTACGGCTACGACTACAACACCGGCGCGCGACTCAGCAGCTACAACGACAGTGTGGTGACCCCGGTCGGCGCGGTCGTCTTCAAGTTCGGCCGTGCGGTATCGCTGTATGCCAATTACGCCGAAGCGCTGTTGCCTGGCCAGGAAGTGCCCGCCGTGTCCGGCAGCACGCCGCTGGAAAACGCCGGCGAACTGCTGGCGCCGTTCAAGTCCAAGCAGTTCGAAGTAGGCGCCAAGTACGACGCCGGCAGCTACGGCGCAACCGCGGCGCTGTTCCGCATCAACCAGCCAAATACCATCGTCAGCAACGCACGCCTGACCACCGACGGCGAGCAGCGCAACCAGGGCCTGGAGCTGAGCTTCTACGGCCAGCCGATCGACGGCCTGCGCGCACTAGGCGGCGTCACGTTGCTGGATGCCGGCTACAACAGGACCCAGGACGGCGTGAACGAAGGCAACGACGTGCTCGGTGTGCCGGAAAAACAGGCCAATCTGGGCCTGGAATGGGATATCGCTGCGCTGCCGGGCCTGACGGTCGACGGGCGCGCGGTCTATACCGATCGTCAATACGCCGATGCGGTGAACGTGCTGGAAATTCCGTCCTGGACGCGTTTCGACCTGGGAGCGCGCTATGCGTTCCAGGCCGCCGGCAAGGCCTGGAGCGTGCGCGCGCGCGTGGACAACCTGTTCGACCGCAGCTTCTGGTCATCGGTCGGTGGCGCTTCGGGTGCGAATTATCTGGTCCTGGCCGCGCCGCGCACGTTCACCGTTTCGTTCTCGATCGACCTGTGAGCCGTGCTTGAAACCGGCCTGCGCAATGCAACGGCGCAGGCCTCTGGCATGATCCGGCGCCGCCTGAGTAGGGTGGCGCCTTGATGAAGGAGCGTGGCGTGCGTCAGTGGTTCGGTCTTGGCCTGATGGGCTGTCTGTCGATCGCCGCGGCTGTCGCGCTGGCCCACGATCCCGCCGAGCACCTGCCGCTGCCGTGGCTGGCCGATGCGGCCGGTGCAGCGGCCACGCCCAGCGTGCCGCGCCCGCAGCAGGCGCCGGGACAGACGCTGCCACTGCAGGCCACGCGCCGCATCGCCTTCGAGACCGATGAAGGCACCTGGATGGGGCTGGACGTGTCGCCGCGCGATGGCCGGCTGGTGTTCGACCTGCTCGGGGATCTGTACACGCTGGACGCCGACGGCGGCCGGGCCAAGGCGATCAGCCGCGGCCTGGGCTTCGACAGCCAGCCGACGTTTTCGCCGGACGGACACTGGATCGCCTTTGTCAGCGACCGCAGCGGTGCGGAAAACCTGTGGCGCATGCGGCCCGATGGGCGCGATGCGCAGCAGCTCACTTTCGGCGACGACGATACCGTGTTGGTGTCGCCGGCCTGGGCGCCCGACGGCAGCGCCCTGTACGCCAGCCGCTTCCGCTGGTCGGTCAACGATTACGAGCTGTGGCGCTACGGACTGGATGGCAGCGAACGCCTGGTCGCACCGGTCCGCGCGGAGGGCGCCGGCAGCAAGCAGAGCACGCTGGGCGCGGTGGTGTCGCCGGATGGCAGGCAGCTTTACGCTGCGCGCCGCAGCGGCGACAAGGACAGCGCCGAGCTGGATCTGTGGTCGATCGTGCGACGCGACCTGGCGACCGGCAAGGAAGAGACGATCTTGCCGGTGCCCGGCGTCCCGGGGCGCCGGCCGTTTCCCGGTACCTATTTCAGCCCGCGGCTCTCGCCGGACGGCAAGCAGCTGGCCTACGCCACCCGCCAGCAGGGCCAGACCGGTCTGCGCCTGCGCACGCTCGCCACCGGCGAGGACCGCTGGATTGCCTTCCCGATCGCGCACGACCAGAGCCAGGCGCAAAGCTGGCAGGATCTGGTGCCGCGCTATGCCTTCACGCGCGACGGGCGTGCGCTGCTGCTGAGCCGCAACGGCCGCTTCGAGCGCATCGCGCTGGATCGTGAGGCCCCCCGCGCGATTCCGTTTATCGCGTCGGTCGACCTGGAGCTGGGGCCACTGACCGGCGCCGACATCCGTCAGGAAACAGGCCCGGTCCAGGCGCGGCTGATCCAGGATCCTGCAGTGTCGCCGGACGGCACGCGGGTGGCGTTCTCCGCGTTGGGCGCGCTCTATCTGATGGACATGGAAGATGGCGCGCTGCCGAAGCGGCTGCCCACCGGCGATGTGCCGGCCTTCCATCCCAGCTGGGCGCCGGATGGTAAAGCGGTGACGTACGTCACCTGGGAAGGCGGCGAGGGTGGTCAGGTCTGGTCCTTGGCGCCCGGTGCCGCCGCGCCGCGCCAGCTCAGCCACGGGCCCGGCGCGTATTACACCCATCCGTTGTTCACCCGTGATGGTCACGACGTGCTGGTGGTGGCCTCCGACAACGTGGCACGCATGCAGGCCTCAATGGTGTTTGGCAGCGTGCGTGAGGCGCAGCTGCAACAGTTGTCGGCGCAGGGCGGCCAGGCCAGGGTCCTCTATCGCGGGACGTTGGGCGGCACGCTGCACTTCGGTGCGGATGCTGACCGCGTCTACGCGATGGGCAGCGGCGGCCTGCTCGGCATTGATCTGCGCAGCGGCCTTGCCGATGCACCCATCGTGGTGAAGGGGCCGGGTTGGTACTTCCAGGACGGCAGCGTCCCGGTGGACGACCTGCGGATCAGTCCCGACGGCCAGTGGCTGCTGGCCCAGGTCGCCCAGCAGTTGCACCTGCTGCCGGTGCCGGCGAAGGGAACAACGGTCGATCTGCTGGCGCCGGGCATGCGCCATCGGCGCATCACCGATGTCGGCGCCGATTATTTCGGGTGGAGTGCGGACGGCCGCACGATGACCTGGTCGATCGGTTCGAGCGTCTACCGCCGTGCACGCGCCGACATCGCCCTGCATGCTGCCGATGCGCCGGGCTGGGATGCAGACGTGCCAACGCCAGGGCGCAACACGCAAATGGTGCAAGCCAGGGTGGAAGTGCCGCGCGATGTGGCCCACGGCACGCTGCTGCTGCGTGGCGCCACTGCGCTCACGCAGCGTGGCGATGAGGTCATTGCCGATGCCGACCTGCTGGTGCGCGATGGACGCATTGCCGCGATCGGTCGGCGCGGCAGCGTGGAAGTGCCGGCCGGCGCGCAACTGCGCGATGTCAGCGGGCGCTTCATCATTCCGGGTCTGATCGATGTGCATGACCACGTCGCCGATTTTCGCCGCGACCTGCTCGACATGCGGCCTTGGGGCCTGCGCGCGCGACTGGCCTACGGGATCACCACCGCCTTCGATCCGTCGTCGCTGAGCATCGACATGCTGGCCTACCAGGATCTGGTCGATGCCGGGAGGGTAGTGGGCGCACGCGCGCCGACCACCGGCATGGCGATGTTCTCGTTCAACCGCATCGCCTCACTGGATGAGGCGCGCGCCTTGCTTCGTCGTTATCGCGACCACTACCGCACACGCACCGTCAAACAGTATCTGGTCGGTAATCGCCGCCAGCGCCAGTGGCTGGTGCAGGCCGCGCACGAGCTGGGCATGCGCCCCACCAGCGAGGGCTCGCTGGCGCTGAAACTCGACCTCAATCAGGTCATGGACGGCTATGCCGGGCACGAACACGCACTGCCAACACCGCTGTACCGCGACGTGATCGAGCTGATGGCACGCAGTGGCACAAGTTATGACGCAACGCTGATGATCGCCAACGGTGGCCCTGCGGCGCAGAACAACTACGTCATCCGCGATCGGCCGCTGGGCGATGCCACGTTCCGCGCTACGCGGCCGTACGAGGTGGCCATGCAGCAGGTGCAGTCGCAGCGCTGGATCGATCCATCGCTGATGCTTTATCCGCGCATTGCTGGCGATGTGGCGCGTATCCAGCGTGCGGGCGGGCTGGTGGCGATGGGCTCGCATGGCGAGATCGCCGGGCCCGGGCTGCACTGGGAAATGCAGGCGCATGTGGAGGGTGGCATGACCCCGGTCGAGGTATTGCAGGCCGCCACGCTAGGTGGTGCGCGCAGCATCGGCCGCGTTGCGGAACTGGGCAGCCTGGAGGCGGGCAAGCTGGCCGATCTGGTGATCCTGCAGGCCGACCCGCGCCTGGATATCCGCAACGCGCAAAAGATCGACGCAGTGATGCTGGGCGGCCGTTTGCGCGAGGTGCCGACACTGGATGAACTCTGGCCTCGAGAAAATAGAATTCCCGCGCTCTGGCATCACGGCGACGCATTGCACTAGGTTTAGCTTGGCAGGCCAACTATTTCTGGCCGGGACGAATCCCACGATGGCGTTGCCAATCTCTGCGGTGAGAGTCGGCCGGACGCTGCTTTAGACGTGGCCTTGTTGGTGCCTGCTTCGCGGATCACCGCGTCGAAAAGGGATGAAAAAACTGTGCACCAATTGCCGCACCTGTTGGCATCTGACACGTGCGATTGCTCGCTCATGCCGACGTCCGATCCCGCCCGTTCTGTTTGGCGCGATACAGTGCCGAATCGGCGTCGTGCACGAACGCGTCGGGTGTCAGTGGCGCTTCGCCCGGTTCGAACGTCGCCGCGCCCACGCTCACGGTGACGTGCGCGCTGGTGGGGCTGGACAGGTGCATCAGGCCGAGCCCGGCGACCGCGCTGCGCACGGCATCGGCCAAGCGCAGCGCGCCAGCAGCGTCGGTATGCGGCAGGATCATGCCGAACTCTTCGCCGCCATAGCGCGCGGCAATGTCGTCGCTGCGCCGCGAACACTCGGCGATCGCACGCGCGATCAAACGCAGGCAGGCATCGCCGTTCACATGACCATAGGTGTCGTTGTAGAGCTTGAAATGGTCCACATCGATCATCAGCACCGACAACGGTGCCTGCAGACGCACCGCGTCCTGCAGCGCGCGCGACAGCCGGTAGTCGAATGCGCGCCGGTTTGCGATGCCGGTCAGCGCGTCCACCCAGGCTTCGGAGCTGAGTTTGGCTTCGTTGCGATGCATGCGGCGCAATTGCAGATCCAGCCAGAGGCCGACCGCCAGCAACAGTGCAAACCCCAGCGTGGCGATCACGATCCGCTGGCGTGCGGATTGCCGCCAGGTTGCCAATGCATCGTCCACCGACACACCGGTCAGCACGGTCAACGGATACGGGCGTGCGGGAGCGAAGCTGGAAATGCGCTTCACACCGTCGATCGGTGAGCGATAGGTCGCAGTGCCATGTTTGTGCGCGCGGATGTTGACGTAGATCGCGGTGCCGGCGATCGATGTGCCGATCACGCCCTGTTTGTCGGGGCGGCGTACCAGCACGATGCCATCGTCGTTGATAATGCCGATCGTGCCATTGGGGCCCACTTCGAAAGTGCTGTAGTAGTTCTGGAAATACTTCAGTTGCAGTGTGACCAATACCACCCCTGCAAACTCGCCACCGGGCGTGTTGAGTCGCCGGCTCAGGGTAAGCACCCAGCTGCCATCGGAACGGCTTTGCACGGGCGGGCCGACCAGCGACAAGGCATCGCGATGATCGCGGTGATATTTGAAGTAGGCGCGGTCGGCATTGTTCTGCTTTCTAGGTGCGCTGTTCAACGACGAACTCACCCAACTGCCGTCTGCGGCGTAGATGAAAATGCCATGCAGCCGATCCGAGCGGCGTGCCTCGCGCACCAGAAATCCATGCATCGCTGATCGCGCGGCTGCCGAGGCCTGATCGTGTTCTACCCGCGCAACCAGACCCGACAACACCGCATCGGCGATCGCCATGGTGTCGCCGGCATGCTGCGCAAGCGAGTTGGCCAGATTCAAGGACTGCGCTTCGGCGGTGCGCAACGCGGTGGCGCGTTCCTCGTGGATCGACCAGTACTCCGAACCCAGCAGTAGCAGCCACGAGGCGATCAGCACGAAGTGCAGCGCAATGCGCTGTGCACGTTGTCGCCGTTGCTTGCTGACTGATGTCACGGTGGCTACCTGTCTGGACACCAAGACCCTGCAATGGGTGTGCCAGCGTACGCGTTGCCCTGGACCGCAGCTGTACGGCATTCAAGAGCACTGCACCAATCTGTGATTGTCTCCGCATGTGCTCGGCAGCCGTCATTTGATTGCCGACGGTTGCATTGTCCGGCTTGCTTGCGAGCGACCATGCGTGTGGCTGGATGACGAGAAACACGCCTCGCGCGCGTATGCGAACACGTCGTGAAATCCCTGGCCGCAATGATGAGCGGGGTTCATAGGTGCATGCACCCCATGCCGCCAATGCGCGCATAGACCGGCACTAAACTCGGTCCATCCCTGTGTTTCACCTCCGTGTTCCAGTCCGCGCCGATGGCACTTACTCACGCGCTTGTGACCGGCCACGCTTCACATTATTTAAGAACTGAATAAGCCAGCATTGTTGGAGATGCCAGCCATGAGAGACATCAAGATGACCCGTCGCGAGGTACTGATCGCTGGCACGGCGTCGGCAGCCAGCGTTGCCGCAACCCAGTCGATGGCGGCGACTGCCGCCACTGCGATGTCGCAGCGTCAAGCGGTCGAACCGGCCAATGCGTCGAGCCAGGTTGCATTCGAGGTCAACGGCAAGCCGGTGACATTGACGTTGGATAATCGCACCACGTTGCTGGACGCCTTGCGCGAGCACTTGCACCTGACCGGCACCAAGAAGGGCTGCGATCACGGCCAATGCGGTGCGTGTACGGTCATCGTCGATGGGCAGCGCATGAACTCCTGCTTGTCGCTGGCCGTCATGCATCAGGGCGGCAAGATCACCACCATCGAAGGACTGGGAACGCCCGACAAGCTGCATCCGATGCAGGCCGCGTTCGTCAAACACGATGGCTATCAGTGCGGCTATTGCACGCCGGGCCAGATCTGTTCGGCGGTGGCGGTGCTGGACGAAGTCAAGCGCGGCATTCCCAGCCACGTCACTGAAGATCTCACCGGCAAGACCAGGCTCACCACTCCCGAACTGCAGGAACGCATGAGCGGCAATATCTGCCGCTGTGGTGCGTATTCCAACATTGTCGACGCGATCAACGATGTCGCCGGAGACCGCGCATGAAGGCCTTTAGCTACGAGCGCGCCACTTCGCCGGCCGATGCAGCAGCCAAGGCTGCGCGTCAGCCGGGTGCCAAGTTCATCGCAGGCGGTACGAACCTGCTGGATCTGATGAAGCTGCAGATCGAAACGCCTTCGCACCTGATCGATGTCAATGGCCTGAGCCTGGACACCATCGAGGCAACGCCGGAGGGTGGCCTGCGGATCGGTGCGCTGGTGCGCAACACCGATCTGGCCGCAGATGCGCGCGTGCGCCGCGATTACGCACTGTTGTCGCGCGCATTGTTGGCAGGTGCCTCGGGGCAGTTGCGCAATCGTGCGACCACCGCCGGCAATCTGCTGCAGCGTACGCGTTGCCCCTATTTTTACGATACCAATCAGCCCTGCAACAAGCGCCTGCCTGGCAGCGGCTGCGCGGCGATCGGCGGTTTCAACCGGCAGCTTGCAGTGATCGGTGTCAGCGAAGACTGCATCGCCACCCATCCAAGCGACATGGCGATTGCGATGCGCGTGCTGGATGCGGTGGTGGAGACAGTACGCCCCGATGGGCAGACGCGTGCCGTGCCGTTGTCCGAGTTCTATCGCGCGCCTGGCAAGACACCGCATCTGGAAACCGTCCTGGAACGCGGTGAGCTGATCACTGCGGTGAGCTTGCCCAAGCCGATTGGCGGGACGCATGTCTATCGCAAGGTGCGCGACCGCGCGTCATATGCGTTTGCGTTGGTGTCGGTTGCAGCAGTCGTGCAGCGCGATGGCAGCGCACGTGTGGGTGTGGGTGGCGTTGCGCACAAACCCTGGCGCAGCGAAGCCGCCGAAGCGCAGTCGCGCCAAGGTGCGCGTGCCATCGCCTCTGTGCTGCTCGATGGCGCACAGCCGACCGAACACAATGCATTCAAGCTGCCGCTGGTGGAGCGCACCTTGACCGCGATCCTGGCCGACACGAGGGCCTGATATGAAATTCGACACTCCCGCCGGTACCAATCCCATCGATCAACTCAAGGTTGTCGGCAAGCCTGTCGATCGCATCGATGGTCCGCTCAAAACCGCCGGCCAGGCGCCGTATGCGTACGAACACCACGACCTGCCTGCTCGCGCGGCCTACGGCCATGTCATCGGTGCAGGCATCTCCAAAGGCACCATCCGCAGTATCGATCTGAGCGCTGCACGCAATGCGCCTGGCGTGCTCGGGATTGTCACTGCGCAGAACGCCGGCAAGCTGGACAAAGGCAAATACAACACGGCCAAATTGCTGGGCGGGCCCGAGATTCAGCACTATCACCAGGCCATTGCCGTGGTGGTTGCCGAGACTTTCGAACAGGCGCGTGCCGCAGGCCAGCTGATCAAGGTCGACTACGGTCGCCATGTTGGCGCCTACGATCTGGAAAAAGCACGCGATGGCGCCAAGGTCACCAAGGAAGGCGGCGCGCCGAATAGTGCAGTCGGTAACTTCGCCGGCGCCTTCGCAGCCGCACCGGTGCAGCTGGATGCCGAATACACCACGCCCGACCATTCGCACGCGATGATGGAGCCGCATGCTTCGATCGCACAGTGGGAAGGCGACAAGCTCAGCGTCTGGACCTCCAATCAGATGATCAACTGGAGCGCCGGCGATCTGGCGAAAACGCTGAATATTCCGCGCGAAAACGTCCGCCTGATGTCGCCGTATATCGGTGGTGGCTTCGGTGGAAAATTGTTCCTGCGCGCCGATGCAGTGCTGGCCTCGTTGGCTGCACGCCAGGTGGGGCGCCCGGTCAAGGTGATGTTGCCGCGGCCGCTGATCTTCAACAACACCACGCATCGCCCGGCCACCCTGCAGCACATCCGCATCGGTGCGCAGCGCGATGGCAAGATCACCGCGATTGCACATGAAAGCTGGTCCGGCGACTTGCCCGAGGGCGGCCCCGAGATCGCGGCCGCGCAGACCCAGCTGCTCTATGCCGGTGCCAATCGGTTGATCGCCACGCGTTTGGCGGTACTGGATCTGCCGGAAGGTAATGCGATGCGTGCGCCCGGCGAAGCACCGGGCTTGATGGCGCTGGAAGTGGCGATGGACGAAATGGCGGAAAAGCTTGACATGGATCCGGTCACGTTCCGCGTCGTCAACGACACCCAGGTGGATCCGGAAAATCCGCAGCGTCCGTTCTCGCAGCGGCAGTTGGTCAAGTGTCTGGAAGACGGCGCCAAGCGGTTCGAGTGGTCCAAGCGCAAGTCCAAGCCGGCCAGCACCCGTGATGGTCGCTGGTTGGTTGGCATGGGTGTGGCAGCCGCATTCCGTAATTCACCGGCGATGACCTCCGGCGCGCGCATGCGCCTGGAGCAGGGTGGGCGCGTGGTGGTGGAAACCGACATGACCGATATCGGCACCGGCTCCTACACCATCATTGCGCAGACCGCTGCGGAAATGATGGGCGTTCCGCTGGATTGGGTGGATGTGCGCCTGGGCGATTCCAGCTTCCCGGCATCGGCCGGTTCCGGCGGTCAGTGGGGCGCCAATAGCTCGACGGCCGGCGTGTATGCAGCGTCGGTGAAGCTGCGCGAAGCCGTTGCCAAGCAACTCGGTCTGGACCCGGCCAAGGCCGAATTCGCCGACGGCCATGTACGCGCAGGCGGCAAGCGCATCGCGCTGGGTGATGCGGCGGCCAACGGTGCGTTGGTGGTGGAAGACAAGATCGAGTTCGGTGATCTGTCCAAGACGCATCAGCTCTCCACGTTCGGCGCGCACTTTGTCGAAGTCGGCGTGGATATCGCCACCGCAGAGGTACGCATCCGGCGCATGCTCGCGGTGTGCGCGGCCGGACGCATCCTCAACCCCAAATCGGCGCGGAGCCAGGTGATCGGCGGCATGACCATGGGCGCAGGCGCCGCCTTGATGGAAGAGCTGGCGGTCGACAAGCGGCTGGGCTTTTTCGTCAATCACGACCTGGCCGGTTACGAAGTGCCGGTGCATGCGGACATCCCGCATCAGGAAGTGATTTTTCTCGAAGAAAGCGACCCGATGTCCTCGCCGATGAAGGCCAAGGGCGTGGGCGAGTTGGGCATTTGTGGCGTCGCTGCGGCCATCGCCAATGCGGTCTACAACGCCACTGGCGTGCGCGTGCGCGATTATCCGGTCACGCTCGACAAGCTGCTGCCGCACATGCCCGAGTTGCTGCGCGCGTGAGTGCGTTGGTGGCCCCGGTCGCGCATGCGCCGCCGGCCGAGCCGGCATGGCCGGCATGGCCGAGCTATGCGTTGCACGACGATTTGCTGCCCACGCTCACCGCCTGGCATCGGGCAGGGCAGCGGGTGGCGATCGCCACGCTGATCAATGTGCAAGGCTCGTCGCCGCGCCCATTGGGCAGCGAGATGGCGATCAGCGCAGACGGCCGGGTGGCCGGTTACGTCTCCGGCGGGTGCGTGGAAGCGGCGGTGGCGCACGAAGCCATCGCGGCACTGCGCGACGGCCAGCCGCGTTTGCTCGATTACGGCGAGGGCAGCGAGGTGCTCGACATCCAGCTCAGCTGTGGCGGACGCATCGGCGTGCTGGTCTGGCCGGTGCCGGATCTGGCCGAGCATCTGGCACGCTGGCGCAATGCGCGTCAGCATCGCCGCGCGTTCCACGTCGCGCTGGATCGAGAGTCCGGCGCAGTGCGCTACCCGGCGAATACGCAGGATGTACGCGCCAGCGAATTCCTGCGCACGCATCGGCCGCCATTGCGATTGATATTGGTCGGCGCCGATCCTGCGCTGCTGGTGCTGGTGACCCTGGCCAGCCAGATGGGCATCGAGCTGCGCGTGCTGCGACCGCATGGCCCCAGCGAACCACCGCCTGGCCTGGCCCCGGAACACTACGATCGCCGCGCGTTGAGCGAGGCGTTGCAGGACCTGGTGCTGGATGCAGACAGCGCGTTGTACAGCCTGGCCCACGACAGCGATATCGATCTGCAGGTCGCGCATCGTGGGCTCGCATCCAACGTCGCCTGTATCGGCATTCTGGGTAACCGGCACAAACGCGAAGCGCGTCTGCAGGCACTGCGTGCGCTCGGCCACGAGGATGCAGCGTTGGCCCGGTTACGACTGCCCGCTGGTTGGCGCATGGGGCGCTCGTCGCCGCACACTATCGCGCTCGGCATCGTCGCCGAGGCCACGCAGGCGGTCGCCGATCTGCAAGCTGCTGCGGTGGGAAGTGGTGGGTTGGCTAGTGGTATTGCAGCGCGAAGCGCATAAGGCGATAGGCCGCTGCGCTAGTTCAATGCACGGATGCTCAACATTGACGGTTGCTTGAAAAAAGCAGAAACACCGAGTTTCTGCTGGGCAAGGCTGCTTTAATTTTAATTATTTCTAATATGCATTATTGAGTATGCATTGGTTGGCGGCGTAGCTGCGGACGTGCGTATTCCTCGCGAACAAGTTTCGCTGACACGCAACACGTAGTCACCCCGCACGCACAGTCGGATCTCTACGCTGAGCGGATCTCCACTATGCGCGACGTCGCCATGACCGTATTTTCTGATCACTATGACGACGCATCTCGCGACGCTGACCAAGGTCCGTCGCTTGCAAGCACAGTTCCCGCCTGCACTGTGCAGGTCAGCAGTCCACAGCGCGAGTCACAGCCGACACCGCGAAATTCGTCGCCACGCCACACGGCATCGAGCGCATGAGCAGCGATCATGCTGCACTGATACTCGCCGCAGGCGCCGGCCGTCGTCTGGGCCGGGCAAAACAATTGCTGATGCGCGATGGCGAGCCGCTGTTGCGTCGCTTCGCGCGTCTCGCGCTGCAGACCTCGCCGCGCCGCTGCGTGGTGGTGCTGGGCGCAGAGGCCGATGCACTGACCGATGTCCTGCAAGGTCTGGAGGTGGAAGTGCTGCGGCACGGCGACTGGTCTGCAGGCATGGGCTCCAGCCTGGCCGCGCTACGGCACTACGTGCAGGACGACACAACGCTGCGGCGCAGTCTGATCCTGGGCTGCGACCAACCCGCGCTGGACGCACCGCATCTGCGTGCGCTACTCGAAGAGGCCGGTCATGCAGCCTCGGGGTGCGCCACCAGCGGCTACGCCGGGGTACGCGGCATCCCCGCAGTAGTGACGCATGCCGCGTGGGCAGATGTGCCGTTGCAGGCCGATAGCGGCCTGCGCGGCCTGTTCGCCAGCCTGGACGTGCAGACGCTGGGCTGCGTGAGCGCACCGGCACTCGCCCTGGACGTGGACACGCCCGCCGACCTGGCAGCCGCACAACAGCGTGGCTGGGTGGACGCGGACTGAGACGCCATGACGGGTCTTGGTCCGCGCGATGCGGCAGCCTGAGCGTCAGAGGCCTGACGTACTCACGACCACAAGACGATCGCTTCCCGGATCACCAGGACATAACCCACCACCATCGCGGACTTGACCGGAAACTGGAACTTCCTGAGCAGATGCATGCAACTCCTCCCCCGAGGCACTTCCCAAGCGCGATTGACCTCCCCGCTGCCACCGTCCGCGCTACCTGACGGCCGCTCGCGACGTCTGTTCGCCGCTCGGGATCGACTGTAGCGCTGCGCCTGACCGGTGTCATGTAAGAATTTTCCTACCGCACTGCCAGTGTCCACCCGACGGTATTCCCATAATCGAAAGAACATTCTGGCTATGCCGGACGCGGGGCCCTTGGCCACTCTCCCGCGGCCCCTTGAGTAAGGGCACGTCGGCATGCTGGAGGGAACGCGTCCCCACGCGCAGTGCGCTGCGATAGCCCGCACGCATCACGCACCATCGTTCGATCGCTGCACGCACTGGCCGGAGGCCTGATGGACGAGTCCCGCTACGTTGTACGCATCCATCCCGAACAGGGCGGCTGGTGGGTCACCCGGCCGCAGTGGTCGCCGCTGCGTTATCTGCGCGAGCAGGGCGCGTTGGAAAACGCCGAAGTGATGGCCAGGCTGCATTGCCTGACCACTGGCCAGCCCAGCGGCGTGGTGTTGAAGACCGCCGAGGGCGAACGCGTAGTGCGGCGTTACGGCTGAGAGCGTCTGACAAACATCTAGAACTACCTCTGTTCGCTTTATATCTGCGACATCGGCGATTGGCTTTCCCGCACAGCCCACGAATCATCTCGGCGGCAAGCTCGTAGTGACGATGCTGATGTCAACATCGATACCAGGGTGTGCGTAGAGGCTCGGGTCGGCTAGATTCATGCCATCGGCCGCTGTTGGTCGATCCGCGCATTGGCGGCCACTTTCTGGATGTCCGCCCGTAGTGAATGTCGCCGGTTCTGCGCTGATCCAAAACGATATCGTCGTCTTCGGCTTGATCGCCGCCACCTTGGGGGCGGTGTTCTGGACCTCCTCGCGCGAGCGCGGCCCGTGGCGGAGTTTCTATGCCGTGGTGCCGGCCTTGTTGCTGTGCTACCTGCTGCCGGGCATCTACAACACCGTCGGCCTGATCGACGGTGCCAACACCCGTCTGTACAACCCGATCGCCCGCGACGTGCTGCTGCCGGCGGCGCTGATCTTACTGACGCTGAGTATCGACCTGCGCGCGATCCTGGGGCTGGGGCCCAAGTTGGTCGCCATGTACCTGGGCGCTTCGCTGAGCATCATGCTGGGTGCGGTTGTCGCGTTCTGGGTGATGCGCTGGCTGCATCCGGCCACCGTGGCGGGCGATACCTGGGCCGGCATGGCGGCGCTGGCCGGCAGCTGGATCGGTGGCGGCGCCAACATGCTGGCAATGCGCGAAGTCTTCGATGTGGATGCCACCACCTTCGGCCAGTTTGCGGTGGTCGATGTCGGTGTCGGGTATGTGTGGATGGCGGTGCTGATCTTCCTGGCCGGGCGGGCGCGCAACATCGATGCACGTAGCGGCGCCGATACCCGGGCGCTGGATGCCTTGCAGGAGCGCATGGCGCGCTTCCAGGCCGAACACGCGCGCATTCCCACGTTGGCCGATTTGATGGTGATCGTGGCGGTGGCGTTCGGTGGCGTCGGCCTGGCGCATGCGCTGGCCAATCCGCTCGCGGCATGGTGCAAGGCCAACCTGAGCTGGGCCAGCCAGTTCAGTCTGGACACCCCGTTCGTCTGGGTGGTGGTGCTGGCGACCAGTCTGGGCTTGCTGCTGAGCTTCACCCGCGCCCGTACGCTGGAAGGGGCTGGCGCCTCCAAAATCGGCACGCTGCTGCTGTACTTTCTGATCGCCTGCATCGGCATGCAGATGGATCTGCTGGCGCTGCTGGACCGGCCATGGCTGTTCCTGCTCGGGCTGATCTGGATCGCCGTGCACATCGCGCTGCTGTGGGGTCTGGGCCGTCTTTTGCGGGTGCCGTTCTTCTATTTCGCGATCGGCTCGCAATCCAACATCGGCGGCCCGGCCTCGGCGCCGGTGGTCGCTGCGGCCTTCCATCCGGCACTGGCGCCGGTCGGTGTGCTGCTCGGCACGATGGGCTATGCCACCGGCACCTATCTGGCCTATCTGGTCGGCATCACCTTGCGCGCGATGGCGGGCGCGGGCTGAGCCGGGCACTGGCGCGCGCCAGTGCCCGGAGACGGGCAACGACGACTACTGGATCAGGCGGCGATGCTCTTCCTGCTGCTGGGAAGCCGGCTGCGATTGAAATTGCGCCTGCTGCTGGTTGTGTTGCTGCAGCTGGCCGACATTGCCTTGCGCCGGTTCGTTGGCCGCCGCCGCGGTCTGCACCTGACTGCGCAGATGGGTCGGGTCGTCCATGCGGCCTTGCACCGCGAACAGGCTGTCGCCCTCACGGCTGGGGACCAAGTGATCGATCCGCTGCAGGCCATCGCTGCTTGCGCGCGCGGCCACGCTGGCGGCCGTGTTGAGAAACGCGGTGTCGTCGCGCAGCCCCAGTCGCTCGCGCTGGCTGTCCAGCTGCACCACTGCATCGTTGAACAGCTGGCTACCCGTGTGCAGGGTCGTGCCCTGCGCCTGCCTCGGCGACTGCATGTCCTGCGCCTTGATCACCGAGTCCATGCCGTGCAGGTCCATGCGGTGCATCAACATCATGCCCGGCACCAGGCGTCGCCCGAACGACAACGGGTCCGGCTCCGGCAGCTCGATCTGATGACCGGCCGCATTGGGCATCGCCCACTTCAGCGGGATGCTGTCTTCCTGCAGATGGGTGAGAATCTCGTTCTTGACGTGATAGCCGCGGATCAATTCGCTGCTGGCGTACTCCTTGGCCGCCGATGCATCCAGACCTTGCCGCTCCAGCGTGCGGTCGTTGACGCCTGCGGCGTTGTAGGTCACGGCTGGAATGTCGTTGACCATCGCCGATGCCGCCGCCAGACCGCCGCCGAGCGAGTGCCCGGTGATCACTACCTGGTCGCCGAAGGCCTGCCGGGCCTGGCTGCCGAGTTGAATTGCGGAGGCGTACTGCGCATCGTCGAAGCCCAGGCCCTGGCCGATGTTGTGCTTCCAGTCCTTGCCTTCGTCGGTGCCGCAAAAGCCAAGCACCACGTTGCCTTGATCGTTGCGGTAGAACGCGGCATCGAAACCGCTTTTAGCATCGTGCAGCAAGCTGGGGTCGATACCTGCCCGTTGCAGCGTGCTGTCGTCCATGCGCGTCCAGCCATTGGGCAGGGGCGTAAAAGTTTCAGCGCTGCCTTCGCGTCGCTGCGAGGCAGTCGCGTAGAGGTCTTGCAGCACTGCCGGAAACTGTTGGTCTTCCGGGCGTGGCTGTTGTCCGCGGATCGACTCTGCGAACGGAGTGGAGGAATCAGTGGGATTTGACGGGCTCATGCGCGGCTCCTTGCGTTCGTCGTGCGAAAAGCCCGCTTAGCGGCTGCTTTCCACGGGAATGTTGTGCGCGCTCAACCATGCGCGTACGTCCGACCTGACCTGCTGGCCGGCGGCATTGAGCAAGCGATCCGGGGTGGTGAAGAAATACGCCTGGAAGGTTTTCTGCTGCGCGTTGCGCAGCGTGGGGTCCACACCGGCCTTGAGCAATTGCAGCACTGCAGGACTTGCCGCGCCGCTCTGTGCGGCCAGATGTAGCACGCTGTTGCCGGTGTGGTCGACACGCTGCACATCGGCGCCCGCCTCGATCAACAGGCCGATCTGCGCATCGCGCTTGCTCTGCACGGCGCGGAACAACGGCGTCCAGCCGGCACGCGCGCTGACTACATCGATCGGCGCCTTGTGCTGCAGCAGCACCTTCAGATACTCCGGGTCCTGCGCCATCGCGGCCATATGCACAACGGTTTCCTGGTCCATGCCCGGCAATGAGGGATCTGCGCCGGCGTCGAGCAATGCGGCCAGTGCGCGTGGTTGTTCGTTCCAGATCGCCCACTCCAGCAAGGTGACGTTCTGATCGCCGTGTGCGGCGAGATCGACAGTGGGGGCGAGTGCACTAATTCGGGCGACGTCACCATGCGCAATGGCCTTGGCGATATCGGTCAGACTGGGGTCGCGGAACGCGACGGTGTGATCCTGCAGCGTAGCTGACATGGTGGTTTGCTCCTTGGCACCGGGCGAGGCGGTGCATGAGACCGCGAGAAACGAGGTCGCAAGAACGAGCAGGGCAGGGAATCGCGGTTGCATCGAAATCTCCTTCTCCTGATCGCATTCCTGATGGCGCTGCGTGAAGTCCTTCTGCAGCGGGGCCGATCCTAC
Source organism: Xanthomonas hortorum (assembly GCF_040279205.1). Taxonomy (GTDB): domain Bacteria; phylum Pseudomonadota; class Gammaproteobacteria; order Xanthomonadales; family Xanthomonadaceae; genus Xanthomonas; species Xanthomonas hortorum_F. The sequence continues at coordinate 58,714 of NZ_JBEOLS010000028.1, forward strand.
CAGCTGCCCGAACGACGCGCGGTAAGATTGTGTGACATGCGCCGGCGCTGCGGATTTCACTTGTTCAGCCCGCTTGCCGCTGCTCGTTGGTCTGTGCATCACGACGGGCATATCGCACGCGTGCAACCGGCCACAGCCAACGGTCACAAGCCGGCCGGCATAATGGTGCTTTGCGAGCAGATAGGTGCAATGGTCTACGACTTACTGATCAGCGATTGCGATGGCGTGCTTGTCGACAGCGAGATACTGGCCGACCGGGTGATGCGTGAGGCACTGGCAGCATTCGTGCCGGCCGAGGCGTTGGAGCATTTGTTGGGGACCACGTTCGGGCAGACCACGCGTGAGGTGTTGCTGCGGGTGCAGGAGCATTTCTCGGTGCAGTTGCCAGAGACGTTGCTGGCACAAATTCAGGCGCGCAGCGAAGCCTTGATCAAGGCGCAAGTGCAGCCGATTCCCGGCGCGCGTGCCGCGCTGGAACAGATCTCATTGCCGCTGGCAGTGGCCTCCAACAGCCGCCGGCACAATGTGATTTCGTCGGTCGAACGTGTCGGGCTCACCGCACGCGCGGCGGGCAATATCTTCAGTGCCGATATGGTGGAGCGGCCCAAGCCCGCGCCGGATGTCTATCTACTGGCTGCACGCACACTGGGCGTGGCGCCGCAGCGCTGTCTGGTGATCGAAGACAGCCCCACCGGTGCGACGGCTGCACTGGCGGCCGGAATGCAGGTACTGGGCTTTACCGGCGCCAGCCATATTCCGCAAGGGCACGGCGACACCCTGCGACGGATCGGCGTGCTGGAGGTGTTCGACGATATGCGCGATTTACCCGCGTTGTTCGAGCGGCTCGCGCAAAAGCGCGCTGGCTGAGGAGGTCGAGTCGTCGCTTGGTTTAGCTGCAGTCAAATGCGTTAGATCAAGAGCCTGGTTAGTCGAGCGCGCGGTGCCCTCACCGCTTGCGGGACACGCCGTGAATCCGTCCCTGGAGGCTCAGTGGCGGCATCCATGCCGCCACATGGTCCCGCAAGCGGTGAGGGCACCGCACCAGAACGTTCGTAGGTCGTTCGTTGAAAGCCTGCCTGTTATTCGTTCGCGTTGCGACGCTGATCAGGAGCGCCATCATTCGCGCCGTCATCCAAAAAACGCGCGTATTGCACTGCTTGCAACCATGCACACCGATCATCCTGACCGGCCCTTGCCCGCCCACCGTCGCGGGACCTTACGCGGCATGGATGCCGCGTAAGAGCCTACATGGACGTACTTGCGGCGTGTCCCGCGATGGTGGGCGGG
>NZ_JBEOLS010000029.1:0-58169 GCF_040279205.1 Xanthomonas hortorum
TTATCGTTTCGAGTGTCACCTCGGGCAACTGTTCGGGCGAATCAAGGGAGAATCCGGCGTGGGTACCAAGCTACACGGCGATCGCTGAGATCCAGGCTCTCACGGTGGCCCACGCCGGCTCTCGACATCTAAACTGCCAGATTCCGAACAGATAAGGCTCTTCTGCGGCATCCATGCCGCATAAGGTCCCGCGACGGTGTGCGGGCAAGGACCAGTCGAGGTGGTCCGGGGTGCATGGTTTTCAACAACGCAACCGATTAACTCTCTGGTGCGGTGAGGCACCGTGCAATCGACCAGCAAGGCTTTTTACTCGAGCTTCTGATTGCATCTAAACGGCGCTACGACCCAAGTCTCAGTGTGTCGAAGTGATTGCTTAGCGCGGGTAGATCAGTTGCAGAGCGGGTGATCTGTGGGTCTGCTGCAGGGCCCTTGCCCGCCCACCATCGCGGGACACGCCGCAAGTACGTCCGTGTAGGCTCTTACGCGGCATCCATGCCGCGTAAGGTCCCGCGACGGTGAGCGGGCAAGGACCAGTCGAGTTGGTCGGTGCATGGCTTTTAACAAAGCAGCCAGGAACTCTCTGGTGCGGTGTCCTCGCCGCTTGCGGGACCGTGTGGCGGCATGGATGCCGCCACCGAGCCTACATGGACGTACTTGCGGCGTGTCCCGCGAGCGGTGAGGGCACCGCGCCCTCGACTAACTGAGCTTTTGACCGCATCTAAACAACGCTTCGATTCGAAATTTCGCTTGTCTTGTGTCCTCCCTGCATGTCCTGCGAGCAGTGAGGACACCGCGCCCTCGACCTATTCCTGACTATGCAGCAGTGGCTATGGCGTCGTGCTATCAGCGTTGCCGTCAAGTCGCGCCGGATCGATCACCACATGCTTGATACGTTGGCGCTTCCAGGTGTAGCTGATGTGCACCAGACCATCGCGGGTCTGGATCACGGCAGGATAGGAAAACTCGTCTTTTTCGCTGTTTTCCAGTGTCAGTACGCGCTGCCAGTGCACGCCATCAGTCGATAGCGCGACCGCAAGCGTGCCGCGGCCGTCCCACCAGTCCTTGCCGGCGATGCCGGGGTTGTAGACCAGCAGGGCGCGGCCGTCGCGCAGCATCACGGCGTCGGTGCCGGAGTTGGGGTTTTCTACGTCCAGCAATTGCATCGGTTGCCAGTGCAGGCCGCCATCATTGGAGAACGTACTGAAAAGCTTGTTCTGCTGGCTTCGGCCCAATATCTGCACGCGGCCGTCTGCATGCAGCAACACGCTGGGTTGGATCGCGCCGATCACTTTCGGATCATTGAGCGGCATGCCGCGTTGCCAATGTGAGCCGTCGTCGTCGCTCCATTCCAGATGCGCGCGCCAGCCATGGTCTTCGCTGCTGCTGGGCGCGAGGATGCGTCCATTCGGGAGCTGTACCGGCTTGTTCTTGATCGGGCCGAGAATGCCGTCGGGCAGGCGCTGCGGTGGCGACCAGTGCGCACCGTCACTGGTCGATGTAATGCGCAGGCCCCACCAATCGCGCGGATTCGGGCCGAGCTTGTAGTACAGCTGCACCGGCCCGGTGCGGGACTGAAACAGCACCGGATTCCAGGCTGGCAGTGCCGCGCCATCCACGCCTGCGTGCGCGCCGTCTGCGATGCGGCGCGGTGTCTGCCAGTGCTGCGGGCCGCGTTGGGCGAGCCAGATACCGACATCGGCCGCACCCTCGTGTGCGCCGCCGAACCAGGCCGCCAGCAGCGTGCCGTCGCGGGTTTCCAATAGTGTGGACGCGTGCGCCTGCGGCGTCGGTGCCGGGTCGGCGATGAACTCGCTGAGCACGATCGGTGAGGGAGGCGATGCCGGTGATTCGGCGTTGGCGGCGAAGCCCGCGAGGCTCGCAACAAGGCAGGTCAGCAGGCGTGACAGAGGCATCGTGGTCCAGTCCTGTGCGGATTTTAAAGATACCTATTTATCATCTATTAAATACCATGTGCTTTGGTCATCGCGGGCGGCCGCGGTCGCCGACCACTGCGAGCACCCGCGATGCTCGATACCACTGCTTCGGCGGCGGACGTCGAGAAGGTCGCGCAAGCGGGCGTGGCCGACAATCTGACCAGTCTGCTCACCGTGCTCAAGGCATTCAACGGCGGCAAGTAATGGCGATTGGCGACAGCGGCAGTGCTGTCGCCAATGTTGCTGACGCGAGCGCTCAGGTCGCGTCGTCGTCGCGCGCTTGCGGCGGCAGCAGGATCTGCGGCTGTTTGGCCGAGTGGGTCTGGCACAGGAACGTCATCAGGTGCGCCGCTTCGGTGCTGCCGATCGGCTGGCTGGGCGCGGGCTTGCTGTGGACGTGTTCGGCAAAGGCGTGCTGGGTCTGCTCCGGAACCGCGGAGACAGGGTCTTGCGTAACGGTGGACGACGACATGAAACGCTCCTGGAACTCACCAACCGACCGTCGCTCGATGGAACGACGGGAATGCGCCACTGCCTTCCACAACGGCGTGAGCCGGTGATCTTGCCTGGAATGCCATCCGTTCGATACAACATAGGTAGCAGACGGTGCGTAGGCGGTGGACGTCCAGATAACGGCGCGGGCGCGGCGGTCTGAAGGGCCGTTGCTGAGACATGCAAACATCTCTGGCTGATCCGGTTCACGTTCTGGCAACGCATGTAGCGGAGTCAGCCAAGAACCATTGCCCCAGCAGGCAGCAGGCAGCAGGCAGCAGGCAATAAGCAGTAAGCAGTAAGCAGTAAGCAGTAAGCAGTAAGCAGTAAGCAGTAAGCAGTAAGCCTCCACTACGCCGACCACCCGAACGCTTGCCCCAGGCGGTCGGAGAAGCCCGACTGATCTAATTGCTCAGTGACGCAACGCCAGCTCGGCCAGACTATCCAGGCGTTGTTTGATCTCCCGCCAACCAGGCATATGGGCATCGAGCAGGCGATAGAAGGCCTTGCCGTGGTTGTGGATTTTCAGATGACACAGCTCATGCAGGATGACGTAATCGATACAGGCGCCCGGGACACGGATCAGGCCGAGATTCAAGCTGATCCTTCCCAAGGGTGAGCAACTGCCCCACTGGCGCTGCATCATCCGCAGTGAGAGGGGTGGCACCTGCTTGATCCAGCGGAGTTGGGCGGCCATGTTGGCCACGCGCTGCGGTAGCAGCAACCTGGCGCGCTCGCGTTGCCACTCTTCCAGCGCTGCGCGCACCACCTCGGGCGCACGGCTGGGCACCCGTGCTTCGACGTAACCGCCACGCAGGCGGACGTCATGCATCTGGTCGTCAAGGATTACCTTTAGCCGGTAGCGCCGCCCCAGATACAGCACAGTTTCGCCACTGACGTATTCGCGTGGGGTGACATGCCGCAGGCGTTGTTCGATCTTCACCAAGTGCAGGTGGATCCAGCGTGCGCGCCGGGTCAGCGCGCGTCTGATCTGAACATCGGTCGCCTGCAGTGGCGCATCCAGCCGTACGCAGCCATCGGGCTCCACATGGATGGCCACGCGTTGGGTGCGCCTTAGCGCGGATCGCCGGATCTGGCAGTGGATGCGGCGCTCGCCGTAGGTCACCACCATCTCGGTGTCGGTCTGACCTGGTGTCACGTGCGGCTGAGCCCAATGCGCGTGATGTGCACGACCTGCTCCACGATGGCCTTGGCATGGTCCAGCCCGACCAGATCGAAGATGGGCGGAAGCAAGGTCTGGCGAATCTGCGACTCGATGCTGTGCAGGTTCAACGAGTTCTCGGCAATGGCGGTGCGCACCACGCCATCGATCGTCAGTGCCAGATCGGCCAGATGCGTTGCCTCGGAAGCGCTCTTGGCGTGCATGGCATCCTCGCCCAGTTCCAGCAGGATCGCGCCGTAGTAGGCACTGGCATGCGGGTTGTCGGCCAATGCCACTGGAATACTGGGGATCTGCCTGGCCTCCAGGCGCTGCTCGAAGGCCTTGAACACGGCGTACTGCTTCAAGGGATGATCGAACATGGCTTCTGCCTCGGCAATGGCCTCTCGCAACAGCTCGCCGAAGACTTTTTGCGCGTACGGGTCGCTGGCCAACTCCTGTTCGATGGTCTTGCGCAGACGCGTCTGGATCAGATCGGCCTCGTTGCGGGTCTTCTCCTCCGACCAGGTCTGCGGATCTTCGCGCTTGCCCAATTCATACACGACGTACGCACCCGGGGATTCGCGCACCTCGCGGCCGATCACCTGTTTGTCCACCAGCTTGCGGATTTGCTCTTCGTAGATGCTGTAGTCCACGGTTTCCATCGCATCCTGGCGTGCGGTCCTGCGCAACCCGGAGAAGAAGCGCAGGTCGCGCTTGTAGCGGTCGATCAATGCATCCGGAAAGGCGGTGTCTTCAAAGAAACTGCGTGAGGAGAGTGCGGTCTGCAGGCACAGGCCGAACTCGGTCAGCACGGCGGAGAAGTCGTCGCGCAGTTTCTGTCGCTCGTCGTAATCGGCGCCCTCTTCGTCAGCGACGAAGCGCGGGCTCAGGCGCTGCCGGAACTGCTCCGGATCGTCATGGCTGGCCAGTCCGTCGAAGAATGCCCATAACCTGGCATTGAGCGCAGGCAAGCGTCTGTACTCGGTACTGATCGCCTGGTACAGGCCCTCGATATCGGCCACATCGAAGCCGCCTTGGGTACGGGTTTCCAGGTCCTGATACGCACGTACCGCCGTGTCCAGTTCGGTCAGGATGCCGCGGTAGTCCACCAGGATGCCGTAGCGCTTGGCGTCGTGCAGGCGGTTCACCCGTGCCACCGCCTGGATCAGGTTGTGGCCCTTGAGCGGTTTGTCGATGTAGAGCACCGCATTGCGCGGCTCATCGAAACCGGTGAGCAGCTTGTCCACCACGATGAGCAGGTCCGGGTCGCCATCGCCACCGAAGTCGCGCACGGTCTGCCGCTCGTACTCCTGCGGATCCAGCCGTTGGTCGGTGATGGCCTGCTTCCACCATTTCTGAACCTCGGGCAGGGTGTCTTCATCGACGTCGCTGTTGCCCTCGCGGGTATCGGGCGGGGAGATCACCACCGCGCCTGTCACTAGGCCGGTCTCGTCCAGGGCGCGCTTGTAGCGGATGGCATCGCGCTTGCTGTCGGTTGCCAGCTGCCCCTTCAGGCCCAACGGTTTGATGTTCTCGTTGAAATGCGCCGCGATGTCCCAGGCGATCAGTTCGATGCGATTGGCCGCCCCATAAATGGCGCGCTTGCTGGCGAACTTCTTTTTCAGATCCGCGCTTTGCGCGTCCGAGAGCCCGGCGGTGATCTTGTCGAACCAGCGGGTGACCGCCGCCGCGTTGACCTCCAGCTCCGGCACGCGTTCTTCGTACAGCAGCGGGGCCACGGTCTGGTCTTCGACTGCGCGCTGCATGGTGTAGGCATGCAGGATCGGGCCGAACTTGTTGGCGGCTTTCTCGTTCTTGAGCAGCGGGGTGCCGGTGAACGCCAGATAGGCTGCATTGGGCAGCGCCTTGCGCATGCGCTCGTGGGTTTCGCCGCCGTGGCTGCGGTGGCCTTCATCCACCAGCACGATCAGGTCGGCCGAGGTGTTGTGGCACTCGGGCAGCTTGGCGGCGGTGGTGAACTTCTGCACGAGCGAGAAGGTGATGCGCTCGCTGCCCAGGCCGATGCGGCGCGCCAGATCGCGGCCGGTCGTGGCCTTGCTGCGCTCACCTTCTTTTTTGGTGCCGACGGCCGAGCCAAACGCGCCGCCGCTGATGAAGTTGCGCGACAGCTGCGCCTCCAGGTCGGTACGGTCGGTCACCACCAGCACCCGGCACTGCGTCAAGGCCGTATCCAGCACCAACGCCTTGGTCAGAAACACCATGGTGAAGCTCTTGCCCGAGCCGGTGGTGTGCCACAGCACGCCGCCCTGGCGTCCGCCGTCGGGGCGACGCGTGCGGATCTGCGCCAGCAACGCGCGGATGCCGAAGAACTGCTGGTAGCGCGCCACGATCTTGCCGACCTTGCGGTCGAACAGCACAAAACCGCGCAGCACCTCCAGCAGCCGGGCCGGGGTGAGCAACCCGGCCAACAGCAGGTCCTGCTCGGTGGGCAGCATGGGCTTGGCCCACAACGCCTGGCAGTAGGCCCGCAGCGGCGCCGGCTTGTCTGCCAGCAGGGCATCGCGGGTAGCCGCAGGCAGTGGCAGGTTCTTGAGGCGGCGCAGCTGCGCCTGGTCGAACTGCTCGTCGCGCCAACGCGCCCAGAATTTGGCCGGGGTGTGCGTGGTGCCGTAGCGCGCCTCGGTCAGGCTGATGGCAACCAACAACTGCGCATAGGCGAATAACTGCGGAATCTCTTCTGCCCGCTGGTTGCGCAATTGCTGGCTGACCGCTTCGGCCACCATCGACTTGCCGGCATGCCCGGCATCGGCGCGCTTGGTTTCGATCACCACCAGCGGCAGGCCATTGACGTAGCCCACGATGTCGGGCGTGCGCGTATGCGTGCCGTGGGTGGAGAGCACCTCGCATTCTTCGGTGATGTCCCACAGGTTGTGGGCTGCATCGCCCCAGTCGATCACTGCGATGGTGGGCTGGTGCTTCTTGCCGTCGGGCATGAACTCGGTGACGGTGATGCCCAGCGTCAGCAGTTGATACAGCCGCTCATTGGCAGCCAGCAGCCCATCGCCCAGCGGCAGCGCCGACAGCTCGCGCACGATCTGGTCGATGCCACTCGGCGAGAGCGGGTAGGTCTGCCCCTTGTAGTCGAAACGACGGCTCTGCAACGTCTCGATCAGGCGCGGCAGCAATAGCACCTCTCGGGTGCTGCCGCGCAATGCCAGGCAGTGCGCACTGCTGAGGTAGCGCCAGCCCAGGTTGCACAGCAGGTGCAGTGCGGGCAGCTGCGCGCTGGCCTGTTCGCGGGTGTCCGGGGCGCTGTGCGTCATGCGTGTGCGGCCTCGTCGGCTGGCAGGCGCACGCGGCGTTTGCCGGTGAGGAGTTGGGACATCAGGGCGGATTTTTCTTCGCGCAGCAGGTCCAGCTGGTTCTTGATCAACGCAACTTCGCGGCCGGCTTGAGCCAACATCGTCGCAATCGCCTGCTGCTCTTCTACGGACGGCAACGGAATGTGGATGCGTTGGAAGTCCTTCCAGCGCAGGCTTCCGCGGCGGTCTACAGAGGCATTGATCGCAGACGCAAATATCTGGCGATAGTGTTCTGTCTTGAGTAGCGCAAACAGGTAGGTATCAACGACCTTGTCGCTCGTTTTGAAGACGGTGTACATAGGGCTGATCAAACCAGCCTCGTACAAGTTCTGATAGCCGATGGAGCCTTCATCGATATGATTCGTTGCATAGACGAAGCAGCCCCGAGGAGCAACCTTGTAGGTGGACGTATTTACGCTGAATACCTGTTTTTTGAAGTATTTCAGTGAATCCACCAGCCCGTGGTGTTTGGTGCAGGACAAAACCGGATGGGGCTCCGAATCGCCTAATTTTTCGCTGATTTCCGCAGCGACATCGCCGATTCGGGGGTAGTCCCACTCCACTGGAACTGAGCCATAGGGCGTGTTCCTCTTATGCCCACTAGCAGTGAAGCCCGCAAGACGTGCCTTGCCGGTCAATACTTGCTGTGAAAGCAGCATCTTCTGGTGACGACTGTTGGCTAGCAGTCGCTCGGTGGTGGCGATGGCTTGATCCCAGGTGGAGAGGATGTGGGCGATGCGGCGTTGTTCTCCCAAAGTGGGCAGAATGACCGGAAAGTCACATACGTTTTCGCGTGTGATGTTTGGGTCTTTTCTGCTGCTGGCAGCGTAGTTCTTCCATGTTTCAATGCTCCCATTTAGCCAATGTAAGACAAACTCTGGGTCTGCTTGGTTTCGTTCAATATCAATTGCAGAGATCGCCTGATTGACAGCGCTTTTCTCCCGCAATAGCCCTGTGCGGCCGATTTGCTTGAAGCCTCCGTACATGGCGACCAACACAGTTCCGGCAGGGAAAAGCCTGCAAGAAGATTCCGCCAGCGCTGCATCGGTGATGACTTCGTCTGTTGTTAATATCTCTGAATTTGTGAGGTCCATGGTTTTAACCCATGGCCACTTTCCGCCTACGAAATAGCGGTCATGTTGAGAGCGTGCGGGCGTGCTGCCAGATTTGACGGAGCCAATATCCCCAAGCGTTGTGCGTCGCCAGCCATCAGGAAGCATCACTTTTCCTAATTTTAGTTTTCAGCACCATGTTGGGCTGGTTGAGGTCAGCGCGTTCGACCATGCGTTGCGCAGCGGTCTTCTGACCGTAGGCGTCAGTTGTCAGGTTTTTCTTGACAACTGACGTCCCGATTCGGGCTTGTAATGCGGAGCCCCAGTGCTGCAAGCCAGGCAAGGCGGTTGTCCGGATCGCCCTTGGAAGGGGGGGGTCAAATTGACCCCCCCCTTTCGGCAAGTGGTTGATTTCCAAAGTGGCAAGGCGGCTGTTCATTTTTTGTCCTTGTCCTTGTCCTTGTCCTGACCCGGCGCCGGCTTGGCGTCCTTCTGCAGCCGCTTGATGCTGGTTTCCGGTGCGGGCAGGTCTTCCGGCAAGGTTCCGCCCAGTTCCTGAATGGTCTTGCGCACCGTCTGGCCCACCTCCAAATGCGTTCGGTTGGCTGCCGTCTTGCCCTGCACGTTCTCGCGGCGCAGTTTTTCTTCGGCCTGCGTGGCACGGAACAGGTTGGCCGCCAGTTCGGTGCTGCCCATGTGGTCGAGGATCGTCTGGCTCTTCTTCAGGGCCTTGCGTGCGTGGATATCCTTTGCGCCCAGGCCGCCGTACAACCCCTTGTAGCCGTGGTCCTGGAAGACGGCGTACTCCAGCGGTGTTTCCACACCGGCCTGTTTGGCTGCGGCGGCCAGATCCTTGTTGTGCTGGCTCATCTGGTCGCGCAGGAACAGGCGCCGCTGGTTCTCGCTCAGGGCATCGAAATCGACGGCTTCTTCGCCCTGGAGGCGTTCGTTGCCGATGCGCGCCAGCCAGCGCTTGAAGGGTTCGGCCTTGGGCGAGGGGATCGATTGAATGATGCGCAAGGCGCCTTCCAGCGTGGTGCAGTTCAACAACTGCGGCCCGCCCGCAGTGGCCACGCGTAGGGGAGTGACCAATGTGTCCCAACTACGGGAGAGCTCTTCATCGCGGCGACGCAAGTTGCGTAGATAGTTTTCCGGACTTTCCGAGTCGGTCAGTGCGACAACCAGGTCGATGACCGCAAACCACCATTGGTCTTGGTGCCATGTGCGCCGGACTGCAGCACTGTCGTGTGCCGGGAAGCCCTCGTCAGCATGCGTGGCGATATCTTTTTTTTCGTCACTCATAGCCAAGCTCCTTGAGATAGCGGGCCATCTGCGTTTCGAGTGTTGCCAGCTCGCCCTTCAACTGCTCGCGCTCGCGGCGCACTGCCATCAGGTCGATCTCTGCTTCTTCCTCGAAGGTATCCACATACCGCGGGATGTTGAGGTTGTAGTCGTGGCCGGCGATCTCGTCCGGGCTGGCGAGGTAGGCGTACTTGTCTACATTCTGTCGCGCCTGCACCGTATCCAGAATGCGTTGCAGGTCGCTCTCGCGCAGCATGTTCTGATTCTTGCCGTCCTGGTACTGGCGGCTGGCGTCGATGAACAGCACTTTTTTGTCTTTCTTCTTGGCGCGGAAGACCAACACCGCTGCCGGGATGCCGGTGCCGTAGAACAGCTTCTCCGGCAGGCCAATCACCACGTCGAGCAGGTTTTCTTCGATCAATTTCTGGCGGATGCGGCCCTCGGCGGCGCCACGGAACAGCACGCCGTGCGGCACCACCACGGCCATGCGGCCGGTACGCGGTTTCATGGTGGCGATCATGTGCAGGATGAAGGCGTAGTCGCCCTTGGTGCGCGGCGGCAGGCCGCGACGGAAGCGGTCGTGCGGATCGGTATCGGCGCTGTCGTGGCCCCACTTTTCCAGCGAGAACGGTGGGTTGGCCACCACGATGTCGAAGTCCTTAAGATGGTTGCCGGCCAGCAGCTTGGGATTGCGAATGGTGTCGCCCCATTCGATACGGTGGTTGTCCTCGCCATGCAGGAACATGTTCATCTTGGCCAGCGCCCAGGTGCTGCCGATCGCCTCCTGGCCGTAGAGCGCGTACTTGCCGCTGCCGGTGCGCTCGCGGATCAGCCGGCCGCACTTGAGCAACAGCGAGCCGGAGCCGCAGGTGGGGTCGCAGATTTCGTCGCCTTGCTGCGGGTCCATCAGGCGCGCCATCAACGTGGACACCTCTGGCGGGGTGTAGAACTCGCCTGCCTTTTTGCCGCTGCTGGAGGCGAAATTCTTGATCAGGTACTCGTAGGCATTGCCGATGATGTCGAGCTGCCCAATGCGCGAAGGACGCAGGTTGAGTGCGGGCTTGGCGAAGTCTTCCAGCAGGTGGCGCAGCAGGTCGTTCTTCTGCTGCTCCTCGCCGAGCTTGTTGGCATTGAAGCTGATGTCCTGGAACACGTCGCGCAGCTTGCCCAGGTTGGCGTCTTCGATGGCGTGCAGCGCAGTGTCGATGCGCTCGCCGTTGCCGGGGCGGTGGCGCTGGTCGTACAGGGTGTAGAAGTTGGCGCGGTGCGGGAGTACGAAACGCTCGTTCTTGAGCAGCTCCTCGATCAGGCCGGGCTTGTTGCCGTGCTTGGCGGTGTAGTCGTCGTAATGATCCTGCCAGACGTCGGAGACGTATTTCAGGAACAGCATGGTCAGCACGTAGTCCTTGTAAACGCTGGGATCCACGGTGCCGCGGAAGGTGTCGCAGGCGGCCCAGACGGCGGCGTTGATGGTGTCCTGGGCGATATCTGTCTTGTTCATGGCGGTTTCCAACGTCTTAGGCGAGGAGGCGCTCGGCGAGGATCGCAAGCTCGGTGTCGCGGTTGTTGATCAGCGCGTGTAAGGCGGCGCGCTCTGCTTGTGCGGCCTGCTCTAGCGCAATGGCCGCGTGCTGCAGTGGCAGTGGAGGCAGGCGGATGGGGGTCATGTCCAGCACCGTGCGGCGGATACTCAGCTGGTTGCTGCCCTCGGCCGACTGGCGCAGATAGCGTTGTGCCGGCGCCTGATTGAGTTGCCACGCGAGGAAGGCGGGCAATAGATGCTGCGGTGCCTTCACCCGGATGACATAGATGTGCGGGGAGCACAGCGTGCGTGGCGGCGGTGCCTGTGCCAGCGCTGCAAAGGTGTTGGCCCCCCTGGCGATGAACACGATGTCCTGATCCAGGAGCCAGTCGGGTTGTTTACGGCCTTCGACCTCTGTTGCGACAAGCGCGTCGTAGGTGCAGAGCCCGGTGCGTGGAACGTCCCTGATTTGGACAACGCGCACGCTGCCCCCGGCAACCTCAGGAATCGCCCCGCGAAACGGGTAGCCCATGCGGACGTCCGCGTGCTCGGCAAGGGTGGCGATGAGTGCATGATTGATCATGAAGCGCACAATGAAGTGGAATCCACTTTTTTTCAATAAAATTCTGCTTCATTTGATTTGATGTAGTAAAAATGGATGCGCGAAAGCCGGTTGCTTGGTAATCTCATGGGCAAGGAGCGGTGACTCCTGACGTGAGAACAGGCCATGCGGTGTGTGACGGGAGAAAAGAATGCAGCAACCCTTTGACGGTGATGGCTCCGTGCTGGGTTATTACCTGCCCGAGCACGCGCAAGACCGCCTGCAGAAGCTTGGCGAGCACATGCGTTTTCTGGCGCGGATTGCGGAGCCGCGCACGCGCGCAGAAGAGCAGGCCCCGCAACTGGCAATTCGCATGGACGAGCTGGCGCTCTGTCTAGAGTTGCTGGCAGAGCAGGTACGTCTGATTATTGATGAGGCACGCTGGCCGGCGACGCTGCACGCTTCGGTTTGAAGGATGCGGGCGGGTGATGGTGTCGGCGCGGATGCGTGTCAATCCGTATGCGGCCCGTGCAGTGTTTAATGCGTTCGTTGCATGCGACATAGATACGTGGCAGCCAAGCCTTGTGCACTCGGTACTAAGCGACGTCCTCCCGCGCTGGGTAGCGATCGGGTTTAGAGTGCGGAGTAGATTTGACCCGCCCCCGATTGCAGGGCAATTAGTCGGTAGAGATTTCGGCCTGATTTGGCGCCTTTGATCGGCCAGTGAGAAGAGTCAGTGCGGTTGAGACACTCCGCTTGCGGGCGTCCGTTGAAGCTCTCTATCGAGGCGCTACCGGTTTGGCGCCGCGCCGGGAGAAGTTCAGCTCCCGCCCGTTTTGATACGCCAGCGAGTCATCAATTTATATTCGAGATGAATGCTGTTCAATTTCATGTCGGCTGTTCTCTCCAAGGCAAGGAATTTCGCAGTTGGAGCGAGTCCTGCAGATAGAAGGCAGACTATTTCCGCAACGCATCATGTGGATATTTGGCTATGCGCATTCAACAGCACGCAAACAGCTCTGCCCGCTCGTTTGATTCGTCTACTCCCGACGCCCTTGCTTCAGCGAACGATCTGCCAGCTGCCGATGGCTGGCCCATGGGTTTGGAATCGTTAAAGCGAAAGGCTTCCCAACGAAAGCCCGTCTCCGGCCACGCTTCAAAACACAAAGCTGGCGAAAATGCCATGGCCGAAATTCAGGAAGCAGAGGCGGTCTATGATGCATTCGTGGTCGCCAAGTATCTTGCCGATCCACTGCATGGCACTGTAGACAACACGGCGGAACTGATCGCGGAAATGCCCAGCTCGGGTGAACCGGAACATTCCCCGGAAGCCGACCAACCCGCGCATTCACACGAACACACGCCGATCGATCACACGCCAGTGTCGGCAGACCATCAGACGCAGCAGGGTATCGGCGCAGATCACTCTCTGGATCCGCATCCGATCGAGCCTGCAGCGCACGAGAGCCTCCTGCACACCCTGGCTGAGGAGGGGGCGCCGGAAGGCGTTGCCGATCTGGCAATGAGCTTGAGCATCAGTGGCGCCATGCTGCCGCTCTCTGGCCTTGCGATCTACGCCGCCTACAAGGAAACCCGCGAAGTGGCCGAACAACGCGGTGCCCTGCGGCAACGCAAACGTCAACTTCAGTCGGAGAGGGCGTTGCTGCAAACTGCGCTGGAGAGCGGCCCATTGACTGCAGTTGCAGGCGCTCAGATCGATGCCTTGAGCGAGGCGATTGATACAGTCGCTTACCAACAACAGCGCAACGCACGTGATGGCGCCATCGCGGTGACCTCGATGGCGTCCGCAAGTGTGATCTTTACCAAGGCCACGACAGAGCTCGGCATCCAGGGCGGGTTGGCACTCGGCGCCAATAACGCAAATGCTGCTGGCTTGATCGGCCACAGCACCGCGGCCGCAGGCGTCGCGTCGGCGGCCGGTATTGCCGGCACATTTGTCTTGGCTCCGCTGGCAAGCGTCGCTGCCACCGCGCTGGGCGGTACGTTTCTGCACCAGTCACGCAAGGAGAAAACGCGCGTGGTTGCCGATGTGGCGCGTGTCGAAGACTTCATGCAACGCCTGGAAGCGGGCGAGCTCAGCCCTGGCGCGCAACGCTACCAGCACTTCTTGAGCACCAAGCTGACCCAGCGCAGCGGATTCGTCGGCAGCTTCAACAACTGGAACAAGGGCTTTGTCGTTGGCGGCGTCACCTACACGGCCAGCACTTTGACCAAAACCGGAGTCAGTGCTGCTGTTGTGCTGGGTGTAGCCACCGTGACCGGGCCGGTGGGCACCGGTTTGGTGGTCGGTGCCGGTCTGCTGGGTGCGGTCACGATGGGTGTTGGTGGCCACCAGTTTCTGCTGGCGCATGGCAAGCAAAAACGGTATCGCAACTACGAGACTGCGGAGATGCCCAGCGTGGACCGGGCATTGCTTGCCATGGCCGACCTGCTGCCCACGCCCGAGGCGGGCGTCGCTGCCTCACCGGGGGAAGTGGATCCGCATGGCACACCACGCGTCAGTGACGATGCCTCGGGAAAAGCGTCGGACACCGTCGTGACGACGGGCACTGGTGACCAGCTGGAGTCTGACCATGTCATGCCCGGCTCAACCGAACACACGGTGGCTGCCCAGTCGGTAGCGGCAAAACAGGCATCGCCTGCAGCCGACGACGCGTCAGCCGCGACGGAGGCGACTGCTGCCGTTCCGCAGCATGGATTCGAACTGCGCAGCGCCCTGTACGCCTGTATCGACGGTCAGGAAAAAGCACGGGACGCGCTCTTGCAGAGCTGCGCCAACGACATGAAGAAACGCTATCGGGCAGTGCCTCGCTCTACCGATCAGAGCCCAGCAACTGGTCAGGCGGCTCAACCGTCCTCGCTTGCGAAGCGAGCCAGGGCAGCGCTTTTTGCAGGGGCGACCTACGGGCGAGCAGTGCTCACCGGCAAACCCCGCGTCGCTGGCGAAAAAGCCGCGCGAAGCTATGCAAAACATACCGATACATTGACCGAAACAGCGTTGAACCAGTGGCTGCAAACGCCAGGCTCGGTCAAGTCGCAGGTTGCGTACATGCAAAGTTGCCTGGAGTTACAAAAGAAATATCTAGACTCGAAACTGCGCTTGCGGGTGGAGCTGTCGGCGGAGGATGCTGCCAGTGGTGCAATCCCAGACACAGAGGCCACAGCCACGACGGCTGCGCAGGCGCACGCACGCTTGACCACGCAACTGCATCAAGCGCGTGAGCGCGACGAGTTCCAACTGCGATCTGTCAGCTTGATGTTGGAAGAACTGGGCATGGCAAACGAGGAGCTGGAAAGTTCAGACATGAGAAAAATCCAGCGCGCAGAAAACAGGATGCAGGGGCTGCAACAGCGCCTGATCGGTGCGTTGACCGCAAACGCGATCACGCCGCAGCCAGGAAGTGCGGGCTTTGCGCATTTCTGCATGAAACAGGCCCGGCGGCACACTACCGATGTGCGCGGCACGTTGCTGGCCACCGAAATGCAGGCCGCGCGCATCCGCGAAGGCGCTGCGGCCGCGGCAACGCCGTCATTCAGCCCTTGAGCGATCAGCAGCCGTGGCGTCGTTGCCAAATGCACACCTGCCGCCACTGCCTGGAGTGGCTGACAAAACGTGGCGAGCAGTCTTCAGCGTGTGCGGACGGCGCGCTCATAACCGCAGCGCACGAGTGATACGTACCGATTCCGAGCGACGCCGCGCCCATCTGACGGTGAGCGCAGTCGTTTGTTGGCCGCGCTTAGTCCTTCGGCGTGATCCACACCTGCTGCTGCAAACCGCGCACGCTGGGCTTTGCGGTGTTGTCCAGATCGAACACCACCACGGCGTTGTCGCCCTTGCGCTGGAACGGCGCCGGGAAATACAGCGCACGTTGCGGACCGATGGCCCAGTGGCGGCCGAGGTTGACGCCGTTGGCCCAGGTCACGCCCTTGCCGAAGGCGCGCATGTCCAGATAGGTATCGGTGGGTGTGCCGATGCGCAGGCTGCCGCGATGGAAGGCCGGGCCGTCGACGTGATTGCGGGTCCAGCCGCGGATGCTGTCGGGCGAGCGCATCGGTAACGGGAAGGCCTGCCAGCCGGTGAGCTGCCGGTTGTCCAGCAGCACCGGGTCGACCAGACCGGCGCGGCCGTCGGCCATGCGCGGGCCGTAGTTGATGCGGCCGCTGTTTTCGACCAGCACATCGAGCGTGTGTTCGCCGGCCGGAATATCCACGTTGGTGGCGACCTGCTGCAGCCGGCGTTCGACGCTGCCCACCGGTTTCTGATCCACATACACGCGTGCCACATCGCGCACTTCGCCCAGATACAGCGCGCCCTTGCGCGGGCCGGTGACGGTGGTGCGGTAGAGGATGTAGCCGTAATCCTGGCCGAAATGTTCCATCGGCTGCGGGGTGTCGATAGCGATCGGCGCGGGCAGGTTGTCCCACAGCGAGGCCGATTCGCGCAGTTGGGTTTCCGGCAGGGCGGCGATGGCGATCGGCGCCGGCAATGCAGGCGGTTGCACGCCGGTGACGCGGGTGATGGCGTCGCGCATCAATGCGAACTTGGGCGTGGGACGGCCGGCCTCGTCGAGGATGGCGTCGTAGTCGTAGCTGGTGGTCTGCGGTGCGTAATGGTCGCTGGGATTGCCCTGGAAATTGGCACCATTCATGAAGCCGAAACTGGTGCCGCCGATGAACATGTAGAGATTGGCCGAGTGGCCCTGGCGCAGGATCCACTCCAGTTCTTCGGTCTGCTGTTTGGCGTCGGTGCTGGCGTGCGGCTTGCCCCAATGATCGAACCAGCCGGCCCAGTATTCGCCGACCATGCGCGGTTGGTCGGGGCGGAACTTGATCAGTTTTTCGAAGGCGCTCTTGGCTTCGCCCGGCGCGAAATTCACCACCGCCAGGGTATCCGGCAAGGTGCCGTTGGCGAGCATGTCGGCGCCGTCTGAGGTGAACAGCAAGGCGTCGTCGAAGCCGGCCTTGACGTACATGGCGCGGTTGTCGGCCATGTAGGCGTGGTCGTCGTCGTAGGAGCCGTATTCGTTCTCGACCTGCACGGCGATGATCGGCCCGCCGTTGTGGTTGAGCAGCGGATGCACCTGTTTGGACACCGCATCCAGATAGGCCTGGCTGGCGGCGAGAAAGCGCGGGTCGCGGCTGCGCACGCGGATGTTGTCCTTGCCGAACAACCACGCGGGGTAGCCGCCGGCTTCCCATTCGGCGCAGGCGTAGGGGCCGGGGCGCAGGATCACGTTGAGGCCTTGCGCGGCGGCTTCGCGCACGAATGCGGCCACATCGTTGTTGCCGGCAAAATCGAACCGGCCTTGTTGCGGTTCGACCAGATTCCAGAACAAGTAGGTCTCCACCGTGTTCAGGCCGAGTGCGCGTGCCTTCTGCAGGCGGTCCTTCCAGTATTCGCGCGGAATGCGCTGGAAATGGATGGCGCCGGAGAGAATCTGATACGGCTTGCCGTCGCGCACGAACTGCGTGCCTTGGGTGCCGAAACTGGGCCAGGTGTCGGTAGTAGCGGCAATCGCGGTGACGGGAAGTGCGAACGCGAGGGCCAGAACGAGCGGTGCAAGGGTGGTGCGCAACATGGGAAATTCTCGGCGGTGACGAGTGACTTGTAACGAGTAAGAACGAGCATCAACCAAACGAAGGCGGCAGATCTTCCTTGTTCGCACCGAAGGCCTTGTTCGGTTTGGCGCCCATGGTGAATTCCAGCGTGCCGCCAGCAGCCAGATCGGCATGGCGCATCCAGCTGCGGTTGATCGGTTTGCCGTTCCAGGTCAGCGATTGCACGTACACGTTTTGCGCGCTGCTGTTGTTGGCCACGATGCGCAAGGTGCGGCCGTTGCCGACATCCAGTTCTGCACGCTTGAACAGCGGGCTGCCGAGGACGTAGTTGCCGCTGACCGGATCCACCGCATACAACCCCAGCGCACTGAGCACGAACCATGCGCTCATCTGCCCGCAGTCTTCATTGCCGGACAGGCCGTTGCGCGCGTCGTGGTATTGCTCGCGCAGCAGCCGGCGCACCATTGCCTGGGTCTTGTACGGCTGGCCGGCGTAGGCGAACAGATACGCCACATGGTGGCTTGGCTCGTTGCCGTGCGCATACTGGCCGACCAGACCGTCGATATCCGGCGGTGCATCGGCAGGCAGTTCGGAGCTGGTGGAAAACAACTCGTCGAGTTTGGCGACGAAGCCGTCGCGGCCGCCGTACAGGTCCATGTAACCGTACAGGTCGTGCTGGTTGAGAAAGCTGGCCTGCCAGGCATTGGATTCGGTGAAGTCGCGCCACTTGCTGATGTGGCCCATGCCGCGCGGGTCGAACGGTTTAGCCCAGCTGCCGTCTTCCAGTCGCGCCTGCACGAAGCCGCTGTCGCGATTGAACACGTTGCGGTAATTGCGCGAGCGCTCGCGCAGTGCGCGTGCATCGTCGGTGGCACCGGCAGCCTGGGCCAGATGCGCGCAGGCCCAGTCGTCGTAGGCGTATTCCAGCGTGCGGCTGACCGCTTCGTCCACCTTGTCGGCGGGGATGTAACCGAGCTTGCGGTAGTACGCCAGGCCGTGGGTGGTGTCGTCCATCGCGCGTTTGCGGTACGCCGGCCAGGCGGCGGTGTAGTCGATGCCGGTGAAGCCCTTGGCATGCGCTTCGGCCAGCACCACCGCCGAGTGGTAGCCGATCATGCAGCCGGTTTCCACGCCTTGCAGCGGCCAGATGCCCACGCCATCCGGGCATTCGTTGGCGCCGCGCACCAGGCACTGCACCAGGTCGGGCACGCGCTCGGGTTGCACCAGGGTGAGCAGCGGATGCGCGGCGCGGTAGGTGTCCCACAACGAGTAGGTGCTGTAGTTGTGGTAGCCCTTGGGTGCGGTGTGGATCTGCAGGTCCATGCCGCGGTAACGGTTATCCACGTCGCTGAACAGCGTCGGCGCCAGCAGGCTGTGATACAGCCCGGTATAGAAGATGCGGCGTTGCGCGTCGTCATCGCTGTCGATACGCACGCGGCCCAGTTCCTTTTCCCAGGCCGCCACCGCTTGCGCATGCACGCGGGCGAAGTCGAAGTCGGGCAGTTCGGCGTCGAGGTTGGCCAGCGCGTTGTCGGCGCTGACGGCGGAGATGCCGACCTTGATCAGCAGTGGCGCATCGGAGGCATCGGGGAAGTGCAGTGCGGCCTTGAGATGCACGCCATCGGCGCTGCGCGTGCCGGCGGCCAGCGGCTGGTCTTCGTTGTACAGCTGCACCTGTTTGAACGGACGTGACAGCCGCATGGCGAAATAGATGTAGCGGCCCTGCGCCCACTGGTAGACGCGTCGGCCACCGGTGAGGGTGCGTTCGTCGACCACGCGCAGCTGTGCGTCGGTGATGCGGGTGGGGATGCCGGGTTTGTCCTGCATGCCATGGCACAGGTCCAGCAGCACGTGCGCCGGCTTGCCCTTGGGGAAGTGGTAGCGATGCAGGCCTGCGCGCGCGGTGGCGGTGAGCTCGGCATGCACGCCGCTGTCCTTGAGCCGCACGCGGTAGTAACCGGGGGATGCGGCTTCATCGGCATGGTCGTAGCGCGAGCGGTAGCCGCTGTCCGGTGCGTCAAGTTCGCCGGGCACCAGCTTCACTTCGCCGGTGGCGGGTACCAGCAGAAAGTCCAACATGTCGCCGATGCCGGTGCCGGACAGATGCGTGTGCGAGAAGCCCATGATCGAGCCGTCGGACTCGTGATAGCCGGAGCACGAATCCCACACGGCGTTGTAGGTGTCCGGGCTCAGTTGCACCATGCCGAACGGCAGCGTCGCGCCGGGGAAGGTGTGGCCATGGCCGCCGGTGCCGATGAACACATCGACATGGCGGGTGAGCTCGGCGCGGGTGCGCGCATCGGCCGGCAGTGCGTAGATGCCGGCGCGTGCGCGTGCAAGCCCGGAGAGGCCTGCGCTGCCGAACAGTGCCGCTGCGATGGCGCCTTGGAGAAAACCGCGTCGTGTTGCCATGGTGATGTGCTCTTGGATGTCACGAAGTGGGGCGGGCCGTACCCTCATCCGCCCTTCGGGCACCTTCTCCCGGCGGGAGAAGGGAAGATCAAGCGCTCTGCAGGTCCGCGTTGGAAGGGCGGGCCCTTCGTGGAATCAGGCGCTGCGCAGCAGCTGGGGTTTGCGTTGGTGCAGGTCGATGATCAGTTCGCCGAACAGGGTGTTGGCCCAGGCGAACCAGTCGCGGGTGAAGGTGCTCGGGTTGTCCTTGTCGAAGGCCTCGTGCATGAAGCCGGTGCCGGCATGGGTGGTCTTGAGCCACTGCAGGCATTGGCGCAGTTGTGCGTCGTCGTCGCTGACCAGGGCGTACTGGATGATCGACATCGGCCAGATCGTACCCATGCCGCTGTGCGGGCTGCCGACGCCTTCGGCCGCGCTGCCGCGCGAGAAATACGGGTTGCGTTCGCTCCAGGCCAGCTGGCGTGTGCGCAGGAACACCGGGTCGGCGCGCTCGCAGCAGCCCAGGTAGGCCAGGCTGAGCAGGCCGGGGGCGTTGGCATCGTCGATGAACAACTGGTTGCCGTAACCGTCCACTTCAAATGCCCAGTACGCCTGCCCATCGGCGTCGCGTTGCTGACCAAACTTGCGTGTCGCCGCTTCCACTTCGTCGGCCAGCGCGTTGCAGTCGGCGGCAAACGCGGTATCGCGGTGCAAGGCCGTGCTCATCGTCGCCAGCTGACGCAGCGAGGCCACCGCAAACAGGTTGGCCGGCACGAACAGCGGATACACGCAGGCATCGTCGGAGGGGCGGAACATCGAGTGGATCATGCCGTTGGGCCGGGTCGGCTGGCCGTAGCCTTCCAGCACCAGGGTTTCGGTGGCCAGCGGCGAGGGCCGCTGGAACACGTACGGGCCGCGATTCTCTTTGCGCTGCTGCTCGCGGAAGGTCTTGACCACCACGTGCATCGCCGCGCGCCAGTCGTCGTCGAACGGGGCGGCATCGCCGGTGGCGCGCCAGTATTCGTGCGCGATGCGGATCGGGTAGCACAGCGAATCGATTTCCCACTTGCGCTCGCCCACGCCGGGCTTCATCTCGGTGATGTCGTTGAGCGACCACTTCAGGCGCTGGGTCTGGCCATCGGGCAGAAAGGCGTTGGCATACGGGTCGAGCCGGATGCACGCGGCCTGGCGCTGGATCAGACCATGGAACATGCGCCGCAACGCGGGGTCGCGCCTGGCCAGCGGCACATACGGGTGCACCTGCGCGGAGGAATCGCGCAGCCACATCGCGTGGATGTCGCCGGTGATGACGAAGGTGTCCGGCTTGCCGTTGCGGGTGCCGGTTTCCACCGTGGTGTCTAGCGTGTTGGGGTAGCAGTTCTCGAACAGCCAGGCCAGTTCGGGATCGGCGATGCGCGCCTTGATCTGCACGATCTGTTGCTCGACCGCCTTGCTGACGAAGCGGCGCTGCGCCTTGGGTGGGCGCTTGCTGACGAAGTTGCCGGCGGCACTGGACGCGCCGGTAGCGGGCGCGGCCGCCAAGGCGGGCAGCGCGGTGGCCAGCAGGCCGGCGCCCGCGCTGGCGCCCAGCAACTGAAGGATGTCGCGGCGGGTGTGCATGACCTGGAGGCTCCTTGGATTCTGCAAACGGTCTGCACAGCGGCACCTCCGCATCAGCGGCGTGGCACGCCGGACCGACGATGAGACCTATGCAGGACCAATTCCCGATGACCATACAACGTGTGCGCCGAATGTGCATAGTGCGTTCGCACAATTCGGCGCCGTATACGTGGGTTGCGGCCAACAGCCGACACGGCTCCCCATCAACCAGCCGCATGCTCACGCCAATGCGCCGGCCCCGCGCAGTGGCCATCGTCGTGCTCATGCCCGAACAGCTCATCCAGCATGCGTCGCGACGGGCTCCACTCGCCGATCGCCGGGTGGATCAGCATCGCCTTGCAGGCGTCCAGATGGCTGCCGCTGAGCGCCGCCTCGATCGCGGCATGTTCGTAGGCCTTGAACGAGCGCACCAGGCCCTGCACAGCGCTGGGCAGCGGCGCGGCCGGGATCGGCACGATGCGGTTGCGGTCAATGTCGGCGGCGATTTCCACGATGTCGTCGTCGGCCAGCTCGGCCATCGCGCCCTGGTTGCGCACGTTGACCACGTGCCGGCTGGGGCGGGCGCCGGTCAGCGCGCTCATCACGTCCACGGCGATGCGGTGATAGCCGGTGCTGGCGCGGAACGGGTCCGGCTGTGGCGCCAGGTCGGGCGCGAAGGCCGAGCCGGCCTCGGCCTCCAGCTTCATGTACGAGCCGGAGCGCTGCGCCAGGTAGGCGGCATAGGTCTGCACTGCGCCGGTGGTGTCGCCGGCCTCCAGGCGGCTGCGCAGGTCGCCGATCAGGCTGCGGTTGAGCCGTTCGATCTCGCCACCGCGGCTGGCGCCGCTGGCGCGCTGGTTGTCCAGGGCGCGGCGGCGTTCGTAGAAGAAATACAGGTACTCGGTGGGGATCAGCCGCAGCGCACGCAGCATGTCGAAGTCGAACAACGGCGCCAGGTACAGCTGACGCAGGAGGGCGTCGTCGGCCAGCACGCGGTCGAGGATGTCCACGCCGCGCAGCCGCACCGCGCGGATCCAGCCCAGGTGGTTGAGGCCGACGTACTCGCATTCGACATCGGCGGCCGGCTCGCCGAGCGCGCGTGCGATGTTGTGGAACAGCTCCACCGGCGTGTCGCAGATGCCCACCACGCGGGCGCGGGTGTGTGCGCTGATGGCCTGGGTGATCAGCCCGGCCGGGTTGGTGAAGCTGACCAGCCAGGCGTCCGAACTCAGGCGCTCGATCATGCGCGCCTGTTCGATCGCCACCGGCACCGTGCGCAAGGCCTTGGCCACACCGCCGGGGCCGGTGGTTTCCTGGCCGGAATAGCCGTGGCGGATGATGGTCTGTTCGTCGGAGGCGCGCTGCGCGATACCGCCGACGCGGATGCTGTTGAGCACGAAGTGCGCGCCTTCGATCGCCGCTTCCAGCGATGGCGCGGCGTGCACCTGCAACGCGCCACCGGACTCGGCGACGATGGCGCGGCCCATCGCCACCATCAACGCCAGGCGCTCCTGGTCGGGGTCGTACAGCACGATCTCGCGCGCGCCCAGCGCTTCGGCGGCTTCGTTGACGCCGTACACCACCAACGGTGTGCGTACGCCGCCGCCGCCGATCAGGGTCAGTTTGCGATTGTCGACAGAACTGCTCATGGAACGTCCTCGTGTGTGGGGGGAGATAAAAGAAAAAGGCCGTCGAGCGCGCCGAGCGCGCTGCAGCAGGCGGCGCCGGCATGGCAGCCGTGCTGTGCGCTTTCGTCCAGCGTCAGGCCGCGCAGCTGGGCCGCCAGAAAGCCGGCATCGAACGCATCGCCCGCGCCGGTGGTGTCGCGCACCGGCACGATGGGCGCGGCGATCGGGCGTGCGCCGTTGTTGTCGATCACCATGGCGCCCGCAGCGCCGCGCTTGATCACCGTCTGGCGCAGGCCAAGTGCGCGTGCCCAGGCCAGGCAGGCATCGGCGCCGTCGCCGCAGCCCATCAGCGCAGCTTCTTTCTGGTTGGGCAGGAACCAGGTCACCGCGCGGCAGGTGGCGTGGTTGGCCGGGTCGGTAAGCCATGCGGGGCTGAAGCCCACGTCCAGTGAAGTGGTGCAGCCGGCGCGTGCCAACAGCGGCAATAACGTGGCTGCCAATGCGGCCGGCAACGGCATCGCAAAGTGCACATGCGTGGCTGCGGACAGTGTGTCGATGATGTCTTCGCGCAGTAGCAACGCGCTCAACTCGGCATTGGCGCCGAGATAGGTGAAGAACGAACGGTCGTCCTGGAGCGACACGCTGGTGGTCACGCCAGTGCCGGCAGTCGAGTCGATCAAACCATCGGCCGAGACACCGAACTCGCCCAAACGCTGTTCGAACAATAGGCGGTCCTGCGCACCGATCGCACCGAGTACGCGCACGTTGCAGCCCAGCCGCGCCAGCGCGCAGGCGGTGATGATCGTGCCGCCGCCCAGCTCCCGCGTGTAATGGCGCGCCAGCGCTTCTTCGCCCGGCGTGGGCCAGCGATCGAAGCCGCTGAAGATGTGGTCTAGATAGACCTCGCCGACCACCACGAGTTGCGCAGTGTTCATTGCAGCTGGAACGGCCATGCGCGCTGCCTCCTTGCCTGGATCAGATACAAGGCGCTGCCGAAGCACAGTGCCACCACGGCGGCGAGCAGCCGCCGCCCCGGGCTGGTCGCCAGCAGATACAGCCAGCCGAACACGCTGATCAGCAGCGGCCATGGATACAGCGGCATCGCAAAGGCCCGCCGACGTCGCTTGCGGCGCAACAGCACCACCGCCAGGCATTGCGCCAGAAACTGGAACAGGATCTGGATGATCATCAAAGTGGCGATCAGATCGTCCAGCGACAGCAGGCAAGCCAGCGCCGAGGTCGCACCGACGAACAGCAGCGACACGGTGGGAAACCCGCCGCGCGGATGCAGCCGTGCGAACACGCCGAAGAACTGCCCGGCCGCCGCGGCCGCGTACGGCACCCGCGAGTAGCCCAACTGCACCACCAGCGCCGAGCCCCAACTGGCCAGCACGATCAGCGCCACCGCCACGGTGCTGCCGATGGGGCCGTAGATGGCCTGCATGAAGTCGGCCATCACCGCCTTGGATTGCGCCGCCTGCTGCCACGGCAGCACACCGAGCAAGGTGATGTTGAGGCCCAGGTACAGCAGCGCCACGATCGGGATCGAGATCAGCACCGCGCGTGGAATCGTGCGCCGCGGCTTGCGGATTTCCCCACCGAGCATGCACACGTTGTTGTAGCCGCCGTAGTTGTAGACCGCGATCAACGCCACCGCACCGAAGCCCAGCCAGAATCCCTGCGGCGACGCGGGGCGCGCATGCAAGAACGCCGATGCAATGCCGAAATCGAAATGCAGCACGCCGCTGAGAATGATCCACACGCAGGCGCCGATCACCACCCCACTGACCAGCAGCGACAGCACTTGCACCGAGCGCACCTTGCGATACAGCAGCAGCGTGTTGAAGGCGCACAGCGCCATCGCAATCGCGGTTAGTTGGGTGTGGCCCAGCCCCGGCATCAGGAACGCCAGGTATTGCACGCAGCCCACCGCGGCAGAACCCACCGACAACGGTGCGGTCAGCAGGGTCTGCCACAGATACAGAAACCCGAACAAGCGCCCCCAACGTTCGCGGCCGTAAGCCTCGCGCAGATAGTGGTACGGCCCGCCCGAGCGCGGAATCGCCGCGCCCAGCTCGGCCCACACCAGGCCATCGCACAGACACAGCAGCGCGCCGGCGACCCAGCCCGCCAACACCATCGGCCCGGCCAGCGCCGACAGCGCCAATGGGATGGTAATGAACGGGCCGATGCCGATCATGTTCAGCAGGTTGGCCGACAGCGCGCTCCAGAAACCGAGCGTGCGCGGTGGTGCCGAGGCCTGTGGATTCGCTGGCAACACGGTGGGTGCGGTCAGCATGCGTGGCGCTCTGCATGTGCGACTGCCGCTGCGTTGGTCGCAATGCGTGTCGATGTCAGCCCGTCTGCGCAGTGAATCGCGGTGGGTTGCAGCTGATGCAGATCCAGCACCAGCACTGCGTTGTTGCCCTGCTTCAACCACGCGCCCGGGCAGAACAGACATTGCTGCGGGCCGATCTCCCAGTAACGCCCCAGCAGCCGTCCGTTGATCCACAGATAGCCTTTGCGCCACTGGCTCATGTCGAGGTAGATGTCGCCGACTGTTTCCAGCGCGATGTCGGCCGCAAAGAACAGGCCGGGCCGTGTGGGTGGTGCCTGCAGCGGGCGTAGCGTGGGTGCGTTGTCGCCATCCAGTGGCAAGCCATGTACCTGCCAGTCGCGCAGCTCCTTGCCATCGAGCCGCACCGGGCCGAGCAATCCCTTGGCATCGCCCAGGGCCGGACCGAAGTTGATATGCCCGAAGCTGTCGACCAGCACCTCCAGCGTTCGCTCATGATGCAGCGCTTGGAAGTGGCAGCTTTGGCGTGCTGTTGAGGCGCGCATGTTGCACGCGCGAGACATGCCCGATTTCGTCACCGTCGAGGTGCACCGCCGCGTAGTCGTGCACCTTGCCAAGATCCATCTGCGTGCCGGCCGCGATGCGGCGCCGGTACACCACCAGCCCCAGGTTCTGCTTGAGCAGGGTCTGGTTGTCGGTGGGCCGCTCGGTGTGTACAGGTCCGGTACGCAAGTGGTCCCAGAGCGCGGCCACCGGGCGTGCAAGGG
The DNA here is from genome assembly GCF_040279205.1 of Xanthomonas hortorum. Lineage (GTDB taxonomy): Bacteria > Pseudomonadota > Gammaproteobacteria > Xanthomonadales > Xanthomonadaceae > Xanthomonas > Xanthomonas hortorum_F. Next base: position 25,590 of record NZ_JBEOLS010000029.1, read on the forward strand.
CCGGTGCAAAGCGCGCGCGGGGTGGCGCGCCCGGGATCGATGGCAGCGCCGTGCTGCTGTGCTGGGCGATGATCCGGCGCAGCGCCATGTACGCAGGCGTGGCGCGGCCGCCTTCGTCGATCGGTGCACTGTAGTCGTAGCTGGTCAACGCAGGCTGGAATTGCGAACCATCGTCTTCGGCATTGGCACCCGCGCTCAAACCAAAATTGGTACCGCCGTGCACCACGTAGAGATTGAACGAGTAACCGGCGGCCATCAGCTGTTGCAGCATCGGCGCGTAATCGCGCTGCGCAAACGCGTCTTCGCCCCAGTGTGTCAGCCAACCGGGATAACCTTCGGCTACCCACGCCGGTGCATCGCCTGCGATCTGTTTTGCTTCCTGCAGTTCAGCCAGATCGGCGCCATCCAGTCCCAGCGCGGCGCCGGGCAGATAGGCCTTGCGCCGGCGCAGATCCTTCATGCCTTCGGCCAATGAGAACGGACCATCGATACCGTGCTGGCGCCACAGTGCCTCCAACGCCTGCAGATAGCCCACATCGCTGCCCTGCATGCTGTATTCGTTCTCGATCTGCAGCATCAGCACCGGTCCGCCGGCACTGGCCATCAGCGGTGCGATACGCGGCGCCACGGCGGCGATGTAGCGCTGCACTGCTGCCATGTAGCGTGCGTCTGTGGCATCGCGCAGGCGCATGCCCGGCTCGCGCAGCAGATAGGGCGGCAGCCCGCCCAGCGTCCATTCGGCGCAGACGTACGGGCCGGGTCGCAGATACACCCACAGCCCTTCCTGCTGGCACAGCCGGATGAAGGCAACGAAATCGCGTTCGCCGGTGTCGAAATCGAACTGCCCCGGCTCGCGTTCGTAGGCGTTCCACATCAGATACAGCGCGATGGTGTTCAAACCCATCGCCTTGACCATGCGGATGCGCTGCAGCCAGTCCGCACGGGCAATGCGCAACGGATGCATCTCGCCGCTACGGAGTTGCCACGGTTGCTGATCCAGCACGAACTGGCCGCGCTCGAAGCCGAACGCATGCGGGCGGCCATCCGGCCGCGGCGCATGCAGCGACGACAGCACCGCCGGCGCGGCCGCCAGACCGAACGGTGCGAGCAGGCCGAAGGTACACAGGCTTCTGCGTTTCATCGCTTCTCCAGGTGGATAGAAGGAACTGCCGCACTGCGCAGCGCCGCGCAGTGAGCGGCGCCGCACACTGCAGCGCGCCGCTAGAACGCGTACTTGACCGTGAACAACGCGGTGCTGCCGGCATCGACGATGTCGGAGATGGCCAGGTTGTCGCGGCCTACATGCGCCCAGTAGCTGTATTCCTTGGTCAGGTTGGAGATCGACAGGTCCATGCTCACGCCGTTGTCGAAGCGGTAGCCGGTGTGCAGATCCACGCGCCGCGTCGGGCGTGCCCATAGGTCGTTCCAGGGCGCGCCTTCGTGCAGGAAGTCGTAGCCCAGCAGGTAAGAACTGCTGAAGTGATAGCTCAGGTTCAACGAGAACCCATTGTGCTCGTAGAACAACTCCAGGTTGGCCATCGCCGACGGCGCCGATTGCATGTGTTCGTTGTCGAAGCCAGCCAGGCCCAGGTCGGCGCGCGCATGCTGGCGGGTGGCGTTGGCACTGATGCCCAGGCCGTCGAAGGGCGCGGGCAGGTCCTGGAACTTCTGCCGCGCGCTGAGTTCCACCCCGTAGATCTTGCCGTCGCCGCCATTGGTGGGCATGTGGTACAGCACCGTGCCGCTGCCGGTGGTGTTGCCGTTGGCCTGGGCCGAGCCGGCATCGTAGATGTAGTTGCGCAGCTGCTTGTAGAAGCCGGCCAGCGAGAAGAAGCCGCCGCGCTCGGTGGACCACTCGCCGGACAGGTCCAGGTTGGTGGATTCGATCGGCTTCAGGTCGGGATTGCCCTGGGTGATGGTGGTGACGCCATTGGAGATGTCGATCTGGCTGCCGCCACCCAGCTGTACGAAAGCCGGCCGCGTATAGCTGGTCCACAGCGAGACGCGATAGGCGGTGCGCAGGTCCGGCCGCCAGGTCAGGAACACGCTGGGTAGCGGCTCGTTGTAGGAGGTGTGGTTGTGGTCGAAGTAACCGACGATCTCGTTGCCGTCCGCATCCACCGGACTCACCCAGAAGGTGTTGTCGATCCCGGTGTGCTCGAAGCGCACGCCCGGCACGATATCCAGGTTGCCGACAGTGAAGGTGGCAGTGGCATAGGCGGCGCTGACCGCCTCGGTGCCGCGCATGGTGTTGCAGTTGTAGTTGTTGACGTAGAACGCACTGCCGCAGGTGTCCAGGTCATCGTCGGTGAGGTGCTGGGCGATCACACCGGCCACCGCCGCTTTGCTGACGCGCGGCGTATTCCAGTCGTATTTACCGGGAAAAATCGAGGCATAGGTACCGGTGAAGATGCCTAGATCACCCAGCGTGGTAGTGCCGTCCACGCCGCCGGTATACCAGTCGCGATTGGTGTAGCGGCGGCTGCTCTTGCTGTACTTCACTCCGAACTGCACTGACCGCAGCGCGCCATCTTCGAAATCGTAGCGGGTGTCGAAACGCGCGCCGCCTTTCTTCTGGCCGGAGTAGATCTTGGTCTGTTCGCCATAGCTGCTGGCGTACAACGCCGGGATGTTGTTGACCTGCGCCTGCAGCGCGGGCGTGAGCTGCGGGTACGGGAACGCACCGCCGCCGTAGCGCACGAAGCTGTTGCCGGAGTAGGCGTAGTTGTCCTGGCTGAACTTGTCTTCGCGCCCGTCGATTTCGACATGGTCGGGGCGGTCGTTGTTGCCGAAGCTGTAGAACAGGTTGGGCATGAAGGTCCAACCGCCTGCGGTCTTTTTGGCGCCGATCTGGAAGGTGGCGAGGTCGGCGACTTCCGGATTGGTCTCGTACCAGAAGCGCGAGGCGATGCGGCCGATATTCGGCGTGAAAACACCCGGCGTGCCGGTGGGCACGTAGCTCACATCCTGCGGCAGCAACTGGACGAAGGTGGTGCCTTGCTCGGTCTTGGCATAGGCGTAGGTCATGCGCGCATATAGCGACAGGCTGTCGTCCACATGCCAGTCGAACGAGGCGTTGCCGCCGTAGCGGCGCTCCCAGCCGGCGGCGATGCCCACGTTCATGCCGGTGCTAGTGAGGTTGCGTTGCGGGTCGAAACCGGCAGCGTTGCGGCCTTCGGCATCGGTGTTCAAGTATTCCCAGGAGCCATCGTTGAGCGCACTGGTGGCGGCGGCCACTTCGCTGTTGGTGGTGGTGCGGTAGTCGTAATACGCGCTGGCATACACGCCGAACTGCTGTGCCTCGCCGAACTTGTGCTGGAACTCGCCACCGAACCCACCACCCAGGCCATCGCCGCCGTAATCGCGCGCACGGCTTTCCACCCGGCCACTGCCGGTGACGCTGCCGCTGGTGGTGTCCTTGAAGTCGTAGGCGGTGGGCGTGCGGAAATCCAGCGTGCCGCCGATCGCATCGCCGTCCATGTCGGCGGTGGAGGTCTTGTTGGCCACGATGGTCTGCAGGCCGCTCGGCGGCAACAGGCTGAGCTGCACGCTGCGGCTGTACGGCATGCCTTGCGCCACGGTGACGCCGTCGATCATGTTGACGTTGTATTCGGAGGGCAACCCGCGCACCGAGGCGAACATGCCTTCGCCGCGCGCTGCACCGTCGATGCCGCCGAAGTAGCCCGAGCCGGTGCTGGTGATGTTGATGCCGGCGATCAGGCCGAGCGCTTCGGCCACGTTGTGCACGGCGGTGCGTTGCAGGTCGTTGGCCGACAGCACGTCCACCGTGTTGGCGGCGTTGATCTTCAGATCGCTGGCATCGTAGCGATTGCTCACCACGCTGACCGCTTTCAGTTGCTTGACCTCTTCCAACGCAATCGCCACCGAGGCGGTGCCGCTGTCGCCGACCTGCACGCTGGTTTCGGCCGCGCTGAAGCCTGGGTAATCCAGATTCAGTGCGTACTGCCCGGCAGGCACATCGCGGATGACGAAGTGCCCGCGCGCATCGGCGACCGCGCTGTACGGCGTGCCGGCGATGCGCACCTTGGCATTGGCGGCGGGTTTGCCGCTGCTGCTTTCTTTCAGGTCTCCCTCCACGGTGCCGGCCATTGCGGCTGCGGCCGAGGCCATGCCGGTCACGGTCAGGATTGCCACGATCCATTGCTTGCCGTTCGTACGCTCACGCTTTCCCACGTGCCACCTCGCCAGATGCTGGGCAACGTTGCCGACGGCAACGCCCTCTCGATGCCTTGCTCTTGGGCAGACGGTCTGCACGGCGATGCGCGCGTACGGCATGGCACAGCACGCGATCAACGCGTGTGCGAGTTACCGAACGGGATTGCGCCGGAGCATCTGCCAGCTTGGACAGCTATGCAGGCGTCAGTGGCGAGGCGGGGAGTACCCGGCGATGCACTTGGAGCGCGAGCGCATCGCGCTCAATTTGTAGTGCTTGGTCATGACGGCTGCACCAGCGTGACAGCAGCGCAGCATGCGTGAGTGCAATGCACTGCGAGATCGGCAACACGCAAGCGCTGGTCGGTACGACGATGCTGCATCCAACCATCTCCCAGTGCAGGTGCTGCGTGGAAACGCTGTTGCCATCAAAGTACGTCGAGCGCATCGCCGATGGCGCGTGTTGCCGACTGCGGTCAGTGATAGACCTCGTTTTCGTGTCTGTCAAGCAGGTGTGAAGTGTGTGCGGAGATCATCGTATTGCCTGCGGATAGATCACCAATTCCAACTCGCGCAGTTGCGATGCCTGCGTATTGCGATGCACCGCAACATGCGCGCGTAACGCAACAGGCGCCGGCCATGACAGCCGACGCCTGTTGATGTCCTGCAGTCGAACTCTTTACTTCGGCAAGGGCGAACGCCCCGAAATCGAAAACGCCGCCGCCTCGCCAACCGCGCCGGTCCCCGGCTGGCCACCACCGACAAACAGCGTGTAATCGCCGGCTTCCACCGCACGCTGTCCCGTGCGATCCACATCGCTCAAGGCGCGCGCATCCAGGGTGAAGGTGAGCGTGCGCTGTTCGCCCGGCTTCAGATGCACACGTTGAAAGCCGACCAGGCTGCGCAAGGGAGATTGCGGGCGATCCGGATACTGCAGATACACCTGCGCCACTTCATCGCCGGCCCGCTTGCCGGTGTTGCGCACCGTTGTGGTCACCTGCAAGGTGCTGCCGGCTTGCAGCGTTGTGGTGGACAACTTAGGCGCTGCGTAGGCAAAGCTGGTGTAGCTCAAGCCGTAGCCGAACGGGAACAGCGGCTCGCCCTTGAAGTAGCGGTAGGTGCGGCCCTTCATGTCGTAGCTGACGTACGGCGGTAGGTCCTTGGTGGAGCGATAGAACGTCACCGGCAAGCGCCCGCCGGGGTTATCGTCGCCGGCCAGCATGCGCGCGATCGCGGTGCCGCCAGATTGGCCCGGATACCACGCCGCCACGATCGCGTCGGCATGCGTCTTGGCCCAGTTCAAGGCCACAGCACTGCCGCTCATCAACACCACCACCAGCGGCTTGCCGGAAGCCTTTGCGCGTTCGAGCAGCGCTTGCTGCGGGGCGGGCAGGGCGATGTCGTTGCGGTCGCCGCCGTCGAAGCCAGGCACGTCGATACGCAATTCTTCGCCTTCCACATCCGGCGACAGGCCGACGAAGGCCACCACCGCATCGGCCTGCGCCACGGCTTGCTCGGCCTCGGCCAGTTGCGCCGCCGCCGGTGCCAGCCACTCCAGGCGCACGCCCTGATCCTGGCCGCGGTGTTCCAGTTCCAGCCGGATCTTGCGCGGGCGGGTGTCGTCGAAATGCAGCACGGTTTCCACGCTGCGGCCATCGGCGTTATGCATGCCGGCCGGCACGTGCTTGTCTTCGGCATTGCCGGCGACCACCAGCTTGTCGTCGATATACAGCCGTACCGGATCGTGGCCGGCGCAGTCGAAACAGCGCGCCACCCGCACCGCCAGCGTGTAATCGCCCGCGCTCGGCGGCAGCAGCTCGCCGCTCCAGCGCACCGCATAGCGATCGGCCGGCACGCCCTTTGCGGGGGCGACCTGATCCCAGTTGAAACTCACCGCGCGGTCCTGTCGCACCACGCGCGCAGCACCGGTCATATCGACGTTGTCGAAATATTCGCCACGTAGCCCCGGCTTGCCATCGCTGCGCAGCGCGGTCTCTGGAATCATGCCCGGCACACCCGTGGCCAGCGGGGCACCTTGCGCGTAACTCACCTGCTGCGCACCGAAGCGCTGGCGCAAACCCAGCAGCGGCGTCACCGGCGTGGACGAAGTACCTTGGTAGTTGGCTTCCAATGCCGCCAAGGCATCGGCATTCGGGCCGATCACCGCCAGCCGCGTGCCGGCTTTCAGCGGCAGGGTGTTGGCGTCGTTCTTGAGCAACACGATCGATTCGGCAGCGGCTTTCAGCGCCAGCGCACGGTTGGCTGCGTTATCGATCTCCTTGGCGCCGAGCTTTGCATACGGATCCTTGCGCGGCGCTTCCAGTTCGCCCAGGCGATAGCGCGCGGCGAACAGGCGAGCCAGCGATTGGTCGAGCAAGGCTTCGTCCACTTCGCCGCGTTCGATCGCCGTGCCGAGTTCGCGATAGGCATGCCCGCAATTGAGATCGTGCCCCGCTTTGAGTGACGCGGCCGACGAGCCGGCATTGTCGGGGCGGAAGTAATGGAACTGGGTCATGTCGTCCACCGCGTCGCAGTCGGACACGACAAAGCCCTTGAAGCCCCAATCGCCACGCACGCGGCCATTGAGCAACCAGTCGGCCGCGCAGGCCGGGGTGCCATGCAACGAGTTGTACGCGCACATCACAGAGCCGGCCTGGCCGTCGATCAATGCAGCGCGGAAGGCGGGCGTATAGGTCGCTTCCACATCGCGCGGCGACACGTCCACATCGAAGCCGTGCCTACCCGGCTCCGGCCCGCTGTGCACGGCGATATGCTTGGGCGTGGCGATGGTGCGCGGGTGATCGAGATCGTCGCCCTGCAGCCCGCGAATGAAGCCCACCGCCAATTGCCCGGTGAGGAAGGGATCCTCGCCATAGGTCTCCATGCCACGGCCCCAACGCGGGTCGCGGAAGATGTTGATGTTGGGCGACCAGATGGTCAGGCCCGCATAACGCTTGTGGTCCTTGCCCGGGCCGCCGGCCTGATTGAACTTGGCGCGCGCCTCGGTGGAGACCACCGTACCTACCTGCTGCATCAGCTGCGTATTCCAGCTGGCGGCCAGGCCGATCGCCTGCGGAAACACCGTGGCGTAGCCATTACGCGCAATGCCGTGCAGGCCTTCGCTCCACCATTCGTAGGCGGGGATGCCCAAGCGCGGAATTGCCGGTGCATCGTTCATCGCCTGCGCGACTTTTTCCTCCCGGCTCATTTGCGCCACCAATGCGGCGGCGCGTTGTTCTGGTGCTTCGTCGGTTTTCTTTGCGGCGAATGCCGGCGCGCCAATCAGCGGCAGGCCCAAACCCAGACTCAGCGCAACGGCCAGGCGGCATGGAAATACGGACAACGACATCGGTTCACTCCTGCGGGGCGGCGAATGGCCGTCACGCGTTGTTCTTGGGTTGCCCGCAGGACACTGCGGGCAGCGGTTAGTGACACTAAGAGCGGATAACAAAACCGCTGCGCTCACCGCCAGGCGGATGCGGTCGGTACTCGGAACCGGCATGTACCACTCGTAGACTCCGGTTCTGAGCGCGCCGCCCGTATCCACCTGACGACCGCTCGCTGCGTTGCGCAAACCGCCGTCTTCGCTGATCGCGCAGCGCCTTTGTGCGAGCGCTGCGCAATCAGCCGACGCCTTTTCCGGCGGCTTACTTCGTCTCGGCAGGCTCCGGCGGTGCACCGGCCAGCGTGCTCGCCAGATCGCGCACCTGCAGCGTGGACTGCAACTGCGCCAGCGCCGCCTTGCTGCTCACGTGCACGGTCAACGGCTCGCCCGGCAACAGGTCGAAGGCGTTGTCCGACAACGTGGCATCCACATCGCCAAACGACAGCCACACCTCGCGCGCCAGCGTGGGGCTGGACAGCGTCAGTGCATAGCCATCGCCATCGGCGCGCCACTGGCTGTCAATTTTCGCGCTCGGCAAGGCCACTTGTTTGGCCGGTGCGAAGAACACCACTTCGCGCGACAGCAGCTTGTCGCCGTCCAACAATTCGAACACCGCGTAGCTGCGCTTCGGATCGGCGCTGCCCAGCAACTGCTTGTCGCTGAAGTTGCCGACCTGCAGGCTGCTCAGCGGCTTGACCGTGGTCTTTTCTTCGCGCTTGCTCAGCACCTTGCCATCCATGCTCATGACGCGCATGCGCCAGCGTGCGGCCAGCGGTGTGGTGCGGTCGGACACCAGCGACACCTCGGTCTGGCCCTTGTCGTTGCGCAATGCGGCGATCAGTTCCGGCGCATAGAAGCGGCGTGCGTGGTAGTGCAGCGCCTTCCAGCGGCCGTAGTAATCCACGCTGGACCACGAGGCACCCGGCCATACATCGTTGAGCTGCCAGTACAACGAGCCCATCGATTGCGGGCGCGAGGCGCGCAGATGCGAGGCGGCCAGGTTGATGCCTTCGGCCTGCATCAGCTGGCTCAGGTAGACGAAGCTCTCGAAATCCTTGGGCTCGCCGAATTCGCGGCGGATGTACAGCATCAGCCGCTTGTTGCCGTTGCCCTTGTCGAACTTCTGATGCACGCGCATCACCGGCGACTCCGGATCCATGTCGCCGGGTTCGGCGAAGGCACGCACGGTGCGCATGTCCGGGAACGACTGCAGGCCGTATTCGGACATGAAGCGCGGAGTGACGTTGAGATACTCGGTCACCGGCAGCGCAGGGCCGCCCCAGACCTTCCAGTAGTGCATGTCGCCATCGTTGGCCTGATCGGCGGCGCCATCGAAGTTGGTGCCCGGCGAGGTGGACCAGTACGGCACGTCGCTATCGTAGGTGGCCACCACTTCACGGAACACCGTGCCGAACAAGGTGGTCATGCCGCGCTCGATACGCGTGCGTTCTTCCGGGTACACCGACTGCTTGAATTTGACTCGGTCGCCCCAGTTTTCCCAACCGGTCTGCACTTCGTTGTTGCCGCACCAGAGAACAATACTGGGATGGTCGCGCAGCCGCTTGACCTGTTCGATCGCCTCCTGCCGGGTGTTCTCGCGGAACTCCACGTCGTACGGCGGCACCGCGCCGCCGAACATGAAGTCCTGCCAGATCATGATGCCCAGCTCGTCGGCCACCTCGTAGAAGTGGTCGTCCTGGTAATGCCCGCCGCCCCACATGCGCAGCATGTTCATGTTGGCATCGCGCGCGTCCTGCAAGGTGCTGCGCATGCGCTCGGGGCTCACGCGCGCGGGGAACGCATCCAGCGGGATCAGGTTGGCGCCCTTGGCGAAGATCGGGATGCCGTTGATCACGATCTCCATGCTCTTGCCGTACTTATCTTTCTCGCGCCGCAGCTCCACCGAGCGCAGGCCGGTGATGCGCTTGATCTGCTGGCTGTCGCCATCGGCATCGCGCACGCTGGCCACGAAGGTGTAGCGGTCCTGCGCGCCATAGCCGGCCGGAAACCAGCGCTTGGGCTTGGCGATGCGCACCGGCAAATCGATACGGTTCTGGCCCGGGTCGACCACCGCCTGCTGGGTGAACTGGCCGACACTCTTCCCATCCGGCCCAAGCACATCCAGCGTCACCTGCACCGGCCCGCTGCGGCCGGCCTGCAATTCGAGCTGCGCCTGCAGTTGCGCACTCTCGGCGTCCACACGTTGCTGGGCGATATGCAGCCCGTCCACGCGCACCGCATCCCAGGCTTCCACACGCACGTCTTTCCAGATGCCGGCATTGACCATGCGCGGGCCCCAATCCCAGCCGAAGTTGTACGGCGCCTTGCGCACGTAGGTGGAGCTGTGCCGCGACTCGGGCTCGTCGCCAAATGCCGAATCGTAGGCACCCGGCAGCGCATACGGCTGCTTGGCCAACCACGGCTGGATCTTCTTGATCGGCGAGAACAGCTTGACCTCGAGCACGTTGTCGCCGCGCTTGAGCAGGGATTTCGCATCCACGCGCCACTGCCGGAACATGTTGTCGGCGCTGAGCAGCGGCTTGCCGTTGAGGGTGACCTCGGCAAAGGTATCCAGGCCATCGAACACCAGTTCGACATGCTCGCGTTTGAGCGTGGCCGCATCAACGTTGAAGCGTGTTTGATACTGCCAATCGCTCAGGCCCGCCCACTGGATCTTGCCTTCGTTATCGCGATAGAACGGGTCCGGCACGATCTTGGCGGCGATCAAATCGGTCTGCACCGCGCCAGGCACCTGCGCCGGCAACCACGCCGCCGCTTTCGGATAGGTCTTAGTTTGTTCCTGACCCGGCACCAGCCGCACCTGCCAGCCGGTGTCCAGGGTCGTTGCCGTGGGCGGCGCGGCCCAGGCCTGCGAGATAGCGAAGGCCAGGGCAAGCCCGAGACGGGCGGGTGCGGGGACGAAACGATGACGGGACAGGGGCATGGGTGACTCTCCTTGGATGGATCAGCGCGTGGCGGCGGGGGGCGCCTGCGCGGTGGTTTCAATCAACTGGACGGCGCCAATGGCATACAACGGGCCGCGAATCGGTGCGGTGAAACGCAGGCACAGATCATGGACGCCGGTGCGTGCAGGCAATGGGGTTTCCAGGGTGAGCTGCTCGCCCACGGTGTCGCCCTGGGGCAGACGCACGCTGGCCAGCAGTTCGCCCTCGCAGCCTTGTCGCACTTCCAGCTCACCGCCGCGCGATTTGGCCGGGTACTGCACGACCTTGGATTGTTCATGGGCCAGACCGAAGTTGTTCGGCAGACGTGCGGCCTCGACCCTAATCGCACCGATGCCGTCCAGGCGCGCTTGCGGATAGAGGCGGCAGGCATGGAACAGATCGACGTTGTAGACCGGCGTATCGGCAGCGGTCATTTCCGGTAGCAGCGGCAAGCGCAGGCCGAGCGCCCCTGTTTCGACGCAATCGCGCAGGCCTTGCGTATCCACGCGCAACAACCCGGCACGATCGAACGTGCGGCTGCGCGTAGCGGCCAGCGCTGTGCCATCGGATTCGAATGCAGTGGCCTTGACCGTAGTCGGCAGCTGAATCGTAAACGGCGCCTCATAGCGCGGCGATGCCGGCGTGGGATCGCTGCCGTCGGTGGTGTAGTGCAGCGTACCCGCGCCAGCCTGGGTGCGGAGCGCCACCTTGGCCGGGCCACCGGCCAACACCGGGTTGGGGCCGGATTCCAGCGCGATATCGGCGGCGAATGCACCGTCGCTATAGTCGATGCCCAGCGCCTTGTAGCGCTGCAACTGCGCCGGCATGCGCGCCAGAAAACCCTTCCAGTTGCGCGCAGCCACCGGCGACCACGTCACTTCCGCAACGGCAGACAGACGCGGGAATAGCGCATGATCGATATGCCACTTCGATGGAATGTATTCGGACCACAACGCGCCCTGCGCACCGAGGACATGCGTGGCCTGCTCGGCGCTGAGTTCTTTTGGTACCGGGTCGAACGCGTAGACCTTCGACAGCGGCAGGATCGTCAGGCGGCCGTTGGGCTCGTCGCTGCGCGTGGTCTGCAGATTGTCCAGATACAGCCAGTCGCCTGGTGCAAGCACCACATCGTGACCTTGCTTTGCCGCCACCACCGCGCCTTCGACGCCGCGCCACGACATCACCGATGCACTGGCCGGCACGCCGCCTTCGAGAATTTCGTCCCAGCCGATCATGCGCCGGCCGTGCTGGGTGAGGTAGGCCGCAAGCTGTTCGTTGAACCAGCCCTGCATCGCGTGCGCATCCTTGACCCCGAGCTTGCGCATCTGCGCGCGCACCGCAGGCGAGGCTTCCCATTGGTCCTTGACCGCCTCATCGCCACCGATGTGGATATACGCCGACGGGAACAACGTCAGCACTTCATCCAGCACATTGGTGATGAAACTCAGGCTGCGTTCGCTGGTGTTGAACAGATACGGGTTGACGCCCCAGTTCACACCGACCTGCGTGCGCTGGCCGGGCACGCCTACCTCTTCCGGATACGCCGCCACCGCGGCCTGCGCATGCCCGGGCATGTCCAGCTCGGGCAGCACGGTGATGTGCAGACGCGCCGCATAGGCAACGATCTCGCTGATCTGTTCCTGCGTATAGAAACCGCCGTAACGCTCGGGTGTGCCGTGCCGGCCGGCACCGGGCGGGGTGCGCCATGCACCGACCTCGGTGAGCTTGGGATAGCGCTTGATTTCGATGCGCCAGCCCTGGTCGTCGGTGAGATGCCAATGCAGCACATTGAGCTTGTGCGTGGCCATTGCATCCAGCACATGCTTGACCGTAGCCACGTCATGGAAATGGCGGGCCACATCCAGATGCTGACCGCGCCAACTGAAACGCGGCCAGTCGCGGATCGCCACCGACGGCACCTCGACCTCGCCCTTGCGCGCGTCCGGTGTCATCAGTTGCCAGGCGCTGATCCCGCCATAGAACAAGCCGGCACCATCGCGTGCGGCAATGCGGATGCCCTTGGCATCCACGTCCAGGCTATAGCCTTCCTTGTGCGCCACCGGTGCCTGCGGTGTGCGCTCCAGGCGGATGCTGTGCGGGGAGGCGTTGGTTTCGGTGCGCACTTCCAGGGTCAGGCCGCGGGTGCCTTGCAGCAGGCTGGCCAGCGTCTCGGCGCTGCGGCGTACTTCGGCGTTGCCGGTGGGAATCGAGATCACCGTGCCGGTGCCGACGCGAAAGCTGCCACTGCCGCGCCTGGCTTCGGCCGGGGCGGGAATCAGGGGCAGCGGTGCATTGGTCGCAGGCAGTGTCGAGGCGCTGCCGGGACTGGCCGCAGCCGGCGTACTCGCTGCATCGCGTTGGCCGCAACCAGCCACCACCATCGCAGCAAATGCCAGCGCAAGCAGGCGCGACGACCGCCTCTTCGATAACAGCAGGCTCGACGACTGCATGCTCAGTGACCGCATGCTCAATGATGGCTTGCGCAGCGACAGCAGGCGCGATAACGACAAGCGCAAGCCAGGTGCGGAGTTCGACTTCATGCAATCACATCCCGATGTGGCGGCGAGAACACGGCAGCCACGCACAGTAGCAAAGCCATGCCGGATGACGCAGGGACTGGCGCACGCTTCGTTCGGGTGCGCGCAGTGCGCGTGCTGCGTTTGGGAGAGGCGAATGCACTCTCGTCAGCGGCTGCAACGCGAGCGCGGGCGATGCAGGAATCGTGTGTCTGTCCCGATTCAAGCACCGAACCGCGCCCGCCAGGTCGTGCAGCGTTGTGATAACGCGCTTAGCGTTGCGCAGGTGGCAACTCGTCCCACACCTTCGGGTCTTCGGCGCCCAGCACCCAGCAGCTGAAGCCTTCCAGACCGTACTGCTTCACCATGTCGTAGCGTGCCTTGAAGCTGCGCGCATCCGGGCGGAACACCCACTCGCGCATATCGTCGCGATAGAAGTAGAACCACGATTCCTGCTCGACCGGATCCCACTGCACGGTGGCGTTCTGTTCGATCGCCAGCGGAAACGATTCGTCGGCATCGATATAGGTGGCCGCGATGTTCGACGCTTCGGTGCCGTCTTCCTTGACCGGGTTACCGGTGTACCAGCGGTAGCCGTAGGTGGCGATGCCGAGCGAGAGCTTTTCTTTCGGCACCTGGGTAATCGCGTAATCCAGATGCTTCTTCATCCACACCATGCCATCCACCGGGCCGGGCGTGGTCCAGCGGGTGTGCTGGTCGTAGGTCATGATGCTGACCAGATCCGCGGCCTGGCCCAGCGCCTTGAGGTCATACGCGCCGCGCCAGTATTCCCACATCCACTTGGAGAACTGGCCGCCTTCGGCATGGCCCGGCGCATTCGGCACCACCGCCACCGACATCTTGAAACCGGCCTTGTGCAGCGCATCGGCGGTCTGCTTGACCATCAGCGTGTAGGCGTCGCGGTCGGTCCAGGCGATGTTTTCGAAATCGAACTGGAAGCCGTAGTACTTGTGCTGCTTGCCGTGGATCAGCAGCGACTCGATCATGCGCTTCTTGGCCGCTTCGTCGTGCATCAGCTTGTGGAAGCCGTCGCGGCCGGTGGTCATCGACAGGATCGGCATCACCCGCAGCTTGTTCTGCTTGGCGATGTCGTACAGGTAGGTGTTGGGGGTACCGTTGACCAGGCCGTTCTGGTCCACGCCGTACCAGGTCGGCACCACCACATCGATCTTGTCGACGTTGGCGATGAACGAGTTGGTCGATTTCTGCGTGTTCATCAGATAGAACAACGCCGTGGGGTTTTTGGCCAAGGCAGGCGCGCAGGCTAACGCCAGCGCGAGCAGTATCCAGGTCAATTGCTTGCTCATGAAAACAGCATCCGTCAGGGAGTGGAAGAAGAAAGGTCGATGCGGAAAACGTAGGCGTGTTCGCCCACCGGTTTGGCAGGCAGGCTCAGATGCAGGCCGTCGGCTTGCTGCTCGAACGGCACCTTCTTGCCATTGGCCAGTAGCGTCACACCGCGCACGCCATCGGCGGGGGTGAGCGAGCGGATCACCGCCTTGCCGCCGGCGGGCCAACCGAGTTCGATCGCATACAGCGCACCATCGCGTGTGGTGAAACGGAAATCTTCGGCCGTATACGGCTTGGTCTTGACGTCCTGGAAAGTGCCGCCCACCACTTCAGTCGGGCCTTCGCCATACACGCGCCACGGCTTGCTGTCGTAGATCGCGCCGCCATTGGTCTTGAGCCACTTGCCGATCGAAAGCAGGATGCCGCGCTCGGTCTCCGGGATCGAACCATCCGCACGCGGGCCGATGTTGAGCATCAGGTTGCCGTTCTTGGCCACCACGTCGGCCAGCATGTGGATGATGAAGGTCGGCGATTTATAGGTGTCGTTTTCGATATAGCCCCACGACGCATTGCTCACCGAAGTGTCGGTCTGCCAATGGGTGGGATGGATGCCGGTGAGCTGGCCGCGCTCGATGTCCAGCGTGCCGGCCCCTTCCGGAAACGCGCCCAGCTTGTAGTTCACCACCACGCCGCGATCGGCTTCGGTGCGCGCCGCGCCCTGGTTGTAGTAGTAGGCCAGCATGGTCGGCAGGCTGCTGCGGAAGGTGGGGTGGGCAATCCACCAATCGAAATAGATCAGGTCCGGCTGATAGGTATCGATCAATTCTGTGGTGCGTGCCAACCAATCGTCCAGCCACGCCTGCGACACCGGCGTCCAGTCGTTGGCCACATCGGCATCGTCCTTGCCCGGCAGACGCACCTGCGCCGGGCCGTACAGCGCCGCATAGCGCGGGTCGTTGACGTCCGAATCGAATTTACGCCCGCCGTCGAAGAACCAGTTGTGTTCGGCGCGGTGCGAGGACAACCCGAAGTGTAATCCCTGCGCGCGGATCGATTTGGACAACTCGCCCAGCAGATCGCGCTTGGGCCCCATCTTCACTGCGGTCCAGTCGGAGAGCTTCGAGTCGTACAGCGCGAAGCCGTCATGGTGTTCGGCCACCGGCACCACATAGCGTGCGCCGGACTCGCGGAACAGTTTGGCCCAACCATTCGGGTCAAACTTGGGCGCGGTGAACTTGGGAATCAGATCCTTGTAGCCGGAACTCGCCTGCGGGCCATAGGTCGCCACGTGGTGCGCGAATTCCTTGGAGCCTTGCAGATACATGTTGCGCGAGTACCACTCGCTGCCGAACGCCGGTACCGAGAACACGCCCCAATGGATGAAGATGCCGAACTTGGCGTTGTCGTACCACGCCGGCGATTGATAGGCCTTGAGTGCAGCCCAATCGGGACGGAACGGGCCCTTGCGTGCGCCTTGTTCTGCCCCATGCACCAGCCGCTCGCGCTCGGGTGCGTACTTGGCGGTGGCGCTGAGCCACTGCTGGTCGATCTGTTCGGGGCTGAGCGTGGTGGCGGTCGGCGCGGTGGGCGATTGCGCGTGCAACGACAGCACCGGGCAGGCCACCAGCAGAGCGAGCGCGAGCGCGCGACTCCTGGGTACAGCTCCGGCGTGGCGGCGGGATGGAGCCGCGCGGTGGCGGCTATCGGTCGTCATGGGAACTGCACTCCTGTAAGCGAAACGTGTTGGCAAGACGGCAACCGGCACGTGGATGGCGGAAGCGGGCCTGGCGATAGTCCTTCAAGCGCGAAGGGATATGGCCAGTGGCACTTCTGCATGCAACCGATGGCCTGGCGCTGCAGGCGCAACGACAGGCAAAAAAAAGCGCGCCACCGTGGAGGGACGGTGGCGCGCCGGGACTACATCAGAACTTGAAGTTCAACTGGGCCTGGTAGCCGCGGCCGTTCTTGTAGAACGCCGTGGGGGTATCACGCGTGTTGCTGAAGACCCGGTAGGTGGAATCCAGCAGATTGGTCGCGCCGAAGGTGATGCCCATGTAATCGGTGATCTGATACGAGGCGTTCAAATCCAGCTGCTTGTAGGCATCTGCAAAGTCACGCGACTGCAGGCGACCGATCTGGGTGAAGTACTTCGAGCGGTAGCTGTAGTTCACGCGCACCGTCCAGTCGCCGTGTTCCCAGTACGGAATCACGTTGTAGGTATCGCGCGACAGGTACGGCAGGTTCAAGCCGGAGCTGGAATCGGATTCGGCAAAGGTGTAGTTGGCCTGCAAGCCAAAACCCAGACCGAAGGTCTGCTGGTAGTTGACCGACACGCCGGTGACCTTGGCGTCCGACACGTTGACCGGCGTGGTGACCTGATACAGGCCGGCAATGGCCGGCGGTGCCGGATTCAGCTGCTGGCTGGTGGTGGTGCTGACGATGTAGGAGCTGATGTCGCGATAGAACACTTCACCGGACAACATGCTGGACGGGGCGAAATACCACTCGGCCGCCAGATCGTAGTTGGTGGACTCGTACGGCTTCAGATCCGGGTTGCCGCCATTGGCAGTCAGATCGCCGGTACCGCTGTTGATGGTGAACGTGCCGGCCAGATCGGCGTAGCGCGGACGCGCGATGACCTTGGCTGCCGAGAAGCGCAGCACGGTGTCGTCGGTGATGTCGTAGGCGATGTTGAAGCTCGGCAGCGCCTTGCGATAGTCGTTGGTCTCGGCCACACGGTCGAAGTTGGTGCCGCCATCGTTGCTCTGCCAGAACTCGGACTTGTCGGTGGTGTCGACCAGGCGCACACCCACGTTACCGCGCCACTGGCCGGATTCGAAGTTCAACTGCGTGTAGACGTTCTGGGTGATTTCCTTGACCTGGAACGAAGCGCCGAAATCAGTGCGGTACGGGCCCTGCGGCTGCGACAACAGATAGTTGCGCACCGAGTTCAGGCTGGCGGTCGGCCAGGTGGTCAGGTCGCCGCTGGCGCCGAGGCCGTCGTACAGGCTGCTCGGCGTGCTACCCGGATTGAACTGCGTCAGCGACACCGCGTCGGTGGAGTTGATGCGGTTGCCGCGTGCGTCCACGCCGTTGTTGTGGTTGATGTACTTGTAGCCGAACTGCAGCTTGGTGAACGGGCCCAGTTCCAGGTCGCGCGAGGCATCCCACTGGAAGTACTTTTCCTCGTCCTTGCTCTTCTGGTACGCGATACCGCCGGCCTGCATGATGCCGGTGTTGGTACCGGGGACATTGCCCTGCTGGCCGGGAGCCAGGCCTGCCGGATTGCCCGGCAACACCCAGTTCGAGGCGCCGCCGTTGTCGTAGTTCACTGCGGTGTTCTGACCATCGAAGGCGTAGTTGTAACCGCCGTCCTGCATCAGGAACTTCATCAGGTATTCGGGGTTCTTGCCGCCGGTCGCTTCAGTGTTGCCGACCTGGGTGGTGAACACCCACTTTTCACCGGACCAGTCGTGACGCAGGTTCAGGCTCTTGGTGGTGACGGTGCTCTCGCGGTAGTTGGCATCCAGCTGCGCGTACGGCTGGCCGGCTGCGCCATCGCTGACCGTGGCCGAGGTCACCACGCCGTTCTGCACATTGGCCTGGGTGACCTTCTGGAGGTCGTCGTTACAGGCCGGGCACACATAACGCGCCTGGCTGAAGTTGTTGTACTTGCCCTTGATGTACAGGCCGGTCAGGTTGAATTCGTTCTGCTCGTTCGGCTTCCACTGCAATGCGCCCTGCAGGCCGCTGCGCTCGCGGGTCTGCTGGAAGAACGCGCTGCTGATGCCGGCCGGCACGCGGGCGGTGGCCACATCGCTGCCGTCGCCGGTGATGGTGGCTGTCGGCGGAATGCCTTGGCCTCTATCGTTCCGGCCGGTGGTGTAACCGAAGTATTCGATACCGGCGCGCGCCAGGTCCTGCTTGTCGTGCGTGGCGGAGATCAACGCGCCGAAGGTTTCGTCGTCGTTCTTCCAGCTCCACAGCGCCGAGCCGCGCGGGTTGCCTTCTTCCGAACGGTCGTTGTAGTTGTAGCCGATCGAGCCGCGGATGGTGTTCTTGGGCAGGTCCAGCGGCTTGCGGGTATGCACGATCACGGTGCCGCCAATCGAGCCTTCGTCGATGCGTGCCTCGGGGGTCTTGTAGACCTCCATCAGGCCGATGATTTCCGGCGACAGCAGGGTGTAGTTGAAGGTGCGGCCGCTGGTGTCGGTCGGGTTGCCGCCCCAGTCGCCCGAGGCGATGGTCTGGCCGTTGAGCAGCACGCGGTTCAACGCCGGGTCGGTACCGTTGATGCTGACCTTTTCGCCTTCGCCGAACTGGCGGTCGACGCTGATGCCCGGCAGGTGCGACAACGATTCGGCCGCATTGATGTCCGGGAATTTGCCGATGTCTTCGGCGCTGATCGCATCGACGATCGAGTTGGCCGAGCGCTTGACCGCCTGGCTCTTCTCCAGCGAGGCGCGGTAGCCGGTGACGGTGATGGTGTCCAGCTCGGTGGTGGCCGAGGGCGCACTGGGAGTGGCCTGCTGTTCTTGTCCGGCAGCCATGGCAGAGCCGGAGCAGTACAGAGCGGCGGTGATACAGAGTGCTAACGTCGTGGTGCGGCTGTGCATGGCTAAACCTCATTGGTTAGTGCTTTGAGCGCGCCTGGCCCGTAGTGGGGCGCAACGCGCTCGGCGTGGCCGGCAAAACAACACGCCCTGACCGATCGCGGTGATTGCACTGGCACGCGTCGTGAGAAGCGGGTCCAGGCGATTCGCGTGGTAGAGGAGGTGTCCCCCGTGTGGTGAAGCGGTGTGGCGAATGCGACTTCAGCGAGTCGAACGTCGGGTGACGCACCACTCACGAATCCGGAATCGGCAGGCGAGGGAATGGCCCGATGTTCAGTCCCGAACAGTCCATGGCCCCTCCTGCCAGAACCCTGATTTGGATCGAGTCTCGCGTAGCGTTGACAGCGTTGTCAACACATCGTCACAGATCTCTGAAGCGCCTGCGATTGCGCTGCAATGCAGCAAATTTGCGACAGGGTTCCGTTTGCGCCGATGCAGTTGCGCAGCATGGCGTGAGAACGTGCGCATCGCGATTCGCTTTTTCTATGGTGAATTCGCAATGCAATGCGTCCCGACGCTGATTTGTGCGGAAATCGCTGCCAAAGATGCGGATTTTTGGTGGATGATGAAATCAACAGCGCCCCGCATAAATCGTGATCGCGACGGTTGCGTTACAGGGCGATTGCTGACAACGTTGTCTACCCGTTACCGTTCGTCGGCTAACGGGACATGACACCGGCCCGCTGCCATTTATCAGGAGAACGCGTGAGCGCAAGCAGCCCAATGGACGCGGTGTCTTTTCCGCGCACCGAAACCTTCGTTGCCGCAGATGTGGGCGGGACGCATGTGCGCCTGGCGCTGGTGTGCGAAAGCATCGATCCACGCAAACCGGTCACTGTGCTGGACTACCGCAAGTACCGCTGCGCCGATTACCCGGGACTGGCCGAGATCATGTCGGCATTCTTCGCGGAGCTTGGCTGTGCGCCGGTGAAGCGCGGTGTCATCGCCAGCGCCGGTTACGCGCTGGAAGACGGCAGCGTGATCACCGCCAATCTGCCGTGGGTGCTGGCACCGGGACAGATCCGCAGCCAGCTCGGCATGCAGGCCTTGCATCTGGTCAACGATTTCGAAGCGGTCGCCTATGCGGCCAATTACATGGTCGGCAATCAGGTCCTGCAGTTGTCTGGCCCGCCGCAGGGCGCAACAGGTCCGGCGCTGATCCTTGGCCCCGGCACCGGGTTGGGCGCAGCGTTGTGGATTCCCAACGGTACCAACGCGGTGGTGTTGCCGACCGAAGCCGGCCACGCCGCACTCGCGGCAGCCAGCGATCTGGAAGTGGCGTTACTGCAGCAACTGCGCCGCACGCGCACGCACGTGGCCACCGAACATCTGCTTTCCGGCCCGGGCTTGTTGAATCTCTATACCGCGCTGGCTGCACTGCGCAGCGAGCCGGCCGTGCACGCCAGCCCGTCCGACGTCACCGCCGCCGCATTGGCCGGTAACGACACGTTGGCACGCGATGCCTTGCAGGCGTTCTGCGGTTTCATGGGGAGCGTGGTCGGCGACATGATCCTGTTGTACGGCGTGCGCAGCGGTGTGTATCTGGCTGGCGGCTTCCTGCCGCAGATCGCTGCCTTCATTGCCGAAAGCGACTTCGTCGCGCGCCTGCTCGACAAGGGCGCCTTGCGTCCAGCGCTGGAGCAGGTGCCGGTCAGCATCGTCGAACATGGCCAGCTCGGTGTGATCGGCGCCGCCAGCTGGTTTTTGCAGCACGGGCGCTGATTCGATCGAATTCCGCATTCCCGTAGGAGCGCCCTTGGGCGCGATGGGCATTGTCGATAACGCTTCATCGCGCCCAAGGGCGCTCCTACGATGTAGGGCGGGCATCAGATGACCCGCAGCATCGCCCTATAGATCCCCAAACCGCGACTGCAGCGCCGCAATTGCCGCCAGCCCTGCGGTTTCGGTGCGCAGAATGCGTGGACCCAATTGCAACCCGCTGAAACCGGCCTCGCCGAGGATTGCGCGGTCGCGCGGCGACCAGCCGCCTTCCGGCCCGATCGCCACGATCACAGCCTGTTGCGCGACGACCGGCAGCGTGGCCAGGCGATGCTCGCCGTGCGGGTCCAGCGTCAGCCGTAGCGCATGCGGGTCGCTGGCCTGCGCCGCGTCCTGCAGGCCCAGTGGCGCAGCGACCGTGGGCACGCGTGCACGCCCGGATTGTTCGCAGGCCGAGATCACCACGCTGCGCCAATGCGCCACGCGTTTTTCCATCCGCGCCGGATCCAGCTTGACCTCGGTGCGCTCGGCGTTGACCGGCACGATCGCCGCAACCCCCAGCTCGGTCGCCTTCTGCAGGATCAGGTCCATCTTCTCGCCGCGCGCGATGCCCTGGATCAGCGTGATCGACAGCGGCGATTCGTTGCACAGCGGCTGCGCACGTTCCACCAGTGCGCGCGCCTCGCGCTTGCCGGCCAGCGTGATACGCGCGTGGTAGTCGCTGCCGTCGCCGTTGAACAGGATGCAGGCATCGCCCTCGCGCAGTCGCAGCACACGCAGCAGGTGATTGGCCGACTCTTCGGGCAGCGTCACCTCCTGGTCGCAATGCAGCGGCAGTGCGACATGCGAGCGGGTCAGGCGCATGCAACCGCCTCCTCGATGGCATGGCGGGTGGTGGCAGCCAGCAGCGCAAGTTGCGCTTCGTCCACGCAATACGGCGGCATCCAGTACAGCACATCGCCGAGCGGGCGCAGCACCACTCCCTTGGCGAGGGCGGCGCGATAGGCCTTCAGGCCCACCCGCGCCGCCGCCGGAAACGGCGTGCGTTTGTCGCCGCCCTGGGTGAGTTCGAACGCCACGATCATGCCGGCCTGGCGCACGTCCGCCACGGCGGGGTGTTCGCCGATCTGCGCGGCCAGTGCGCGCATGCGCGCGGCCGTGTGCTGGTTGCGCGCAATCACATCGTCGTCTGCAAAAATCTGCAAGGTGGCCAGTGCCGCCGCACAGGCCAGCGGATTGCCGGTGTAACTATGCGAATGCAGAAACGCACGTTCGCGCGAATCATCGAGAAACGCGTCGTACAACTGCTGCGTGGCCAGCACCGCCGACAACGGCAGAAAGCCACCGGTCAATCCCTTGGACAGACACAGCAGGTCAGGCATGACACCGGCCTGCTCGCAGGCGAACAAGGTGCCGGTGCGGCCGAAGCCGGTGGCGATCTCGTCGGCGATCAAGAACGCGCCATGCGCATCGCACAATTCGCGCGCACGCCGTAAGTAAGCCGGGTGATACATGCGCATGCCGCCTGCGCATTGCACGCGCGGCTCCAGGATCAGTGCGCAGATTTCGCCTGGCGATTGTTCGAACACCGCCTGCAACGCATCGGCTGCCTGCAGCGCATAGTCTTCTGCGCTCTGCCCGGGCTCGGCCAGATACGCATCCGGCGAAGGCGCAAAGATCGATTCCAGCAGCAGCGGCGCATACACGCGCCTGTACAGCGGAATGTCGCCGACCGACAGCGCGCCGATGGTCTCGCCGTGATAGCCGTTTTCCAGCGCCACGAAGCGGGTGCGGCGATGCTCGCCGCGGTTGTGGAAATAATGGAAGGCCATCTTCAACGCCACTTCCACGCCGGCCGATCCGTTGTCGGCATAGAAAACTTTAGATAGCGGCGCGCGGCCCGCCTGACGTGGTGCAATCGCCAACAGGCGCTCGGCCAGTTGCACTGCCGGCGCATGCGTGAAGCCGGCCAGCATCACCTGCTCCAGCTCGCCGGCCTGGCGCGCGATGGCCGCGCCGATGCGCGGTTCGGTGTGGCCGAACAGGTTGGTCCACCAACTGCTGACCGCGTCCAGATAGTGGCGGCCGTCGTAGCCGACCAGCCACGCCCCGTCGCCACGCGCGATCGGCACCAGTGGAAGTGTGTGCGGGTGCTCGCGCATCTGCGTGCAGGGGTGCCACAGCACCTCAAGATCGCGTTGCCGCCAATGTTCGGCAGTTTGAGAGGCTGCCGGGTCTGCTAGGATTTCGGGCTCATGAACATGTCGATGCATACGCCTATTCTATCGGTCGCCCCCGCCCCCTGCGTGTCACGCATGAGCCCGCGTCTGCCGACCATCCACAAGATCACCGATCTCGGTGACGGGCCGTTCCGTCGCCAGCAACTGGATCTGGAATTTTCCAACGGCGAGCGCCGCTTGTACGAGCGCCAACTCAGCCAGGGCCACGGCGCGGTGGTGGTGGTGCCGATGCTGGATGCGCAGACCGTGCTGCTGGTGCGCGAGTACGCCGCCGGCGTGCATCGCTACGAGCTGGGTCTGGTCAAGGGCCGCATCGATGCCGGCGAGACGCCGGAGCAGGCGGCCGACCGCGAACTCAAGGAAGAAGCCGGTTACGGCGCGCGCCAGGTGCAGGTGCTGCGCGCGATGACGCTCGCTCCTACTTATATGAGTCACCAATCCTGGTTGGTGCTGGCGCGCGATCTCTACCCCGAACGGCTGGTTGGCGACGAGCCCGAAGAGATGGAAGTGATTCCCTGGCCGATTGCCCGTCTGGCCGACTTGATGCTGCGCGACGATTTCTCCGAAGGCCGTTCGCTGGCTGCCCTGTTCATTGCGCGCGAGTGGCTGGAGCGCAATCCATGATCCGCATTCCGATGGAACTGCGCGAAACCGTGATCGCCATCGCCCGCGAGGCGGGTGATGCGATCATGCAGGTGTACGCGCAGGACTTCGCGGTGCAGATCAAGGACGACGCCAGCCCGCTGACCCAGGCCGACCTGGCCGCCAATCGCGTCATCGTCGATGCGCTGCGCCGGGTCACTCCGGACGTGCCGGTGCTGTCGGAAGAATCCGCGCACATCGCCTGGGAAGAACGCCAGTATTGGACCAGTTACTGGTTGGTCGACCCGCTCGACGGCACCCGCGAGTTCGTCAAGCGCAACGGTGAGTTCAGCGTCAACATCGCGTTGATCCACATGGGCGCGCCAGTGCTCGGCGTGGTGCAGGCGCCGGTCGATGGCCGGGTCTGGTACGCGGCGCGTGGCGAGAACGCCTACCGCCGCGATGGCCATCGCGACGAAATGCTACAGACGCGCACGCCCGCCGCCACGCCATTGCGGGTGGCCGCCAGCCGCTCGCATCGCGACGCGCGCACCGCGGCCGCACTGGAGCGCATGGGCGAGATCGATGTGGTGGCGCAGGGCTCGTCGTTGAAGTTCTGCCGCATCGCCGAAGGCGATCTCGACGTCTATCCACGCTTCGGTCCCACCTCCGAATGGGACACCGCTGCCGGCCAGTGTGTGCTGCATGCCGCCGGCGGCGTGTTGCTGGCGGGGGGCTCCGGCAAACCGTTCCGCTACAACCGCCGCGATACCTTGCTCAACGGCGATTTCATCGCGCTGGGCGATCCGAATCTGCCGTGGCGCAGTTGGCTGGTATGAGCGTCGCTATGCCTCAGACCCCGCCGACCGGCGACATCCAGCGCCTGCTGCAGTTGATGGCGCGTCTGCGCGATCGCGAGCACGGCTGTCCCTGGGATGTGGAGCAGACCTTCGCCAGCATTGCGCCGTACACGATCGAAGAAGCCTACGAAGTCGCCGATGCCATCGATCGCAACGACCTGCCGGGTCTGCGCGACGAATTGGGCGACCTGCTGCTGCAGGTGGTCTTCCATGCACAGATGGCAGCAGAGCAGGGCGCATTCGACTTTGCCGACGTGGTCGCCACACTCAGCGACAAGCTGGTGCGCCGCCACCCGCATGTCTTCGCCGATCAACAGGTCGACGGCGCGCAGGCCGTGAGCGCCAACTGGGAGCAGATCAAGCGCGAAGAACGGCGTGCAGCCGGCCATCAGGACGACTCCGCACTTGCCGGCATCGCACGCGGCCTGCCGGAGTGGCAGCGCTCCACCAAGCTGCAGTCGCGCGCGGCGCGGGTCGGCTTCGATTGGCCCGGCCCGGCACCGGTGCTGGAAAAACTGCAGGAAGAAATCGAAGAGTTGCGCGTGGAGTTCGCACGCGGCCCGGTCGCCGACAACCAGGCACGGCTGGAAGACGAGCTTGGCGATGTGTTGTTTGTCTGCGCCAACCTGGCGCGGCACGCCAAGGTCGATGTGGGCGCCGCACTGCGCCATGCCAATCTCAAATTCGAGCGCCGCTTTCGCGCCATGGAAGCGCTGGCGCAGACCGCAGACACCAACCTGACAGCACTGTCATTGGACCAACAGGAAGCGCTGTGGCAACAGGTCAAGCGCGGCGAGCGAGGCGAGGATCCGGCTGCTTTCGACCCGCTGGCCGCCGGCAAACCTGCCACCTATCAGTCAATCGTCGGCGAGCAAGGTCTCGATGTCTCCGACCCGCATCAGGCAGACCGCGACCAGCAGGATTTGAACAAGCAAGATTTCGACAAGCCAGACCGCGCATGAATTCCGCACCGACCACGCTGCTGCTGTTCGCAGCCACCGCGGTCGCCGAACTGGTCGGTTGCTACCTTCCTTATCTATGGCTGCGCAAAGACGGCAGCATCTGGTTGTTGCTGCCGACCGCGTTGAGCCTCGCCATCTTCGTATGGTTGTTGAGCCTGCATCCCGAGGCCAGCGGGCGTGTGTATGCGGCCTATGGTGGCGTCTACATCGCCAGCGCCTTGCTGTGGTTGTGGTGGGTGGACCGGGTGACGCCGACGCGTTGGGATCTGTTGGGTGCCGCCTGTTGCCTGCTTGGCATGGCCATCATCATGTTTTCGCCGCGCAGCGTCTGATCGCGCGCATGGCGAGGTCGTGCGGCTGATGCAGCGCCACGCTGGCGACGGCGCCGAGCATCGCAACGTGCGGATGCAGGGACTCGATGGCAGCCCGCAGGAGTGGTTACGCAAATGCTGCGGCGCGGCGAACACGCCGTTCCCGCAAGCGCGGCCGGGCGGCGATAATGGTCCTCTTTTCCTTGGACCGGCGCGCATGACCCAGAAGACCATCCTCAACGATACCCATCGCGCGCTCGGCGCCAAGATGGTCGACTTCGGCGGTTGGGACATGCCGATCCATTACGGCTCGCAGTTGGACGAACACCACCAGGTGCGTCGCGATGCCGGTATGTTCGACGTCAGCCACATGACCGTGGTCGATCTGCACGGCGCGCGTGTGCGCGAATTTCTGCGCTACCTCCTGGCCAACTCGGTGGACAAGCTCAAGGTCTCCGGCAAGGCGCTGTACACCTGCATGCTCAATCCGCAGGGCGGGGTGATCGACGACCTGATCGTTTACTTCATGAGCGAAGAGTTCTTCCGCCTGGTGGTCAACGCCGCTACCCGCGAAAAGGATCTGCAGTGGATTGGTGAGCAGGCCGCGCGCTTCGATGTGCGCGTGGAAGAGCGCAGCAACTTTGCGATGATCGCGGTGCAAGGTCCCAACGCACGCGCCAAGGTCATCGAGCTGGTGGATCCTGCCGACAGCGCTGCAGCCAGCAAGCTCGGCCGTTTCGCTGCACTGCAGACACATTCGCGCGATGGCATCGCACTGTTCCTCGCACGCACCGGCTACACCGGCGAAGACGGTTTCGAAATCGTGTTGCCGCAGGATGCGGCGGTCGCGTTCTGGAACGCGCTGCTCGCGCAAGGCGTCAAGCCGGCCGGTCTGGGCGCGCGCGATACCTTGCGTCTGGAGGCAGGCATGAATCTCTACGGGCAGGACATGGACGACGCGGTCACGCCTTATGAGGCTGCGTTGGCGTGGACGATCACCCTGGACGAAGGCCGCGACTTCATCGGTCGCGCCGTGCTCGAAGCGCAAAAGGCGCAGGGCGCGCCGCGTCAACTCATCGGTGTGGTGATGGATGAGAAGGGCGTGTTGCGGCATGGCCAGAGCGTGTTCACCGCCAGCGGCGAAGGCGAGATCCTGTCCGGCACCTTCTCGCCCACGCTCGGCAAGGCGATCGCGTTCGCGCGCGTGCCGGCCGGCAGCATCGACGACCTGCGCGTGGACATCCGCGGCAAGCAGGTGCCGTTGCGCGCGGTGAAGTTTCCGTTCGTGCGCGATGGCCAGGCACAGCCCGGCGTGCTCGGGCAATGAGTCAAACGCTGCCGGGCGTGCAGACGGCCGGCAGCGCGCAACATCGGTAGCAACCAAGCAGTCCTGCACGCGCGTGCACCTGTCTTGTCGCGCGGTCTAAACTAGCCACCTGTCCCTAACCCCAGTTTCCCCGGAGCACACATGAGCGAGATCCCTGGCGACCTCAAGTTCCTCAAATCCCACGAGTGGGCCCGCGTCGAAAACAGCGGCCGTGTGACCGTCGGTATCTCCGACCACGCGCAGGGCTTGCTGGGTGACCTGGTCTACGTCGAACTGCCGGGCGTCGGCGACACCGTGCAGGCCGGCAACGGCGCGGCAGTGGTGGAGTCGGTCAAGGCCGCCTCCGACGTCTACAGCCCGGTCAGCGGTACCGTCGTCGAGGTCAATAGCGCACTCAGCGACAAGCCGGAAACCATCAACGAAGACGCTTACGGTGATGGCTGGATCTTCGTGGTCGAACTCGACGACAAGGAAGAGCTCAACGACCTGCTGTCGCCGGACGACTATGCCGAGCTGCTGGAAGAAGACGCGCACTGATCGCGCCTGGCACATCGCAACCTCGGATGGCCGCTCCTGGAGCGGCCATTTTTTTTGCACGCCACGCTGGCGCCGGCGCGCCGGTATCGATTGCAGTGGCCAGCGAACTGTCGCGTTGCCGATTCCTCGAACGATGCCTGCATGCCAGGTGCCGGTCTCCATCGCCACGCTCGGCGGCCGAGCGAAAAACACCGCACGCGCCAGGCACGCATCACCACCACCGCGTCGAAGGATGTCCGCATGCAGGCGCGTCGGATTTCTGGCGTGAGCCAATCGTGAGGACGCGGCGTGTGCGTGGTGAAAAAAACTGGCGCTCGCATGCGTCGATGGTCGATCGTTGGACGCGATGCAAGGCATGCATGCATGCGTCGAGTCGTCCATGCAGACGCATGCAAGGCGATCGAAGAGCGCAATAAGTTTGCGCATTTGTGCTGATGCGACGCCCCAAGCGCAGTCATTGGATAAAAAATTTTCAGCTGGCGGACAGGCGACGCAATACATCACTGCCTTGCACCTTGCGACGCGCCCGTCATGCCGATCCAGTCGCTGCATTCTTGACCGCTTCAAAAAAACAGCACAAAAGAAGTGGTTTTCTGAAAACCCTATTGCACGAATGCGCGCGTCGCTCGCACGCGCATGCCAGTGCAAGGCCTGTCTGGATCACCTCGACGCGCCGCATTGCGATGGCTGGCTGAAAAAAAATTGCAAAAGAGTGTTGACAGTAAAAAAAAGCGTGATTAGGTTTCGCCCAGCAGACGTTGCTGCGAAAGAGAGTGAGCAGAATCGACATCAAGCCGACACGCTTGTTCCAGATGTCCACCGAAGCGCTATCCACGGTGGAGTCGGGTCCGCTTCTCTCCAAGAAAGCAGCAGTCGTTCCGATCACGCACCCGTGTCGCCGTTCGATGCGGGTGTTTCTGTATCCGTCCCGTCGCGCATCACCTGCGGATGGTTCCCGACGACGGCATGCCGTCGCGGGGTTTGGTTCAACTGGGCGTTTCACCTCCATAGTTCACTGACGAGGAGCCAATTACATGGCCACTAAAAAAGCTGCAAAAAAGAAACCCACCGCCAAGAAGGCAGTGAAGAAGACTGCCGCCAAGAAGGCAGTCAAGAAGGTCGCCAAAAAGGCAACCGCTAAGAAGGCAGTGAAGAAGGCTGCTGCCAAGAAGGCCGTCAAGAAGACTGCCAAGAAGGCAACCGCCAAGAAAGCAGTGAAGAAGACTGCCAAGAAGGCAACCAAGAAGACTGCCGCCAAGAAGGCAGTGAAGAAGACCGCCAAGAAGGCAGTGAAGAAGACTGCCAAGAAGGCGACCAAGAAGACGGCCGCCAAGAAAGCAGTCAAGAAGACCGCCAAGAAAGCAGCAGCTCCGAAGAAGGCGACCAAGAAGTCCGCCACCAAGAAGACTGCCGTAAAGAAGGTCGCCAAGAAGAAGCCGGCCGTTCGCAAGAAGAAGGCCGCTCCGGTCGCGCTGCCCGCAACTCCGGCGCCGCTGATCTGATCTGCAACACCCGATCGCCGTAAACATCGAGCTCTCTCCCCGACGCCCAGCGGGGAGTGAGCTTTTTTATTGGGTCGCTCTCAACAATCGCGAACGCCAAAAACAACAAAGGCGACCGAAGCCGCCTCTGTCTTGAATCGCTGCAAACGCTAACTCAGCGCGGCGATGCCACCGACTTGCCGGACGAGGCACCCTTGCTGGCAGGATCGGGACGCTCGGCCAGCATGTTCTCGCTGCCGAAGTCGCCATCCACATCGATGTCCAGCCAACGCTTGGCCGGCAGGCCGAGTGCGCGATCCAGGATGGTCGGCAGCATGCCCGACGGCAGGCCGCTCTCGCCATTCCACATGATCGCGATGCCAAGGTCGCGCTCGGGCAGCAGCGCGACCAGGCCGCGATAGCCCTGCACCGCGCCGGCATGGAAGATGACTTGATGGCCGGCGTAATCGAACACGCGCCAGCCCAGCGCGTAGCTGGCAGCGTCCACACGCTCGTGGCGCCAACCCGAGCGCATCTCGCCCGGTGTGGAGATCAACGGCGCATGCAGCGTCGCCAGCAGGGGCGCAGGCAGCACGTCGGTGCGGTGACCGGTGTGTGCAAGCAACCACTGCGCCATGTCGCTGGCGCTGGCGTTGACGCCGGCAGCGGGCGCCAGGCGGTAGTAGGTCGGCTTGGGCGTCAGTGCCACCCAGCCGCCGCGGCTGCGCACATGCGGGCGTGCCGCATGCGGGCTGGCCTGGATGCCGGCCAGGCCCATGCTCGCGTCATTCATGCCCAACGGCTTGAAGATGCGGCGCTCCACCGACTGCTCATAGAAGCTGCCGGAAGCGGCGAACACCACATCGCCGACCAGGCTGAAGGCCACGTTCTGATACGCATAGCAATCGCCCGGCGCGCAGCGCAAGGGTGCAGCGGCGAGCTTGTGGCTGAGCGAGTAGTAGTCGACGTTGGATTCGATATCGCGGTCGTAGGCATTGCGGGTCAGGCCAACGCGGTGGCTAAGCACCTCGGCCACAGTGAGCTGATGCGTGGCGACGTTATCGCTGAGCTGGAAGCCCGGTACGTAATCGACCACCTTGCTGTCCCAACGCAGCACGCCGTCGTTGACCAACAGGCCGGCCATGGTGCTTGCGAACGCCTTGGACAGCGAGGCGAGACGGAACACGGTGTGGCCATCGACCGGCTGCGGATGATTGACGTCGGTGACGCCATAGCCGCGCGCGCTGAGCACCTTGCCGCCCTGCACGATCGCCATCGCAATGCCGGGCACGCGGTTGCCGTAGGTCAACTGATTGGCCATCGATTCGAACGCGGCCACATCGAAGCCGGCCGCCGGTGGCAGCACACTGCTGGCCGGAAGCGAGGCACGATACTGCAGCGGAGCGGTGGGCGACTGTGCGGCGGTGGCCGGCTGCAGCGCAGAGGCAGCTGGCGCGGGCGTCTGCGCGGTGGAAGAGAGGGCCAGGGGCAATAACGCCCCGAGCAGCCCGATGGCCAACGGACGAAACCGTCGGGGCCTGCGCATTTCAGTCATGGTTGTCCCGCCTGTTCCACTGCCTCCGGCGATTCTAGCGCCGCGCTTCGCTATAGCACAAACTGCCAGAAGATGAATGGGCATCATATTGATCCTATTGATGATTTTAGGTTCAGAAATCGGGCGGCGCGGAGCGCTTCGAGTGCGGCTCGGCACCTGTGCAGATGTGGCTGCAAGTGGCGTGCCGTCTGGATGCAGGATCAGTCCGTTGTGTTCTGCACTGCGGCGCTGGTGGTGCTGCGCCGCATCGGCTAACTTGCGCGCTTCCTTCGCGGGTGCCGCCGCTGCCATGTCCACGCTGTCGGGCCCGTTTGTGCAGGCGATTTGTTCACCATGACCAGCCGATTTTCTTCGTCGCAGTCTGCGGCTGGCCGTTTGAGCGGCGCGTTGCGCAGTTCGCCGCCGCTGGCGTGGAGTTTTCTGTATTTCTTCTGCCTGCTTAGCGGGTATTACGTGCTGCGCCCGGTGCGCGAGGCGATGAGCGCCTCGGCGGATGTAGAAGCGATCTTTCCCACCGGCATGATCGCCTTCTTCGCCGCGCATGGCATGCCGCTCAAGGACTTCACCCTGCAGGTGCTGTTTACCTGCACCTTCCTGATCATGGTGTTGCTGCAGCCGGTCTACGGCGCACTGGTCAGCCGTTATCCGCGCCGGGTGTTCCTGCCGGTGGTGTATGGCTTCTTCATCGCGACCCTGTTGCTGTTCTACGTGTTGTTCGATAGCGGCGTGCCCGGGCGCGGCATGGCGTTCTTTTTGTGGGTGACCGTCTTCAACCTGTTTGCGGTGGCGGTGTTCTGGAGCTTCATGGCCGACGTCTTCAGCAATGCCGAAGCGCGCAGTTACTACGGTTACATCGGTGCGGCAGGCACGCTGGGCGCGTTTCTCGGGCCGATCCTCACCCGCACCCTGGTCGAGCGCATCGGCATCGCGCATCTGATGCTGGTGTCGGCCGGGTTTCTGACGGTGTGCGTGGTCTGCGTGCTGCGTCTGCGCTTGTGGGCGGTTGCGCGCGAGCAGGAGCGACAGCTGAGCTCCGGCGAAGTGCCGATGGGCGGCGATGTTCTGGGCGGGCTCAAGCTGATCGTGCGCGAGCCATTGCTGCGCTGGTTGGCCTTCATGGTGTTGTTCGGTGTGGGCGTCGGCACCTTGCTCTACAACGAGCAGGCAGCGCTGGTACGGCGGCTATACACGGACGCAGCGGCAGCCACCGCCTATTACGCGAGCATCGATCTGGCGATCAACGCGCTCACCCTGGTGCTGCAACTGCTGGTGACGCGCGCGCTGTTGTCGCGTTTCGGTATCGCGCCGGCGCTGTTGATTCCGGGTGTGGCGATCACGCTGGGCTATGCCATGCTGACAGCCTCGCCGTTGCCGATGATGATCGCGATCGTGCAGGTGATCACGCGCTCCAGCGAGTTCGCACTGGCCAAGCCGGCGCGCGAGACCTTATACACGCGCGTCGACCGGGAATGGCGTTACAAGGCCGGCGCGGCGATCGACACCGTGATCTACCGCGGTGGCGATCTCACCTTCGTGTGGGTGCACAAGCTGGTGTCGGCATTTGGCTCCAGCGCCGTGTTCGGCGTCGGTCTGCTGGTGGCCTCGGGCATGACACTGGGCGCATTCGGTCTGCTGCGCGAGGCGCGCAAGCTGCCTGCCGAGCGCGATGCGCAGACCGCCAGGCAGGTGTCCGACTAAGAATGGCTGGCAAAACTACTTGCCGCCATCAGGCGGGCGCGACTGTTGCTGGGTACGGCGTGTACCACTGATACAGCTGGTTCTGAGAGCGCCGTGCATATCTGCCTGCTCATTACTCGCGACGTTTTGTCAGCCGCTTCAAGGCAGCGAAATCTCTGTTGCCTTAGAGTAGTTGGACAGTGTTGATAGCTCACCTGCAGAACGGATGATCTCAGGGCTGGAGCGGCTGATCTGTTGATTGGCTGCAGGGCCCTTGCCCGCCCACCATCGCGGGACACGCCGCAAGTACGTCCGTGTAGCAACTGTGTTGATCAGGGCCTCAACCCGCGACCTTTGAGCGGTTTCCTTCAGGCGCGTTCATCGGT
>NZ_JBEOLS010000030.1:0-56677 GCF_040279205.1 Xanthomonas hortorum
CCACTGGTCCTTGCCCGCCCACCGTCGCGGGACCTTACGCGGCATGGATGCCGCGTAAGAGCCTACATGGACGTACTTGCGGCGTGTCCCGCGATGGTGGGCGGGCAAGGGCCCTGCAACCAAGTCGCAGATCAACCGCTCTAAAACCGACACAGACCTCAGGTGACTACGGGCATGCATAGGAGTAAGGAGTGCATGCGGCACCATGCTGGTTGCCTTGCCGACAACGTGTTCTAAGCTAGCGACTGCACAGTGATTTAGTCATTCGCCCTAGAGCGCATCGAACAACCGATTACCGCGGTGATCGTCGTCCGGCACAGCCACACCCACGCGGGCTGCCGCGCGCCGATAGTTGTCCAGCCGATGGATATCGCGCAGCCGCGCGATGTCATCGTCGTGGATG
The DNA here is from genome assembly GCF_040279205.1 of Xanthomonas hortorum. Taxonomy (GTDB): domain Bacteria; phylum Pseudomonadota; class Gammaproteobacteria; order Xanthomonadales; family Xanthomonadaceae; genus Xanthomonas; species Xanthomonas hortorum_F. Next base: position 404 of record NZ_JBEOLS010000030.1, read on the forward strand.
TCATGCCAGCCCCAACGCTGAAACTGGGTCAGGAACCACTCGCCGTCCGACAGCCACGGCATGTTCACCGCACCATTGCGATGAAAGGCCAGCGCCGTCGCATCGTTCGCATGAATCTCGATATCGGCGTCCATACAAGCCGCCAGATGCGCAGCCGACACACCGATATGCTGCGGCTCGGCCAACCACTGCGCACATTGCGCGCGATTGCCCGGCGCCGCATCCAGCCAGCGGCAGGCCTCCAGCACGCAGGCGGTCAGCCGCTCGGTCAACTCCGGTTGCAGCGCGGCGAACTCGCGCCGGCAGGCCAGCACTTTTTCCGGATGCCCCGCCCACAACTCCCCACTGCGGATCACGCGGCGACCGCTGCCCTGCGCCTCGGCCACTGCGGCCCATGGCTCGCCGGAGCAATAGCCATCGACCAGCCCGCTAGCCAAGGCCTCGGGCATCTGCGGCGGCGGAATGCTGAGCACCTCCACATCGCGCATCGGGTCCACCCCGCACGCGGCCAGCCAGTAATACAACCACAACGCATGCGTACCGGTGGGAAAGGTCTGCGCAAACACCGCACGGCGGCCCAGACCGGCAAGCACCTGCGGCAACGCGTGACCATCGGCCAAGGCCTGCGCGAGCGCAGGTGCCAGCGTGATCGCCTGGCCGTTGTGGTTGAGCGTCATCAACAACGCCATCGGGCATTGCGGCCCGGCAATGCCGAGATCGATCGCATACACCAGGCTGGCCAGGGCATGCGCCGCATCGACCTCGCCGGCCAGCAGACGGTCGCGCACGCCGGCCCACGACGCCTGACGCTGCAGCTCCAACTGCAAGCCATGCGCACGGTCCAGGCCCAGCCGTTGCGCCGCGATCAGCGGTGCGCAATCGATCAGCGGCATGTAGGCCACGCGCAATACGGGGAGGTTGGCTTGGCTCATGTGTTCATCCCAACAGCTCGGCCATGGCCACGATGCGTCGCGCCACTTCGGCCAGTTTGACGCCCTGCTTCATCGCTTGCTGGCGCAGCGCCGCGTAGGCGTCGGCCTCGCTCAGGCCACGTTTTTCCATCAGCAGGCCCTTGGCGCGATCGATCTGCTTGCGGTCCTGCAGCGCCTGCTGCACATCGTCCAGACGTCTGCGCATGCTGCTTTCCTGCGCGAATCGGGCAAGCGCCACCTGCACGATCGGCGCCAGCCGCGCCGGTGCCAGGCCATCGACCACGTACGCGGTGACGCCTGCGCCGACGGCCGCATGGATCAACGCATCGTCGCCGTCGCCGGAAAACATCACCACCGGGCGCGGCGCATGGGCGTGCAGCATCGACAGTTGCTCCAAGGTATCGCGCGAAGGCGAGTCCACATCGATCACCACCACATCCGGCTGTTGGCTCTGCACCGCATGCAACAACGCACCGACCGAGGCCACATCGTCGAGCACCGTATAACCGGCGCGCGTCAATGCCTGGCGCAGTTCGCCAATCGGCTTTTCGGTATCGTTGACTAGCAAAACACGCATTGGCGGCAGCGAGGCGTGGACGTGGCTGGATGGTGCCATGCAACATGCTGTCGGTGCGAGTCATCTTTTCGGAGTCTGTCTGATGCCGTTGTTCCCGTTGTTCGCAAACCTGCAAGCGCGCCCCGTGTTGGTGATCGGCGGTGGCGAGGTCGCCACGCGCAAGGTGCTCGCCCTGCTCAAGGCCGGCGCGCAGATCCGTCTGTATGCGCATGCGCTCTCGCCCGAACTCGCAGTGCTGATGCAAGCCGGTCGCTTCGAGCAGTTGGGCGGCGAATTCGATCCAGCCTGGATCGACGACGTGTGGCTGGTGGTCGCCGCCACCGACGATGGCGAGTTGAATCAACGTGTCGCCGCTGCCGCCGGCGCGCGCCAGCGCCTGGTCAATGTGGTGGACGATGCAGAGCTGTCGACCTACCAGGTGCCGGCGATCGTGGACCGCGACCCGCTGGTCATCGCCATCTCCTCCGCAGGCGCTGCCCCGATGCTGGCACGGCGTCTGCGCGAACGGCTGGAGCGCGAGCTGGATGCCTCGGTCGGCCGCTTCGCTGGACTATTTGCGCGTCACCGCGAGCGCATCCGCAGCCAGTTCCCCGATATGAATCGGCGCAGGCGCTGGTTCGATCGCGTCATCGATGGCGAAGTGCCGTTGCTGCTGCAAGCCGGCAACGACGACGCCGCCGAAACCGCGTTCACCGCGGCACTGGACGATGCCGGGGCGGTGCCGGCGCGTGGCAGCGTGCAACTGGTCGGCACCGGCCCGGGCGATCCCGGCCTGCTCACCTTGAAAGCGCTACGCGCGATGAATCTGGCCGACGTGCTGCTGATCGGCGACGACATCCCCGATGCGGTGCTGGAACTGGCGCGTCGCGATGCCGAACGCCGCACCTTGCCGCGCGATACCGATGCACAACAGCATCTGTTGCTGGAACTGGCGACAGAAGGCCTGCACGTGGTCGCATTGCGCAGCGGCGCCGGCTACAGCGATGCCGATGCTGCTGCGATTGAAGCAGCGCTGCATGCGCGGGGCCTGGCATGTAATCGTGTGCCCGGCATTGCCATGCACATGCACGCCAACGCATAAGCGGCACGCACCTGCGGCCGTAGCTGGATCACGCTTTTGGAAACCGCTTGCGCGCACTGTCGCGCACGTCGATATCGAAGGTCACGCGCAACGCCGTGTGTTCGGCATGGCCAGCCCCGGCATCGAAGCTGAAACTCAGCCCGTCGCGGCTGGGCAACTGCCGTGCATGCTCCTCCAGCGCATCGCGCGGCACCGACAACTGCCAATGATCGGTGGCGCAGTTGCAGGCCGCGTGACCGCCGGTCAGGCTCACGCTGTGGCGCACCAATCGCGCGCCCTGCCCGCTCGGCAAGCGGCTTTCGTTATCGACCGTGCGCCCGGCAAGCAACTCGGCCAATTCGGCTTCGTCGATGCGAAAGCGCAGCTGCTGACCTTCAATCTGGATTTTCATGACTGAGCTGACTCCACTGCTCGGGCGTATTGCAATTGACGAACGCGCCGCGTTCGCTGGCGGTGACAGCCACGCGATGGCACTGCAGTGAACGCTGCAAGGCGCGCAGCGAGCGTGACGATGCAGCGCCGGCCATCAATGCCGAAAGTACCTCACGCACAACGCCATCCACGCACACACGCATCGGCAACATTTCGTCTTCGAAGGCGACGCAGCGTTGGTCTGGTGGCGCCAGCAGTCGATCCAGCAAGGGTTTGGACAACAGCGGCATGTCGACCGGCACCACTATCAAGGTCGTCGCGTCGGCCACATGCTCGATCACGCTGGCCAGACCACCGAGCGGCCCCAGATCCGGCTGCGCATCGGCAATCCCTGCATAGCCAGGACGATCACCACTGATCACTACGTCCAGCGCGCCTGCATCGCGCAGCAACGCCTGCATATGCGCAACCAATGGACGCCCGCGCCACGGCAGCAGCGCCTTGTCCTGGCCCATGCGCGAGGAACGGCCGCCTGCCAGCACCACACCGATCCACGGGTGTGTGGCGGTCATGCCGCCTGCCCGCAGGCACTGCGTCGCGCTGTAGGCCAACGCACGCTCATGGCGCAATCGCCGGTGCAGCCGGCTGCAGATGCCCCAGGCCGAACACCTGCGCCGTCGTACTGGGCGCGGCGCCATCGTCCTGCGGCTCAAGCACCGCCCACACATTGGCCTGCAACAACGGCGCCACGCGAAACGACTCTTGCTGCGGCAAGATCTGCACGCACATCACACCGGCATCGCCGCAGTTCAAACGCGCGCGCAGGTGCTGCCGCCAGATCGGTCGTGCGTGCATCGGTGTGTGCAGCGCAACACGCAAACCGCGCTCCGCAGGCATGCCAAGCAAATCACGCAAGGCCGGCTCGACAAAAAAGCGTAGCCCGGCAGCGCTGGCCATCGGGTTGCCTGGCAAACCGAAATACAGCGCGCCGTCCGCAAAGCGCGCCAACAACACCGGCTTGCCTGGCCGCACCGCCACCTTATGAAATAGCAACGCCGCCCCATGTCGCGCCAACGCATCCGGCACGAAATCGTAGCGACCACGCGACACCGCACCGGTGCTCAGAATCACGTCGGCTCCCGCATGTCGCGCTTGCGCGAGCGCCGCATCGAAGGCGGCAGCGTCATCTCCCACCTGACCGCGCCATACCAGCTCCGCACCCGCAGCCTGCAACTGACTGAGCAGATAGCTGCTGGTGCCATCGCGGATCTGGCCGGGCTGCAGCGGCTGCGCAGGATCGCCGACCAATTCGCGGCCGGTTGCGATCAAGGCCACACGCGGGCGCCGCACCACCTGCACGCGCGCGCAGCCCAGCCCGGCCAACAGCATCAGATGCGCAGCGCGCAGCACCGTACCGGCCTCGATCACGCGATCGTGCAAGGCCACATCCTCACCGCGTCGGCGAATGTGCTGGCCCGCACGCACATCGACGCGCAGCCGGATGCGGCTGGGGCGTGCGCCGTCATGCGCCAGCAGCTCCACCTGTTCGATCGGCACCACGGCATCCGCACCTGCAGGCAAGCCGGCACCGGTCATGATTTCCCAGGCCGCGCCTGCCGTAATGCCACCGGCATCTTCGCCTGCGGCAACGGTGCCACCGACCGCGTGCTCACTTGCGGTCATTGCACCGCGGCCATCGGTGACCAACGCAAATCCATCCATCGCACTGTTGTCGAAAGCCGGCAGCTCGGCCGGGCTCGACAATGCCTGCGCAAGCACGCGGCCTTGCGCGTCCGCACTGTCCACCCACTCGGTGGCCTGTGTGGCGACCTGCTGATGGATCAGTGCAAGGGCTTCGGCGTAGCTGATCATGAGCAAGGCGACTGCCGACCGATGGATGACCTGGCTAGGATACCGGCCTCCAGCGCGGCTGGTACAGGCATGCCGCGACGGCGAATGCACCAGTGACCGATCACGCGATCACCCCAGCGCTCGACGCTGCTCGAACGCATCGTCAACACGCTGCGCCGCACACTTGCAGGTAGTTTTTTCATCTTTGCACACCATGCAATTCGTCGACCTTGTTGGCTGGCTCGCCAGCGCCATTCTGATCGCAACCTTGATCCGCCAGATTTACAAGCAATGGCAGTCGCCTGCGGCACAGGGCGTCTCGCGCTGGTTGTTTGTCGGTCAGATCAGCGCCTCGGTGTTGTTTATCGTTTACAGCTATCTGGTCGGCAATGCGGTATTTATCGTCAGCAATGCACTGATCCTGCTGACCGCCATCACCGGCTATGTGCTGCAACGGATCAAGCATCGCCAGCTGCGTGGCATCAGCTGACGCGCTTGGCTGCCTTGCGCGGCTTGGCAGTGCGCTGCATCGGTTTTTTTGCTGCAGCCTTCTTGGCGGTGGCCTTCGATACGCTTTTCTTTTCCGTCGCGCGCACAGGCGTTTTTTTCACAGCCGCACGCTTGCGCGGCTTCGACGCAGCCTCGGTCTCCACCACTGTCTCTGCAACTGCATCCGGCACACCCACGCTGATCCAGGTCGGCGCATGGTCGCTGGCCTTCTCCAGGGCGCGCACCCACTTATCCACGCCGGCATCCTGCAAGCCGGGCGCCAGCGTGCGATTGAGCAGTAGATGATCGATACGCAAGCCGCGGTCACGCGCAAAGTGCTGGCGAAAATAATCCCAGAACGTATAGATGGGTGTATCGCCATGCACGGCCAGCAAGCTGTCGGTCCAGCCTTGCTGTAACAGCGCTGCATATGCCTGGCGACTTTCGGGCTGCAGCAACGCATCCTTGCGCCAGCCCTTGGGGTCGTAGATATCCGCATCGGTCGGCACCACGTTGAAATCGCCGATCAAGGCCACCGGATGCGGCAACTCGACCAAGGTCTTGGCATGGCGGATCAAGCGCTGAAACCAGGCGAGCTTGTAATCGAACTTCGGCCCCGGCTGCGGATTGCCGTTGGGCAGATACAGACACGCCACCACCACGCCATGAATCGCAGCTTCCAGATAGCGGCTTTGCCTATCGCCTGGGTCCCACGGCAGGCCGCGACGAATCTCCACCGGGTCTGCGCCCCGTGCAAGCAGGGCCACACCGTTCCACGACTTCTCGCCCTGCCAGATCACCCCATAGCCGGCGTCACGGATCGCCTGTTCCGGAAACGCCTCCTGCGTGGCTTTGAGCTCCTGCAAGCCGACGATATCCGGTTGCTCGCGCTGCAGCCATTCCAGCAGATGTGGCAGCCGGCTGTGGATGCCATTGACGTTGAAGGTGGCGATCTTGCGTGTGGTGGCTGACATGGGAATGCGAGCGGCCCTTTGCGTAAGGTAACGACAATGGCTGCAGCCGCATGAAGCCGATGCTCAAGCGAGGTGAAGCCTCTGCTTACCCCGCCCATGTGAAGGCCATGCCGCACAGTTAGCTCAGCAGTGAATGCCGAAGCAGCAAGCACTGCCGAACCGGTTTTGTCGGCCTCGCAGCGCGAAACGCTTAGTCAAGCTCCAGGGTCCGCAGGCCCGAGCTGCTGGGCCGCCAGCATCTCGTCGATCCGCTTGACGATCTGTGCGGCTTGTTCTGTCGAATCGGCCTTCGCTGTGATCGTCTCCGCACGTGCATGGAAGACATCCCAGAAATCATCCGGGTGCTGGCGTCGGATATCGGGCAATTCGTCGGCGAGGTGTTTCAGTTGCGCATCGATCTCGGGGGTCATGACTGGTCTCCTTTTGCGTCCACGCTACCGCGACCTCGGTGAGCCTGATGCCAACGCCGCCAGCCAGCACATCGCCGTGTCTGGGTTTGCGCGACAATAGCGGGATGAGCAGCCACGACATCACTCCCGCCGACGCCCGCGCTCGTGCCATGCAGGGCGCCTTGTTGATCGATATCCGGCAACTGCACGAACGCGCCAGCGGCCAGGCCGAAGGCGCACTGGCCATCGTGCAGAGCGATCTGGAAACTGCACCCGCACGGCATCTGCCCGAGCACACACGCGAGATCGTAGTGATCTGCCAAAGCGGCAAGCGCTCGGCGCAGACGGCCGAGGTGCTGCGTGCGCACGGCTATACAACGGTGTCTTCGGTACTCGGCGGCACCACCGCGTGGACGAACGACGGCCTGCCGCTGGTGCGCCCCTCGCTTCCGGCGGACGAACAGGATTTTCTAGAGCGCTATTCGCGCCATCTACGCCTGCCGCAGGTCGGTCTGGAAGGCCAGCAGCGGCTGGCGCGCGCGCGCGTATTGCTGGTCGGCGCGGGCGGGCTTGGCTCGCCGGCTGCGTTTTATCTTGCCGCTGCCGGTATCGGCCATCTGCGCATCGCCGACGACGATATGGTGGATCGCAGCAATCTGCAGCGCCAGATTCTGCACACCGAAGACAGCGTGGGTATCGCGAAAGTCGCCTCGGCTGCGCAGCGCATCGCCGCACTCAACCCACGCGTGCAGGTCGACGCGCTGCAGACACGCGTCACCGCCAGCAATGTCGAAGCATTGCTGCAGGACGTGGATGTGGTGATCGACGGTGCGGACAACTTTCCTGCGCGGTATCTGCTCAACGATGCCTGCGTCAAACTCGGCAAACCGTTGGTCTACGGCGCAGTGCAGCAGTTCGAAGGGCAATTGAGTGTGTTCGATGCCGGCCGCAACCGCGGTCATGCGCCCTGCTATCGCTGCCTGTTCCCAGAACCGCCACCGCCGGAGTTTGCGCCCAGCTGCGCCGACGCTGGTGTCCTCGGCGTGCTGCCTGGCGTCATCGGATTGCTGCAAGCCAGCGAGGCGATCAAGTTGCTGCTGGGGATCGGCGACAGCCTGGCCGGGCGCCTGCTCAGCTTCGATGCCTTGGCCATGCGCTTTCGCGAAATCCGTCTGCCACCCGATCCGCATTGCCCGGTCTGCGCGCCTGGCACCGCGTTCCCCGGCTATGCCGACTACGCCGCGTTCTGCGGCAGCGCAGTCGGCTGAAAGCGGCACTTAAATCGACTGCGCAGCGTCAGCCAGGCCTGAGCGGCCGTCATGGCACACCGCCCGGCCGCAGCGCTTCGACCTGCCGCCTACACGCTTGCCGCACACGCGCGTGAGAGCTATCGCCACGTGTTGTTCGCCACTGCTCCAGTGAGCGATCAAAGCGCGTAGGGAATCACCCGCACGATCTCGCCTGCCTCGAAGCGTCGTGCCTGCTCAGGCAACACGATCAGTGCATTGCTATCGGCCGCACCACGCAACAGATGCGACGCATCGCCGCGATGCGGCAGCGCAGTCAACCGCCCGTCCTCGCCGCACTCCAGGCGCCCGCGCAAAAACTCCAGGCGTTCGTGGCGTTTGTCCCACGGGCCTGCCAGCGCTGCATGCCACACCGGACGCGGTTCGCTGCGTCCCTGCAATCCATCCAGCAGCGGCACACCGTAGGCGATCAGCGTCGCCAGCACCGACACCGGATTGCCCGGCAAACCCAGCACCAGACAGCGGCCGATCTGCCCCAGCACCGCCGGCATGCCCGGGCGCATACGCACGCGCCAGAAGTGGATACGGCCCAGTTCGCCGATCAACTGGGGCAGATAATCCTTTTCCCCCGCCGAGACGCCGCCGCAGGTGATCACCACATCGAATGCAGCGGCTGCATCTTCCAGCATGGTGCGGATCCGCTGCGGATCATCCGGCAAGGTCGGCCACGCCGTCGGCGCGTAGCCCAGTGCCCGCAACTGCGCCATCAGCATGTCGCGGTTGCTGTTGTAGATCTGCCCCGGCCCCAACGGCATGCCAGGCTCTACCAGCTCGTCACCGGTGGCCAGTACCGCAATGGTGGGCCGCGGCGCCACCGCAAGCCGCGACAGCCCGAGCGCCGCCGCCAGCCCGATGCGGGCAGGCGTCAACACCTGTCCGGCCTGGATCACCAGATCGCCCGCACGCACATCGCTGCCGGCCAGACGCACCGCCGCGCCCAACGCAGGCATCGTGCGGAAGCGCACTACACCATCGCGCTCGTCTGCATCTTCCTTCGGGATCACGGTGTCGGCGCCATCGGGCAGCGGCGCGCCGGTGGTGATACGCAGACATTGCCCTGCGCTGAGGGTGCCGGTCCAACGCTCGCCAGCGAATTGCTCGCCGACCAGTTGCAACGACGCATCGCCGCCAGCGACATCGGCATGCCGCAACGCAAAGCCGTCCATCGCACTGTTGGCGAATGGCGGTAGTGCCAGCGGTGCAATCAGATCGGCAGCGGAAATCCGCCCATCGGCACGCGAGGTGGCGATGTTTTCATCGGGCGGGCGGTTTTGGGCCGCAACGGCCTGCAGAATCTGCAGCGCCTGCGCATACGGAATGCGGGAGGGATAGTCGGTCATGGCGCGCAGGATACCAGTGCGCCATGCCGGCTCAGAGCGGCGACCAGAACGATCACCTGTCCGTCAGAGAGCATGGCCGGCACTGCGGCCAGCACGAACCGCACGAACACGGCAGCTTCCAGGCGCGTTACTTAACCCAAGCTGGAGCTAGCACGCCACGCATGCCAGCTCGTCGAAGATGACACGCCACGCCCGGCGCGGCAGCGCTGCCTACTTGCCCTTGACGTGCTTCATCAAGCGCCGCTTGCGCGCCACCTGCCGCTCGGTGAGCGTGTTCTTCTTGCCCTCGTAAGGATTGGCGCCTTCGCGGAAGATGAAACGCACCGGCGTGCCGACCAGCTTGAAACGCTTGCGGAAGAAGTTTTCCAGATAGCGCTTGTACGACTCCGGCAACACTTTCAGACGCGTGCCATGCACGATGAAGGTCGGCGGATTTGCGCCACCCGGATGCACGTAACGCAGTTTGGAGACGTGACCACGGATGCTCGGCGGCGGATTGGTCTCGTAGGCGATTTCCAGCGCCTGGTTGACTTCGCTGGTGCTGAATTCATGCGTCGCCGAGGCATGCGCGCGGTGGATCGCCTGAAACAGCTCGCGCATGCCCGAGCCATGCAGCGCGGAAATCCGCACCGCCTCGGCCCAGCTGACAAAGCCCAACTTGCGCGACAGCAGGTCTTCGGCCTGCGCACGCTGATAGTCGCTCTGCCCGTCCCACTTGTTGATCGCCACGACCAACGCGCGGCCAGCGTCCAGGATCGCGCCAAGAATGGTCGCATCCTGATCGGTGACGCCTTCGCCGGCATCGAGCATCAGCACCGCGACCTGGCATTGTTCGATCGCCTGCAGCGTCTTGAACGCGCTGAATTTCTCCACCGCCTCCTCGACCTTGCCACGGCGACGCAGGCCGGCCGTATCGATCAAGCGGTATTGACGCCCGTCGCGGTCCATGTCCACGGCGATCGAGTCACGCGTGGTGCCCGGCACTTCCGAGGCGATCATGCGTTCTTCGCCGAGCAGGCGATTGACCAGCGTCGACTTGCCCACGTTCGGGCGGCCGACGAAGGCGATGCGCACGCGCGCCGGGTCGGTATCCAGCAGCTCGCCGGCACCTTCGGCAGGCAAGCGCGCACCGACTTCTTCCAGTAGTTCGTCGATGCCCTGCCGATGCGCGGCAGACAACGCCACCACATCGGAGAACCCGTAGCGCGCGAACTCCGAGCGCACGGTTTCTTCGTCGGTGCCGTCGATCTTGTTGATGACCAGCACGGTCGGCCGCGCCAGCTTGCGCAGCCAGGCCAGGATCTCGTCGTCGAGCGATGACGCGCCTTCGCGGCCATCGACCACGAACAGCACCAGATCGGCTTCGCCGGCAGCGGCACGTGCCTGACGCGCGGTGGCGCCGGCAAGACCTTCCTCGTCGCCGGCGATACCGCCGGTATCGACGACGATGAAGGGGCGCTCCTCATCGAGACGGCAGACCCCGTAGTTACGGTCGCGGGTGACGCCGGGCTGGTCGTGGACCAGGGCGTCACGGGTGCGCGTCAGCGCATTGAAAATGGTGGACTTGCCGACATTGGGCCGTCCAACCAGGGCGACCAGGGGCAGCATCGCAAAGTCCTTATTGTGCCAACCGGAAGGCGGTGATATCGCCATCGGTGTTTTGTACCAACAGAATGCCATCCACGACGATCGGCTGCGCCAGCAGCGTGTCGCGTCCAGCGCGAGCGCGCGCGGCCAGTGCACCATCGCTGAGTTTCAGCCAGTGCAGATAACCCTTGTAATCGCCAACCACGGCGTAATCGCCCTGGATGGCCACACCGGTCAGGGAGCGCCGTGCAAGCGCAGCCTGCGACCACATCGCCGCACCGCTGCTCTTGTCCAGGCCCCACACCGAGCCGGCGTTATCCGACACCACCACCACGCTGGACGACACGCCAACGCCACCGGCGCCGCCGTGATCGCGCGTCCACAGCGGACGGCCACTCGGGCCTTCCAGTGCGAGGGTTTCGTTCTTGAAGCTGGTTGCGTACAGCGTGGTGCCGTCGAGTACCGGTGCGCCATCCACGTCGGACATGCGCTCCAGCTCGGTACGGCCTTCCGGCACGCCGATGGCCTGTTCCCACAACGGGCGGCCGTCCTGCAGCGCCAGCGCACTCAAGGTGCCGCTGTCGTTGCCGACGAACACCACGCCCGGGCCGGTCACGATCGGCGCATTGCCGCGCACCGACAGGGTCGGGCCTTCCTCGGCATGGAACCAGCGGCGCTCGCCGGTGGTCGCGTCGAAGGCACTGACGCGACCATCGTTGCTACGCACCAGCACCAGACCCTGCGCAATGGCTGGTGCGGCGATGACCTCGTTCGGTACCTTGGCGCGCCACTTTTCCGTGCCATCGGCGTGGTTCAACGCAATCACGTCGCCAGACAGCGTACCGATCACCACCAGGCCTTCGCCAACCCCGGGACCACCGGACAGGCGCTGCTTGAACTTGCGATCGTTGCGCTCTTCTTTCTTGGGCTTGTATTCCCACACGCGCTTGCCGGTCTGCAGGTCCAATGCCTCCACGCCACCGGTGATCGCCGAGGCGTACACCTTGCCATCGGCCACGGCCGGACGCTGACGCACACCGATATGGCCCTCGCCCTTGCCGACGCCGGTAGACCACAGCTTGTCCACTTTGACCGAGGGCTCGAACTTGACCAGTTCGGCAGGTTCCTGCGCCTTCTTGGCAGCAGCATCCTTCCCGGCAAACCAGCCCTTGACCGTGCTGCAACCCGCCAACGACACGCCCATCAGGGCGATCAATGCAATGCGCTTGTACATATCAACCTGCTTCATCAAATCGGCTCCGCCGGATTGGGCACTTTGCCGCCCACATCCATCAGCTTGGTTTCGAGCAAACGGCGCTGCGGCGAGGCCACATCCACCGTGGTCAGGGCCTTGGCGTAGAGCGCACGCGCTTCATCCGGCTTGCCCTGCACAACCAGCGCATCGGCGCGGATCTCCAGACTGGTGTGGTCCTGCGCATCGGCCAGCAGCTTGATCGCTTCGTCCGGCTTGCCGCTTTCGGTCAGCACGCGCGCAAGGCGCTGCTGCACGATCTGCTTGAGCTCGCCTTCGGCGGGCACGTCGCGCAATGTCTTGATCGCTTCGGCGTGCTTGCCGGCATCCACCTGGGCCTTGGCCAGACGCAGCGCAGCCAGCTCGGCGTAAATACCGCCCTTGCCGTCGTCGAGCGCCACGATCTCTTTGGCGGCCTTGTCCAGGTCTTTGCCCTGGATCGACTTCACCACCGCCTCGTAGCGGGTATTGGCTTCCACCGATTGGGTGTTGGTGTGCTTCTGCCACCACTGCCAGCCCAGGATCAGGGCCAGGCCAACCACGACGCCGCCCACCAGACCCGCGCCATTCTTTCTCAACCAGGAACGAACGCGTTCGCCTTGTTCGTGTTCGTCCAGCAGATCGTCGATCGCCATGCGTACTCTCGCTCCGTCGTCCCGGAGGCGCGGAACATCAATAGGGAAAAATGAAAAACCGCAGTCCGCTTCACTCGGAAGCAGGTACCACGGAGCCGTCGGAGGATACCGCAAAACGGGCCACGTTAGCGCGCTGGAACGGTTTCAGATCGACGATACTGCCGCCTTGCTGAACCTCTACCGCCGACGCATTGCCCAGCACGATGCGACCCACCTGCCCCGGCGAATAGCTGCGCCGTTCGCCGGCACGCACCAGCGCTTTTTCGACCGCGCTGCCATCCGGTGACAGGATCTGCACCCAGCTGTCGCCGCTGAAACTCAACGACAAACTGCCGCCACTGGCGGCCGCAGCTGCAGGCGTCTCCACGTCGGGCGTGGCCCGCGGCACTGGCGTCATCGACGCGATGTACGGCGCGGGTTGCTCGCGTGGCGCATTGGCCGGCTGCGTTGCACCCGCGGCGGGTGTGCCGGTGTTTGCCGCTTCCGGCATGCTGTCCAGCGACACCGTACTCGGAGCATTCCCATCCAGATGCGAGCGGGTCGCATACCAGACCGGCACGGCGAACACACCGGTGATGACGACATACATCGCCTTGCGTGCGGTGCTTTCGAGAATGCGGCGCGCACGTGGCGTGTGCGTATGGCTGACCAGGGTGACCGGTTCGACAGGCGCAATGGTCGCCTGCAGCAACAGCGGCTCCAGGTCCACATGCAGCAGGCGCGCATAGCTGCGCAGCTGGCCGCGCACAAAGACCGGCGCGCCAAGGCGCTGCCATTCTTCCTGCTCCAACGAACGCACCACGTGTGCCGGCATGCGTAGCTTGCCGGCGACATCTTCCAAGCTCAGACCTGCTGCTTCGCGCGCTTCGCGCAAATGCTGTCCGCAGCCCTTTTCCTGCTCGAAAGGGTTCGGATGGGAATCATTGATCACAATGCATTGGCCCCGGGGTTGGCGGTCGCTGCGTCAGGGAATTCCTTGACCAACCGCTGGTGGTAACGGCCGGCGGCTACCTTGTCGCCGAGCCCTTGCTCAATCTGAATGGCGAGTTGTAACACGGAAGCAGTGACCGGTGCAGCCGCAAGACGTCTTTCGATAAACGCGCGGGCTTCGAAATAGGTCTTTCGCCCGGCCTCGTAGCGCGCCATTGATTCGAGCGCATATGCGCTGACCGGATCCAGTTCTAACGCTTTACGGAGATCGCGTGCAGCGCGCTCCGATTGCCCAGACTGCAGCGCGCATCCACCCGCATTAGCCAAAGCCGGTGCCGGTGGGTAGTTCGAATCCTGCAGCGCACGATCAAACCAGGCCAGAGACTCCAGTGCCTGGCCGTTCGCACACAGCCAAGCACCATAGTTGTTCAACACATCGCCACGTTGGGGCGCGAGTTCAGCGGTACGGCGATACGTCTCACCTGCTGCCGGATTACCCTGCCCCTGCTGAATCACACCCAGAAACATCAACGCATCAACCGAATTGGGCGTTTTTTTCAGAACCTCACGCACCAACTGTTCGGCGGCGGCATAATCACCACTTTGCAGGCGATTGTTCGCAAGACCAAGTCTTTGCTCCAATGCAATCCGATCACGCGTTGCTGCGCTGTCACGGAAATCGTAACTCGGCGCTACCTGTTCCACACTCCTGGCCTTGGCATTACGACCACCGCAGCCGACCAAGCCAAGCGCGATCGCCATGGCCGCCATTAACGCGAGATCACGCCGCCGCATCGCGATCGGCCTGGCCTTCCAGTGTGCGCAGGAAATCTGCCTGGCGACGGGTACGGTCCATGACCTGCCCCTTGAGCTGCCCGCACGCGGCGTCGATATCGTCGCCACGCGTGCGGCGAACCATCGTCAGCACCTGCGCGTCGAGCAGGATCTTCTGGAATGCACGGATCTCCGTCTCGCCAGAGCGCTCGTAGCGCGTGCCCGGGAACGGATTGAACGGGATCAAGTTGACCTTGCCGGCGTCCTTGGACTGCACCGCATTGTCGAACTGACGCATCAAGCGGGCCAGCTGACGCGCATGCTCCGGCTGGTCGTTGATGCCCTTCATCAAGGTGTATTCGAAGGTGACCGAATCGCGCTTCTTGTTGCCGCGCAGATAGCGCGCGCAAGACTCCATCAGCTCGGCGATCGGGTACTTCTTGTTCAAAGGCACCAGGCTCTCGCGCAGCGCGTCGTTGGCGGCATGCAGCGAAACGGCCAATGAGACATCGCTTTCGGTCGACAGCCGGTCGATCATCGGCACCAGGCCGGAAGTCGACAGCGTCACTCGCTTGCTGGCCAGGCCATAGCCCAGATCGTCGCGCATCACGCTCATCGCGCGCACGACGTTGTCGAAATTCATCAATGGCTCGCCCATGCCCATCATCACCACATTGGTGAGACGACGCTGCTGGTGCGGCACATTACCCAGATGGCGCGCCGCCACCCATACCTGCCCGACGATCTCGGCGGTGGTGAGGTTGCGGTTGAAGCCCTGGGTGGCGGTCGAACAGAAGGTGCAGTTCAAGCCGCAACCGACCTGGGAGGACACGCACAGCGTGCCGCGGCCCTTGTCGGGGATATACACCGTCTCGATCGCGTTCTTGCCGTCGGTGCCCATGGCCAGCAGCCACTTGTGGGTGCCGTCGGTGGAAGGCTTGTCGAACACAACGGTCGGGACGAGGACCTCGGCATGCTGGTGCAATTTCGCACGCAGCGCCTTGCCGAGGTCCGTCATCTGGTCGAAATCGGTGACGTAGCGATGGTGAATCCACTTCATCACCTGATGGGCACGGTAACGCGCTTCGCCGAGCGTGTCGGCGAAGAAGCGCTCCAGTCCCTCGCGGTCGAGGTCGAGCAGGTTCTGCTTGCGCAGTTCCGGGGTACGGACAGGGACGTCCTGCAGCACGGAGGGGATCACGACCTCATTCACGATTCGACTCTCTCGGCCTCAGCGCGAGACCACTTCAGTAGCGGCAAAGAAATACGCGACTTCGTTGGCAGCGTTCTCGACCGAGTCCGAGCCGTGAGCGGCGTTGGCATCGATCGAATCGGCGAAGTCGGCGCGGATGGTGCCCGGCGCAGCGTCCTTGGGATTGGTCGCGCCCAGCAGGTCACGGTGTGCAGCAACGGCGTTCTCGCCTTCCAGCGCCTGGATCACCACCGGGCCGGAAATCATGAACTCGACCAGCGCATTGAAGAACGGACGCTCGCGGTGCACGGCGTAGAAGCCTTCGGCTTCGCGACGCGAGAGCTGCTTGTACTTGGCGGCCACGATCTTCAGGCCGGCCTTTTCGAAACGGCTGTAAATTTCGCCGATGACGTTCTTGGCGACGGCATCGGGCTTGATGATGGACAGGGTGCGCTCCAGCGCCATGGGAAGATCTCCGTTGGGCGGGCCACTTGAAGACCCGAGGTTATCATGAAAAAAACCCGCGTCAAAACGCGGGCTTAGGCTTCTTTGCGATGGTCAATTCTATCTCTTAGTGAAGACCTTTGCACACCGCCTCCTGAATCGTGCTGCATTGCCGCATGACCGGCACAGTCTCCAGCCCGTAGACTCAAACAATCGTTTGATTGAGTTCCACCCCTGCGCATGCCCAAGCCCGCTCACTTCTCCACCAAGGACCGCATTCTCGGCGCGGCCGAGGAGCTGTTCGCCCAGCATGGCTTCGCCGGCACCTCGCTGCGCCAGCTGACCACCCAGGCAGACGTCAATATCGCCGCGGTCAACTACCACTTCGGCTCCAAGGAGAACCTGGTCAACGAGGTCTTCCGGCGCCGCATGGACGAGATGACCACCGCGCGGCTGCAGCAGCTGGAGGCTGCCAAGCGCACGCATCCGGGCGAACTCACCGCGGTGCTGGCAGCCTTCGTCGAGCCTGCCCTGGCGATGGCGCAGGACCGCCAGAGCGGCGGCGCGTTCGTGCGCGTGATCGCACGTGCCTACGCCGAAAAGAACGACAACCTGCGCAAGTTCCTGTCCGATCACTACGGCCATGTGCTGCGCGAATTCGGCAAGGCCATCGCCGCCTGCGTGCCGGGCCTGAGCAAGGAAGAGTTGTATTGGCGCCTGGATTTCCTGGCCGGTGCGCTGACCTATGCGATGGCCGATTTCGGGCTGATCAAGCGCCCGGCCGGCGTCAGCGAGGCCGACCACCGCGCGCGTGCCGCGCGCGAACTGATTCGTTTCGCGGAACCCGGTTTCCGCGCTCATTCCACACCGTAAACGTTCCACCAAGAGGCTAATTGCTATGTCCAATCCGTTGCTAGTCCGTCGCGCCGCCGTGCTCGGTGCCGGCGTCATGGGCGCGCAGATCGCCGCGCACCTCACCAACGCCGGTGTCGACACCGTGCTGTTCGACCTGCCCGCCAAGGAAGGTCCGGCCGACGGCATCGTGCTCAAGGCCATCGCCAACCTCGGCAAGCTTAGCCCTGCCCCGCTGGCCAGCAAGGCGCTGGCCGAGGCGATCACGCCGGCCAACTACGAGAGTGGCCTGGAGCAGCTGCGCGATTGCGATTTGATCATCGAAGCGATTGCCGAACGCATGGACTGGAAGCAGGACCTGTACAAGAAGATCGCCCCGTTCGTGGCCGAGCATGCGGTGCTGGCGTCCAACACCTCCGGCCTGGGCATCAACAAGCTCTCCGACGTGCTGCCCGAGCAATTGCGCCACCGCTTCTGCGGCGTGCATTTCTTCAACCCGCCGCGTTACATGCATCTGGCCGAGCTGATTCCGGCCAAGGGCACCGACAAGGCGGTGCTGGAAGGGCTGGAAAGCTTCATGGTCACCACGCTCGGCAAGGGCGTGGTGTATGCCAAGGACACCCCGAACTTCATCGGCAACCGCATCGGCGTGTTCTCGATCCTGGCCACCATCCATCACACGCAGGAATTCGGCCTGGGTTTCGATGAAGTGGACGGCCTGACCGGCCCGCTGGTCGGGCGCCCGAAGTCGGCGACCTACCGCACCTCGGACGTGGTCGGCCTGGACACCATGGCGCACGTGATCAAGACCATGGGTGACACCCTGCCGGACGACCCTTGGCACCAGTATTTCAAGTCGCCGAAGTGGCTCGACGCGCTGATCGCCAAGGGCGCGCTCGGCCAGAAAGTCGGCGCCGGCATCTTCCGCAAGGTCGGCAAGGACATCGTGGTGCTGGACCTGCAGAAGCAGGATTACCGCGCCGCTGATCGCACTGCCGCACCGGAAGTGATCGAGATCCTCAAGATCAAGAACCCGGCCGAAAAGTTTGCCAAGTTGCGTGAAAGCCAGCACCCACAGGCGCAGTTCCTATGGGCCAGCTTCCGCGACCTGTTCCACTACAGCGCCTATCACCTGGCCGATATCGCCGAGACTGCGCGTGACGTGGATCTGGCGATCCGCTGGGGCTACGGCTGGTCGCTTGGCCCGTTCGAAACCTGGCAGGCCGCCGGCTGGAAGCAGGTGGCGCAGTGGATTGCCGAAGACATCTCCAACGGCAAGAGCATGAGCAGCGCACCGCTGCCGAATTGGGTGTTCGACGGCCGCGACGGCGTGCATGCGGCCGAAGGCTCCTACAGCCCGGCGCGCGATGCCAAGCTGCCGCGTTCGGCGCTGCCTGTGTATAAGCGTCAGCGCTTCCCCGATCCGTTGCTGGGCGAGCAGTTCTCGCCGGGCGAGACGGTGTTCGAAAACGATGGTGTGCGCATGTGGCATGACGGCGACGATATCGCCGTGGTCAGCTTCAAGACCAAGATGAATACCGTTTCCGATCACGTACTTAACGGCTTGCAGGAAGTCGTGGGCCGCGCGGAGAAAGACTTCGCCGGGCTGGTGATCTGGCAGCAGAAGGAACCCTTCTCCGCCGGTGCCGATCTGGCTGGCGCGCTGGGCCTGTTGCAGGCCGGCAAGGTGGATGCGTTCGAAGCATTGGTCGCCAACTTCCAGGCCACCAGCCAGCGCATCAAGTACGCGCAGTTACCGGTGATTTCGGCAGTGCGCGGCCTGGCGCTGGGCGGCGGTTGCGAGTTCCAGATGCATAGCGCCAAGACCGTGGCCTCGCTGGAAAGCTACATCGGCCTGGTCGAAGCCGGCGTCGGCCTGTTGCCGGCCGGCGGCGGGTTGAAGGAAATCGCCGTGCGCGCATCGATTGCCGCCGGCCCGGGTGGCGATGTGTTCGCCGAGCTGAAGAAGACCTTCGAAACCATCGCGATGGCCAAGGTCTCCAACTCGGCGGTCAATGCCCAGGAACTGGGCCTGCTGCGCGCCACCGACAAGATCGTGTTCAACAGCTTCGAAGCGCTGCACATCGCCAAGGCCGAAGCGCGTGCACTGGCCGAAGGCGGCTACCGCGCGCCGCTGCCGGCACGCCGCATCCAGGTCGCCGGCGACGTCGGCATCGCCACCTTCAAGATGCTGCTGGTCAACATGCTGGAAGGCCGTTTCATCAGCGAATACGACTATGAAATTGCCACCCGCATCGCCACGGTGATGTGCGGCGGCGAAGTCGATCGCGGCGCGCTGGTCGACGAAGAATGGCTGCTCAAGCTGGAGCGCAAGCACTTCGTCGAACTGGCCCAGCAGGAAAAGACCCAGGCGCGGATTGGGCACATGCTCAAGACGGGTAAGCCGTTGAGGAACTGAGATTCGGGAATGGGGAATCGGGAATGGTGAAAAGCCAAATCGATTCCCTACTCCTCCCACTATTCTGCCGGTGGATGTCGAGGGTGAACTCAGGCGAATCCGCACTAGCGATTCCCGATTCCCCACTCCCCATTCCCGGCTTTCGGAGAAAGCCACATGAGCAAGCAGATTCAAGAAGCCTACATCGTCGCCGCCACCCGCACGCCGGTCGGCAAGGCGCCCAAGGGCGTGTTCCGCAATACCCGTCCCGACGACATGCTGGCGCACGTGCTGCGTGCGGTGGTGGCGCAGGCGCCGGGCATCGATCTGTCGCGGATCGACGACGCCATCATCGGCTGCGCCATGCCCGAGGGCGAGCAAGGCATGAACGTGGCGCGTATCGGCGTGCTGCTGGCCGGCCTGCCCAATTCCGTGGCCGGTCAGACCATCAACCGCTTCTGTTCGTCCGGCATCCAGGCCGTGGCGATGGCGGCCGACCAGATCCGTCTGGGCAACGCCGACCTGATGCTGGCCGGCGGCACCGAGTCGATGTCGATGGTGCCGATGATGGGCAACAAGGTCGCCATGTCGCCGAACGTGTTCGCCGACGACCACGTGGCGATTGCCTATGGCATGGGCATCACCGCCGAGAAGGTCGCGGAAGAATGGAAGGTCTCGCGCGAGGATCAGGACGCGTTTGCGCTCGCTTCGCATCAAAAAGCCATCGCTGCGATCGCCGCTGGCGAGTTCCGCGACGAGATCACCCCGTACGAAATCCTCTCGCATCAGCCCGACCTGCAAGGCAATGTCATCGCGCTGCGCAAGCGGCTGGTCGACACCGACGAAGGCCCGCGCCCGGACAGCTCGCTCGAAGGCCTGGCCAAGCTGCGCCCGGTGTTCCGTAACGGCCAGTTCGGCGGCAGCGTCACCGCCGGCAACTCCTCGCAGATGAGCGACGGCGCAGGTGCGATGCTGCTGGCCTCCGAGCAGGCGATCAAGGATTACGGCCTGACCCCGCTGGCCCGTTTTGTCAGCTTCTCGGTGGCCGGCGTGCGTCCTGAAGTGATGGGCATCGGCCCGATCGCGGCGATTCCCAAGGCGCTCAAGCAGGCCGGCCTCACCAAGGACCAAATCGACTGGATCGAGCTCAACGAAGCCTTCGCCGCGCAGGCATTGGCGGTGATCCGCGACAGCGAACTGGATCCATCCAAGGTCAACCCGCTGGGCGGCGCGATCGCCCTCGGCCACCCGCTGGGCGCGACCGGCGCGATCCGTGCGGCGACGCTGGTGCACGGCCTGCGCCGCCGGCAGCAGAAGTACGGCATGGTGACCATGTGCATCGGCACCGGCATGGGCGCGGCGGGCATTATCGAAGCGCTGTAAGGCGGGCCAGCGGCGGCACGGCGGCGACTGCCGCTGCGATGGCCCAGACTGGATTGGAGCCCGCGCGCTCCAATCCAGTGTCCGCGATCCATTGCCGTCGGCAAGCGGACCGCTTACCAGGCCGCGTCACAGGGAAGCGGCTGGACAGCCAAGCGGCGCGGGATTATTCTGCCCGCTCGGAGATGGCGTTCCTCCGCGCTGTACCATCAACCGTAGCGATAGCTACTGATGACGCCTACAAGAACTCTGGCCCGGACCAGGGATTGTAGGCGTGTCTCTGCTCACAACTCCGTGCCGTGCCAGCCCTCACGTTCCAAACGACAGGCTGCCATGTCCAGATTCCGCCGCACCGAGTATTTCGATCTTTTCCTCCAGCTTGCCAAGTGGCTGGCGATCGCCAGCGTGGTGGGCGTTGTGGCGGGTACGGCGTCGGCGCTGTTCCTGCTGGCGCTGGAGGCGGCGACCGCCTGGCGGGAAGGCCATGCCTGGGTACTGTGGCTGTTGCCGCTGGCCGGATTCGGCGTCGGCCTGGTCTACCACCTGCTGGGCAAGGACGTGGACGCGGGCAACAACCTGATCATCGACGAAATCCACGATCCCCGGAAAACGCTGCCGCTGCGCATGGCGCCGCTGGTGATGGGGGGCACGGTGATCTCCCATCTGTTCGGCGCCTCGGTCGGGCGCGAGGGCACGGCGGTGCAGATGGGCGCGGCGCTCGCCGACCAATTGACGCGCGTGTTCCGTCTCCTGCACCAGGACCGGCGCCTGCTGCTGATGGCCGGCATCAGCGCCGGCTTCGCCTCGGTGTTCGGCACGCCGCTGGCGGGTGCGATCTTCGGACTCGAAGTCCTAGTCATCGGCCGCTTGCGTTACGACGCGCTCTTGCCTTGCACGGTGGCCGCGATGGTCGCCAATCAGGTGTGCTTGGCCTGGGGCATCCAACACACGCACTATGCGATCGAGCGCATAGTGCCGGTCGGTGTCGGCAGCGTATTGGCGGTGATGGCGGCCGGCGTGGTGTTCGGCCTGGCCGGTAGGCTGTTCGCCACGGCCACGCATCGTCTGGGCCGATCGGTCAAGCAGGCGATCGCCTATGCACCGCTGCGGCCCCTGCTCGGCGGCGTAGTGATTGCGCTGGCGGTTTGGCTGCTCGGCACGCAGCGTTACATCGGGCTGGGCATCCCGGAGATCGTGCGCGCCTTCCACGAACCCATGGCACCCTGGGATTTTCTCGGCAAGGCCTGCTTCACCGTGGCGTCGTTGGCAACCGGCTTCAAGGGCGGCGAGGTCACCCCCCTGTTCTATATCGGCGCGACCCTGGGCAACGCACTGGCACCCTTGCTGCAACTGCCGTTTTCGATGCTGGCCGGGCTGGGCCTGGTCGCGGTGTTCGCTGGCGCGTCCAACACCCCGATCGCCTCGACGCTGATGGCGGTCGAACTGTTCGGCGCCGACATCGCCCCCTTTGCCGCCGTCGCCTGCATCACCGCCTACCTGTTCTCCGGCCATCGCGGCATCTATCACGCGCAGCGCATCGGCAATGGCAAGCATCATTGGCGTCGCATCGGTCCGGACGAAGACCCACGGCATGCCGACCTGCCTGCGGCGGACCCGCAGCGCAACGCCGCGGCGGACCAGCAAAACTCAAACGACAACGGGCGATGAGTCGTTCAGGCCGTCGCGGCAGCTGCTCGACCTGCCGCTGCGCTAGGTCCCGGCCCTGCCCTTGTCGGCGCGCGCCTGCGCCCTGGCCTCGCGCAAACGATCAAGCTTTTCCTTGAGCTTGATCTCCAGCCCGCGCGGCACCGGGTTGTAATAGACCTGCTCGCCCATCGCATCGGGGAACCCGGTCTGATCCAGGGCGATGCCGCCTTCGGCATCGTGGTCGTATTGATAGTCCTGCCCGTAACCCAGCGTCTTCATCAGCTTGGTCGGCGCATTGCGCAGATGCAGCGGTACCTCTTGCGTGCCGGTGGCGCGCACCTCGGCCTTGGCCTGGTTGAAGGCCGCGTAGCCGGCGTTGGACTTGGCGGTGCTGGCCAGATACAGCACCAGTTGCGCGAACGCCAACTCGCCTTCCGGGCTACCCAGCCGCTCGTAGATGTCCCAGGCTTCCAGCGCCATGCTCTGCGCGCGTGGATCGGCCAGGCCGATATCCTCGATCGCCATGCGGGTCAGCCGCCGCGCCAGATAGGCCGGGTCGCAGCCGCCATCGAGCATGCGCGTGAGCCAGTACAGCGCCGCATCCGGATTGGAACTGCGCACCGATTTGTGCAACGCCGAGATCTGGTCGTAGAACTGCTCGCCGTTCTTGTCGAAGCGACGGGTGCGGTCGGCCAGCACCTGCAACAGCGTCTGCGGAGTGATCTCGCCACCCTCGCCCGTCGCCAGTTCCGCCGCGATTTCCAGCAGCGTCAATGCGCGGCGCACATCGCCATCGGCAGCGCTGGCGATTTCCAGCAGCGAGGCATCGCTGACCTGGATGGTCTCCCGCCCCAGCCCACGCTCCGAATCGTGCAGCGCACGCTGCAAGGCCTCGACAATGTCCTGCGGCGAGACGCCTTCCAGCACATGTACGCGGCAACGCGATAGCAATGCGGAGTTCAATTCGAAGGATGGATTCTCGGTAGTCGCACCGACAAACAGGATCGTGCCGCGCTCGATATGCGGCAAGAACGCGTCCTGTTGCGCCTTGTTGAAGCGATGCACCTCATCGACGAACAACACCGTGCGGCGGCCGCTGGCAAAGCGCTGCGCGGCCTCGGCCAATACCTGCCGCACTTCCGGCAATCCCGACAACACCGCCGAGATCGCCTTGAATTCGGCATCCGAGTAATGCGCCAGCAGCAGCGCCAGGGTGGTTTTGCCGCAACCGGGCGGCCCCCACAGGATCATCGAATGCACGCGGCCGGATTCCACCGCGCGTCGCAATGCGCTGTCGGGTGCCAGCAGGCGTTTCTGCCCTACCATCTCGTCGAGGGTGCGCGGACGCATGCGCTCGGCCAGCGGGCGCAGATGCTCGCCGTCTACGCTGAGCAGATCGGCTTCGGGAGCGATGGGGAGCTTGGTTCGTGCCACGCGTCATTGTATCGCGTAAGCAAACGGCCTTCTGCGAAGAAGGCCGTTGTCAGTGCGGATGCGTCGAACGAGCGCTTACTGCGCGTCGCCGACCACGTCCACACCCTTGCCAGGCGTATAGCGAAAGGTGTCTGCAGCGAAGGCCGGATTGCGCTTCCAGCCGCTGAAGCTGATCGCGGTGCGCTGGCCGACCGCATCCACCACTTCCATCCTGGCCAGGCCATCCTTGCCGAACCCCAGCGAGGCCATCTGGAAACTGGCTTCGGTGTCGACCTTGGGCGTCAGCGACAGCCATTGCAGCCCATCACGCGGCGCAGCCTCTTCGCTGACGTCGTATTGCTTGTCCAGCCGTGCCGGATCGATCAAGGCGACCAGGGGGCTGTTCTGTTCTTCGCTGCCCTGCGCGCGCACGGTGACCTGCTCCAGGTCCGGGTCGAACACCCACACCTTCTTGCCGTCGGCAACGATCAGCTGCTTGTAGGGCTTGGCGTATTCCCAACGGAACTGGCGCGGCGCCGACAATGCCACCCGCCCACTCGAGCTTTCCTTGACCCGGCCATTGGCATCGGAGACCTGCTGGCTGAACTGCCCGTCCAGCCCTTTGAGGCCGCGCGTGAACGTATCCAGCTCCTGACGTGCACCGGCAAATGCGGTGCTGGCGAACAGGGCGGTGGCGAGGACGGCATAACGGAGCTGGCGATGCATCGCGGTCTTCCAAAAGGGCATGCGTGGATTTTGATACTTCATAGATGAATGGGCGAGCGCTATCGCACGACGCGTTCAGATCGCAGCAGCGACGAATCGATCCCTCTCACTGCGCCGTCTGCACCTTGGACAGATCGCCATAGACGATCTGCCCGCGAAAGCCGCGCCGCACCTGCTGGTAGAGCTCGCGGAATGCGCGGTAATCCTGCGGCTGACACAGCGCCTGCGGCCCACGCACTGCGGCACGCTGCAGCCGATGCACCGCAGTCACCGTCTGCCCTTGACGCGTCCACTCGACCGCATACTCGCCGGCCGCATTGCGAAAGGTGCTGCTGCGCGGGATCGCGATGATCGGCACCGTCGCGGGGAAGCTCACCACATAGGTTTCTTCGCGCACGCTGTCGTTGCAGTAGAACGGGGTCAGATTGTCTTCGGCCGAGGTGGTCGTATAGATCCCGCGTGTCGATTCGGCACCGGGCATATCGGGCAAGGTCATGCCGCCGACCACCGAAAAATCCACCGCATCGTTGGCCTGGAACGTGTAGCGGTAATTGAATGGCGCATCCAGATCCAGCGGGTCGCCCTGGATCAGCAGATCGCCGGTGCCGTCGAAGCCGGACTGGGCAATGATCGATTCTTCGATGCGATTGCGGTTCTGCGCGTTGAGCTGCACGAACATCGCGCGCAAGCCCACCTCGCCGGTCTGCCCGCTATCCAGCGTGGTCATGCCTTGCAGGCCGCCTTGCGGGGTGAAGCGGTACTCGGTGCGCGCGACGTAGCGGTTGACATTGCGGTCGTTGGGCGGGGTGTGCGTGACCTTGCCGTCCAGCGTATGCACCACCGGCGCGCCAAGATCGCCAGCCGGCAGCTGGCCGAAGCGCGCGTAGGGGTTGGTCGAATCCACGTAAAGATCGAACGCCGGGATATAGGTGATCGCATGGTTGAAACGACCAAGCACCGGAATCGGCGGCAACGTGGGTCCGCCCTCAGCGCCGATCAGAACCGGCGTACTGGCGATGCCCTTGGCGGCCAGCAAGGCTTCCAGGATCACGGTGTGATCCTTGCAGTCGCCATAGTGGTTGGCCAGGATGCTGTCGGCGCTGTTGGGCTCCAGCCCGCCGTTGCCCAGGTACACCGCCACGTAGCGAATATTGCGCGCTACCCAGGCATACAACGCCGCCGCCTGCGCACGCGGGTCGTCGATGCCACGCGTCACCTCGTCGGCCAGCGACTGGATCGCCGGCGTCACCGCAGCAGCGCGGCCGCCCTTGACGTGGTAGGCCAGGCCCATCTGCGACCAGCTGTCGAAGGTGCTGGCCATCAAGGTCGGGCTGAACTCCCAGGTCGCCGCGCTCCAGTTCTGGTTCTTCATCGGCGTGGCACGCTGGTAGCGCCATTCCCAGCGCGCCTGATCGCCGCGCACCACCGGCTTGGTGCCGCCCTGCAGCCCGCGCACCGATAAATGCATCGGCAACGCCTTCGGCGCCACCAGCGTGACCACCGCATCGTCGTATTGCGCGAACACGCTGAAGGTTTCCCACAGGCTGAAATAACCGGGGAAGTACGGGGTGTTCTGCGCACGCCGCACGCGGTAGACGATGCGCGCACCCGGCGCCAGATTCGGAAACACCACCACCTTGACCTTGCGGTCGGCGTACATCGCTGCCGCCGCACTGGAATAGCTTTCCTGGGTGTAGATCTTGTCGGCCGCCACGTCCTGGCGCAGCCCTTCGGCGGTGACGGTGTAGGCCTGCAGCACCTCCAGGGTTTCCATCTTCTCGCTATAGCTCAGCCGCACCTGGCTGAACTGCTCCACTGCCGACTTGGTCTTGAGCAGGATCTCGTATTCGTCGGTTTCCACGCTGCTGGCGTCGGCACGTACTTCGTAGTCGGCGCGATAGCGCACGAAACTGTAGTTGGTGTCGGCCTGCGTGCGTGCCGCAGCGGCGGCAGGCGCAGCCTGCTGCTGGGCCTGAGCCAGCAGCGGCAATGAGATCAGCAGCAGAAGCAGCAACACAGGACGACGCAGCATGGGTCTCGATCACGACGGGCCGGAGCGGCCCTTGCTCAACAGGGTAGCCGGTGTGCGCCGCAGCGTCAGGCACAGGCCTCCAACATCGCCGCATCCATGTGTCTGCGGATACACGCACGCAATCCGGATAAGAGCGGCCGACAAAACCAAGCAGCAACCTGTCTGGTGCGGTGTCCTCGCCGATTGCGGGACGCGGCCTCTCGCCACGGTTTGTTAGCCGCCCCTAAGCCCGGAACGCGGCGCCACGCGTAAGCCGACAGGCGCCGCGTTGCCGGTTGCCGGTTGCCGATTACTTGGGCGGCGGCGGTGCCAGCACGGTGCGGTCGCCGTTGTGCTCGGGCTGGCTGACCACGCCGGCCGCTTCCATCGCTTCAATCAAACGCGCGGCGCGGTTGTAGCCGATCTTCAAGCGTCGCTGCACGCCAGAGATCGAGGCACGCCGGGTTTCGGTGACGATGCGCAAGGCCTCGTCGTACAACGGATCGGATTCGTCGCCGCCACCGCCGCTGCTTTCAGGCAAGCCGGTCGCACCCACCACGGTGCCGTCGCCCATGGTCTGCACTTCGTCCAGCACGCCTTCGACGTAGGACACCGGCCCGCTGGCCTTGAGGTGCTCGACCACACGATGCACTTCTTCGTCGCTGACGAAGGCACCATGCACGCGGTCAGGTAGCGCCGTGCCCGGCGGCAGGTACAGCATGTCGCCGTTGCCCAGCAACGCCTCGGCCCCGGACTGATCCAGGATGGTGCGCGAATCGATCTTGGAACTGACCTGGAACGCCACGCGGGTTGGAATATTGGCCTTGATCAAGCCGGTGATGACGTCCACCGACGGCCGCTGCGTGGCCAGAATCAGATGGATGCCGGCCGCACGCGCCTTCTGTGCCAGACGCGCGATCAGCTCTTCGACCTTCTTGCCGACGATCATCATCATGTCGGCAAATTCGTCGATGAAGATCACGATGAACGGCAGCGACTCCAGCGGCCGCGGCGCCTCACCCAATTCGGGATTGGGCTTGAATAGCGGATCCATCATCGGCTGGCCGGCGTCGATGGCGTCCTTGATCTTCTTGTTGAAGCCGGCAAGGTTGCGCACGCCCACCGCGCTCATCAGCTTGTAGCGGCGTTCCATCTCGGCCACGCACCAACGCAGGCCATTGGCGGCCTCCTTCATGTCGGTGACCACCGGCGCCAGCAGATGCGGGATGCCCTGATAGACGCTCAGTTCGAGCATCTTCGGGTCGATCATCAGCATCCGCAGCTCCTTGTGCGAGGCCTTGAACAGCAGGCTCAGCACCATCGCATTCACGGCCACCGACTTGCCCGAGCCGGTGGTACCGGCCACCAACAAATGCGGCATGCGCGCCAGATCGGCCACCGTCGGGCGCCCGGCGATGTCCTTGCCCAACGCAAGCGTCAACGGGCTGGGCGACTTGTCGTATTCCTTGGAGCGCAGCAACTCCGACAGGAAGATCATCTCGCGGGTGACGTTGGGGATCTCCAGACCCACCACCGACTTGCCCGGAATCACGTCCACTACGCGTACCGACTTGACCGACAGCCCGCGCGCAATGTCCTTGTCCAGCGAACTGATTTGGCTGACCTTGATGCCTGGCGCCGGCTCGATCTCGAAGCGGGTGATGACCGGACCCGGATAAGCCCCGACCACCTGGGCCTCGATGCGGAAGTCCTTGAGCTTGAATTCGATCTGCCGCGACAGCGTTTCCAACGTTTCTTCCGAATAGCCCTTGGCCTGCGGCTTGGGGTCGTCCAGCAGGGCAAGCGGCGGCAGATCGGAGCCATCGGTGCTCACGCCCTGGAACATCGGAATCTGGGTGTCGCGCTTGGCGCGCTCGCTCTTTTCCACCACCGGTGCCGGCGGCGGCTCGATCTTGACCGGCTCACGCTTGGCCTGCTTGACCGCATCGACCTTGCGCACTTCCTCGCGCTCTTCGCGCATGACGCGGGTCTGCTGCCACTCGGTGGCCTGGTGGGTCTTGCGCTGCATCAGCGGCCCCAGTGCCAACACGCCCTTACCGATACGTTCCATCAGCGCAAACCACGACAACCCCGTGGCCAGGGTGATCGACACCAGCAACAGCACCATCACGAACAGGTTCGCGCCCAACGCACCGAACCCGGCGCTCAGCGAATTGCTGACCAACCGCCCCAGGATGCCGCCGGCCCCGGCCACATCGCCGGTGAACAGGCGCAGGTGCAGGAAGCCGGTCGAAGAAATCAGGAACCCCACCATGCCGACCAGGCGCAGGGCCGGCCCCAGATCGGCCTCGGCCTGCCCTTCCTTGTCCATGCCGAACAAGGCGATCCAGGCCACCGCACCCAGCACCACCGGCAGCAGAAAGGCCACATAACCGAACAGCTGCAGTAGCACGTCGGCCGTCCATGCACCGACCCGGCCGCCCATGTTGTGCACCGGTGCGACCACGCTGCCGGTCTGCGACCAGCCCGGATCGGCCGCCGAATAGGTGAACAGGCTGGCCAGCAGATACAGCAGCAACGGCGCCACCGCGATCAATGCCAGATCGCGCCAGAGCTTTTGCCGACGCGGATTGTCCGCCACCGCCGTCTTGCGCGAGGACGGTTTGCCCTCTGCGGGCTTGCTGCGTTCGGGAACCTGCTTTGCCACCTGTAGCCAGACCTTAGAAATATGCTGTTAGTGATTGATAATAAACGACTGACGCCACAGTTTCAGCTGTTGAACCTCACCGCTTGCCTTGGCACCAACCAGTGAACGAAAAACGCCGCACAAGGCGGCGTCGACTACGCGTACTGGGCGGACCATGCCATCTGCGGTTCATGCAGTTCCATCGCGCCGCCTTGATTCACCGGGTGGGGACCGCCACTCTATGCCGCCACAGGGGCGCGAATTCATGCGCCAGCCCTGCCTTTTCCTAGATCGCGAGTATACATGAGCGCCTCATCTGCCAGTCCCGCCAAGCATTCCCGCCTGCTGATCCTGGGCTCCGGCCCGGCCGGCTGGACCGCCGCGGTCTATGCCGCGCGCGCCAACCTCAAGCCGGTGGTGATCACCGGCCTGCAGCAGGGCGGTCAGCTGATGACCACCACCGAGGTCGACAACTGGCCGGGCGACCCCCATGGCCTGATGGGCCCGGACCTGATGAGCCGCATGCAGGCGCATGCAGAGCGCTTCGAGACCGAAGTGATCTTCGATCATATCCACACCGCCGATCTCTCGCAGCGCCCGTTCCGCCTGAGCGGCGACGGCGCCGAGTACACCTGCGACGCGCTGGTGATCGCCACCGGTGCCACCGCCAAGTACCTGGGCATCCCCAGCGAAGAAGCCTTCAAGGGCCGCGGCGTGTCCGCCTGCGCCACCTGCGACGGGTTCTTCTACAAGGACCAGGACGTGGTCGTGGTCGGCGGCGGCAATACCGCAGTCGAAGAAGCGCTGTACCTGTCCAACATCGCCCGCAAGGTCTATCTGGTGCACCGCCGCGACACGCTGCGCGCCGAAAAGATCATGCAGGACAAGCTGTTCGCCAAGGTTGCCGCCGGCAAGATCGAAACCGTCTGGCACCACGCCATCGACGAAGTGTTGGGCAACGATGCAGGCGTCACCGGCGTGCGGGTCAAGTCCACCATCGACGGCAGCACTCGCGAGATCGTTGCGCACGGCTTCTTCGTCGCCATCGGCCACCATCCCAACACCCAGCTGTTCGACGGCCAGCTGGCGATGAATAACGGCTACCTGGAAATCCGCTCCGGCCTGAACGGCGCGGCGACCGAGACCTCGGTGGCCGGCGTGTTCGCCGCAGGCGATGTCGCCGACCAGCACTACCGCCAGGCGATCACCTCGGCCGGCTTCGGCTGCATGGCCGCGCTGGATGCCGAGCGTTATCTCGACAAGAGCGCCTGAGGTGGCTGACCGCCGGCCGCGCCGTGCGGGCAGCCTAGCTCCCCGCGGGCCGCACGCATGAGCGTGACCGCCCGCTGGTGCCGCCGACTGGACGAGCTTCCGGCCGGCGCCTGGGATGCGCTGCACGACGGCACCCATCCCTTCGTGTCCTATGCCTTCCTGCAAGGTCTCGAACGCGAGGGCTGCCTACGCCCGGATTGGGGCTGGAACCCGTTGCACCTGACGTTGTGGGACGGCGACACGCTGGTCGCCGCTGCGCCGGGATATTTGAAGAACAACTCGCACGGCGAATTCGTGTTCGATCACGCCTGGGCGCACGCCTATGCGCGCTACGGGCAGGAGTACTTCCCCAAGTGGCTGTGCGGCGTGCCCTACTCGCCGGTGACCGGCCCTCGCCTGCTTGGCGCGGCGCAATGGCGCCCGCAGTTGCTCGCGGCGATGCGCGAACTGGTGGAGCGCAGCGGGCTGTCGTCGGCCCACGTGAATTTCTACCCAGTCGACGAAGACGCCGCGTTCGATGCCGACTGGCTGGAGCGCAACGATCTGCAATACCACTGGCACAACGCCAGCGGCTGGAGCGATTTCGAAAGTTTCCTGGCGGCGATGGACCACAAGCGGCGCAAGAACATTCGTCAGGAGCGCACCAAGGTGCAGCGCGCCGGCGTGCAGTTGCGCGTGGTGCACGGCGACGAAGCCAGCGCTGCCGATCTGGACGCGATGTACGGCTTCTACCTCAAGACCTTCAACGAATACGGCAACTCGCCGGCTTTGACGCCGGAATTCCTGCGACACCTGGCCCAGCACCTGCCACGTCAACTGGTGATGTTTCTGGCCGAACTGGACGGACACCCAATTGCCGGCGCGCTGTGCCTGCGAGGCCACGACACGCTCTACGGCCGCTACTGGGGCGGCGAAGCGCTACCGGGCCTGCACTTCGAAACCTGCTATTACCAAGGCATCGAATATTGCCTGCGCGAAGGCCTGAGCCGGTTCGAACCGGGCGCTCAGGGCCAACACAAGATCGCGCGGGGCTTTTTGCCGACGCTGGTACGCAGCCGCCACTGGATCGCCGACCCTGCCTTTCGCGAACCGCTGGCGCAATGGTGCGCGGATGAGCGCGAGGCTGTCGCCCAACATGCGCGTGAGCTGTTCGAGCACAGCCCATTCCGTGATTAATGCCGCGCGGTTGACCCGCATGCCTGACGCGTCGCGACGGACGCAGTCGTCATGCGTGCCTGATGGCTGCGAGAGCGCACTGCGCTCTTCGGCTGAGAGTCGCTGACAACACACGACGATGTCGTCACGTGAGTGCAGCCGATTTACAAGCGTCCTCAGTGCGAACCGCATGGCAGGCTCTAAACTCTCCGCATGTCGCGCCCCCTTCCCTACCTGCTTGACGCCGATCCTGCCGCGCCGTTTCCGCCCGTCGAACACGCTTTGCGCGAACCGGACGGCTTGCTCGCACTCGGCGGCGATCTGTCGCCGCAGCGGTTGCTCAATGCGTATGCGCACGGCGTATTCCCGTGGTTCTCCGACGACCAGCCGATCCTGTGGTGGAGCCCGGATCCGCGCACGGTCTTTCGTACCGATGCCGTGCATCTGTCCTCGCGCTTTCGGCGCGAGCTGCGCAGCAGCACCTGGACCGTGCGTGCCGACACTGCCTTTGCGCAGGTAATCAACGCCTGCGCATCGGTGCCGCGTGCAGGCCAGCACGGCACCTGGATCACCACGCCGATGCAGCAGGCCTACATCGAACTGCACCGCCTGGGCCACGCGCACTCGCTGGAAGTGTTCGATGGTGCGCGTTTGGTTGGCGGCATCTACGGCGTGGCGATCGGCCAGATGTTTTTCGGCGAAAGCATGTTCAGTGCCGAAAGCGGCGGCTCGAAGGTGGCGCTGGCAGCGCTCGCTGAGTATCTGCATGGCTGCGGATGGCCACTGATCGATGCGCAGGTGGAGAATCCGCACCTGATGCGCCTGGGCGCGCAACGCCTGCCACGCGCGCAGTTCCTGCAGCAGGTGCGGCGACAGGTCGCCCAACCTGCGCTGCCCGGCAACTGGTCCGAGCGCTACGGCGAGCGGCCTGCCAGCGCGCTCGCTGACGTCCGCTTAACATAAAATTTGCACCCCGGGGAGATGGAGCGTAAAATGCTGTCCCTTACGGCCCTCCCGGGCCAGCCGTGATTGCACAGGATTACATGTCGAAAGACGACTCCATTGAATTCGAAGGCAGCGTCAGCGAGACGCTCCCCAACACCACGTTCCGGGTCAAGCTGGAAAACGGGCATGAAATCATCGCCCATATCTCCGGCCGTATGCGCAAGAACTACATCCGCATCCTGACCGGCGACCGGGTCAAAGTTGAGATGACTCCCTACGACCTGACCAAGGGTCGTATTACCTACCGCATGAAGTAAGCGGTTCTGGTGTGAGACGCAAGGCGGCCATTGGCCGCTTTTTGTCGTACCTACGATTTGTGTGGCGGAGACGAGCGCGATAGATGCCGCAGACACAAAAAAAGCCGCTCGAATGAGCGGCTTTTTCGTTTCAAGACCGCAACGCGATCAGTCGACAGTGGCCGGCAGCAAACGCTCCGGTTCCGGATGCGCTTCCACCACCAGCTCGCCATCCTTGACGTCGATGTTGACCCGGCCACCAGCGATCAGCTTGCCGAACAACAATTCGTCGGCCAGCGGGCGCTTGATCTTCTCCTGGATCACGCGCGACATCGGGCGTGCACCCATCAGCGGATCGAAACCATGCTGGGCCAGCCAGTCGCGCGCGGTCGGGGTTGCCGACAGCGAGACGTGCTTTTCCTGCAACAGCATTTCCAGTTCGATGATGAACTTGTCCACCACCCGCAGGATATGGTCGAAGCCCAGCGGCTGGAACTGCACGATCGCATCCAGGCGGTTGCGGAACTCGGGCGTGAACCCGCGACGGATCGACTCCATCGCATCGGTGGAATGATCCTGCTTGGTAAAGCCGATCGAGCGCCGCGATGCCTGCGTGGCACCGGCATTGGTCGTCATCACCAGGATCACGTTCTTGAAGTTCGCCTCCCGCCCGTTGGTGTCGGTGAGGATCCCGCGATCCATGACCTGCAACAGGATGTTGAAGATGTCCGGATGCGCCTTCTCCACCTCGTCCAGCAGCAGCACGCAGTGCGGCGTCTTGACCACCTTCTCGGTCAGCAGGCCGCCCTGGTCGAAACCGACATAGCCCGGAGGCGCGCCGATCAGGCGGCTGATCGAATGCGCTTCCATGTACTCGGACATATCGAAGCGCACCAGCTCAATGCCCAGCTGCAGCGCAAGCTGCTTGGTCACTTCGGTCTTGCCCACGCCGGTGGGGCCGGCAAACAGGAAGTTGCCGATCGGCTTTTCCGGATTGGCTAGGCCCGAGCGCGCCAGCTTGATCGAGCCGGCCAGCGTCTCGATCGCCGGGTTCTGGCCGAAGATCACCATTTTTAGATTGCGCTCCAGATGCTGCAGCACGTCCTTGTCGGTCGCGCTGACCTGCTTGGCCGGAATCCGCGCCATCTTAGCGACGATGGTCTCGATCTCTTCGATGTCGATCAGCTCCTTGCGCTTGCCTTCCGGCAGCAGGCGCTGACGGGCACCGGCTTCATCGATCACGTCGATCGCCTTATCGGGCAGCAACCGATCGCCGATGTGCTTGACCGACAGATCCACGGCGGCCTGCAGCGCGTCGTCGGCGTAGGTCACGCCGTGGTGCGCTTCATACTTGGGCTTGAGGCCCTGCAGGATTTCAAAGGTCTCGCCCACGGTCGGCTCGACGATGTCGATCTTCTGGAAGCGACGTGCCAGCGCACGGTCTTTTTCGAAGATTCCGCGGTATTCCTGGAACGTGGTCGAACCGATGCAACGCAGCTCGCCAGACGACAGCGCCGGCTTGATCAGATTGGACGCATCCATGGTGCCGCCCGACGCAGAACCCGCACCGATGATGGTGTGGATCTCGTCGATGAACAGCACCGCATTCGGCACCTTCTTCAGCGCCGCGAGCACGCCCTTGAGGCGCTTTTCGAAGTCGCCGCGGTACTTGGTGCCAGCCACCAACGCGCCCAGGTCGAGCGAGAAGATGACCGCCTCGGCGAGCACCTCGGGCACGTCGTTGTCGACGATGCGCTTGGCCAGGCCTTCGGCGATCGCGGTCTTGCCCACGCCGGCTTCGCCCACGTACAGCGGGTTGTTCTTGCGCCGGCGGCACAGCACCTGGATGGTGCGCTCGATTTCGTCGGCACGACCGACCAATGGGTCGATCTTGCCGTTACGGGCCTGCTCGTTGAGGTTGGTGGCGAACTCGGCCAGCGCATCGCCCTTGGCCTCGCCTTCCCCACCTTCGCTCTTGGGCTCGCCGTCAGACGCGGACGGCTGCTCGCCGTCTTCACCGAGCTTGGCAATGCCGTGCGAGAGGTAATTGACGATGTCCAGGCGGGTGATGTCCTGCTGATTCAGGAAATACACCGCGTGCGAGTCTTTTTCGCCGAAGATCGCGACCAGCACATTGGCGCCGGTGACTTCCTTCTTGCCAGAGGACTGCACGTGATAGACAGCGCGCTGCAGCACCCGCTGGAAGCCAAGGGTCGGCTGCGTATCGCGGCCATCGTCTTCTGCCAGGCGCGAGACCGAGGCCTCGATCGCCTGTTCCAGGTCGTTGTGCAAACGCACCTGGTCCGCACCGCAGGCCTTGAGGACGGCCTGGGCGGAAGGGTTGTCCAGCAGCGAGAGAAGCAGGTGCTCGACGGTCATGAATTCATGACGCGCCTCGCGTGCTCGCTTGTAGCACTGGCCGATGGTTTGCTCTAGGTCTTTGCTGAACATTGGTAACTCCGAACGGCTGTTGCCAACAATATGCGGCTTTTGTTGGGATTTACCACAACCCTATCGGATAGGCATGTTCAGACGGCGTTAGTATGTGATTGCAGCCACAGTGTTGCACTGCTGGAATGATCCCTGACCGAACTCAGGTCTGCTCCATCGTGCACAGCAGCGGATGCTGGTTCATCCGCGAAAACTCGTTGACCTGCGCCACTTTTGACTCGGCGACCTCGCGGCTGTAGACCCCGCAGACACCGCGCCCACGGGTATGGACATGCAGCATGACCTGGGTCGCCTGCTCCAGGCTCAGGTTGAAAAACTGCTCCAGAACGGTCACCACGAAGTCCATCGGGGTGTAGTCATCGTTCAGCAGAAGCACCTGATAACGCGGCGGTGGCGCCACTTCAGGCTTGCTGGCTTCGACCATCAGGCCGTGATCGTGTTCGTGCGTAGTATTACGAGGCATGTGACCATTATACGGTTCATCGTTGCGCGCATTGGACGATTTGCGCCGCGGCCCGCACAATTTGTCTCCGATTCCCTGGCTGGCCCTTGATGACCGATTCCGTGACCGCGCTGCCGCTAGCACCGTCGTGCGCCTCCACTACGCAACGATCCGCGCCGCGGCTTGGTACGCCTGATCGTCTGAGCCGAGCTGTGAGACGGGTTGTGATCGTGGCGAGTGCGGATGCTGCGCGCCGGTTTTCCATCCGCCGGAGCCAATGTCGATGAACACGCCCGTAGAACGCTGGCATCCGGATGTCACCGTCGCCACTGTGGTGGTGCGCGACGGGCGCTTTCTGCAGGTGGAGGAGACCATCGGCGGCCGCCTGCTATTGAATCAGCCGGCCGGACATCTGGAGCCGAACGAAAGTTTGCTGGACGCAGCGGTGCGCGAGACCCTGGAAGAGACCGGCTGGGATGTGCAGCTGACCCAGTTCATCGGCACCTACCAGTGGGTGGCGCCAAGCGGCCAGTGTTTTCTGCGCTTTGCCTTCGTCGCCGATGCGCTGACCCACCACCCCGACCGCAGCCTCGATACCGGGGTGGTGCGCGCACTGTGGATGACTCCGGAAGAACTACACAGCGCGGCCGGCCGGCTACGTAGTCCGCTGGTGTGGGACGTGGTGAAAGATTATCTGGCAGGTCAGCGCTATCCGTTGGCGTTGGTGCGGCACGTCGGATGAGTACGCCGCGCATCATCGTTGGCGTATCCGGCGGCGTGGATTCGTCGGTGGCCGCCTGGCGGCTTGCCCAGCAAGGCGAGTCGATCGCCGGGCTGTTCATGCAGAACTGGGCCGACGACAGCAGCGGCGATTGCCGCGCCGAAGATGATCGTCGTGATGCGGTGGCGGTGTGCGGGGTGCTCGGCATTCCGTTCCACTTCCGCGATTTTTCCAGCGAGTACTGGGGCGGTGTGTTCGAGCATTTTCTGGCCGAATACGCAGCCGGGCGCACGCCGAACCCGGACGTGCTGTGCAACCGCGAAGTGAAGTTCAAGCATTTTCTGGATGCGGCCCAGGCGCTGGGCGCCGAACGCATCGCCACCGGTCACTACGCGCGGGTGGCGCACAGCGGCGGGCGTTGGCGGTTGTTGCGCGGTGCCGATCGCGGCAAGGATCAGAGCTATTTCCTGCATCAACTGGGTCAGACCCAGCTGGCGGCGACGTTGTTTCCGATCGGCGACCTGGAAAAAAGTACGCTGCGCCGGATCGCCCAGGACGCCAGGCTGCCGACGCATGCCAAGAAGGATTCCACCGGCATCTGCTTCATCGGCGAGCGCGACTTTCGCGAGTTCCTGGGCCGTTATCTGCCCGCGCGCACCGGCGAGATCCGCGACCCGCAGGGGCAGCGCATCGCCGAACATCCGGGGGTGTTCTATTTCACCCTGGGTCAACGCGAAGGCCTGAACATCGGCGGCGTGCGTGGGCGTGCTGCGGCGCCGTGGTATGTGGTGGGCAAGGATGTGGCGAGCAACGTGTTGTACGTCGATCAGGACCGCGACAGCCCGCTGCTGCAATCGCACTGGCTACAGTCCGAGCAGGCGCATTGGGTCACCGGGGCACCGCCGGCGCGCAGCTTCAGTTGCACCGCACAGACGCGCTACCGGCAGCCCGATGAACCGTGCACGGTGGAGGTGCGCGACGATGGCAGCGTGCAGGTGCGTTTCGAGCGGCCGCAGCGTGCGGTGACGCCGGGGCAGTCGCTGGTGTTGTACGACGGCGAAGAATGCCTGGGGGGCGCAGTCATTGCGGCCACCGATGCACCGATGGAACGCCAATTGGCGGGATCTTCTTTTTTACCCGAGGTAGTGGCTTGATGAGTTCTTCCATGGATCACCGTGTGCTGGCGCTGGCCGGCGTCGCCCAGGCCTTGCAGCAGGTGCGGCGGATCGCCGAAACCGGGCATTCGGAGGCTGCGACGGTGCGCACCGCCATGGATAGCGTATTCCGGGTGGACGCGTCGTCGCCCGAAGCTGTGTACGGCTCGCCAACCGACCTGGCGCCAGGCCTGCGGCTGCTGCACAACTATTTCCGCAATCAGGGCCAGGACGAGGTGCTGCCGCGGCTGGCGCTGGCGGTGCTGCAACTGGAGCGCCGCTTCGTGCGCGACACCGCCACCGTCACCACCGTGTCTAACGGGATCGAGGCTGCGGCGCGTCAGGCACAGACCCTGGGCGACAGTGGCCACCCCGACGTGCTGAGCGCGCTGGGGGCGCTGTATGCGCAGACCATCAGCCACTTGCGCCCCAAGGTGATGGTGCAAGGCAACCCGCATTATCTGGGCCAGGCCGGCGTAGTCGCAGAAATCCGCGCCTTGCTGCTGGCAGCGGTCCGCTCGGCGGTGTTGTGGCGCCAGATGGGTGGCAGCCTGTGGGATTTTCTGTTTGCCAAGCGCGCAATGCTCGAAGCGGTGGACCGCGCGCTGCGTTGAGTTCCGCGACAAACATGCTTTGACGCGTGCGCTAGCGGCCGCTGGCGCGCGTCAACAGCGGTTGAATGGGCGAGACGATGTGGCGATCGTCGCTAAAGACAAAGGGGGTACGGCCGATACAGCAACCGTGACTCTGCCGAGAACGCCCATGTATTCACTTCCACTGATCCGTCTAGCCGCCCCTTTGGCTCTGACCTTGCTGTTTCCCTTCGCTGTCGGATTCGACTGGCCCGCTTCGGTGCGCTGGGCGATCCTGGCGACCATGACCCTTAGTTGGTTGGTTTTCGCTGCCTGGGTGACGTATTCCCAGTTCCGGCGTAATCCTGACCAGACCCGCATCCTGCGCGAGCAGGATCAACTGCTCAACGAACTGCGTACGTTCGTCAGCAACGAAGTCGACGGTTCGCGCTCGGAAGTCGAGCGTGCCCGCGAACTGATCCGCCAGGCCGTGTCCGGTCTGGGTGGCAGCTTCGAAGCGATGAACCGCAAGTCGCGTCAGCAAAGCCAGGCACTGGCCCGCATCGTCGACCGTGCCGGTGACGATGGCAGCGCCGGCGTCGACGTCGCCCGCTTCGCCCAGCACGCCAGCTCCCGCATGGAGCAATTGGTGGAAGCGCTGGAACAGGTGAGCGGCCAAAGTACCAACACGGTGCATCACATCGATGAGATGGCGCAGCACCTGGATGGCATCTTCGCACTGCTGGAAGACGTCAAGTCGATTGCCGACCAGACAAACCTGCTGGCCTTGAACGCCGCCATCGAAGCAGCACGTGCCGGTGAAGCCGGTCGTGGCTTCGCGGTGGTCGCCGACGAGGTGCGCAACCTGTCGGAGCGTTCCACCACCTTCAACGAACAGATCCGCAAGCTGGCGCATAGCTCCAAGGAATCGATCTCCAAGGTGCGTGAAACGGTCTCGCAGCTGGCCTCGCGCCACATGGATCGTTCCCGCGAAGCCCGCCATGAATCGGCGGCGATGCTGGAGAATGTCGCTCAGATCAACGCCTCGTTGGGCGATGGCATGCGCGAAATCTCCGAGTGCGCACGCTCCATCGACGGTAGCGTGGCCGAAGCCGTGCGTGCCCTGCAGTTCGAGGACATCGCCACGCAGACGCTGAGCGGCATCCACACTCACCTCGATCGCCTCACCGCGATCAACCGTGAAGCGGTGGCGCTGCAGGAACTGCTGCATCGCAATGGCGGCGTGTATGACAGCGATCTGGTCGCCGCGCTGGCCAAGGTGTCCAACCGCCTGCGCGACATGCGTGTGGAGTGGGAACGCCCGCCGCACAAGCCGGTTGCACAGCAAGGTATGGGTGCAGGCACGGTCGAGTTGTTCTAAGACCGATGCCACGCACTCTCTGACTCCCGACATTCCCCGGCCTCCCCGGGGATTTGTCGTTCCGCAACGACCTGGTGTTCCGCTCATGACGCTTCTCACCCCGACCGTCGATAGACCCACCGCCGTGCTGGAATCAGCGGTCGTTGCGGCCGCACAGGCCGAGCGCATCGCGCAGAGCGATGCTGCCCGCCCCACGCCGCGACGCGTGCGCATGCCGGCTGCGTTGGAACGGCTGGAATGTGCGGCACGTGCGGAGGTGCAGGCATTGATCCATCCGCGCCGTAGCAGCAGCGAAGAAGAATTGCTGTTCGCCACCGTGGCCTGGGATCTGGGCCTGGACGGTGCTGCGGTCAGCGTGTCCGGACGCTGATGTCGAAACGGCGGGGCGTGCCTCGGCAGGCGCCCCGCTGGTTGTCGTGACTGCCTGAGTTATCGATGATGGGTTAGGCGGTGCCGACAAGCCTGGCTCTGAACCACGCAGCACCTTTCGATTGCAGCATCAGGGTGACGTCTCCCCTGCCCACCTGCTCTGCGACTTCTGCGACACGACACGACTTGATGCTTCGATCGCTGCGATGTCATGGGAACGATGTGGCACGACACCTCCTGCGCGCGAGTGCGCTTGCGAGATGGGTGCTTGCTCGCGATAAAAAAGCCGTGAGATCTTGGTTTTCTTGGGGGTATTAGACGCTCGCAATGTGTTGTTGCGGAGCGGCTGATCTGCGGCTTGGTTGTAGGGCCTTCGATTGACCAAGCGTTTTTTGCATCTAAGCGCTGCTAGGATTCGACATCTCCGTTTTCTTCACGCTGTTGGAGACTGCGGATAGATCGGTCGTAGAGCGGATGATCTGCGGTTTGGCTGCAGGGCCCTTGCCCGCCCACCATCGCAGGACACGCCGCAAGTACGTCCATGTAGGCTCTTACACGGCATCCATGCCGCGTAAGGTCCCGCGACGGTGGGCGGGCAAGGACCAGTCGAGATGGTCGGTGTGCATGGTTGCAAGCAATGTACGACGTGCAATGTTCGGATAACGGCTCGTCTGATCAGCATCCCAAGCAAGTCAAGCATCAGGCAGACTTTCAGCGAAACAACCTACAAACGTCCTGGTGCGGTGTCCTCACCGATTGCGGGACCGTGTGGCGGCATGGATGCCGCCACCGAGCCTACATGGACGTACTTGCGGCGCGTCCCGCGAGCGGTGAGGGCATCGCGCCCTCGACTGACTCAACTTTTGATCTTAGCCAAACGACGCTACGACTCGATAGCTCGATAGATCAGTTATAGACCGCTGATTAGCTGCTTGGCGCTGGTAAGGGCGTCGCGCCTCGACTGACCAGCAGCGGCTCACGAAAACGTGGCGAGCAGTCATCAGGGTAGGCGTGGAAGGCGCAGGCGAACCGGAATGCATGAGTGGTAGATGCCGATTCCAAGCACCGGCAGCACCCGCCTGGCGGCTCCGCAGTAGTCTTATTGGCCGCTCTAGATGCAGGCGATGCAACACAACTGCGTCAGTTGGCGACGACCAGACGAGCGCCAAGGCGCATGCCGGCTTCGGCTTCGCGCAGCCACTGCGCCATGTCGCGTGGCGACAATGGGCGTGAGTAGAAGTAACCCTGGATCTCGTCGCAACCCTGCAGGCGTAGCAATGCGTCTTCCTGCACCGTTTCCACACCTTCGGCGACCACCTGCATACCCAGTGCATGGCCCAGATGCACGATGGCCTGGGTGACTTCGGCCGTGTTGGCGTCGTCGAGCATGCCTTGCACGAAGCTGCGGTCGATCTTCAGGCGCTGCACCGGGAAACGGTTGAGATAGTGCAGATTCGAGAAGCCGGTACCGAAATCGTCTACCGCCAGCAGCACACCGTTCTGTTCGAACAGCTCGAAGCAGCGGCGCAGCGAATCCGAATCGCGGATCAATGCGGACTCGGTCAGTTCCAGCTCAAGCCGCGACGGCGACCAGCCGTTGTCGCGGCAGATTTCCAGCACACGCTCGGCAAAGCCGCGCTCGCGCAGCTGCACCGCAGACACATTGACCGCGATGCGGCTGAAATTGAGCCCGGCGCGGTCCCAGACAACGGCTTGCCGGCAGGCTTCGCCGATGACCCATTCGCCCAGGCGCACGATTTCGCCGCATTCCTCGGCGATCGGAATGAACTCGACCGGGCTACAGGGACCATGACCTGGACGATTCCAGCGCATCAGCGCTTCGATCGCCGGCGAGGTATCGCCGACCGTGTTGACCAGCGGCTGGTAGACCAGCGTGAATTCTTCGCGCTCGAGCGCGCCCTGCAGCGCGTGCTCCAGCTCCAAGCGGCGCTGCGCACGCAGCAGCACGTCCTGGCTGTAGTAATGGAAGGTGTTGCGGCCGGATTCCTTGGCCGCGTACATCGCCGCATCGGCGGCGCGCAGCAGGCTATCGAAATCCGACAGGCCATCGCCTTGCAGCGCAATCCCGATGCTGGCACCGAGCTTGAGAGTGACGTGGTCCTTGCGCAGCGGCTCGCCCAGCGCGCTGATCAACTTGCGTGCCACGTGGCCGGCATCTTCCGGCTCGCCCAGATCGCGCAGCAGCACGATGAATTCGTCGTCGCTGAAGCGACCAAACAGATCACTGTTGCGCAAATGCTGATGCAGGCGCGAAGACGCCAGCTTGAGCAGGTTGTCACCGGTGGCATGGCCGAACGAATCGTTGATGCTCTTGAAGCCATCCAGATCGATCAGCAGCATCGCCAGCACCTGACCGCGCTCGTGTGCTTCGCGAATCGCGTTCTCTGCCTGCTCGCGCAGCAGAAAGCGATTCGGCAAGCCGGTCAGACGGTCGTAGTGCGCCAGCAGCTCGATGCGCTCGTTGGCTTCGCGTTCGCGGGTGACATCGCGAAATAAAGCGACAAAACGCGGCGGCAGGCCTTCGCGACGGTCCAGCTCGATCAGTACCTGCACCCACACGCGCTGGCCGGAGTTGCGGTAGAAACACAGCTCCAGCTGCTCGGGGAGGCCGCCATCGGAAATCCGCAGCAGCGCCGCTTCGAAGGCGTCGCGCGAATCCTGGGTGTACAGCGACAGCGCCTGCTCCAGGGTGATGTTTTCCTTGCGCAGGCCATGAATGCGATAGCACTCCTCGGTCCACTGCATGCGCCGGGTATCGACCTCGATCTCGCAGCCGCCGATCTTACCCAGCGCAGAGACGCGATTGAGCAACTCGGTGCGCCAGCGGATCAGCGCGTCGGTCTGACGTTGCTCGGTGACGTTCTGCAGCTGGCCGAGCAGGCGCACCATGGTGCCGTCGCCGTCGAAGACCGGCTGTGCCCACACCCGCAGATGATGCGGATTGATGCCGGCAAGGCCATTGATTTCCAGCTCGAAATGCATCGGCATGCCTTCGTGCTTGATCTTGCGCCAGGCGCTGCGCAACTGCGCAATCGAGGGCCGGCCGAGCAGACGCAGGATGTCGCGAATGCTCTGCAGCCGTACCTGGGTCATGCCGAGCTGCTGCAGGAAATCGGGCGAGACCCACAACGCGTCTTTGAGCGTGTCCAAGCTCCAGCTGCCCATGCTGGCAATACGCTGGGCATCTTCGAGCTGGGCCTGCTGCTCGCGCAGCTGCTGCTCGAGCAATTTGTGGTGATGCACGTCGGTATGCGTGCCGACCATGCGCAGCGGGCGGCCGTCGGCGGTCCGCGAGACCACGCGGCCGCGATCGAGGATCCAGCGCCACTGGCCATCGCTCTGACGCAAGCGGAATTCGGCCACATAGGTATCGGTGCGCCCATCCAGGTGCGCCTGTACGGCGGCACTGACCAGCGCATGGTCGTCGGGATGAATCAACCCGGACAAGGCGGTGAGATTGTTCGGCAGCGGCTGCTCTAAGTAACCGAGCATGCGGGTCCCGCGCTCCGAGCGGTACACCACGTCGGCAGGAATATCCCAATCCCACAAACCGTGATCGGCGCTGTCCAGACCCATTTCCCAGCGGCTGGTGCCATCGGCGCCCACCGGCTCGGGAATGCTCAGCGTGAAGGCCATCACCTGGCCGTGTTCGTCGCAGACTGCGCGCAACCAACCTTCCAGACGCCCGCCGCCGGTGCCCGGCAGCACGCAGGCCGCCATGCCGCCGTTATCGGCCACCTGGGCTCGGCTGCTTTCCAGAACTTCGGCATAGGAACCAAGGGTTGCCGGCAATCCAAGCGACTGCGCAACGCGGTTGGCCGCCAGAGGCTGACCATGCGCATCCAACAACACCACCGCTGAGGTCAACGGGTGCTGCAGCATGCTTGCAATGACGCCTGAGTCCACTCTGGAACACTCCGAAGAATCGACCCCTGCCTCGGAGTCGCAATGGATAACGGCCGTTTTGGCAATTAGTTGAGGTACCTGTTTGCGGCACGACCGAACCGGGCCGAGTTACGGCTAAGATGGCTGCATCGCCCGCTCCAAAGGTCGTTCGCGGACCCATGCCTGATCCCGTTGCCGCGCCCGCGTTTTCGTCCGCCCCCGTTTCCCGACTTCGCCTCGCCGAACGCCTGCAACAGGGTCTGTGGACGCTGACAGGGCTGTATCTGCTGACTGGTGTGGTGTGGTTGCTGCTGGGCAACCGGCTGCTGCACCTGGCCGGCGCCGCCATGCCGGAGCGCTGGTCGGATGCGAGCTTTCTGGTGGTATCGAGCATCGTGATCCATCTGGTGCTGCGCCGCTTTGTCGCGCTGATCGTGGAAGAGCACGCCCAGCTGGCGCAATCCGAGGCACTGCTGCAGGCTAAGTTCCTCGCCCTGCCCAGCCCGGCCCTGATCTACGACCTGGCCACGCTGCGCATCCTGGATGCCAACCCGGCAGCGCTGGAATTCTTCGGCTGGGAGCGCGACGAATTTCTGCAGCAGACGTTGCAGGCGATCTGGCCCAATGCCGACGGCGTGCGCCTGGAAGAAATCATCACCCAGATCCGTGCCAAGGGCGACGACACCTGCACCCTGCACGAGGATCTGCTGACCCGC
Source organism: Xanthomonas hortorum (assembly GCF_040279205.1). Lineage (GTDB taxonomy): Bacteria > Pseudomonadota > Gammaproteobacteria > Xanthomonadales > Xanthomonadaceae > Xanthomonas > Xanthomonas hortorum_F. The sequence goes on from NZ_JBEOLS010000030.1 coordinate 44,984, forward strand.
AGCGGCCCGCGCCATGTCGAGATCCGCAGCAATCAGCTGCATCTGGCCAGCGGCCCTGCCCGCCTGGTGGTCACCGTGGACCGCAGCGAGGAGCGCCAGGCGCAGCACCTGCGCGACGAAGCGCTTGAGCGGCTGGAAGAAGCGCAAGGCATCGCGCGGCTGGGCTCGTGGCAGCTGGATCGCGCCACCGGTCTGGGCCGTTATTCGCCGGCGGTGTATCGGTTGCTCGGTCGCAGCGTGCCGATGCATCGCCGCGAACATCGGCTGGAAGAATTGCTGACCGCCTCGGATACCGCCACCCAGGCACGCATCGAACGGATGATCGAAGACATGTGCACTGGTGGGCAGGTGCAGATCGATGTGCTGCTACCGCTCACTGGCGGCGACTCGCAGCCGCGCACCGTGCACCTGCGTGCCGAGAGCGTCACCACGACGAGCGGCGCACGCCATATCCACGGCACGCTGCAGGATGTGAGCGAGCGCGAACAATCGCGGCGCCTTCTGCGCGAGCGCGAGGAACAGTTCCGCGAGCTGGTGCGTGTGCTACCCGATGGTGTGCTGATCCTGGCCGACGAGCACGTGATGTATGCCAATGCGGCAGGCTCGACGCAATTCGGCTTCCAGGGCGAGACCATTCTGGGTGAACCGTTGCAGACGCTGGTCGGCGAGCACGATCTGCCGATCGTGCGCGAGTATCTGCGCGCAGGCAGCGACCGCAACGAACCGGTGTCCAGCGCACGGGCGATGCGCCGTCGCGATGGCAGCACCTTTTATGCCGGCTTGTCAGCTGGCGATATCCGCTACGGCGGGCGCGCCTGCAAATTGCTGGTGGTGCGTGATTTGAGCGAACCCGAGCGTATGCGCGACGCCCTAGCCGAAAGCAATGCCGAACTGCAGGCGATGGCAAAGCGGTTGTTCTCGTTGCAGGAAGACGAGCGCCGCGCGATCTCGCGCGATCTGCACGACGATATCGGCCAGGCGATCACCGCGATGAAGCTATCCGCACATGCGGCGCTGGACGAGCTTGACCCGGCCGCGCGTCGCGAGGATCTGCTCGAGGTGGTGTCGCTGGCCGACAGCACGGTGACCAAGCTGCGCAATCTGTCGATGCTGTTGCGCCCGCCACAACTCGATGCACTGGGTCTGGAAGCGGCGCTGCGTTGGCAAGCCTCGATGTTGTTCCGCGCCTCGCAGGTGCACCTGGAACTGGATATCCAGGCCCTGGACGTACGCCCCGGCAACGAAATCGAACAGGCGTGTTTTCGCATCGCGCAGGAAAGCCTCACCAATGCGTTGCGGCATGCGTGCGCGGGCGAAGTGCGCATGAGCCTGCAGACAATCGACAGCCAGAGCTTTCGCCTGGAAGTGAGCGATGACGGCGATGGCTTCGAACCCGAAGGCCCGCGCGGTCTTGGGCTGATCGTGATGCGTGAGCGTGCGCAAACCGTCGGCGGCGCGCTCGCGATAGAATCAGCCCCCGGAGCAGGCACGCGCGTGACGTTGCGCCTGCCCTATCACCCGGTCGGCGAGTCCGTCCACGACGATGGTGGACGTTGAGTCATGTGGAGCCCGGTTATTCCGCCTGGATTGGAAATCGTCAAACCCACGCGCCTGGGCGCAGGCAATCCCGAACTGCTGCATCTGGTGGACGCTGCCGCATCCGGCGGCCCGCCATTGATGGTGTTCCATATCGATATCGATCACTTTGCCTCGATCAACGAGAACATGAGTGCCGAGGTCGGCGATCAGGCGCTGACGCTGGTCGCGCGACGGCTGCAGGATTTCCTTGGCGCGCGCGGCAAGTTGTGGCGTCACGGCAGCGATGAAATGGTGGTGGTGGCGGTGCGTCGCGAAGACACCCCATTGCCGGAAGATTTCGCCGAAGAGATCCGCCAGCAGCTGGAATTGCCGTTGTCGGTGTTGCCGTACACCTTGTTCATGACCGGCAAGGTCGGCATTAGCCTGTGCCCGGAACACTCGAGCTCGCTGTCGATCCTGCTCGATTACGCCGAGGAAGCCAGCTACCAGGCCGCGCGCGAAGGCGGCAACACGGTGCGGCTGTACACGCGTAACTCGACCACCAGTGCGCATAGCGAAAGCATCATCGCGCGGCAGATCGTGGATGCGATTCCGCATGGCGAGCTGCGTCTGCGCTATCAGCCGCTGGTGAGCGCACGCGACGGCCGCATCGTGGGCATGGAAGCTTTGCTGCGGTGGCAATCGCCGACGTTGGGCATGCTGGTGCCGGAGCGTTTCATGCGCACCGCCGAGCGCCTGGGCGTGATCGTGCAGATCGGCGAATGGGTGCTGCAGAACGCGGTGCGCCAGGCACGTCTGTGGCGCGACCAGGGGTTCGACGACTTCAGCATTGCGGTGAATGTGTCCACGTTGCAGTTGCTGCGCCCGGGCTTCTTCAACGAAGTCATGGGCATGTTGCAGACCGCTGGCGTGCCAGCGCAATTCGTCACGCTGGAAATCAACGAAAGCGCGTTGACCAACAACGTCAACTTCGTCCACGAGACGATGGCCAACCTGCGCAACGAAGGCATCAGCCTGAGTCTGGACAATTTCGGCACCGGCGATTCCAGCCTGAGCGCGCTGGTGCGGTATCCGGTGGATCGACTCAAGATCGATCGCAGCTTCATCAAGAGCGCACCAGCCGGCAGCCGCGAGGCGGCAATTGCGCGCGCGATCATCGCGATGGGCCACCAGCTCGGCATGACGGTGATCGCCAACGGTGTGGAATCGCAGGCGCAGCTGGGCTTTCTGCGTCGCAACGATTGCGACATCTTCCAGGGTTATCTGTTCGGCGAACCGATGTCGGCCGAGTCGGCAGGCATGGCGTTACGTCGCCGCTATCTGCGCCCGGAATCGTTTGCCGAAAGCCGCCCCGACCGCACGCTGTTGCTGCTGGACGACGAAGAAAACGTGCTGCGCTCGCTGGTGCGCCTGTTCCGCCGCGACGGCTACCGGATCCTGGCCGCCGGCAATGTCCGCGATGCCTTCGACCTGCTCGCCACCAACGACGTGCAGGTGATCCTGTCCGACCAGCGCATGAGCGACATGAGCGGCACCGAGTTCCTGGGCCGGGTCAAGATGCTCTACCCCGACACCGTGCGCCTGGTGCTCTCTGGCTACACAGATCTGGCCACCGTGACCGAGGCGATCAACCGCGGCGCGATCTACCGCTTCCTGACCAAACCCTGGAACGACGACGAACTGCGCGAGCACATTCGTCAGGCCTTCCGCACGCACGATGAGTTGCGGAACGGCCGGGAATAGGGATTTGGGATTGGGGATTTGGGATTGGTTAAAGCCGGCAGCGATAGTCGGGAGCTGCAACCGGGGATTTGCTAAAGCAAACCGCAAGCGCGCCGCAAAGCTGCTCTTGCCAATCCCCAATCCCTAATCCCGAATCACAATCCCAGCGCGCCAGCGCTACCGCGGCTGCCGCACCGGCAACACGATGCGGAAACTCGCGCCCTGCCCCGGTGTGCTTTCGACGTCGATACGGCCGTGGTGCTTGTTGATGATGCCGTAGGAAATCGACAGGCCCAGACCAGTGCCGCTGCCGACCGGTTTGGTGGTAAAGAATGGGTCGAAGATGCGTTGCATCAGGTCCGGGGCGATGCCGGCGCCGGTGTCCTGGAACTGGATCCAGACGTTTTCGGCCTCGTCGCGGCCGGTGGTGACGGTAATCGTGCCGCGCTCGACAATCGCCTGGCCGGCGTTGAGCAGCATGTTCATATAGACCTGATTGAGCTCGGACGGCAGGCATTCCACCAGCGGTAGCTCGGCGTAATTGCGCTCCAGGGTCACCTTGTACTTGAGCTCGTTCCAGATGATGTTGATCGTGGATTCGAGACCGGCGTGCAGGTCCACCATCTTCCACGACTCGGAACGGTCCGAATACGAGAAGTCCTTGAGGTCGCGCACGATGCGGGTCACCCGTTCGATGCCTTCGCGCGACTCGGCCATCAGCTGCGGCAGATCGCGGCTGATGAAGTCGATATCGGCGCGGTTGCGGATCTCGTCGATTTCGGGAATCAGCGCCTTTGGATCCGGCGCCTGCAGCGCGCGCTCGTAGGCTTCGATCAGTGTGAACAGGCTGCGCAGATATTCCTGCAGGCTGCCCAGGTTGGAGTGCACATAACCGATCGGATTATTGATTTCGTGCGCCACGCCCGCAGCGAGCTGGCCGATGGAGGCCATCTTTTCCGATTGCAGCAGTTTGTCCTGTGCACCATTCAAACGCAGGTAGGCCTGGCGCAATTCGGCGTGGCGCTGCTGCAGCTCGCGCTCGTAATCCTGCTGGCCTTCGATGTTGTGAAACAACGCCAGAAAGTGCCCGACGCCCTGCTCTTCGTTGTAGTACAGATGCGCGATGACCACGCGGTCGCCGACCGGCAAGCTGCCGGTCCAGGTGCCCTTGCTACGCGCCTGATTGAGGGCGTCTGACGGCAAGACCTGCGAGATCCGCTCGCCGAGATTGCGATCGTCGTCGGGGTCTTCCTTGCACAGGCTTTGGCGCGCGATGGCGTTGGCCAGAATCAGCTGCCCGTCTGCGCGGAACAGCAATACGCCCTCGAGCATCTGGTCGCCGAAGGCGCGCAGCATGTCCGAAGACGGCAATAGGGTCTGATTGAGAAAAAACTTGGCAGTCACGGGAAGAGGCGGCGTAGAAGACGCGTCAATATACGCCCAACCGCCTACGCGCCGTATTGCGCAACGCCACGATCTGGCACGCCGGGCAGATCGGATTGCGCGACGCATGTGCGCTGGACAACGCGCACACACGCTCTACGCGAGGTTAATCGCTCAAGCCACTGCCAGCGAACGCCCGCCACGCAGTACGCTCGATTGACCCTTGGCGTCATAGGACGGTGCACTCTCGGTGCGGCCCAGGTGACGCAGCGCCCAGTTCACTTCGCGACGCCGGCGTGCCAGCAGCGCGCCGTTGGCGCGATTGGCTTCGGCCAGTTCGCGCAGACGCGCTTCTTCGCCTTCGGGCATTCGCGCTTCCAGCGCGCGCAGTGCCGAGAGCTTGTCTTGCGTATGCCGCATCAACCCATCGATGTCGTTCTCGAGTAATGCCTGGCGTTCGCCGGCCAGCGCGTCGCTGAGACGTTGCAGGAACTCGTTCACGTTCATCCTTTCGGCTGGGGATTAACCCGCCAGTTGCTGATTCAGATCCATCATGCGGCTGGCGATGGCATCCGGGTTGATGGAATAGCTGCCGTTCTGCAACGACTCCTTCACGGCCTGGACGCGACCGGTGTCGATCGCCGAGGACTGCGAAAGCGTGCGCTGCAAGTTCTGCAGGTTGGTGGCCTCGCCGGTCAGCTTGACGCTGTCGGTGGGCGGAAGTGCTGCAATCGGGGACGCGCGGTCTTCACCGGCCGAAGCGATCTTGCTACTTGTGGCGGCGGTACGAAGGGTGGCGGCGGTCGGTAGATTGCCTTCGATTTTCTGGGTCATGTCAGGAACTCCTCTACAGGTCGTAGGGGATAACGGCATGCCAAAAAAAAACTTTATAGCGAATTTCTATCTGGACACCACAACGGTCCCGCTCGCTTCGACGATTCCCTGCACCACCCGGCGCGAGGACGAGTTTTCCACCGAGACGCGCTCGTTTTCGCCGGCATCTGACAAGGCGCGACCGCTCATGCGCACTTCCAGACCGCCGTTGCGCGACACCAGCGGCACCGTATCGCCGCGCCGCACCAGCCGCTGGGTGACCAGATCGTTCGAAGACAGCAGCGACCCGGCCGGCAGGATGCGCCGGGCCGTCTTGCCCACCGCAGCCACCGGATCGGCCAGTACCGCGCCGACAATGCGCGCGGCATCGCGTTTCTCGATACTGATATCGGCCAGCGAGATGGTTTCTCCAGCGCTGATGCCGCGGCGCAACACCAGCACGTCCTGATTGCGACGCACCTTGAGCGGCACGAACAGACGCCAGCCGGCCGGCTGCGGGCAAGCCACTTCGACCGTGTTGGTCCCGGTGGGCTGCGCCTGCAGCGCAATCGGACAGGCCGGCATGCGCAGGCCCGGATCGAGCGTGGCCTCGGCCTCGGCATCGGGACCAACGGTGGCAAGCGCCGCAGCACGGATGGAATCGACAGACTGGTAGCTCTGGGCCCAGGCCGGAGCGGCAGCCAACAGAATGACAAGCAGTAGCAGGCGCATGGGACCAGATCCGGAGGAAGACGGAACAGACAGTGCAAGAGGTGTGCCTGTTTTTTGCCGGGATTGGGGATTCGGGATTGGGGATTCGTAAAAGCGGCTTGGCTGGTGATTCGTTTACTCGTTGCCAAGGCCCTTTCACCCACTGCCTCTATCCGACCAATTGTCACTTAAGCTTTCAAGGACGCAGAAGCAGCAGCGGCCTGACCACTCGCTAGTGCACGCCTTTGAGCCAATCCCGAATCCCGAATCACCCCATCCCAGCGCTTGAGCGAATCCCCAATCCCGATTCCCGAATCCCGGTGGCACTCCGCAGCCTGCAAAGCCCCCCTCAAGTTATTGGGCCACCCTGTCGATATCTGCCCCATGACCCACGATCTGCTCAACCGCATCGACCAGCGCACCCGTCTGGCTGGCCACAACCGACTGGCCCTGCTGCTGTTCCGGCTGGGCGGGCGCCAGCTTTTTGGCGTGAACGTCTTCAAGGTGCAGGAAGTGCTGCGCCGCCCGGACCTGTTTCAGGTACCCGGCCTGCCGACCGAGTTCGCCGGCGTTGCCGACGTGCGCGGGCGCTCGGTGCCGGTGCTGGACTTGGGCCTGGCCATCGGCCACCCGGAGCGCGACACGCTTTCCGAAAACGGCCCTGGCTATCTGGTGGTGGCCGAGTTCAATCGCTCGGTCCAGGGCTTTCTGGTCAGCGGCGTGGAGCGCATCGTCAATATTGCGGTGGAAGATATCCATCCGCCGCCGGAACTTGGCGCCGAAGCCACTTATTTGACGGCGGTAACGCGCTTCCAGGGTGAGTTGATCCAGGTGATCGACGTGGAAAGCGTGCTCGCCGACATCGCCAAGGTCAGCAAGGACGTGCAGCTGGATCCCTCGCTGCAGCTAGTTGCCTACGACCGGCAGTTCCAGGTGCTGGTGGTGGACGATTCGCGGGTGGCGCGTCAGCAGATCCGCAGCGTGCTCGACCAGCTCGGCGTCGCGGCAACCTTGTTGTCTGACGGCCGCCAGGCGCTGGACCATCTCTTGCAGGTGGCAGCGTCAGGCGAGAATCCGGCCGACCGCTACGCGATGGTGATCTCCGACATCGAAATGCCGGCGATGGATGGCTACACCTTGACGACGGAAATCCGGCGCACGCCGGGACTGCAAGGCCTGTACGTGCTGTTGCATACCTCGTTGTCGGGTGTGTTCAACAACGCCATGGTCGAACAGGTCGGCGCCAATGCCTTCGTGGCCAAGTACAGCGCCCACGAATTGGCCGATTATGTGTTGGCGCGCCTGAAAGTGGTCGCCGAAGCGGCCTGATCAGGCCAATCGGCTGCTGGATACGAGCCGACAGCAGCAACAAGGCGTCGCGCCGGGCTGCAAAGGGCTCCGCGTCATAGAAGTGGTCGGTGCGTCCACGCGCTTTTGAATTGACACCTGCCGACGCCAGACCGCCTCAGGTAATGCCGAACCTTCGGCTTGGCGCGCTTGATTGAACCACCGTCGTGACGGACACAGGTCCATCGCGTTTCGCGGACGGCCAAGGCGCCGTCCGTCGGCAGCACCGATCATTCTTCGCGTTCTGCGGCCCGTACCACCTCGATTGGCACAAACTTTGCTTTCTCCCTGGTAACACTTCGCGGGAGAGCACCGTGTCCAACTCCATTTCGTCCTTCCTCGGCATCCACGGCGATGCTCTGCCGCTGCGCGAGCAGCGCATGAAGCTCATTGCCAGCAATCTGAGCAATGTGGACACCCCTGGCTACAAGGCCAAGGACATGGACTTCGAGGCCGCGCTGAAATCCGCCGAAGGCGTGCGCGACGGCAGTCTGATGCAGACCACCGACGCCAAGCATTACGAAATCGGCAGCAGCGGCGGGCTCAACCCGTTCCAGATCACCCGCGAATCCGATCAGCCCAGCCTGGACGGCAACACCGTCGATGCCGACGCCGAACGTGCAGCCTACGGCCGCGCCGCGCTGGAATATCGCGCCTCGCTGAGCTTCCTCGAATCCAAGGTGCGCTCGATGCTCACCGCGATCACGGGCCAATAAGTCATGAGCAATCTTCCCATCTTCGATGTGGCCGGCTCTGCGCTGCATGCGCAATCGGTCCGGCTGAGCACGATCGCCTCCAACCTGGCCAATGCGGACTCTGTCGCAGGCTCGGCCGAGGCGACCTACAAGCCGATCGAGCCGATCTTCCAGGCCCAGCAGAACCGCCAGGATCCCAGCCTGACCTCGGTAAACGTCAAGGAGATCACCACCACCAACGCACCGCCGATCCGTCGCTACGAGCCCGGCCATCCGCTGGCCGATGCCGACGGCTACGTGTTCTCGCCCGACGTGGACCCGGTGGCGCAGATGGTCAACATGATCTCGGCCTCGCGCAACTACCAGGCCGGCGTGGAAATGCTCAATACCGCCAAGGAACTGGCGCTCGCGACCCTCACGATGGGTCGCTGACCCTTCTTAGCTGACCTTTACTAACGGACCTTTCCAGATGAGCACGATCGGCAGTGACCTCTATAAAACGCTCGGCCTGAGCACCAGCAGCACCGTCGCCAAGAAGGAAGAGGCGCTCGGCCAGGCCGACTTCCTCAAGTTGATGACCGAGCAGCTGCAGCACCAGGACCCGCTCAAACCGATGGAAAACAGCGCGTTTCTTGGCCAGTTGGCGCAGTTCTCCACTGTGCAGGGCATTGGCGATCTCAATACCAAGGTCAGCAATTTTTCTGCATCGCAAAGCAGCGATCAGGTGCTCAAGGGCGCGGCGCTGGTCGGCCACAACGTGCTGGTGCCGTCGGCGCAGGTGTCCATCGACGCCACCAACTCGGCCAAGGGCGTGGTCGCCGCAACAGCGGCCGGCACGGTCAACTTCGAAATCACCGACGCCAACGGCACCTTCGTCAAACAGCTCAGCGTGCCATCCAGTGCCGCCGGTGAGGTGTCGTTCGCCTGGGACGGCACCGATGCCAACGGCAACCGCATGGCCGCCGGCAAATACGGCGTCACCGCCACCCAGACCGACACCGCCGGTGCCAAAAGCAAATTGGCCACCTACGTGGACGCACCGGTGGACAGCGTCACGATCGGCTCCGATGGCCTGTATCTCAACCTGACCGGGCTAGGCACTTCCCCGCTCGCCAACGTGCTCCGCGTCAGCTGAGCCGGCAACCGACACTTAAAGGACCTCATCCATGGCTTTCAATACCTCGTTGTCCGGCATCAACGCAGCCAATGCCGATCTGAACGTGACTTCCAACAACATCGCCAACGTCAACACGACCGGTTTCAAGGAATCGCGCGCCGAGTTTGCCGACATGTTCCAGAGCACCAGCTATGGTCTGTCGCGCAATGCGGTGGGTTCGGGCGTGCGCGTCAGCAATGTGGCGCAGCAGTTTTCGCAGGGCAATATCGACCCGACCGGGCGCAGCCTGGACCTGGCGGTTTCCGGCGAAGGCTTCTTCACCGTGTCCTCCAACGGCGCCAAGATGTACACCCGCGCCGGCAACTTCCAGACCGATGCCAACGGCTATGTGATCAACCCGCAGGGCGCACGCCTGCAGGTGTTCGCGCCCAACCCCAGCGGCAATGGTTTCGACGTGGGCCGTTTGTCGGACCTGCAGTTGCTGACCACCGACAGCCCGCCCAAGTCGACCTCCACGGTCAACCTGGCCTTCACTCTGCCCGGTAATGCCACCGCACCGACGGTGACCCCGTTCAACCCGGCCGACGACAAGACCTATAGCCATTCCACCGGCGGCATCAACGTCTACGATTCGCTGGGCGTCAGCCATGTGCAGACCTCCTACTTCGTCAAGACCGCCAACCCGAACGAATGGCAGGTGCACAACTACGTGGACGGCACCGCGGTCGGCGCAGCCACCACGCTGCAGTTCTCCGACACCGGCGCGCTGACCACCCCGGCCAACGGCATCATCGCGATGGACCCGTTCACCCCGAGCACCGGCGCCGGCGTGCTGAACATGCAGCTCAACGTCAGTGGCTCGACCCAGTACGGCGAAGCGTTCGCACTGCGCGACACCCGCCAGGACGGTTACGCCAGCGGCAAGCTCAACGAAATCAGCATCGATACCAGCGGCGTGGTGTTCGCGCGCTACTCAAACGGCGCCGACAAGCCGCTGGGCCAGGTCGCGCTGAGCAGCTTCGTCAACCCGCAGGGTCTGCAGTCGCAGGGCAACAACATGTGGGCCGAGAGCTACACCTCCGGCGCCGCCCGCACCGGTGCGCCGGACACCTCGGACCTGGGCCAGATCGAATCCGGCTCGCTGGAAGCCTCCACGGTGGACCTGACCGAGCAGCTGGTGAACATGATCGTGGCCCAGCGCAACTTCCAGGCCAACTCGCAGATGATCTCGACCCAGGATCAGGTCACCCAGACGATCATTAATATCCGATAAGCCGGGATTGGTGATTGGAGATTAGGGATTGGCAGGAGCCGGTATTGCGTCATTCGGATACCGGCCCCGCCTCCCTTCTCTCCACTCGCAGCAACCCTGCTTTTACGAATCCCGAATCCCGACTCTCGAATCCCGGTGCCCCATGGACAAAGCTCTCTACGTTGCGATGACCGGCGCCCGCGCCTCCCTGCAGGCGCAGGGCACCGTGTCGCACAATCTCGCCAACGTCGATACGGTGGGGTTCAAGGCCGCGTTGGCCAACACCGAGGCGTTCAAGATCCAGGGCAAGGGTTATCCGTCGCGGATCGATGCGCTGCATGTAGACCAGGGCTTCGATCGCAGCCAGGGCCATCAACAGGTCACCGGCAACCCGCTGGATGTGTCGCTGCAACAGGACCGCTGGCTGTCGGTGCAGTCGCCCGACGGCAGTGAGGCCTACACCCGCAACGGCGAGTTGGCGCTCACCGCCAATGGCCAGCTGGTCACTGCCAATGGGCACGCGGTGCTGGATGAGGGCGGTGCCCCGATGACGATTCCGCCGCACCAGGCGATGGAAATCGGCAGCGACGGCAGCATCTCGATCATTCCGCAGGGCGAAGGCCCGCAGACCATGGCCATCGTCGGCAAGATGAAGGTGGTCGATGCCCCCGCCGACCGTTTGACGCGGCGCCCGGACGGGCTGATGCGCAACACCAGCACCGACCCGGCGCAGGCGTTCCAGATTGCCACCGGCAAGACCATCAACAGCGGCATGCTGGAAGGCAGCAACGTGGACGCCGCCGGCGCGCTGGTGGAAATGATCCAGCTGCAACGTCAGTTCGAAATGCAGGTCAAGATCATCAAGAACGGCGACGACAACGCACAATCGGCCAATTCGATGATGCGGCTGAACGGCTAAACGTGATCGCCAAGGCGACTGCGCAATTACTAGGGCCTGTTAACACATCCGAAGCCAATCAACGACTAGGGAAGATCTGAACAACCAGTCAGTATCTTCGAAGTTCAAGCAGCCTTGTCGAGATGAGGCGTGTAGTTGGCTTGAAGTGCGTAAGGCATGCGTTTTCTGGCGGCATCTCCTGCCGCCAGGCAGCATT
>NZ_JBEOLS010000031.1:0-55102 GCF_040279205.1 Xanthomonas hortorum
AGTTGCCAAAGCGCTTGGGTAGGCCGCGCCATTTGCAGCCATGCTCGGCAACGTAAAGGATGGCGTTGACCACTTGCAGGTTGGTCATGCTGACATTGCCGCGCTGCGCCGGCAGGCAGTGTTCGATCAGAGAAAATTGTGCTGGCGTGATCTCCATGCACGATAGTTTAATCGCTCGGGCCATTAGTGTTAACAGGCCCTAGTCGGCCCGCTGGGTTTTGCCAGTCAATTCGAGAGCTGGCGTAAGGCGGCGTGGCAGGCTTACGCAATCGGCATGTCGTTTGGCCACTATCGTCTTGCACACGCAGGTCTACTGCTGAGCAAATGATCTGGGCTCTCGCTGCGGCTGATTTGCGGCTTCGCTGCAGGGTTTTTGCCCAACCACCTTGGCTGCAGGGCCCTTGCCCGCCCACTATCGCGGGACACGCCGCAAGTACGTCCGTGTAGGCTCTTACGCGGCATCCATGCCGCGTAAGGTCCCGCGACGGTGGGCGGGCAAGGACCAGTCGAGATGGTCGGTGTGCATGGCTTTTAACAAAGCGACCAGCAATCTTTCTGGTGCGGTGCCCTCGCCGATTGCGGGACCGTGTGGCGGCATGGATGCCGCCACCGAGCCTACATGGACGTACTTGCGGCGTGTCCCGCGAGCGGTGTGGGCGCCGCGCCCTCGACTGACCAGGCTTTTGAGGGCACCGCACCCTCGACTGAGCAGGCTTTTGAGGGCACCGCGCGCTCGACCAACCAGGCTTTTGACTGCGTCGCAGTGCCAGCCGGCAAATCCCAAGAACCCTTCCGCACGCAGCGCCAAAGGTTCACACGTCGTCGAACACACCGCTGACCGGCAACCGATCTACCGCGCCTGATCTGCCGCGCAGGTTCCACCGCTTCCGCCTAGCCGCGGCCTACCCGCCGCCAGCCCTGCCTCGCGAAGGCCGCCGCGCCCACTCCGCGTGATCCAGCGCACAGCCGGCAAAAATCCGGCGCGGGTTTGGCACAGCACGTGCATATACCCAGCCGTGCCCGGAACACATCCCCGGGTCTAACGAGGAATCGGGTCATGAATCAGGCTTTGTGGGTCGCCAAAACCGGACTGGATGCGCAGCAGACGCGCATGTCGGTCATTTCCAACAACCTGGCCAATACCAATACCACCGGCTTCAAGCGCGATCGTGCTGCGTTCGAAGACCTGTTGTATCAACAGGTGCGTGCGCCGGGTGGTTCCACCTCCGCGCAGACGCAGTTGCCGACCGGCCTGCAGTTGGGTACCGGCGTGCGGGTGGTCTCCACCTTCAAGGGTTTCGACCAGGGCAGCCAGCAGCAGACCGGCCGCGCGCTCGACGTGATGGTCAACGGTCGCGGCTTCTTCGAAGTGCAGATGCCCGACGGCACCTCCGCCTACACCCGCGACGGCACCTTCCAGATCAATGCACAGGGCGAAGTGGTCACCAACAGTGGCTACCCGCTGCAGCCCGGTATCCAGGTGCCCGAAGGCGCGCAGTCGCTGACCATCGGCAACGACGGCACCATCAGCGTGACCCTGGCCGGCCAGGCCGCCGCGCAGGAAATCGGCGCGTTGACGCTGACCGACTTCATCAACCCCTCGGGCCTGCAATCCAAGGGCGAGAACCTGTTCGTCGAAACCACCGCCTCCGGTCCCGCGCAGAACGGCACTCCCGGCCTCAATGGCCTGGGCACCACCGTGCAGGGCGCGCTGGAAGGCAGCAACGTCAATACGGTGGAAGAGCTGGTGAGCATGATCGAGACCCAGCGCGCCTACGAAATGAATGCCAAGGCGATCTCCACCACCGACTCGATGCTCGGTTACTTGAACAACAACGTCTGATCGGCTCGCCGGTCGCTGCCCTCTCAGGAATCCACGCCATGTCACGCCTGCCCTCTCTCTCCTCTCTGGGTCTTGCCCTCGCCTGCAGCGCGCTGCTGGGTGGTTGCGTGGCAGCCGGCGATGTGCGGCCGTTCGCCGAACTGGCGCCGATCGTGCCGGTGGTCGCGCCGGTGGCGCAGCCCACCGCCGGTGCCATCTATGCCGCCGGCCCGGGCTTGAACTTGTACGGCGACCGCCGTGCCCGCGATGTCGGCGACCTGCTGACGGTGAACCTGGTGGAAAACACCACCGCCTCCTCCACCGCCAACACCAGCATCAGCAAGGCCGACACCGTGGACATGAGCACGCCCACGCTGCTCGGCGTGCCGCTCACCGTCAACGGCACCGATGTGTTGCGCAACTCCACCAGCGGCGATCGCAGCTTCGACGGCAAGGGCAACACCGCGCAGAGCAACCGCATGCAGGGCAGCGTGACCGTCACCGTGATGCAGCGCTTGCCCAACGGCAATCTGGTGATCCAGGGGCAGAAGAATCTGCGCCTGACCCAGGGCGACGAACTGGTGCAGGTGCAAGGCATCGTGCGCGCCGCCGACATCTCCCCGGACAACACCGTGCCCTCCAGCAAGGTGGCCGACGCACGCATCGCCTACGGCGGCCGCGGCGCGATCGCGCAGTCCAACGCGATGGGTTGGCTGAGCCGCTTCTTCAATTCCCGTTTGTCGCCCTACTGAGCCTGCGACCATGAATCTGTCTTCCCTGCCCTTCCGTCTGCTCGCTGCCGCTGTTGCGGTCTGCGCGATTGCCGCGCCAGCCTCGGCCGAGCGCATCAAGGATCTCGCCCAGGTCGGCGGCGTGCGCGGCAACGCGCTGGTCGGCTACGGCCTGGTGGTTGGCCTGGACGGCAGCGGCGACCGCACCAGCCAGGCGCCCTTCACCGTGCAGAGTTTGAAGAACCTGCTCGGCGAGCTGGGCGTCAATGTTCCGGCGAACGTCAATCCGCAGCTGAAAAACGTCGCGGCCGTGGCCATCCACGCCGAATTGCCGCCGTTTGCCAAGCCCGGCCAGCCGATCGACATCACCGTCTCCTCGATCGCCAACGCGGTGTCGCTACGTGGCGGCTCGCTGCTGATGGCCCCGCTGAAAGGCGCCGATGGCCAGGTCTACGCGATGGCCCAGGGCAACCTGGTAGTCGGTGGCTTCGGCGCACAGGGCAAGGACGGCTCGCGGGTGTCGGTCAACATTCCCAGCGTCGGTCGCATTCCCAACGGCGCCACGGTCGAACGCGCATTGCCGGACGTGTTTGCCGGCACCGGCGAGATCACGCTCAACCTGCATCAGAACGACTTCACCACCGTCTCGCGCATGGTCGCGGCGATCGACAACAGCTTCGGCGCCGGCACCGCGCGTGCGGTCGATGGGGTCACCGTGTCGGTGCGCTCGCCCACCGATCCGGGCGCCCGTATCGGCCTGCTGGCGCGGCTGGAAAACGTCGAACTCTCGCCGGGCGACGCGCCGGCCAAGGTGGTGGTCAACGCACGCACCGGCACGGTGGTGATCGGCCAGCTGGTGCGGGTGATGCCGGCGGCGATTGCGCATGGCTCGCTTACCGTGACCATCAGCGAAAACACCAATGTCAGCCAGCCCGGTGCCTTCAGTGGCGGCCGTACGGCAGTGACGCCGCAGTCGACCATCACGGCCACCTCCGAAGGCAGCCGCATGTTCAAGTTCGAAGGCGGCACCACGCTCGATCAGATCGTGCGCGCAGTCAACGAAGTGGGCGCGGCTCCCGGCGACCTGGTCGCCATTCTCGAAGCTCTGAAGCAGGCTGGCGCGCTGACGGCGGAGCTAGAGGTCATCTGACATGCGTATCGCAGCCTCGCCCATTGATCTCAACCCGAGCACCAAGGCCGATCCGGCAAAGATCGACAAGGTCTCACGTCAGCTCGAAGGCCAGTTCGCGCAGATGCTGGTCAAGAGCATGCGCGATGCGAGCTCCGGCGACCCGATGTTTCCGGGTGAAAACCAGATGTTCCGCGAAATGTACGACCAGCAGATGGCCAAGGCGCTGACCGAAGGCAAGGGCCTGGGTCTGTCGGCAATGATCTCCAAGCAGTTGAGTGGCGACACTGGCGGCCCGGCGTTGAACACCTCGCTGAGCACCGCCGATGCGGCCAAGGCCTACGCCCTGGTGGCCGGCAAGCGCGATGCCTCGTTGCCGCTGCCGGCACGCGATGGCGCGGCAACCAGCGTCGGTGCGAGCCTGGGCGCAGCTGTCGGCACCGCTGCAGGCATCGGCGCAGGCGGCCTGACCGGTATCGGCATGAGCCAGGTGCTGGATCTGATCGCCGGGCGTACCGGCGGTGGCGAGTCCGGCGGCGACGATGCGGCCGCACTGAGCTGGCCGTCGGCCAACGATCGCTGGAGCGATGTGGCGGTCAGCGATGCCGCCGATGCCAGTGCCGCGGTCAATGCGAGCGCGGCCAGCAGCGCCGCCGCCAGCCTGGGCGAGCGCACCCCGGAAGGCTTCGTCGCCAAGATCTGGACGCATGCGCAGAAAGCCGCGCGCGAACTGGGCGTGGATCCGCGTGCGCTGGTCGCACAGGCCGCGCTGGAAACCGGCTGGGGCCGTCGCGGGATCGGCAATGGCGGCGATTCCAACAACCTGTTCGGCATCAAGGCCACCGGCTGGAGCGGCGACAAGGTCACCACCGGCACCCACGAGTACGTCAATGGCGTCAAAACCACCGAAACCGCCGATTTCCGTGCCTACGGCTCGGCCGAAGAGAGCTTTGCCGACTACGTGCGGCTGCTGAAGAACAACAGTCGCTACCAGCCCGCGCTGCAGGCCGGCACCGATATCAAGGGTTTTGCACGCGGCTTGCAACAGGCTGGGTACGCCACCGATCCGGGCTATGCAGCCAAGATCGCGGCGATCGCCAACGGTCCGACCATCGACCGCGCGGTGGCCGCCATCGGCAACGCGGCGGCCGACCTGTCCAACCGCTATGCCAGCACCGCCGAGCCCGCCGGGCTTGGCACCATCCGTCGTTGAGGTAAACGCCCATGTCCATCATGTCCACCGGGACCAGTGCGCTGATCGCCTTCCAACGGGCGTTGTCGACCGTTAGCCATAACGTCGCCAACATCAATACCGAAGGCTACAGCCGCCAACGTGTGGAATTTGCAACGCGCACGCCCACCGACATGGGCTACGCGTTCGTGGGCAATGGCGCCAAGATCACCGACGTGGGCCGGGTGGCCGACCAGCTGGCCATCTCGCGCCTGCTCGACAGCGGCGGCGAGCTCTCGCGCCTGCAGCAGCTGTCCTCGCTGACCAACCGCGTCGATAGCCTGTACTCCAACACCGCCACCAATGTCGCCGGGCTGTGGTCGAATTTCTTCGATTCCACCAGCGCGGTGTCGTCCAATGCTTCCTCCACCGCCGAGCGTCAGAGCATGCTCGACAGCGGCAACTCGCTGGCGACGCGCTTCAAGCAGCTCAACGGGCAGATGGACAACCTGAGCAATGAGGTCAACAACGGGCTGACGTCCTCGGTGGACGAGGTCAATCGCCTGACCCAGCAGATCGCCAAGATCAACGGCACCATCGGCAACAGCGTGGATAACGCCTCGCCGGATCTGCTCGATCAACGCGATGCGCTGGTGTCCAAGCTGGTCGGCTTCACCGGCGGCACCGCGGTGATCCAGGACGGCGGCTTCATGAACGTTTTCACCGCCGGCGGCCAGGCGCTGGTGGTGGGGACCACGGCGGCCAAACTGACCACCGTGGCTGACCCGTATCAGCCGACCAAGCTGCAGGTGGCGTTGCAGACCCAGGGCCAGAACGTCAGCCTCAGCGCCAACTCGCTGGGCGGCCAGATGGGCGGCCTGCTGGAGTTCCGCAGCAGCGTGCTCGAACCGACCCAGGCCGAACTGGGGCGCCTGGCCGTGGGCATGGCCAGCACCTTCAACGCCGGTCACGCCCAGGGCATGGACCTGTACGGCGCGATGGGCGGCAACTTCTTCAACATCGGCTCGCCCACCACCGCCGCCAATCCCAAGAACACCGGCACTGCCTCGCTGAGCGCCAGTTTCAGCAACATGAGCGCAGTGGACGGGCAGAACGTCACGCTCAGCTTCGACGGTGCGGCGTGGAAGGCCACGCGCGCCGACACCGGCGCCGCCGTGCCGATCACCGGCACCGGCAGCACGGGCGATCCACTGGTGCTCAACGGTGTCAGCCTGGTGGTCGGCGGCACCCCGGCCAACGGCGACAAGTTCCTGCTGCAGCCCACCGCAGGGCTGGCTGGCAGCATCTCGGTGGCCATCACCGACCCCTCGCGCATTGCCGCGGCAACGCCGGTCAAGGCCACCGCCACGCTCGCCAACCTGGGCACCGGCAAGATCAGCGACGTCAAGGTCACCAATGCGCAGAACCCAGCGCTGCTGACGCCGTCGTCGGTGGAGTTCATCGACGCCAACCAGTACACCATCGATGGCAACGGCCCGTTTCCCTACACCGCCGGCCAGACCATCAGCGCCAATGGCTGGAGTTTTGCGCTGGATGGCGCGCCCAAGGCCGGCGACACCTTCGGCGTCGGCCCGATGGGCGCCGGCTCCAGCGACAACGGCAACGCCAAACTGCTGGCCAAAGTGGAAGACGCCAAGGCGCTCAATGGCGGCACGGTCACGCTCAATGGCGCGCTGTCCGGCCTGACCACCTCGGTGGGCTCGGCTGCACGTGCGGCCAGTTACTCGGCCGATGCGCAGAAGGTCATCAACGACCAGGCGCAGGCCAGCCGCGATTCGATTTCCGGCGTCAACCTCGACGAGGAAGCCGCCGACATGCTGAAACTGCAGCAGGCCTATCAGGCCGCCGCACAGATGATCTCCACCGCCGACACCATCTTCCAAGCCATCCTGGGCGCCGTACGCTGATGACCGACCGTATCTCCACCAGCATGATGTACAGCCAGTCGGTGTCGTCGATGACGGCCAAGCAGTCGCGGCTGAATCAGATCCAGGCCCAGCTCGCCAGTGGGCAGCGCCTGGTCACCGCCAAGGACGACCCGGTCGCCGCCGGCACCGCGGTCGGCCTGGATCGCGCCCTGGCAGCGATCACCCGCTTCGGCGAGAACGCCAACAACGTGCAGAACCGCCTCGGCCTGCAGGAAAACGCCTTGTCGCAAGCCGGCGACAAAATGGCGCGCGTCACCGAATTGGCGGTACAGGCCAACAACTCCTCACTCAGCCCCGACGACCGCAAGGCGATCGCCTCGGAACTGACTGCGCTGCGCGACAGCATGGTGAGTCTGGCCAACAGCACCGACGGCACCGGGCGCTATCTGTTCGGCGGCACCGCCGATGGCAGCGCACCGTTCATCAAGAGCAATGGCGGCGTCGTCTACAACGGCGACCAGACCCAGAAGCAGGTCGAAGTGGCGCCGGACACCTTTGTCAGCGACACCCTGCCCGGCAGCGAAATCTTCATGCGTATCCGCACCGGCGACGGCACCGTGGACGCGCACCCCGCCAACACCAATACCGGCACCGGGCTGCTGCTGGATTTCAGCCGCGACGCCAGTACCGGCAGCTGGAATGGCGGCAGCTACAGCGTGCAGTTCACCGCCGCCGACACCTACGAGGTGCGCGACAGCACCAACGCAGTGGTCAGCACCGGCACCTATAAAGATGGTGAAGACATCACCGCCGCCGGCGTGGGCATGCGCATCAGCGGCGCACCGGCAGTGGGCGACAGTTTCCAGATCGGCGCCTCCACCACCAAGGACGTGTTCTCCACCATCGACGACCTGGTCGGCGCACTCAACTCCGACACCCTGACCCAGCCGCAGAAGGCAGCGATGATCAACACGCTGCAGACCTCCATGCGCAACATCAGTCAGGCCTCGTCGAAGATGATCGATGCACGCGCCTCGGGCGGCGCACAGTTGTCGGCGATCGACAACGCCAATTCGCTGCTCGAATCCAACGAAGTCACGCTCAAGACCACCCTGTCGTCGATCCGCGATCTGGATTACGCCTCGGCACTTGGGCAGTACGAACTCGAGAAGGCCTCGTTGCAGGCCGCTCAAACGATTTTTCAGCAGATGCAGTCGTCGTCGTTGTTCAACCTGCTCCGCTGATTTTGCAGCAGAAAACCAGGGTTTTTCTTCGCTCCTGCGCGTGAGCATTGTGCAGGCGGACGGAGTTTATTTGTAGAAAGTTATACCAACACTAAAGATTCACGGGGTGCTGCCGAATAAACCAAACCCCTTGATACACAACGCTTCCGTATTTCGTCCTGCAGCAGAAAAACAGTAAAAAAATACTGGATTTCGCTAAAGGTTCCCGACGCAACGCCGTTATTCATCTCAGCAGCGGCAACGGCCAACTTGATGGCCCCCCTGCGGAGGCTCCGGGCAAGTCCCCCTTGCCGGAAAAATCGCTTAGGAGAAATCAAAATGGCACAGGTAATCAACACCAACGTAATGTCGCTGAACGCTCAGCGGAACCTCAACACCAGCAGCGCGAGCATGTCGACGAGCATCCAGCGTCTGTCCTCGGGTCTGCGCATCAACAGCGCCAAGGACGACGCCGCAGGTCTGGCGATCTCCGAGCGCTTCACCACGCAGATCCGCGGCCTGGACGTTGCCTCGCGCAACGCCAACGACGGTATCTCGCTGGCCCAGACCGCCGAAGGCGCGATGGTGGAAATCGGCAGCAACCTGCAGCGTATCCGCGAGCTGTCGGTGCAGTCGTCCAACGCCACCAACTCGGCCACCGACCGTGACGCGCTGAACTCCGAAGTCAAGCAGCTGACCGCCGAAATCGACCGCGTTGCCAACCAGACCAACTTCAACGGCACCAAGCTGTTGAACGGCGACTTCTCCGGCGCGCTGTTCCAGGTCGGCGCCGACGCCGGTCAGACCATCGGCATCAACAGCATCGTCGACGCCAATGTCGATTCGCTGGGCAAGGCCAACTTCGCTGCCTCCGTCTCCGGCGCTGGCGTGACCGGCACCGCGACCGCTTCTGGCTCGATCACCGGTATCTCGCTTGCATTCAACGACGCCAGCGGCAGCGCCAAGACGGTCACCATCGGCGACGTGAAGATCGCCAGCGGCGACGACGCAGCGGCGATCAACAAGAAGGTCGCTTCGGCGATCAACGACAAGCTCGACCAGACCGGCATGTATGCCTCGATCGACAACAGCGGCAACATCAAGCTGGAATCGTTGAAGGCTGGTCAGGACTTCACCTCGCTGACCATGGGCAGCACCACGGGCGCCACCGGTGTTACCGTCGGTGCCGGCCTGCAGACCGCCTCGGCCGCCTCCGGCTCTACCGCAGTCACGCTGAGCAGCCTGGATATCTCCAGCTTTGCCGGTTCGCAGCAGGCTCTGGAAATCGTCGACAAGGCGCTGACCGCAGTCAACTCCTCGCGCGCCGACATGGGTGCGGTGCAGAACCGCTTCACCTCCACCATCGCCAACCTGAGCGCAACCTCGGAAAACCTGTCGGCCTCGCGTAGCCGTATCCGCGACACCGACTACGCCAAGGAAACCGCCGAGCTGACCCGCACGCAGATCCTGCAGCAGGCCGGTACCGCGATGTTGGCCCAGGCCAAGTCGGTTCCGCAGAACGTGCTGAGCCTGCTGCAGTAACTCGCAGCAGTAAGCGGTACGCTTCGCAGCAAGTCCAAAGCCCCTCTTCGGAGGGGCTTTTTGTTGGCTTACGTTTTGTTGACGCTGTTTTCTTGACGCACGTTGCGGCATGGAATTTGCATCGAATCATTCCGTGAGCGAGACGCGTCGCC
This sequence comes from Xanthomonas hortorum, assembly GCF_040279205.1. Lineage (GTDB taxonomy): Bacteria > Pseudomonadota > Gammaproteobacteria > Xanthomonadales > Xanthomonadaceae > Xanthomonas > Xanthomonas hortorum_F. Next base: position 9,660 of record NZ_JBEOLS010000031.1, read on the forward strand.
GCCGCTAAAGTCCTCGCGGAAGCGGCCGATACCCGTCTCGTAATCCCATGCGTCCCTTCTTTTTGGACGCCCAGACGAGGAATGCAACATGGCATCGGTGATCAGCACTTCCGCTTCCGGACTGGACATCCCGACAGTGGTGTCCACGCTCGTGTCACGGCAGAAGGACCCCGAGCAGGCGCGCATCAACAAGGCCGGCACTGCGGCGACAACCCAGCTGTCGGCCATCAGCCAGATCAAGAGCAGCATGACCACGCTCAAATCTGCGCTGGACAAGGTCGTCAGCAGCGCCGACACCAACGCCTACAAGGCGACCGTGCAGACCGATGCGGGCTTCACCGCCACCACCACCAGTTCGGCCGCACCCGGCAGCTACTCGGTGGAAGTGGTTTCGCTGGCCACCTCGCAGAAGCTGGCCTCCGGCGCGTTCACCGCCGATGCCACGGTCGGCAGCGGCACGCTGACGATTGGTTATGGCGACAAGAGCATCACCGTGGATGTCAGCGGCACCGACAAACTCACCGACATCGCTGCCGCCATCAACAAGGCGGCCGGTGGCAAGGGCGTCACCGCCAGCGTGGTCACCGCCAACGATGGTCAGCACCTGGTCTTCAACGCGGTCGACTCCGGCACCAAGGGCGCGTTGACCGTCAGTGCCAGCGACCCGAGCCTGAGCAGCCTCACCTATGGCCCCGGCGTCACCGGCGGCTTGAACCAGTCCGTGGCCGCGGCCGACGCGCTGGTGCGTGTGGATGGCTTCGAGCGCACCTCCAGCTCCAACACCATCACCGACATCGTGCCGGGCGTGGTGCTCAACCTCACCAAGGCCGCCGAAGGCACCAAGGTCACGCTGGGCGTTGCAGCAGACACCAGCGGCCTCAAGGCGAACCTCACTGCCTATGCCGCGGCCTACAACACCGCCAACACGCTGCTGGCCAAGAGCAGCGCCTACGACGCCACCACCAAGACTGCCGCAGCGTTGACCGGCGACCCGCTGGTGCGCGGCCTGCAGCAGCAGCTGCGCGGCCAGGTCAGCGGCAATCTCACCGAGCTCAGGGCACTGGGCCTGACCATCGACAAGGATGGGGTGATGAGCTTTGACGGCGGCAAGTTCGACACGGCCATCGCCGCCGACGGCGGTGCCGCCGCCGAGGTGTTCGGCAAGGACAGCAAGTACGGCTCCACCATGACCAAGCTGCTCGACAGCAATGTCAACGTCACCAATGGCACCCTGACCCTGCGTTCGGACAGCTTGAACAAGGCCATCAAGGGCTATGAGTCCGACCTGGACGACCTCGACGCACGCATGGTCAAGCTCAGCGATCGCTATACCGCGCAGTTCAACGCGATGGAAACCATGATCAGCAAGCTGCAAAGCAGTACCAGTTCGCTCAGCAGCCTGCTGACAAGCTGATTTCCGTGATCGCAGTCCTCAAGTCGTACGCCGGTGTTGCCGATACAAGTAGTACCTATCGTGATGTCGGCCTTGCCTGTTGGCAGGAGCGTTGTCGCAGGAGCACCCCGCTCCGGGACCCGCGAAGGCCAGCCAATTGAGGGAGTCATCCATGTACGGTTCCAATCGCCAATATGCCGAGCAATACCGCAAGGTCGGCGTGTCCACCAGCGTGACCGAAGCCGACCCGCACAAGCTGGTGTCGTTGCTGTTTGCCGGCGCCTGCCAGCGCATTCGTCTGGCCCAGGCCTGCCTGGCGCAGGGCGACCAGGCGCGCAAGGGCAAGGCCATCGGCGAAGCCTGCGCCATCGTCGGTCACTTGAACGGCTCGCTCGATCACGAAGCCGGCGGCGAGATTGCAGGTAACCTGTCGGCACTGTACGACTACGTCATGCAGCGCCTGACCGCAGCCAATCTGCATAACGACGAAACTGCGTTGACCGAAGCGCTGGAACTGCTCAGCGAAATCGACTCGGCGTGGAACTCCATTCCCCTCGAACAACGCGGCCTTTCTGCCGTTTCGTGAGTCCAGCCATGCATAGCGCGCAAAGCCTTCAAGCCGAAATCGCCGATATCCGCCTCGCCATGGCGCAGGAGGAGTTCGAGGTGATGCCGTTCCTGCTGGACAGCCACGATCTGCACCTGCGCGAATACGCGCAGCACGTGGACCTGAGCCAGGACCGCGACGCGCTGCAGACCTTGCACACCATGCAGCAGGATTTGATGCGGATGATGCTCGAGCGTCGCCGCAAGCTGCTGGATCTGATCCGCGCACAGCGCACCTCCTCGTCGGCCAGCCGCGCCTACGCACGGGTCGGACGGATCTGATGAGCTCGCTCGGCACCCTCGCGCCATCGGCCGATGCCGCGCTGTTCGCCGACACGCTCAGCTGCGAATTGCGTCTGCCGGCCGGTTTTCGCGCCGGTAGCGATGCCGGCTCGCACAGCGCCGCAGAAACCCTGCTGCGCAGCCTGGGCCAGGTGGAAGACCTGCGCAGCGAAGAAACCAGCGAAGACCGCGGCGACCTGCCGCTGCTGGTGCAGCGCATGGATGCCAAACTCGACCTGATGCTGGCCTTGATCGGCCGCCTGGTGCGGCAAGCCGACACCGGCCTGATCCAGGGCACGGTGCGCTGGTCGGTCCGAGGGATCCGCCTGAGTTGCGCAAGCAGCCAGCCGCCGGGCACGGTTGGCAGCGTTTGCCTGCAGCCATCCGACTGGCTTCCTGAACTGGTACAGCTGCCCGCCGAGGTGTTGGCGAGCGCCCACGATGGCCACGATCACTGGCTGTGGCTGCGGTTTGCGCCGCTCTCGCCCGGCCTGCAGGACGCACTGGAACGCCATCTGTTCCGTCTGCATCGCCGTCAGATCGCCGACGCCCGCCGCCAGCGCTGACGCCGCCTGTTGGCGCGAGGCGCTGGGTCGGCTAAGGTGCCCTTTACTGAAAAAAGGTCTCTTCTGCGCCGTGCGAGTCATCATCGTCGACGATCACACCCTTGTACGTGCCGGCCTGTCCAGGCTGCTGCAAACCTTCGCCGGCATTGATGTCGTTGGCGAGGCCAGCAATGCGCAACAAGCCCTGGATATGACATCCCTGCACCGACCCGATCTGGTGTTGATGGATCTGTCCCTGCCCGGCCGTAGCGGCCTGGATGCCATGACCGATGTGTTGCGCGCTGCGCCGCGTACGCATGTGGTGATGATGTCGATGCACGACGACCCGGTGCATGTGCGCGACGCGCTGGATCGCGGTGCGGTCGGTTTCGTGGTCAAAGACGCCGCGCCGCTCGAACTGGAACTGGCGCTGCGTGCTGCAGCCGCCGGCCAGGTGTTTTTGAGCCCGCAGATTTCTTCCAAGATGATCGCGCCGATGCTGGGACGCGAAAAGCCGGTCGGCATCGCCGCGCTGTCCCCGCGTCAACGCGAGATCCTGCGCGAGATCGGCCGCGGCCAGAGCAACAAGGAAATCGCCGCCGACCTGGGCATCAGCGTCAAGACGGTGGAGACACATCGCGCGCGCATGATGGAATCGCTCGGCTGCCGGCGTGCCAACGACCTGGTGCTGCTGGCCGCCAAACATCACAACGAGCTGGTCTAAGGCGTTCGCTCGGTTGCGAGCGCTTGGCAGGCCGTTGAAGGCCAAAACAGTGACGGGATTCCGGCGGGCATGCTTGAGCCCGCCTGTAGTGTCAGGAAATTCCTGACATGCTGTCAGGAATATCATGAGTCACCTCACACCACTCCCTGATTAGAAACCCGTCGCGTTGTCCTGCAAGATGCGTTCCATCGCCGCTACATGCGGCGCCTTACGGAAGCGCTTCGATGAAGACGACCATTTCCGCCCAGCTTGGCCAGCAACTGCACCTGACCCCGCAGTTGCTGCAGTCGATCCGTCTGTTGCAATTGGACGGCATGCAGCTGGAGCTGGAAATCCGTCGCGCGCTGGAAACCAATCCGCTGCTGGAGCTGGAAGAACTGGCCGACAGCAGCGACGACGTCGCGACCAGCGATGATGGCGCCTCCGATATCGCCGCTTTCGACGAGCTGCCCGAGAGCACCATGTGGGACGTGCAAAGCAGCAGCTGGAACGATGGCGACGACGACCGCATGCAGCGCGTTGCCGCTGGCGAATCCACCGACCCGCATGTGCGCATCCTGCGCGAACTGGCACTTGATCTGGACGAGGCTGCGTTGGCGGCCGCCGCGTTCTGGTTGGAGCAGACCGACGACGCCGGCTATCTGAGCGAAGCGTTGGCGGCCCTGCAGCAGCTCGGCGCCACTCGCTTGGGTATGACCGTGCAGGCAGTGGAAGCGATCCGTCAACGCCTGCTGCACGGCGACCCGGCCGGCCTGGCCGCTTGCGATCTGCGCGAGTGTCTGCAGGCCCAGCTGAGCGCCCTGCCCGGCCGCGTGCCGGCACGCCATCTGGCTGCGCGCATCCTGTCGGGCGATCTGGAATTGCTGGCCAGCCACGACTACGCGTTGCTGGCACGCGCGCACGACGCCGAGCTCGACGACGCCCGCGAAGCGGTGCGCCTGATCCTCTCGCTGCAGCCACGCCCGGGCGACGACCTGCTGCAGGAAAGCAACGCCAGCGTGATTCCCGATGTGCTCGCCTGGCATGCCGATGGCAGCTGGCGCGTGGCATTGAATCCAGCCACCACGCATCGCGTGAGCATCAATCCCGTGCACGAGCGCGCACTGGCCGAGGCCGGCGAAGCCGCACAACCGCTGCGCGACATGCTGCAAGAAGCGCGCTGGCTGACCCGTGGCCTGTCGATGCGCTACGAGACCTTGCTGCGTGCTACGCGCGCCATCGTCGAGCGTCAGGCTGCGTTTCTGGTGCGTGGCGAAGAAGCCATGGCACCGCTGACGCTAAAGGAAATTGCCGATGAGATCGGCATGCACGAATCGACGATTTCGCGCATTACCACCGGTAAATACATCCAGACACCGCGCGGCACCTTCGAGCTCAAGCATTTCTTTGCCGTGCGTCTGGAAGGCGCCAGCGTCTCCGGCCAGGCAGTCAAGGCGATGGTGCGCAGACTGATCGAAAGCGAACCGGCCGGCCGGCCGCTGGCCGACGAAGCCATCGCCGGGCTGTTGTCGCGTCAGGGCGTTAACATTGCCCGTCGCACTGTGGCCAAGTACCGCGAACAACTCGACATCGCCCCGGCACGCGAGCGCCGCCGCATCAACAAACCGCTGCTTGCCCGGGCAGGATAAGGACTACTATGAGCAAACTCACCGTGCTGCTGGTCGACGACCACGAGGGCTTCATCAACGCTGCGATGCGTCATTTTCGCAAAGTGGAGTGGCTCAATATCGTGGGCAGTGCCGCCAATGGACTGGAAGCGATCGAGCGCTCTGAGTCGCTGCGCCCCAATGTCGTGTTGATGGACCTGGCCATGCCGGAGATGGGCGGGTTGCAGGCGACCCGTCTGATCAAGACGCAGGACGATCCGCCGTATATTGTCATCGCGAGCCACTTTGACGATGCAGAGCATCGTGAACATGCCCTTCGCGCGGGTGCTGACAATTTTGTTAGCAAGCTGTCCTATATCCAGGAAGTCATGCCAATCCTGGAGGGCCTGACGGAAGGAGCCAGGAATGAGTGAGTCCCGCATTCTGCTGATCGACAGCGATGCCGTGCGCGCCGAGCGTACCGTGTCGCTGCTCGAGTTCATGGACTTCAATCCACGCTGGGTCACCGACGGCGCCGACATCAATCCTGGCCGTCATCGGCATGATGAGTGGATGGCGGTGATGGTGGGCTCGGCGCAGGATGCTGCACAGGCCGACAAGTTCTTCGACTGGCTGGCCGATGCCAAGCTGCCGCCACCGGTGCTGCTGATGGAAGGCAGCCCGAGCGCGTTCGCGCAGACGCACGGGCTGCACGAAGCCAACGTCTGGACGCTGGACACGCCGCTGCGTCACGCGCAGCTGGAAGCCTTGTTGCGCCGTGCCAGCCTCAAGCGGCTGGATGCCGAGCATCAGGCCGGCGTGCAGCAGGACACCGGCCCGACCGGCAATAGCGAGGCGGTGACCCGTCTGCGCCGCTTGATCGACCAGGTGGCGGCGTTCGACACCACCGTGCTGGTGCTGGGCGAATCGGGCACCGGCAAGGAGGTCGTCGCACGCGCCATCCACCAGCACTCGCCACGGCGCGATGGGCCGTTTGTGGCGATCAACTGCGGCGCGATTCCGCCGGACCTGTTGGAAAGCGAACTGTTCGGCCACGAAAAAGGCGCCTTCACCGGTGCCCTGAGCACCCGCAAGGGCCGCTTCGAAATGGCCGAGGGCGGCACGCTGCTGCTCGATGAAATCGGCGACATGAGCGTGCCGATGCAGGTGAAGTTGCTGCGTGTGCTGCAGGAGCGCAGCTTCGAGCGCGTGGGCGGTGGCCAGACCATCCGCTGCAACGTGCGCGTGATCGCCGCGACCCACCGCAATCTGGAAACGCGCATCAGCGATGGCCAGTTCCGCGAGGATCTGTTCTATCGCCTCAACGTGTTTCCGATCGAAATGCCGGCGCTGCGCGAACGCGTGGACGACCTGGCCATTCTGGTGCAGACAATCGCCGGGCAGCTGGCGCGCACCGGGCGCGGCGAAGTGCGCTTTGCCGACGAAGCCTTGCAGGCGCTGCGCAGCTACGACTGGCCGGGCAATGTGCGCGAGCTGACCAACCTGGTGGAGCGCCTTGCGGTGCTGCACCCGGGCGGTCTGGTGCGCGTGCAGGATCTGCCGGCACGCTATCGCGGCGATTTTGCTGCAGCCACGGCGCTCGAACTTCCGCCCGAGCCGGCATTGGTTGCCGCACCGGCAGAGGTCAGCACCTTGCCGAGCAATGTGGTGACGCTGCAGCCCAAATCGGCCACCACCGAACCGGCCACCGCGTCCAGCCTGCCCGACGATGGCATCGACCTGCGTGGTCACATGGCCAACATCGAGCTGGCGCTGATCAACGAAGCGCTGGAACGTACCCAGGGCGTGGTGGCGCATGCAGCGCAGCTGCTCGGCCTGCGCCGCACCACGCTGGTGGAAAAGCTGCGCAAGTACGGCATCGATCGCGAGCAAACCGAGCTGGCGAACTAGGACCAGCGCGCCGGCCACGTCTGCTGGCACAGCGCTTGCTTCAGCAGGATCACTCCGTTCGCAGTCATCGGCTGCGAGCGGAATCGACATCGACGTGCCGACTCCACTTGCCGAGTGTTTGATGACCATACCCGTCACCAGTCCGCTGCTGCCGCCGCTGGAAGAATTTCTGCCCTATCTGGAGCAGATCTGGACCAGCCGCATCCTCAGCAACGGTGGCGAGATGCATCGGGCACTCGAGCGCGCACTGTGCGACTACCTGGGCGTTTCGCATCTGGCATTGCTGACCAACGGCACCACTGCGCTGATCACCGCGTTGCAGGCACTGCGCATCACCGGTGAAGTGATCACCACGCCCTACTCGTTCGTGGCCACCGCGCACTCGCTGCTGTGGAAAAGCATCACCCCGGTGTTTGTGGACATCGACCCGGTGACGCTCAACATGGATCCGTCCAAGATCGAAGCGGCCATCACGCCGCAGACCACTGCGATCATGCCGGTGCATTGTTACGGCACGACCTGCGACACCGCCGCCATCACGCGCATCGCCGATATCTACAACCTCAAGGTGATCTACGACGCGGCGCATGCCTTCGGTGTGCGCGATGGCGGCGGCTCGATCCTGCGCCATGGCGACCTGAGCGTGTTGAGCTTTCATGCCACCAAGGTGTTCAACACTTTCGAAGGCGGCGCGATTATCTGCCCGGACGAAAAAACCTATCAACGTATCGGGCATCTGAAGAACTTCGGCTTCGTCGACGAAACCACGGTGGTCGCACCGGGCATCAACGGCAAGATGAATGAGATCAGCGCGGCGTTCGGCTTGTTGCAACTCAAGCACATCGATCACGCCATCGCGCAGCGCAGCGCCATCGATGCGCAGTACCGGCAGCGATTGAACGACATTCGCGGCATCCGCTGCGTTGCGCGGCCCGATCACGCCACGGCCAACTACGCGTATTTTCCGATTCTGGTGCAGGACGATTACCCGCTGGCGCGCGATGCGCTATACCAATTGATGCGCGAGCACGGCATCCTGGTACGGCGTTACTTCTATCCGTTGATCAGCGATTTCCCGATGTATCGCGCCCTGCCCTCGTCCGCACCGGCATGGCTGCCGGTGGCGCGTTCGGTGGCGGCACAGGTGTTGTGTCTGCCGATCTTTCCTGGCTTGACCCGCGACCAGGTCGATACCATTGCTGACCTGATCGCCGGCCAACAGGCCACATGATGGCAACATGCTGCACCTGCATTTCAGACTCCCGCAACTTCAACAGGCAACCAGGCGAGATCGCATGACCCAGGCAACGTTTATCGAGAACTTCATCGCCGCCACCGACTTCCAGGAGCCGGTCGAAGTCACCACCGACACCGTGCTGCTCGAACTCCCGGAATGGGATTCGCTGGCCGCGCTGGGCGTGATCGTGATGTTCGATATGGAATACGGCAAGACCATCACCGGCGAAGACCTGACCACGGCCATCACTGTCGGCGATCTCTACAAACTGACCGAGGCGTAAGCACCATGCCGACTTCCACGCTGCACAACGTTCGCTTTGCCGGCATGGCGACATGCGTGCCGAAGCGGGTCGTGTCCAACCTCACCGATTGCCGGCCGCAGATCCGTTCCGAGCGTGAGCGCCTGGTGCGCAACATCGGCATCGAGACGCGCCGCATGGCCTCGGAGTGGCAGTGCTTCTCCGACCTGGCCTTCGATGCGACGCAAGTGCTGCTGGAAAAACTGCAATGGAAGCGCGAGGAGATCGACGCACTGATCGTGGTGACCCAATCGCCGGATTATCCGATTCCGGCCACCGCGATCATCCTGCAGGACCGGCTGGGGCTCTCGCACGCCACGGTCGCCTTCGACGTCAACCTCGGTTGCTCGGCCTACCCGTTCGGCATCAACCTGCTCGGCTCGATGATCGCCGCCGGCGGCGTCAAGAAAGGCCTGCTGCTGGTCGGCGACCGCAGCGCGAACCTTGAGGATCCGATCTTTTCCGACTCTGGCACCGCTACCGCGCTGGAGTTCAGCGCCGATGCGCCGCCGATGCATTTCGACCTCAACAGCGATGGTAGCGGTTATAAGGCGATCATCCTGCCCGTAGGCGGACAACGCGAACCGGTTGCGGTGCAGCATCTGATCCCGTTTCGTGAGGAGCCCAATGGCCCGTGGCGTCGTGGAGTGGACCTGATCCTCGATGGCGTGGCGGTACTCAGCTTCTCGACCCAACGTATCCCGCCAGCGGTGCAAAAGCTGCTCGAGTATGCGAGCGTGTCCAAGGAGGAGATCGACTATTTCGTCTTCCACCAGGCCAACCGGATGATCAACGAAACCATCCGCAAGAAGCTCGGCCTGCCGACGGAAAAAGTGCCCTCCACGCTGCGCGACTTCGGCAACACCAGCGGCGCCTCGCTGCCGGTCACCATGACCGCGCGCATCAACAAGGAACTGGAAGCCGGCACCAAACGCGTATTGCTGTGCGGCTTCGGCATCGGGCTATCGTGGGGCACCTGCCTGCTCACCATCGAAGGGGCCGTTTTTCCAGATCTCATCGAATCGTGAGCATCACTCCCGACCCCTTCTCGCTCGCCGGCAAACGCATCCTCGTCACCGGCGCCTCTTCGGGTATCGGCCGCCAGATCGCTATTTCCTGCGCCGAACTGGGTGCCCAGTTGGCGATCAGCGGGCGCGACCGCGCGCGGCTGGCGTCGACCCTGGAGGCGTTGCCGGGCGAGGGGCACGTGGCAATCGCCGCAGACCTGGACCAGCAGGAGGACATCGATCGCCTGGTCGCCGAGGTCGGCGTGTTGAACGGGATGGCGCACGCGGCCGGGATCTCGCGGCTGGTTCCGCTGCGCCTGGTCAATCGGGCGCATTTGGACGACATCTTCTCCAGCAACACATTCGCACCGATGCTGCTGACCCGGGGCCTGCTGGCAAAGAAGCGCATCGCCGCGAACGGCTCGCTGGTGTTCGTCGCTTCGGTCGCCTCGCACATCGGGCCGATGGCGAGCAGCGCGTACGCGGCAAGCAAGAGCGCCCTGCTCGGCATGGTGAGATCACTGGCGCAGGAAGTTGCCAAGAATGGCATCCGCGCCAACTGTATCGCCCCGGGTTACGTGCGCACGCCGCTGCTGGATGGCCTGCAAGGCAGCGGCGGCAACATGGAAGGGCTGTTCGAACTGACACCGCTTGGCATGGGCGAGCCGGAGGACGTCGCCTATGCCGCCACGTTCCTGATGGCCGATGCGAGCCGCTGGATCACGCGTAACTATTTCGTCGTGGACGGCGGCCTCACCGTGCCAATGGACATCTACGCATGAATACACCGGCACGCACTGCGTTCTCGCTCAAGGGCAAGACGATCCTGGTGACGGGAGCCTCGTCGGGGCTCGGCAGGCAGATCGCTATAGCCTGCGCGCAACGAGGTGCCTGCATCGTTCTCGCCGGCCGCGACAAAGACCGCCTCGCGCAGACCCAGGCGCAGCTGCAGGGCACGGGCCACGTAGGCGTGCTCGGCGACCTGACCAACGCCGCCGATCGCGAGGCACTGGCTGCTGCGGCGGGTACGACGGTACATGGCGTGGTGCACTGCGCGGGCATGCAGAAGCACTGCCCGATCCGGCAGCTGACCGAAGCGGCAATGACCGAGATGTACACGGTCAATTTTCTCGCTCCGGTGATGCTGACGCAGCGCCTGCTGCAGGCAAATGCCATCGCCCCGCAGGGCTCGATCGTGTTCATGCTCTCCACTGCCGCGCATCTGGGCACGCGCGGCGTGGGGCCGTATTCGGCGATGAAGGCCGGCCTCATCGGCATCATCAAGTGCCTAGCGCTGGAACAGGCCAAGCGCAGGATCCGGGTCAACGGCATTTCCCCGTCGGCCGTGGCCACGCCGATGTGGGGCGCCGACCAGCTTGAGGCGCAGAAGGCACGGCATCCGCTGGGCCTGGGCGAGCCGCAGGACGTGGCCAATGCCGCGATCTACCTGCTGGCGGACGCAAGCCGCTGGGTCACCGGGACCAGTCTGGTCATGGACGGCGGCTCGATCCTATGACCCATCCCGTATTGATCATCGGCGCCGGCGGATGGGGTCGCGAGGTCCTGGCACAGATGCAGGGCGATCCGGCGTGCGGAACGCAGTGGCGTCCGGTGGGCTTTCTGGACACGCGCCCCCAGATGCTGGACGGTCTGGGCTGCGACCTCGCCATCGTCGGCAGCCCGCTCGCGTACCAGCCGCAGGACGAAGAACGCTTCGTCTGCGCGATCGGCGATCCGCATTCGCGCCAGCGCTATGCGCAGCCATTGCTGGCGCAAGGCGCGCAATTCATTCCGATCCTCACTGGCGCGTTCCTGAGCCCGCGCGTGCACATCGGCCAGGGCTGTTTCCTGAGCCATCGCGTACAGCTCAGCCCCGACGTGTGGCTGGGCGACTTCGCCAACGTGCATGCCAACACCATGCTCGGGCACGACGTCCATGTCGGTGACTACGCGCAGATCGGGGCGATGACCTTCGTCGGCGGCGGCGCGCGGATCGGTGAGCGCGCTATCGTGCACCCGCACGCCACCATCCTGCCCGGCATCCAGATCGGCGACAGCGCCGTCGTCGGCGCCGGTGCGGTCGTGGTCAAGGACGTGCCGGCCGGCGCCAGCGTGTTCGGCAACCCGGCCCGGGTCATCTACCACAAGGATTCCTGAGGAAGCCGCGCCGATGCGATCGCGAATGCACCCCAGCTACTACCTGTCGACGGACATCTTCGCCCGCGAACAGCGCAAGATCTTCCGCAAGGTCTGGCTGTTTGCCGGCCTTAAGACGCTTGTGCCCGATAACAACTGCTTCATCACCCGCAGGCTCGCTGGCATTCCGGTGTTGATCCAGAACTTCCAGGGCTGCCTGCGCGCATTCGAGAACGTCTGCCTACACCGCAGCGCGCTGCTACAGACCACTGCGGTGGGAAAGCGCCCGCTGGTCTGCCCTTACCATGCATGGAAGTACGACGCCGACGGCCGGGTCGAGAACATCCCCGAGTGCGATGCCCTATATGGCTTCGGCGATGAGGAACGGCACGGTCTGAAGCTGCGCGAGTTCGCGCTGCGCGAGGTGGGCAACCTGCTGTTCGTCAACCTCGATCCCGACCCGATGCCAATCGAGGAGCAGTTTTCGGCAGACTTCATCGCCTTGCTAGAAAGTAGTTCCAACGCCTATGACACTGAGGTCATGGTGACCACATGGCGTGGCCGTTACAACTGGAAACTCGCTTACGAAAATCTTCGGGATGCCAATCACCCGCGCTTCGTCCACCCTAAAACCCTGGCCAAAAGTGTCAGCTTCTTTGCCGAGGTAAACAAAGAACAAGCCAAGGAGTCCATGGAAGCTTTGCAAGACAGCTCGCCCGCTGCCTTGAGGCGCGAGATGCGCCGCTTCAGTTTCGGCGGCCCGGAAGCACCAATACCCAACCTTAAGCACTTCGGCTGGCACGATAAAGTGGAACGCTGGGGCAAGCAGGATGCCTACTTCAACTGGTTGGCTTTCCCGAACATGCATATCGCCAGTTCCAATGGCGGCTATTCTTTCACCCTGGAGCACCATATCCCCGTTGCGCCGGACACGACCGATTTGGAAATCTATTGGTTTAGCGCACGCAGGAAACAGCCTTACGGCTCTTCCAGCCAAGTGCTACTGGCACAGATGCACGGCAGCAAGGTGGTGGTGGGTGAAGACATAGAAATCATGGAGCGGGTGCAGGCGGCATTGCACACAGACGCTCCGCTGCCCACCCAGGGTGCCTATGAATCCATGAATCGCCTGGTCGAGCGCTGGTACACGATGCTGGTGGAGACCGAACATGAAATCTAGGTGGATCATCGGCCACAACGAATACCTCGACCTGGCTTTTCACGCCTGGAAGCAGGCCCGTCAGGACGAGACGGTCATCAGGATCGACGTGCCACAAGACGCGGAACACGAATTCGATCTTGGTGTGCTGGATGGACTAAATCCGAGCGACGGGGCCATGTTCGTGGCGTTCGACGAACGCTTCGGCAACTTCAAGCGCATGGAACTGATGCAGGCAGCAATGGAACGTGGCTTCAAGCTGGAGCCCTTCATCCACTCCAGCGCAGCCATCGGCGCTGACACGGTCATCGGGCTCAACGCATTCGTGGGTGCCAATGCTGTTATCGGGCACGCGTGCAGGATCGACTACAACACCGTCATCCACGCCGGCGCGCACCTCGGACCGGCATGCCGCGTCAAATCTTCATGCTGGATAGAGAATGGCGTGCAAATCGGCGCGGGCGTCGAGATCGGCGGCAATAGCATCCTGCGCACCGGCGCCATCGTGAGCGGAGGCGTCAAGGTGGGACGAAGCTGCGAACTTGGCTGGCCACGTGTCTACCGCGAGGACGTGCCTGCCAAGACCTATTTCGACGCCCGCTACGACACCCCCATTCATACCTACGAGAGATGACGTTCATGAACTCAAGAAATGAGCAGCTTCGCCAACGGATTCTACGTATTGCGGAGCAGGAGCGCCCTGCACTCGAGGATGTCATTGCGCGCCTCCCCGCGATTGCCAACCGCCCTGTATTCCTCGTCGCTCCCGAGTCCTATGCAGGCGTGGTGCATGGTCCCGGGGTCGTTGCCAACCTGCGCCATGTTGTTGCCGCAATTGATGATCAAAGCATCCACCTGGACCGCATCCACGGCGCGCCGCGCTGGAGCAGTCAGGAGTTTCTGGCCAAGGCGGGTCAGTATGCGGATGCGATCGCTATCGATTTCTCTTGCAGCCCGCGCGGACGGGCGTTTGCAAATGACCTCTGCACCAGCGCGGGCATTGAGCAACTGAGCATTGCGCCTTCCCTGGATCCACTGATCCCGGGTTTCGAGCAGCGCCCCCTCTTTCTGCTCCAACCGCGCTCGGACATTGGCAACATTTATGGGCCAAAGATCGTCCAGCACCCCAGCCATGTCATTGCCGCCGTTGATGACCAGCCAAGCGACAGCGACACCGTTCATGGGGTGCCGCGTTGGACTTCCCGTCAGTTCATCGAACAAGCGGCGCAGCATTCCCAGGCATTGGCCATCGATTTTTCTTACAGCCCGGGAGAATCGGGCCTGGCCCGCAAGCTCTGCGAGCAAGCAGGCATTGAAAGGGTAGATGCCTGCCTGGCCGTTGCTCACTGTGGGCTGCCCGCCGTATACGAGTCTGCCCAGGTATACCGTCAGCGGACGCTTGCGCGCCTGGACGAATTCCTGCGTTTTGCGGATCGACTGGACGACGATTTCAGTGTTTTTACGCTCTACAGCAACCTGTTGTTCCGCCTGACCTACGATTCCAGCCTCCTGCTGGACTGCTGGGCTACGCCGATCAACGAGTACTTTTCAACGTACGCCGATAGCAGCACATTCCAGCTGGGCCAGCGTGAACATTTCTGCGATGGCGGTGCCTTCCAGGGCCCCATCGTCCACAAGTTTCTAGAAGCATCCCGCTATCACTACGAAAGCATCACCGCCTTTGAACCCGATCGCATCAACTTCCAGAAATTGGAGGGCATCGCAAGTGCCCTCCCCCTTCCCCCGTACAACTTCAAGGCCATAAAAAAAGCCATTTCCAACGAACATACGACGCTGCGCTTCGAGGAGACCGGCACCGTTTCCAGCCATGTATCGCCGGATGGCGGAATCTCCGTGACTACTACGCGCCTGGACGACGAGTTGGAAAAACTGACGCTACTGAAGTTGGATATCGAAGGGTTTGAAGCCAGGGCACTAGAAGGCGCATCTCACCTCATCCGTACCCAGCGCCCCCGTATGGCTATTTGCGTCTATCACTACGCCCAGGATCTACTGGATATCGTGGAACAACTGGACAAATTGGTGGATGGCTATCACTTCCGTCTACGCCAGCACTCTCCCGGCCACTATTACGACCTCGTTTTGTATGCATCGCCCGTCGCCGGTGCCGCACCGCCGCCCTGGGCGGAGTAAGCCCAGGGAAATTTACGACTTGGAAAAGATCCCGCAATAGTTTTCTTTGTTGGCGGGGCTTACACCATCACGCCACACTCTGCATCGCTGCCTATGGGTTTCGGGTGGCCGCACGCCTGCGCGGAGTGCTTAAAAAAAACCGTCACGATGCGCGCAACCTGCTTTACCGGAAGATGACGGCCCACCCGGCCCACCCGGCGCACCCGCCAGGCGCCCAGCGCCATGTCGCCGACTCGATCGCGACATTGCGCTGGATGATCGCCATCGCAATCGGCGCGAAGCTGCTCGACGAAAACCAACCGTATCTCCGAATTTAATGACACAGTAAAACTAGCAAAGCACACAAGGAAGCCTGTCATGGCGTTAGCAATCGGCTCGATCGAGCGAGCCACCATCAAATATCCAGGACTGAATCCGCGCAACACTAAGTTGATCGGCTGGGGTGCGGGACAGTTTTTCCGCGATTTCTATCCAGCCATCGCTCAGCAGTTGAACTTGCAGTACACCATCTGCCCACGGCCGGAGAATCAGGGCACGACTGTCCATGGCCTGCCGGTCAGACCACCTTCGGCGCTGGAGGACGAATCGGTCAATGATGTGCTGATCGTCATCTTCTCCAATCACGCGGCAGAGGTGATGAACCAGATTGCAAAGGCACATGGCCGTTTCCGCACGGTACGTGCCGTCGATTACGACCAGGGCAGCATTGCACTGCTGCAGGAATTGCAGGATTTCTCGCGCTTGTTGCCCGAGCTGCAACTGTCGCGCCAACTGACTAAGGCGGATACCGGCATCTTCGTGCAGGGGCTCGCGTTCGACTTTACGCCCTTGGTGCTGGCCTGGAATCGCCTGCGTTTCCCTTGGGCGTACCAGTGCATGGTGACCTGGGACCACCAACCAAGTGCGCTGCTGGACCGCTGCAGGCCCTGGCTGGACAAGCTGATTTTGGTGCCTCAGCCGGAAAACCTGGGCCTGCACTACCGCAATGCGGTGCTGCGCTCCGCACGCCTGGGCGTGGAGCATCTGGCCGAGCAAGGTATCGAGTTTGCGGTGCGTTGCCGTAGCGACAACGTGCTGACCGGCTCAACCCACGACGCCATCAATGTCCATTTTAGAGGCAAACGCAATCAAGGAAAGATCGCAATTTCTTTGGGAGCAGGGTTTCGAAACATTCCGTTCCTTTTCACCGAGAAAGCAATGCTTGGTAGGACGCAGGACATGCTGGCATTGTGGTCGATGCCAGAGGATCCGCGACCGGCAAATCATGCGGACGACGAATTTTCTCCCATGAACGAACTTGCGCCCGATCGGCATTTTCAAGAACTCAGCCAATACGCCTTCGAATCGTCGTTGTGGAAGAACTACGCACGCCAGCTTGGATTCCCGGCCGAGACCCTGGTCGATAGCTACCGTTTTGCACAGTCACGTCTGCTGGCACTGGAGCCGCATCTGAGCTGGACGTCGTTGAAGCTTGTGTCGTTGTTCAATGTGGCTCGCGACAACAGCTACGGTTTCTCGATGGACTTGTGGAACCGCCTATTTACTGACACCGATGCAGTACTCGAGGCTGCCGAGGCAGTCAGCCAGCTGGATCTCAACTCCACCGATTTTTGGCAAGGTAGAGTCGGCTGAGCCGCCCTCGCTACTCAACGCCATCGGTTGCCAGGAGGCTTCTATGACTTACGCCATCATCATCCCGGCGCGGCGTGACTCCTCGCGCCTGCCCGGAAAACCGCTGATCGAGTTGGGCGGCGTGCCCATGATCGTGCGTACCTATCAGCAATGCGCCAAAGCCGCGCCGGCCGAACACATTCTGGTCGCCACCGACTGCGATGTGATTCAACATACCTGCGAGCAGGCCGGCATCCGCACCTTGATGACCTCCAGCGACTGCCTGACCGGCACCGATCGTGTTGCCGAGGTCGCACAGCAACTCGATGTGGACACCTACATCAATGTGCAGGGCGATGACCCGCTATTCAATCCGCAGGACGTGCGCTTGCTGATCGATGCTGCAGTGGCGGCGCCGAATGACGTCATCAACGGTTACTGCCCGGTCGCCAACATCGACGAGTTCCATAATCCGAGCGTGCCCAAAGTGGTCTTACGCCCTGACGGGCGCCTGTTGTACATGTCGCGCGCGTCGATCCCGATCACCAAGCAAGGCGAGTTTCGGCATGCCTGGCGGCAGGTGTGTGCGTATGCATTTCCCAAGCAGGCGTTGCGGGCGTTTGCTTCGGTGTCTTGCAAGACAACGTTGGAAGAAATCGAAGACATCGAGATCCTGCGATTTCTGGAACTAGGCTTTGAAGTGCGCATGGTGCAGATGAGTAACCAATCGATCGCGGTGGATACGCCGGCTGATGTAGTGCGGGTGGAAGCAGCACTGCGCATGATGCAGCTCGGCGAGCACAACGCGCCATGACGCAGGATAAGATGCCCCATACGCAGCTCGGCATGCATTCACCCATCTGCGGCACTTCCGATCTCAGAAACGAAGAACATGCTCAGGCGTATTCGCCACGACGGTTCTTCGACCAGTTACTGACGACCAACGCCCCGGTGATAGTGGACGTGGGCGCGCATCGCGGCGAGTCGATCCAACACTTCAAGTCGATCTATCCGGATTGCCAGCTGTATTCGTTCGAACCGGACCCGCAGAATTTTGCCGAACTGGAAAAAGTGGCTGCGCAGTTCGGCACGAGCACCATGTGCATTGCACTGGGCGAGAAGGAAGAAGTCGGTCATTACTACCGGCAGAGCATCTCGCACCTGGGCGGGTTGCTGCCGATCAATGCGGATTCCACCGACTCGCTTGGCTATGCGCAGCAGGCGAAGAACGAGGAAATTGCGGTCAGCAAGACCACCCTCGACAACGCCTGCGCCATGCTAGGGATCGCCCACGTACATATTCTCAAGATCGATGTGCAGGGGTTTGAGCGTCAGGTACTGGAGGGCGCAACTGCGATCCTGCAGCACACTGACTGCGCGGTGATCGAGATCGGTCTGTACGATTTCTACGGCAAGACCAACAGCTTCGTCGACGTGGTCAACCTGATGCAGGCCGCGGGCTTTTCGCTGTGGGATATCGCCAAGCTGTCAAAGAACCCGAAGAGCTTGCGCACCGATTGGATTGAGGTGGTATATCGCAAGGATGCCGCACAACTGCAAAATCTGCAGCTCCCATAAGTGCTGCGCCGGCCGTCGCCGGGTCTGTGGCCACCTTCCCCGCCAACGGCACGCTTGTTGCATCTTCGGCTAGGCTGAGCACTAACCAGGTGCACCCTCGACCGGTGCATGATGGGGTGCTGTGCCCTCCCCCGTTGCCGCGCTGTGGATGCACCTTTGACTGTTCAAGACGATCGATCGCCGCTGACTTCCAACGCTCTGGTCAGCATCGTTATGCCGACCTACAAGCTGCGTTATTTCGCGCAGGCGCTGGACAGCGTGCTGGCGCAGACCTACACGGCATTGGAGCTGGTGATCTGCGACGACAACGCCGATGGCGCCATCGAGGCCGTGTTGGCGTCGAGGCTGGCTGACGCACCGTTTCCGGTCCGCTACCACCGCAACACGCCCCGGCTTGGCGAACTCGCCAGTACCGTCAAGGGCATCGGGCTGGCGCAGGGTGAATACGTCAAACTCCTGCACGACGACGACGTGCTGCAGCCGGAATGCATTGCGCAGCTGGTCAGCGCAATGGAGCGCAATTCTGGCACGGCGCTTGCGTCCTCGCGCCGGCTGCGGATCGACGATGACGGTGCGCCGTTGCCCGACATCCTGGCCACCTGCTTTCCGTTTGCCGAGGATGTGCTGATCGACGGGCCAGAGCTGGTGTCGTTCCTGGCCGACCACGCCATTAACTTTATCGGCGAGCCGAGTTGCGTGCTTGCACGGCGCGCCGACCTGTTGGCGTTGGGTGGCGAGCTGATGATGTTGAACGGCAAGGCCATCCACTGGGTTGGCGATCTGGCGATTTACGTCAAGCTGCTGCGTCACGGCAACCTGGCCTTGTTGTCCAGCACGCTCACGCATTTTCGCGTGTCCAGCGCGCAGTTCAGTCAGGCCGGCCGCGATCAACCCGGCATCGGCGATCAGGGCCATGAAGACTTGCGCCAAGGCATCCGCCAGCTCGGCTGGCGACGCGAAAGCGGCGACAACCGCCAGGTGCGCGTGGCCCCGCTCAGCCCGCACAAGGCGCGGGTGTTCAAGTCGGTGGATCTGGTCAATGCGCTGATGCAAAGCGCCGGGTTGGCCGAGCGGGTGTCGCCCTCCACCTGGTTGGGCGTGCGCCATCCCAGCAACGTCCAGCGCTCACTGATCGAGGCGCGCTTGCAGGCGCATGCAGGCGGACCGCGGATCGCAGTGATGTTGATCGACAGCAATGGCGATGCGGCAGCGGTGGCCGCAACTCAGGCCAGTCTGGCGGCGGTGGCGTGTTATCGGAATCAGCAGACCTGGGTTTTCAGCAGCTCGGCGCAGCAGGTTGCCGAGCATGGGGAGTGCGGTGTGCTGATTGGCCCGCACGACCTGGCAGCGAAACTCAACCAAACCATCGCCACGCAGGAGTCCATCGACTGGGTGTTGCTGGTCGAAGCCGGCAGCCTGTTCACTGCCAGCGGCCTGTTAATGCTGGCGCTGGAGATGCTTGCGCTGCCGGACGCGTGTCAGGCTGTCTACGCCGACGAGGTGGTTGCGCTGGACGACGGTCAGTTGGGGCTAGCGATGCGGCCGGCGCTGTATCTGGATATGTTGCTGAGCGCGCCGTCCACGCTGTCGCAGCATTGGCTGTTCCGGCACCGCACGTTGCTTGCCGATGGCGGCTTTCCAACTGAATCAAGCGACGCATTCGAACTGGATTATCAGCTCGGGCTGGTCGAACGTTACGGCTTGGCCTGCATCCAGCACATCGCTGAGCCCTTGCTGGTGGCATCGGCCACTGCGCGGCATGGCGACGAAGACGAACAACGCGCCATCACCCGCCATCTCGCCGCGCGCGGTTATGTGGACGCGCTAGTGAGCAGCAATGGCCCCGGCCGGCATACGGTGGACTACCGCCACGCGCAGCAGCCCTTGGTCAGCATTATGGTGCTGGTCGATGGACGCCTGGCGCAGGTACAGCGCTGCCTGGAAAGCGTGCTCGCCAATACCGCCTATCCGCACTATGAGTTGCTGTTGCTGGATCGCGGCGACAGCACCGAGCCGGAGCTGCGCGACTGGCTGACGGGCATCGACAACCTGGGCCTGCAGCAGATCCGCGTGCTGCACTTTGAGGGTGAACCTTCGCGCGAGGCGGCCTGCAATGCCGCAGCCGAGCAGGCACGTGGGGACATGCTTCTGTGGCTGGCAGCGGGCGCCGCAGCGATCAAAACCGATTGGCTCGCGCAGTTGCTCAACCACGCGCTGCGCCCGGAGGTCGGCGCGGTGGCCGGCAAGCTGCTGCGCGGCGACGGTATCGTGCATCACGCCGGCTTGCTGCTTGGCCTGGGTGCACCGGCAGCACGCGCATTCGAAGGCGCCGCGTTCGACGAATCGGGCTACCTGCAGCGGCTGCAACTGGATCAGAACTACAGCGCACTCAGTGGCGAATGCCTGATGCTGCCACGCCAGCTGTTTCTGGACGCCGGCGGCTTTGCGCAGGAGCCGGCGTTGGCGCAGTGGAGCGATGTCGATCTGTGCCTGCGCCTGCAGCAGGCCGGCTATCTGAATGTGTATGCCGCGCGCGCGCAATTGTTGATCGACCCGCCCGAAGCAGCGCCGGCCAGCGCTCTCGACGAAGAGGCGATGTACGCGCGTTGGCTGCCGGTGATGGCCAACGACCCGGCCTACAACCCGGGTTTTTCGCTGGATCCCGGCGCCGGCTTCAAACTGGCCGATCCGCGCGCCAGCTGGCGGCCACTACAGCCGTGGCGGCCGCTGTCGAGCGTGATCGCACTGCCGGCCGATATCGAAGGCTGCGGCCACTATCGGGTGATCCAGCCGCTGCGCGCCTTGCGCGAAGCCGGGATGGTCGAGGGCGTGCTGTTCAACGGCTATCTGGAGATCAGCGAGCTGGCGCGCCAGGATCCCGACGTGGTGATCCTGCAACGCCAGGTCGGCGAGCCGCGGCTGGAAGCGATGCGGCGGATGAAGGCGCTATCGCGCGCGTTCAAGGTCTACGAGCTGGACGACTACCTGCCCAACCTGCCGCTGAAGAATGCCCACCGCGAGCACATGCCCAAGGACATCCTCAAGACCGTGCGGCGCGGCCTGGGCATGGTGGACCGCTTCGTGGTCTCCACCCCGGCGCTGGCCGAGGCATTCGCCGGGCTGCACAGCGACATCCGCGTGGCCGAAAACCGCCTGCCAGCACATTGGTGGAACGTATTGCCGGAGCGTTCGCTCGAACGCGGACGTCGCCCACGCATCGGTTGGGCCGGCGGCGCCAGCCACACCGGGGATCTTGAATTGATCGCCGATGTGGTGCGCGAGCTGGCCGACGAGGTCGACTGGGTGTTCATGGGCATGTACCCGTTCGCGCTGCGCCAGCACATCCATCACTTCCAGCCCGGCGTGCCGATCGATCACTATCCCGCCGCGCTGGTCGCGCTGGACCTGGATCTGGCGCTGGCACCGGTGGAGCAGAACCTGTTCAACGAGTGCAAGAGCAACCTGCGGCTGCTCGAATACGGTGCCTGCGGCTACCCGGTGATCGCCAGCGACGTGCGCTGCTACCAAGGCAACCTGCCGGTGACGCTGGTGAAAAACCGCTATCGCGACTGGATCGGTGCGATCCGGGAGCACCTGGCCGACCCGGCCGCTGCGGCGGCAAAGGGCGCGGCATTGCGTGAAGTCGTTCGCCGCGACTGGATGTTGACCGGCAGCAATCTCGATCGGTGGAGTAAGGCGTGGTTGCCGGATTAGTTGGTCAAGGGTGCGGTGCCATCGCCAGAGAGTTAGTCGGCTGCTTTGATGAAACTGTGCACACCGACCGTCTCGACTGGTCCTTGCCCGCTCACCGTCGCGGGACCTTACGCGGCATGGATGCCGCGTAAGAGCTTACAAGGACGTACTTGCAGCGTGTCCCGCGATGGTGGGCGGGCAAGGGCCCTGCAGCCAAGCCCCAGATCAGTCGCTCTTCGCCAGACAGTCCCGCGTCTTGCTGGACAAACCGGCTGAACAGACGCGCGCCCTGTCGACAAGGCCCGGCTAAAGAAGCACCGGACTCTACACTTAGGTGCCCGCCTCGCTAGCGCAGAGAAAATCGCGGCCGCAGACCGCCCCGCAGCCCAGCGACAGCACCCTCCCCGCTCCCGGCGCCGGAATCCCGGCGCGGTTTCGGCACGCCGCTTGCATTGGTGTGGATGCCTCCCTGGCTGACCGCACCCATGAGCGATTCCGTTACCTCCATCCTCTCGCAGATCCGCAGCTACCAGACGCAGATGGGCCAAGGCCCGATGGGCGCGGTGGGCGATGCGGCGCGCGGCAATCAGATCCAGGGGCTGGCCGGCACGCAGGGCACCCCGGCCACCCAGGCACCGAGCTTCAGCGAGACCTTGCGCGGCGCCATCGGCGGCGTCAACGAGGCCCAGCAGAAGTCCGGCGCGCTGGCCAAAGCATTCGAAATGGGCGACCCCAGTGCCGATCTGGCACGGGTCATGGTCGCCTCTCAGCAGTCCCAGGTGGCCTTCCGCGCCACCGTGGAAGTCCGCAACCGTCTCGTCCAGGCTTATCAGGACGTCATGAACATGCCGCTGTAAGGGTTAACGACACATGGCACTCGCGATTTCCAAAGAAAACATCAACCAGAACGCCGAAAAGGCCGGGCAATGGTTCGACCGTGTCCGCAGCCTGCAGATCACCCGCAAACTGACCATGATGGCCATGATCGCCCTGGCGGTGGGCGCCGGTCTGGCGGTGTTCTACTGGTCGCAGAAACCCGGCTATCAGTCGCTGTACACCGGCCTGGACGACAAGGGCAATGCCGAAGCGGCCGACCTGCTGCGTACCGCGCAGATCCCGTACAAGATCGACCAGAACACCGGCGCCATCTCGGTGCCGCAGGACCGTTTGTACGACGCCCGCCTGAAGCTGGCCGGCTCCGGCCTGACCGGTAAAGAGACCGGCGGCGGCTTCGAGCTGATGGAAAAAGACCCCGGCTTCGGCGTCAGCCAGTTCGTGGAAAACGCCCGTTACCAGCACGCCCTGGAAACCGAATTGTCGCGCACCATCGGCACCCTGCGCCCGGTGCGCGAGGCCCGCGTGCATCTGGCCATTCCCAAGCCCAGCGCCTTCACCCGCCAGCGTGATGTGGCCAGCGCCTCGGTGGTGCTGGAGCTGCGCGGCGGCCAGGGTCTGGAACGCAATCAGGTCGACGCCATCGTCAACCTGGTCGCCTCCAGCATCCCGGACATGACCCCCGAGCGCGTCACCGTGGTCGACCAGAGCGGCCGCATGCTCTCCATCGCCGATCCCAACAGCGACGCCGCCCAGCACGCCGCCCAGTTCGAACAGGTGCGTCGCCAGGAAAGCTCCTATAACCAGCGCATTCGCGAGCTGCTCGAGCCGATGACCGGCGCCGGCCGGGTCAACCCGGAAGTCAGCGTGGACATGGATTTCTCGGTGGTCGAAGAAGCCCGCGAACTCTACAACGGCGAGCCGGCCAAGCTGCGCAGCGAGCAGATCAACGACACCAGCACCAGCGCCACCGGCCCGCAAGGTCCCCCGGGCGCCACCAGCAACAGCCCCGGCCAGCCGCCGGCCCCGGCCGCCAACGCCACTGCCGGCGCACCGGGCACCCCGGCCGCTGCCAATGGCCAGGCCGCCACGCCTGCCGCGCCGACCGAAAGTTCCAAGAGCGCCACCCGCAATTACGAATTGGACCGCACCTTGCAACACACCCGTCAGCCGGCCGGCCGCATCAAGCGGGTGTCGGTGGCGGTGCTGCTGGACAACGTGCCGCGCCCCGGTGCCAAGGGCAAGATCGTCGAGCAGCCGCTGACCGCCGCCGAGCTCACCCGCATCGAGGGCCTGGTCAAGCAGGCAGTGGGTTTTGACGCGGCACGTGGCGACACGGTGTCGGTGATGAATGCCCCGTTCGTGCGTGAAGCGGTGGCCGGCGAAGAAGGCCCGAAGTGGTGGGAAGACCCGCGCGTGCAGAACGGTCTGCGCCTGCTGGTCGGTGCGGTGGTGGTGCTGGCGCTGCTGTTCGGTGTGGTGCGCCCCACCCTGCGTCAGCTCACCGGCGTGACCGTGGTCAAGGACAAGCAAGGCAAGGGCGGCAAGGATGGCACTCCGCAGAGCGCGGATGTGCGGATGGTCGACGATGACGACCTGATGCCGCGCCTGGAAGAAGACACCGCCCAGCTCGGTCAGGACAAGAAAGTCCCGATCGCCCTGCCGGACGCCTACGAAGAACGCATGCGGGTCGCACGCGAAGCCGTCAAAGCCGATTCAAAACGTGTCGCACAAGTCGTGAAGGGATGGGTCGCCAGTGAAGCCTGATACACCGCCGATGACCGGAGTACAGCGCGCCGCCGTGCTGTTGCTGTCGCTTGGGGAAAGCGACGCCGCCGAAGTGCTCAAGCATATGGATCCCAAGGAGGTGCAGAAGATCGGCATCGCCATGGCCACCATGACCGGCATCTCGCGCGACCAGGTCGAGCGGGTGATGGACGACTTCAACGGCGAACTGGCCGGCAAGACCTCGCTGGGCGTGGGCGCCGACGACTACATCCGCAACGTGCTGATCCAGGCGCTGGGCGCCGACAAGGCCGGTGGCCTGATCGACCGCATCCTGCTCGGCCGCAACACCACCGGTCTGGACACCCTGAAGTGGATGGACCCGCGCGCGGTCGCCGACCTGGTGCGCAACGAGCACCCGCAGATCATCGCCATCGTCATGGCGCATCTGGACAGCGACCAGGCCGCTGAAGCGCTGAAGCTGCTGCCCGAGCGCACCCGCGCCGACGTGCTGCTGCGCATCGCAACGCTGGACGGCATTCCGCCGAATGCGCTGAGCGAGCTCAACGACATCATGGAACGCCAATTTTCCGGCAACCAGAACCTCAAGTCGTCCAACGTGGGCGGCATCAAGGTCGCCGCCAACATCCTCAACTTCCTGGACACCGGCGCCGATCAGGGCGTGCTGGGCGAAATCGGCAAGATCGATGCCGATCTGGCCAGCAAGATCCAGGACCTGATGTTCGTGTTCGACAACTTGGTGGACCTGGACGACCGCGGCCTGCAGACGCTGCTGCGCGAAGTCTCCGGCGAGCGCCTGGGCCTGGCCCTGCGTGGCGCCGACACCAAGGTGCGCGAGAAGATCACCCGCAACATGTCCCAGCGCGCCGCCGAAATCCTGCTCGAAGACATGGAAGCGCGCGGCCCGGTACGCCTGGCCGACGTGGAAGCGGCGCAGAAGGAAATCCTCACCATCGTGCGCCGCCTGGCTGACGAAGGCGCCATCAGCCTGGGCGGCGCCGGTGCGGAGGCGATGGTATGAACGACATCGTCACCCGCTGGCTGGCCCCCGACCTGCACATGGCACCGGCGCTGCCGGAAACCGACTTCGACGAACCGGCGGTGTACGAGCCGGTGCTGCGTCCGCCGACCCTGGAAGAGATCCAGGCCATCGAAGACGCCGCCCGTCAGGAAGGTCTGGAGCGCGGGCATGCCGAAGGCTTCGCCCAGGGCCAGTCCGAGGTGCGCCGGTTGACTGCGCAGATCGACGGCATCCTGGACAACTTCACCCGCCCGCTGGCGCGGCTGGAGAACGAAGTGGTTGGTGCGCTCGGCGAGCTGGCCGTACGCATCGCAGGTTCCTTGGTCGGGCGTGCCTACCAGGTCGAACCGCAGCTGCTGGCCGATCTGGTGCACGAAGCCATCGACGCGGTCGGCAGTGCCGGTCGCGAAGTCGAGGTGCGCCTGCACCCGGACGACATCACCGCGCTGCTGCCGCATCTGGCACCCAGCAGCACCACCCGCGTGGCCCCGGACCTGAGCCTGAGCCGTGGCGACCTGCGCGTGCACGCCGAAAGCGTGCGCGTGGATGGAACCCTGGATGCGCGCCTGCGGGCCGCGCTAGAGACGGTCATGCGCAAATCCGGAGCGGGCCTGTGAGCGACGTGTTGGGAGCCACCCCGGCCCCGGCCGATTGGCTGGACGCGCGCAACCTGCGCCTGGCCACGCGCCTGAGCGGGCTGGGACTGGAGCCCACTGCCGGCCGCACCCTGATCCGCGAAGGCATCCTGCGCCGCGCGGTCGGCCTGACCCTGGAAGCCACCGGTTGCGAAGCGCCGATGGGCGCCACCTGCAAGGTCGAAGTCGACGGCGGCTGGGTCGATGCCGAAGTGGTCGGCTTTGCCGGCGAACGCACCTATCTGATGCCCAGCGCCGAGCTGCATGGCCTGCTCCCGAATGCGCGCGTGGTGCCCTCGCGGCGCCGCGGCGGCGTGGAAGTGGGCGAAGGCCTGCTCGGCCGCGTCATCGACAGCGACGGCACCCCGCTCGACGGCAAGGGCCCGATCCGCGGCGAAGGCAGCGTCAGCATGGCCGGCGTGTCGATCAACCCGCTGGCGCGCGAGCCCATCACCACCTCGTTGGACGTCGGCGTACGCGCCATCAACGCGCTGCTGCCGATCGGCCGCGGCCAGCGTGTGGGCCTGTTCGCCGGCTCCGGCGTCGGTAAATCGACACTGCTCGGCATGATGACCCGCTTCACCTCGGCCGACGTGATCGTGGTCGGGCTGATCGGCGAACGTGGCCGCGAAGTGCGCGACTTCGTCGAAACCACCCTGGGCGAAGAAGGCCTGCGCCGCGCCGTGGTGGTGGCCGCTCCGGCCGACCGCCCACCCTTGGCGCGTCTGCACGGCGCCTACCGCGCTACTGCCATCGCCGAGTGGTTCCGCGACCAGGGCTTGAATGTGTTGCTGCTGATGGATTCGCTGACCCGTTTCGCCCAGGCGCAGCGCGAGATCGGACTGTCGGTGGGCGAGCCGCCGACCACCCGTGGCTACCCGCCGTCGGTGTTCGCCAAATTGCCGGCGCTGGTGGAACGTGCAGGCAACGGTGCCAAGGGCCGCGGCTCGATCACCGCCTTCTACACCGTGCTGACCGAAGGCGACGACCCGCAGGACCCGATCGCAGACGCCGCCCGTGCCATTCTCGACGGCCACATCCTGCTCTCGCGTCGGGTTGCCGACAGCGGCCTGTACCCGGCCATCGACGTGGAATCCTCGGTCAGCCGCGTGGTGCAGGACATCGCCGACGACACCTGGCGCCTGCGCATCCGCAAGCTCAAGCGGCTGCTCTCGGCGTATTCGTCCAACCGCGACCTGATCGCCATCGGCGCCTACCAGCGCGGCAGCGACCCGGCCACCGACGAAGCATTGGCGCGTTGGCCGGACATCGTTGAATTCCTTGGACAGGACGTCCACAAGGCCGCCCACCTGCCCGACAGCCTGTCCGCGTTGCAGCGGCTGGTCGAACCCGAGAACTAATCCATGATGCAGTCCAAACGGATCGACCCCCTACTGCGCCGCGCCCAGGAACAGGAAGATCAGGTCGCGCGCGATCTGGCCGAGCGTCAGCGCGCGCTGGACACGCACCAGTCGCGTCTGGAAGAACTGCGCCGCTACGCCGAGGAATACGCCAACAGCCATATGGCCGGCACCAGCGCCGCGGCGTTGACCAACCGCCGCGCCTTTCTGGACCGGCTCGACAGCGCCGTGCTGCAGCAGGCGCAGACCGTGGAAAGCAACCGCAACAAGGTGGAGGCCGAACGCACCCGGCTGCTGCTGGCCAGCCGCGAGAAGCAGGTGCTGGAGCAACTGGCGGCCAGCTACCGCGCGCAGGAGAACAAGGTGATCGAACGCCGCGACCAGCGTGAGATGGACGACCTCGGCGCGCGCCGCTCGCGCCTGGCCCGCAGCGAAGACACTCACGGAGAATCCGCATGAACCCCCTGTCCGCTTTTGCCGCCGGCCTTGGCGCGCTTGCCGGCACCGGCAAGAAATCCAGCTACAGCGACCCGTCGTCCGAGCCGGACGCCGGCCAGGACCAATTCGCGCGCATGCTCAATCCGGCCAACACGCCCAACCAGGCCCCGCCGCAGGCGCCCGAGCGCGTGCCGGCCAAGCAGGCCGCGCCCAAGCCCAGCCAGTCCGACAAGCAGCGCGACGACAACGATAACGGCGACGATGCAGCCGGCGATGCCACTGCACGGCCGCGTGCGCAGGACGGCGACAGCAAGGCCGCAAAGCCCGCCAAGTCGGGCTCCACAAAAGAATCAACTACAGCCGAGAGCAGCTCTGCCGCAGGCACCGCCAAGACCGGCAAGAACGCAAAACCCGCGACTGCCAGCGAAGACGCACCGGCCGAGGCAGCCACGGCGACCGACTCGACCTGGCCGCCGCCAGGTCTGGGCGGTTTCGGCATGGGCCTGCTGGCGCAAGCCCTGCCCGGTGGCGAAGTGCTGGCTGCCGCGGCAGCGGCCCTGACCGCCAGCATGGCCGGGGCAGCGGGCGGCACGGCGAGTGCAACCGCCCTGCCCACCGATGCCGCCGCACCTGCCGCAACGGCAACAACCGGCACCGCCCTGCCCTCGTTGGGCGCACTGGCACCGGCTGCCGCCGCAGGCGCCAAGCCCACTTCCGTCACCGCCTTGAGCGGCGATGCCCAGACCGCCGCGCTGATGAGCATGGCTACCAAGGCACTGGACCCGAGCGCCGACGACTCCGCAGGCCCGGCAGCGCCGGACGCCCCGGCGTTCGTATTGCCGACTACCACGGCCGCCACGCTCGGCCGCCTGCAGGATCCGGCGCCGGTGTTCAGCGCCTCGCCCACCCCGACCCCGGAAATGGGCAGCGACAACTTCGACGACGCCATCGGCGCGCGTATGAGCTGGCTGGCCGACCAGAAGATCGGCCATGCGCACATCAAGGTGACCCCGAACGAGATGGGCCCGGTCGAGGTGCGTCTGCATCTGGATGGCGACAAGGTCAGCGCCAGCTTCACCTCGGCCAACGCCGAGGTGCGCCAGGCGCTGGAACAAAGCCTGCCGCGGCTGCGCGAAATGCTCGGCCAGAACGGCTTCCAGCTGGGCCAGGCCGATGTGGGCCAGCAACAGCAGGGCCAGGCCGGCAACCGCAACGGCAGTGGGCGCGATGGCAACGGCCTCACCCTGGACGATAGCCCGCCCGTCGGAATTCCGTCGGTGGTGTTACGCCAGCGTGGATTGCTGGACGCCTACGCCTGACGTCCTGCGCCGGGCTGGCCCCGGCGTCGCTGAAAAACGCGCATCGGCGCTATGTCGACGTGCCTCATATTCCTCGCAGCGCAAGGCTTGCGGGGCTTTTCGCGTTGGCGCGCAGGCTGCGCCAGGAAACCGTCGCGGTTTTGGCATGCCAATTGCATCCACAGGGTGAGCATTCCCCTGGAGCAGACTGTGGCAGCCGCCGAAAAACCCAAGAAGACCGAAGACAAAGACGAGAAAGGCGAAAAGAAGAAGGGTGGCAAGAAGTCCATCCTGCTGATCGCCATCGGTGTGGTGGTACTTGCGGCCGCTGGCGGCGGCGCCTGGTTTTTCTTCGGCCACAAGGGCGATGAGAAAGGCGGCAAGCACGCCGCACCCAAGGTCGCCGAAGTGCCCAAGCCGGCCCAGTACTTTCCGATGGACCCGGCGATCGTGGTCAATCTGGCCGACCCCGGCGATGGCCCGCAGTACCTGCAGGTCGAAGTGCAGCTGGTCACCCGCGACCCGGAAGAACTCAAGCTCATCACCGAGAACGCCCCGGCCATCCGCGCGCATCTGCTGATGCTGCTGTCGCAGACCAAGGCCACCGACGTGGCCGACCTGGTCGGCAAGCAGAAGCTGCAGAAAGCCGCTCTGGTCGAAGCACAGAAGGTCATGACCAGCGAGACCGGCAAGAAGTGCGTCGAAGAACTGCTGTTCACCAGTTTCGTTACCCAGTAAGGCCTGCCCATGAGCGTCAGCGATCTGCTTTCCCAGGACGAAATCGATGCCCTGCTGCACGGCGTGGATTCGGGCGTGGTCAACACCGAGCCGGAGCCGTTGCCCGGCGAGGCGCGCCAATACGATCTGTCCAGCCAGGACCGCATCATCCGTGGGCGCATGCCGACCCTGGAGATGGTCAACGAGCGCTTTGCGCGGCTGTGGCGCATTGGCCTGTTCAACCTGATCCGGCGCTCGGCCGACCTGTCGGTGCGCGGCATCGACCTGGTCAAGTTCAACGAGTACATGCACTCGCTGTACGTGCCGACCAACCTCAACCTGATCCGCTTCAAGCCGCTGCGCGGCACCGGCCTGATCGTGTTCGAACCCACGCTGGTGTTCACCGTGGTGGACAACTTCTTCGGTGGCGACGGCCGTTACCACACCCGTATCGAAGGGCGCGAATTCACCGCCACCGAGATGCGCGTGGTGCAGCTGATGCTCAAGCAGACCTTCGCCGATCTGAAGGAAGCCTGGGCGCCGGTGATGGAAGTGGACTTCGAGTACATCAACTCGGAGATCAACCCGCACTTCGCCAATATCGTCACCCCGCGCGAGTACGTGGTGGTGTGCCGCTTCCATGTAGAGCTGGAAGGCGGCGGTGGCGAGATCCACATCACCCTGCCGTATTCGATGCTGGAGCCGATCCGCGAATTGCTCGATGCCGGCATCCAGAGCGACCGCAACGACCGCGACGACTCCTGGAACGTGATGCTGCGCGAGCAGCTGGACACTGCCGAGGTCACCCTGTCCAGCGTGCTGGCCAGCAAGCGCATGAGTCTGCGTCAGCTCACCGGTTTGAAAATCGGCGACATCCTGCCGATCGACCTGCCTGCACAGGTGCCGCTGTGCGTGGAAGAAATCCCGTTGTTCACCGGCGAATTCGGCGTTTCCAATGGCAACAACGCCGTCAAGATCACCGCCGTACGCCCGCCCGGCGTGCAAGCCCCGCGTGCCGTTCCATCCCAGGACCCCAGCAAATGATCAACTCCGACATCCTCGACGCCGCGCCCGCCACCTTCGACAGCCTGCAGCCCGAGCGCGACCTCAATGCCACCGACCTCAACCTGGACGTCATCCTGGACGTGCCGGTGACGCTGTCGCTGGAAGTGGGCCGCGCGCGCATCCCGATCCGCAACCTGCTGCAGCTCAACCAGGGCTCGGTGGTGGAACTGGAACGCGGCGCCGGCGA
Organism: Xanthomonas hortorum; assembly: GCF_040279205.1. Classification (GTDB taxonomy): domain Bacteria; phylum Pseudomonadota; class Gammaproteobacteria; order Xanthomonadales; family Xanthomonadaceae; genus Xanthomonas; species Xanthomonas hortorum_F. Next base: position 40,885 of record NZ_JBEOLS010000031.1, read on the forward strand.
GCCGCTGGACGTATACGTCAACGGCACCTTGATCGCGCATGGCGAAGTGGTCGTCATCAACGACCGCTTCGGCATCCGCCTGACCGACGTGGTCAGCCCCAGCGAACGGATCCGGAGGCTGCGGTGATCGGCTTGCTGGCCACTGCCGCGCCGGTCGCGGCCAAGGCCAGCCAGGTCGGCGCGCAGGCACCGTCCTCGCCCAGCCTGTTTGGCGCGGTCTTTGCATTGCTGCTGGTGCTCGCGCTGATCGTCGGCCTGGGCTGGTTGCTCAAGCGCCTGCCCGGCAGCGGTTTCCGCAATACCGAGGGCCTGCGCGTGGTGACCAGCCTGGCAGTCGGTGCCAAGGAACGCGTGGTGGTGGTGGAGGTGAACGGCCAGCAGTTGTTGCTCGGCGTCACCGCCGGCGGCATCAGCACCTTGCACACCTTGCCCGAACCGCTGCCGCCCACGCCGGCCCCCACCCTGCCCAACTTCAAGCAACTCCCCAATTTCGCCCAGCTGCTGGCACAGAAGCTGCGCAAGGACCCGTGACATGTTCAGTCGTTGGAATCGCTGGGGGCGCAGCCTGCGCCTGATCCTGATCCTGCTGGTGATGAGCTGCCCGCTGCTGGCCGCCGCCGCACCTGCCGCCTTGCCGGCGATGGCTCAGGCCGCCGCTCCCGCTGCGGCGCCCGCGCCGGCCGGCACCAATCAATTGCCTTCGTTGCCGAACGTGAGCGTCGGCCGCATCGGCGACCAACCGGTGAGCCTGCCGCTGCAGACCTTGCTGCTGATGACGGCGATCACCCTGCTGCCGTCGATGCTGCTGGTGCTGACCGCCTTCACCCGCATCACCATCGTGCTGGGCCTGCTGCGCCAGGCGCTGGGTACCGGCCAGACCCCGTCCAATCAGGTGCTGCTGGGCCTGTCGATGTTCCTGACCGCGCTGGTGATGATGCCGGTGTGGCAGAAGATGTGGGGCGCCGGCCTGTCGCCGTACCTCAACAACCAGATCGATTTCTCCACCGCCTGGACGCTCACCACCCAGCCGCTACGCGCCTTCATGCTGGCGCAGATCCGCGAGACCGATCTGATGACCTTTGCCGGCATGGCCGGCGACGGCAAATATGCCGGCCCGGACGCGGTGCCGTTCCCGGTGCTGGTGGCCTCGTTCGTGACCAGCGAACTGAAGACCGCGTTCGAGATCGGCTTTCTGATCTTCATTCCGTTCGTGATCATCGATCTGGTGGTCGCCAGCGTGCTGATGTCGATGGGCATGATGATGCTGTCGCCGATGTTGATCTCGGCGCCGTTCAAGATTCTGTTGTTCATCCTGGTGGATGGGTGGGTGCTGGTGGTGGGCACGCTGGCAGCGAGCTTTAACGCGTCGTAGCCACGAGGCTTGCATGCGCGCTGCACTGCCGGGGTGTCTACCCGGCTTGCCGATTCGGTGTGAGGTCCCGAGGCCAAGCAGTCAATAGAGGCCGAAGCCCACAGCTGAGCAAGAGCTAGCGGAGCCACACATCACGCGTGGCTTCGCCTCGTACCCTCACCAACCCCTCTCCCGCTGGAGAGGGGCTAGTGTCTGCAGACCGCACGTTCGTCAGCTCACACACCGCTGCACCAGCTCAAATCTCATTCCCGAATCCCGAATACCCAATCCCCAATCCCGTCCTTTGGCACCCCACTTGCATCAGACCCCTCCATGAGCCCTGAAATCGCCCTGACTGAATTGCGTGGTGGCCTGGTCACCGTCCTGTGGATTGCCGGGCCGATGTTGCTGGCGGTGCTGGTGGTCGGCGTGGTGATTGGTGTGGTGCAGGCTGCCACCCAGTTGAACGAACCGACCATCGCCTTCGTCGCCAAGGCCGTCGCGCTGACGGCCACCTTGTTTGCCACCGGCAGCATGCTGCTGGGGCATCTGGTGGAGTTCACCATTGCGCTGTTTCAACGCATTCCGCATCTGATCGGTTAGCGGGATAGACCCGGATGGATGCTGCCACCCAGATGGTGATCGATGGCCAGCGCGCGTTCGCGATGGTCGGGGCGATCATGTGGACGATGCTGCGCACCGGTGCGTTGCTGACCGCGATGCCGTTGATCGGTACGCGTGCGGTGCCCGGGCGGGTGCGGGTGATGCTGGCCGGCACCTTGTCGATGGTGCTGGCGCCACTGCTGCCGCCGGTACCGGAGTGGGATGGCTTTACCGCGCAGGCGGTGCTCAGCGTGGCGCGCGAGCTGGCGGTGGGCGCGAGCATGGGCTTCATGCTCAAGCTGATCTTCGAGGCCGGCGCGTTGGCCGGCGAGCTGGTGTCGCAATCCACCGGTCTGTCGTTTGCACAGATGTCCGACCCGCTGCGCGGGGTGACGTCCGGCGTGATCGCGCAGTGGTTCTATATCGGGTTCGGGCTGCTGTTCTTCGCAGCCAATGGACACCTGGCGGTGATCTCGCTGTTGGTGGACAGCTACAAGGCCTTGCCGATCGGCACCGCAGTGCCGGATGCGGCCGCCTTTGCCGAAGTGGCGCCGACGCTGTTCCTGCAGATCCTGCGCGGCGGGCTCACCTTGGCATTGCCGATGATGGTGGCCATGCTGGCGGTCAACCTGGCCTTCGGCGCATTGGCCAAGGCGGCGCCGGCGTTGAATCCGGTGCAGTTAGGCTTGCCGCTGACAGTGTTGCTGGGCCTGTTTCTGCTCTCCAGTTTCGCCAGCGAATTCGCACCGCCCGTGCAGCGCATGTTCGACACTGCGTTCGACGCCGCCAGAGCATTGACGACCTAAGTGTGAACTGCCTCAAGTTTTTGGCCGGCAAGCCGTCAACGCCACAGGATCACTGACGACGCCAATCGCCAGTCATCACATCCTCACTGCCTCGCCTGCGGGAACCGATGCCCAACGTGTCTGCGCTGTTCGCTCGTTCTGCCGTGCGCAGCATTGCGCCATGGGCATGGCTCTGCCTGCTTGTGACCGGCCTGGCCACTACTGCGAGCGTACAGGCGCAGAGTTACAGCTTCCGCGATTACGCCCAGGCCGATGGCCTGCAGGGCATGACCATCACCGGTCTGGTCGAGGATCGCCGCGGTGTGGTGTGGGTGGCCACCGAACTGGCGTTGCACCGGTTCGAGCGCGAGCGCTTCATTGCCGTCGGCCAGGATCATGGCCTGGACGCGCGCTTTACCCGCGGCCTCACGCTGGATAGCGCCGGGCGCTTGTGGGTGGCCACCGCCAATGGCGTGTTCGTGCGCGACGGCGAGCAGTTCGTCCAGGTGCTGCGCGAGGGCAAGCGCATTCGCGCCGATGCCGGCAATGTGATCGCCGCCTACCGCGACGGGGTCGCGGTGATCAGCGCAGGGGCGCTGCTAGCAGTGACGCCGGGCGCGGGCAAGCAATGGCAGGTGCAACCGCTGCCGCTGCGAACGCCCGATGGAATCCTGCAGCCATCGGGCAGTACCCTGCTGGCCGATGGGCAGTTTCTGTGGGCGTCGTGCGGCGCTGGCGTCTGCCGGTTGGATGCAGCCGGCAAGGTGGTCGAATCCCTCTCCGAAGCCGATGGCGTGCCAGCGCGCCGCTGGCGGGTGATCTTTCGCGAACGTGGCGGTCGGCTGTGGCTGCGTGGCGGCGGCGCCATCGTGTCGCGCGAGCCGGGCGCGCGCCGCTTCCAAACCCATCCGGCCAGCGCGCACAGCAGCTTCAGCACCATGTCCGGCGCCACCACCATGGTGGAGGACGCGCGCGGGCGCATGCTGACCCGCTCCGATCATGGGCTGGTGCGCTGGGACGGCACCCATTGGCACGACATCGGCCCCGACCAGGGCCTGCAGCTGGATGCCATGGTCGGCCCACTGCTGTTGCAGAGCAACGGCACCTTGTGGATCGGCACGCGTGGGCTTGGGGTGCAACGCCTGCTCGGCTACGGCAGCATCGAGCATCTGACCGAGCCGCAAGGCATGCCATCGGCGCCGACCTGGGCGATGCAGCGCCTGCCCAACGGCATGCTGGCGGTTGGCGCCGATGGCGGCGCCGCCCTGCTGCCCCGGCATGCCCAGCGCGCCCAGCCCTGGTTGCTGGACAACGGCAAGCCGTTGTCGCAAACGCTCAGCCTTGCGGTGGCACCGGATGGTGCGGCCTGGGTGTCGTACTTTTCCGGCGCCATTGCCCGGCGCGATCCGCACACCGGGCTGACCCACGTGGTGATGGACATGCCCAGGCCTGGCTACAAATTGTTGTTCGACAACGCCGGTTCGGTATGGATCTCGACCCCGCGCGGGCTGGCACGCGGTCAGACCACCCCGCCCTATGCGCTGAACTTCGAGCCGGCACTGCAAGGCAAGTTTGTCGGCGACATCGATGTCGACCGCCAAGGGCGGCTGTGGGCGGCGACCGGCGACGGGCTGTATCGCCGCGAGGGCACGCAGTGGGTGCGCGTGCCGGTGCGCGGCTCGCTGCCCAGCCAGGACATGTTTCAGATCGACTTCGCACCGGACGGGGAAATCTGGCTGTCGCTGCGCGAAGCCGGGCTGTGGCACGGTCGCCTGCAAGCCGACGGCGGTGTGTCGGTGCAGACGGTCGACGACCCGCTGATCTCCAAGGTGATGCCCTTCATCCTGCGCCACGACCGCAAGGGCCGGCTGTGGGTCGGCAGCAGCCAGGGGCTGGATCTGTATCAGCAAGGCCGCTGGTCGCGCATCACGCGCAGCGAGGGCCTGCTGTGGGACGACCTGTCGTCCAACGCGTTTCTGGAAGACGACGACGGCAGCCTGTGGATCGGCAGCAGCCGCGGGCTGAGCCACTTGCTCGACCCGCAGCGGTTGTTCGCCGCACAACCGCTGCAGGTGGAGATCGCGCACGTACGGCGCGGCACCGAGACGGTACGCGCCGGGGCGGCGCTGGAGTGGTCCGACATTCCGCTGGATATCGATCTGGCCACGCCCGGCGTGGAAGGCGGCGCCGACCGGATCAGCTTCCGCTACCGGGTGGAAGGCCATCAGGCGCGCTGGACCACCACCTCGCTCAGCCACCTGACCTATCCACTGCTGCCGCCCGGCACCTACACGCTGGAAGTGCAGGTGCTGGATGCCTATCAACGCAGTAGCAGCCCGATCACGCGCTTTCGTTTTGTGCTGCATCCGCCGTGGTGGCGTGGCATTCCCGCGTTGATCGGCTATGTGCTGCTGGGCATCGCGGCCGTGATCGTGCTGCTGCGCTGGCGCACGCGCAAACTGCTGCGGCGCAAACGCGAGCTGGAGCAACTGGTGGCCGAACGCACCGCCGAACTGGAGCAGGACAAGCGCGAGCTGGAAGTCGCGCGCGCCGAACTGGCGCTCAAGGCCACCCACGACGAGCTGACCGGCCTGCTCAATCGCGCCGGCATTTTGCACGCGCTGCGCGGCATGCTGGCGCGTGCCACGATCCAGGCGCAGCCGTTGGCGGTGGTGCTGATCGATCTGGATCACTTCAAGCTGGTCAACGACCAACACGGCCATCTGGCCGGCGATGCGGTGCTGGCCGAGGTCGGCCGGCGCCTGGATACGTTGGTGCGCGGCGACGACCGGATCGGCCGCTACGGTGGCGAGGAATTGCTGGCGCTGCTGCCCGGTCTGAATGCCGACTCCACGCATCGCTTGCAGGCCTTGCATCGCGGCATCTGCGGCGATTACCCGATCGACGGCAGCGTGCTGGCGGTGACCTGCTCGATCGGCGTGGCGTGGTTTCAGCCGGGCGAAACCCTGGAACAGTTGCTGGCGCGCGCGGACGCGGCGCTGTATCGCGCCAAACGCAGTGGACGCAATCGCATCGACTACGACCACACCGCGTCTGGGCACGCCGCTGAGAGTTGAGCGTTAGCGCCGAAGCGCCTTGAAATACGTTGAAAGCGGCGTTCCAGCGAACGCACAACTCGATTCGACTGCGCTGCCGGCAAACCGATGCCAGCGCCTGTCGAGCTCGCATGCAATCGACTGTCGGGCGGCAATCACGCCATCGTGTTGCTGCGCGCATTAAAGAAACACGCGTGAACAGCCGTTAGTCGGTTTACTGCGGCCTACTATGGGGGCCGCCCATGGCAAGCGTGAGACACCCGCTCAAGGGCGCGGACCACACCTGCCGACGCGTGGGAGAGTGCAACGCTCGTGGGGTGTGAGTACCGCCAGTGGAGGTCGTCGAGCCAGCGCGCGCCGTTTGCCGCGGTGCTGCTGTTGGCGTTGCTGTCGTTGGCCGATCTGGCCGGCGCGCAGACCGCAAGCATTCGCCGCTACGCCCATGACCAGGGCCTGCTCGGGCTGGCCGGCACGTGCCTGCTGCAGACCCGCGCCACGTTGCTGTGGGTGTGTACCGAGAGCGGCCTGTATCGCTTCAATGGGCGCAGTTTTCAGCAGGTGGTGCTGGATGGCCTGCGCAACGAATCGATCAGCTCGATGACCGAAACCGCCGACGGTACGTTGTGGGTGGCCGGCTTCCAGACGCTGTTCGTCGGCAACGAACACGGCTTCCGCAGACTGGCGCCGTACGAGGCCGAGCATCTGCAGGAAGGCATGCTGTTGGCCAGCCCGGCGTGGGGCACGGTGCTGGCCAACGGCGGCACGCTGGAGCGGCTGAGTGCACGCGGCAACGGCCGCTGGCATAGCGAACCGCTGCTGGATACCGCCACCCGCGTGCGCGTGCCCGAGTTGTCCAAGGTGTTGAGCCTGTCGGTGGACGGCGACACCTTGTGGGCCGGCTGTGCCAAGCGGCTATGCGCCATCGATGCGCAGCGCAAGGTGCAGGTGTACGGGCCGGAACAAGGCGTGCCGGAAGATCGCTGGTACAGCGTGCTGCGCGACCACGACGGCGCATTGTGGGTACGTGGCACCGGCACCCTGCTCTACCGCGCACCGGGCGCAAGCACCTTCAGTATTCGGCCGCTGCCGTTGCTGGATGGCAGCACCGTCGGGCAGCAGGCGCCGCTGGTGCTCGACCGCGAGGGACGGGTGCTGGTGCGCCGCAACGACGGACTGGTGCGCTGGGAAAACGACCAGTGGCGCAGTTTCGGCACCGAAAACGGGCTGCCGCCGGGCAGCAGCGATGCCATCGTGGTGGACCGCGACGGCGACATCTGGATGACCGTGGACGGCGAAGGCCTTGTGCGCTGGGCCGGCTACGAGTGGATCGAGAACTGGGACGCCTCGCAAGGCATGCCGGTTGCGCCGACCTGGTCGATCGCCCGCGATGCGCAGGGCGCGCTGCTGGTGGGCAACGAACATGGCGTAGGTCGCCAGGCCGACCCGAAGGGGCGCTTCGTTCCTGCATTACCCCACTCCGGGATCCAGATCGTGGGCATGGCGCGCAGTGCCGACGGCAGCCTGTGGACGCTGAACTCGGCCGGCTTCGTGCGCCGCAACTGGCCGGATGGCCGCAGCGCCGAGGTCGCCAAACTTCCGCGTACCGGGCGGCGTCTGATCATCGACCGCCAGGGCCGGCTGTGGGTGCTCACTGCCGGTGGCCTGTTTGCGCTCGAACGGCCGCTGGACGGCGGCACGCTGCACCTGGTGAGCCAGATGCCGGCCATCGCCTATACCGATATCCAGCAGACTGCCGACGGCACGTTGTGGGTCTCCAGCGCCAATGGCCTGTTTCGGCTGCAGGGCGCGCACTGGTCGAAGGTGAAGGTCAAGGTCAATGGCGGCGCGTCCGACCCGTGGATCAGCAAATTCCATATCAGCGACAGCGGCGAAGTGTGGCTGGCGTTCTATCGCGCCGGGCTATGGCACGGCCTGTTGCTGGACGAAGAAGTGGATCTGCAGGCGGTCAGCGATGAAGCGCTCGCCGACGTCAGCGTGTACCAGTTGCGCGGCGACAGCGTCGGCCGGGTCTGGGTGGGTCACGCACGCGGCGTGGAGGTCTACGACGGCGAGCATTGGGCGCATCTGTCGCAGTCGCAGGGGCTGTTGTGGGACGACGTGTCCGAAGCGGCGTTTGCCGAAGATGCCGATGGCTCGGTGTGGATCGGTACCGCGCGCGGGGTGAGCCATCTGCGCGACCCGGCGCGCCTGTTCGATCAGCGCCAGCCCAGCGTGCGTATCGACAGCGTCAGCCGCGGTGGCGTGCCGGTGCAGCGCGGCCAGTTGCTCGCCTGGAGCGACAGGCCGTTGCATATCGAGCTGTCCAGCATGGAGGTCTACGACGACCCCAGCCGGCTCACGGTGCGCTATCGCCTGCTCGGTCTGCACAACGAATGGATCCAGAGCGACACCCTGTCCATCGACCAACCGCCGCTGCCGTCCGGGCATTTCCGCCTGCAGGTGCAGCTGCTGGACCGCTACCGACGCACCACCTCGCCGATCGCCGACCTGCCGTTCGCGGTGGCGCCGCTGTGGTGGCGCAGCCCGCCGGCAATCGCGCTGTATCTGCTGATCGGCAGCGCCCTGCTGGCCGGTTTGTGGCGCTGGCGGCACCGTCATCTGGTGGCGCGCGAACGCATGCTCGCCGAGCTGGTCGCCGAGCGCACCTATCAGCTGGAGCGCGAAAAACGCGAGCTGGAAAGCGCCCGCGCGGCGCTGGCACTGAAGGCCAGCCACGACGCGCTGACCGGCCTGCTCAATCGCTCCGGCGTGCTCGAAGCGATGGCCGAAGAACTGCAGGCCTGCGCCCACGGTGCGCATCCGCTGGCGGTGGTACTGATCGACCTGGACCACTTCAAGCTGGTCAACGACGAACACGGGCATCTGGTCGGCGATGCGGTGCTGGCCAAGGTCGGCGCGCGGCTGACCGCCTGCCTGCGCGATTCGGACCGCGTGGGCCGTTACGGCGGCGAAGAATTGCTGCTGTTGCTGCCGGGCATGTCGCAACACAGCCAGCACCGGCTGCGCGCCATCCACGAAAAACTCAGCGTGGCCCCGTACGAAGTGGGCGCCGCCCGCCCGCTACCGGTGACCTGCTCGGTCGGTGTGGCCTGGTTCCGGATCGGCGACACGGCGGCCACGCTGCTGGCGCGCGCCGACGAGGCGCTGTACCGGGCCAAGCGCCACGGACGCAATCGCATCGAACCGGAGGAGCCTGAGTCGTCGGTGGCATGAGCAGTCACTCCCATCACCCCAGTGCCGCGAACGGCTGCCGGGCCGATGTGCGCGATGTGCCGCAACCGCCGTGCATGCGTGCGCGCTGCATCCCGGCCGACGGCACGGCTGCCGCGCATCTCGCGCCAGCGAGTCTCTGCGTCGCCGCAACCGGCGCGCAGCTGCCGTTGTCCTGGCTGACCGCGGTGGTGGTGGTGGTGACACTGGCCTTGCTGGTGTTGGCGCTGGTGATCTCGGTGCTGTCGCGGCGCTTCCAGCAGCGCACCGATGTGCTGGCGCAATCGCTCGCGCAGGCCAATGCCGAGCTGGTGCTGGCCGCGCTGCACGACCCGCTCACCCGCCTGCCCAACCGCGTGCTGCTGCACGAACACGTGCTGCAGAGCATCGACCGCGCCCAGCACGACGGGCAGCGCTTTGCGGTGATGCTGATCAATCTGGATGGCTTCAAGGCGGTCAACGACGGCTACGGGCATCAGTTCGGCGACCAGCTGCTGGTGGCGGTGGCCGGGCGTATGAGCGCGCACCGCCGCGCCAACGGCAGCCTGGCGCGGCTGGGCGCCGACGAGTTCGCGCTGGTGTCCGACATCGCCGACCCCGAGGACGCCGCCGCAATCGCCGCGCATCTGCTGCAGGCGCTGGCGGTGCCGTTCCTGGTCGGCGACCAGGAGCTTCGCCTGAGCAGCAGCGTCGGCATTGCGCTATATCCCGAAGACGCCGGACCGGAAGACGCCGGCAGCGAGCATCAACTGATGACCCATGCCGATGCGGCGATGCGCCACGCCAAACAGGCCGGGCGCAACCGCTACAGCTTCTTCGAGCGTTCGATGACCGGCACCACCCGCGAGCGCCTGCAGCTGCTGCAGGACCTGCCGCGCGCGCTGGAGCTGGGCCAGTTCGTGCTGCATTACCAACCCAAATACTGCGCCGAGGATGGCCGCCCGATCGGCGCCGAGGCGCTGATCCGCTGGCAACATCCCGAACGCGGCCTGGTGCCACCGGACAGCTTCATCCCGCTGGCCGAACGCAGCGGCATGATCGGCCCGCTCGGCAGCTGGGTGCTGCAGCAGGCCTGCCGGCAGATGCGCGCCTGGCGCGAGGCCGGGCATGGCGACTGGCGGGTGGCGGTGAACCTCTCGGCCACCCAGTTGGCCTCGCCCAGCCTGCTGGACGAAGTAGCCACCACCCTGGCCGAGCATCTAATTCCGCCCGGCCAGCTCACCCTGGAAATCACCGAAACCATGGCCATGCGCGACGCCGATGCCTGCCTGCGCACGCTCGGCCAGCTCAACGCGCTGGGCGTGCGCATCGCCATCGACGATTTCGGCACCGGCTATTCCAACCTGCTCTACCTGCGCAAGCTGCCCGCGCACGAACTCAAGATCGACCGCAGCTTCGTGCAGGCGATGGACACCTGCCCCGAAGACATCGCCATCGTCGCTGCTGTCGTGGCGCTGGCCCACACCATGCGCCTGCAGGTAGTGGCCGAGGGCGTGGAGACCACCGCCCAGCGCAACACCCTGGAACGGCTGGGCTGCGACCAGCTGCAGGGCTATCTGCTGGGCCGGCCAATGGACGCAGAGCGCTTTATCGCCACGGTGGTCGCCCAGCGCGACTGCGTGCGCCGCCAGGCCAGCTGAGCAAAAGCATCAAAAAACGACCGTAGACCTGCATCCACGCTCGACGACCCGCCAACCGAGCCGAGCCCCAGCCTGCAGTTGGTCAGCCCTCGCGCCCGATTCCCGACCTGCGGCCCTCCCCTCCAACCACCCACTACAACACCCCGCCAGCGGCTCCACGCGCGGCCGCTACGTCCCGATTCCCCAATCCCGATTCCCCAATCCCAGCCCCACTAACTGGAACGCCGCTTGCATGAGGCAGGGCTGACAAGTCACCGGCACCTCCATGTCCGAGTCCGAAGACGGCGGCGAACGTACAGAGCTTCCCACCGAAAAACGCCTGCGCGAAGCCCGCGAGCAGGGCAACATCCCGCAATCGCGCGAGTTGTCCACTGCCGCGGTGTTCGGCGCCGGCGTGTTCGCGCTGATGGCCCTGGCCCGCGGCATCGGCGATGGCGCCAGCGTCTGGATGAAGACCGCGCTCAGCCCGGACCCGAAAATGCGTGAAAACCCGATGGCGCTGTTCGGCCACTTCGGCGACCTGCTGCTGCAGCTGCTGTGGGTGATGGTGCCGCTGATCGGCATCTGCCTGGCCGCTGGCCTGGCCGGCCCGCTGCTGATGAGCGGCCTGCATTTTTCCGGCAAGGCGATCATGCCCGACCTCAACAAGCTCAACCCGGCCAACGGGATCAAGCGCATGTGGGGCAGCAACAGCCTGGCCGAGCTGGTCAAGTCGGTGCTGCGGCTGCTGTTCGTCGGGCTGGCCGCCAGCCTGTGCATCTCCAAGGGCCTGCACGGCCTGCGCTCGCTGGTGAACCAGCCGCTGGAACAGGCCGTGGGCAACGGTCTGGACTTTACCAAGAGCCTGCTGTTCTACACCGCAGGCGCCCTGGTGCTGCTGGCCGCCATCGACGCGCCGTACCAGAAGTGGAACTGGATACGGAAGCTCAAGATGACCCGCGAGGAGATCAAGCGCGAGATGAAGGAAAGCGAGGGCAGCCCGGAGGTCAAGGGGCGCATCCGCCAGATGCAGATGCAGATGTCGCAGCGCCAGATGATGGAAGCGGTGCCCAAGGCCGACGTGGTGCTGATGAACCCGACCCACTACGCGGTGGCGCTCAAGTACGAGGGCGGCAAGATGCGCGCCCCGATCGTGGTGGCCAAGGGCGTGGACGAAATGGCCTTCCGCATCCGCGAAGTCTGCGAACAGCACCGGGTGTCGATCGTCACCGCCCCGCCTTTGGCACGCGCCTTGTATAGAGAAGCTCAAATTGGCAAGGAAATTCCCGTGAGACTCTATTCGGTCGTGGCCCAGGTGCTGTCCTACGTCTACCAGTTGCGTGGCTGGAACGGCGGCCCGATGCCGGAATTGCCCTCATTGGAAGTGGATGAGTTCGGCAAGGGAGCCAGCGCATGAGCGCCCAACCCGCACCGCTGAATGCCCGTCGCATCATGGAGTTGCTGCGCAACGGCCTGGGCGCCCCGCTGGCGCTGATGGCCATGCTGGCCATGCTGATGGTGCCGCTGGCCGCACCGGTGCTGGATGCCTTGTTCACCTTCAACATCGCCATCTCGCTGATGGTGCTGCTGGCGGTGATCTACGTGCAGCGCCCGCTGGAATTCACCATTTTCCCGATCGTGCTGTTGATGACCACGATGCTGCGCCTGGCGCTGAACGTCGCCTCCAGCCGCGTGATCCTGATCAACGGCCAGGACGGCCACGCCGCGGCCGGCAAGGTCATCGAGGCGTTCGGCCAGTTCGTCATCGGCGGCAACTACGCGGTGGGCATCGTGGTGTTCGCGATCCTGACCATCATCAACTTCGTGGTCATCACCAAGGGTGCCGGGCGTGTGTCGGAAGTGACCGCGCGCTTCATCCTGGACGCCATGCCCGGCAAGCAGATGGCGATCGACGCCGACCTCAACGCCGGTTTGCTGACGCGTGAGGAAGCCAAGGCCCGCCGCGAAGAAGTGCGCGAGGAAGCCGACTTCTACGGCGCGATGGACGGCGCCAACAAGTTCATCCGCGGCGACGCCATCGCCGCCATCATGATTTTGTTCATCAATCTCATCGGCGGCATGGCGGTGGGCATGTTCCAGCACGGCATGAGCTTCGTGGATGCCGCCTCCACCTACACCCTGCTGTCCATCGGTGACGGTTTAGTGGCGCAGCTGCCGGCCTTGCTGGTGTCGTCTTCGGTGGCCTTGTTGGTGACCCGCGCCTCGCGTGCGCAGGACATGCGCGGCGCCATGATCAGCCAGGTGTTCGGCCAGCACCGCGCGTTGGCGGTGGCTGCGGCCATCCTGGGCCTGGTCGGCCTGGTGCCGGGCATGCCGAACGTCGCGTTTTTGACGCTCGGCCTGATCCTGGGCGTGATCGCCTGGAAAATGTACAAGCGCAGCCTGGTTATCCCGCCCACCGGCGACCCCGCCACCGACCCCAAGGCCGCAGCGGCGGCCACCGCCGCCCAGGCCAGCTCGGAACTGAGCTGGGACGAGCTGCGCCCGATCGACCCGCTGGGCCTGGAAGTGGGCTACCGGCTGATCCCGCTGGTGGACAAGAACCAGGGCGGCGAGTTGATGGCGCGCATCAAGGGCGTGCGCCGCAAGCTCACCCAGGACATCGGCTTTCTGGTGCCGCCGGTGCATATCCGCGACAACCTGGAGCTGTCGGCCAACGCCTACCGCCTGCTGGTGCACGGCGTGCCGGTGGCCACTGCGGAAATCTATCCCGATCGCGAACTGGCGCTGGACCCGGGCGGCGCGCTCGGCCAGCTCGACGGCATTCCCGGCAAGGACCCGGCATTCGGCCTGGACGCCACCTGGATCCAGCCGCATCAGCGCGCCTATGCCGAATCGATGGGCTACACCGTGGTCGACCCGGCCACCGTCATCGCCACCCACCTGTCGCACCTGATCCGCGAACACGCCCCGGAACTGCTCGGCCACGAGGAAGTGCAGCAACTGCTGGCGACCCTGGCCAAGACCGCGCCGAAGATGGTCGAAGATCTCACCCCCAAGGCGCTGCCGCTGTCGGTGGTGGTGCGGGTGCTGCAGAACCTGTTGATCGAACGCATTCCGGTGCGCCAGCTGCGCAAGATCGTCGAAGCGCTGGTCGAGCACGCCCCGCACAGCCAGGACCCCACCACCCTCACCGCCGCGGTGCGCACTTCGCTGGGCCGTTTCATCGTGCAGGAAATCGCCGGCATGTCGGCCGAGCTGCCGGTCTACACACTGGCCCCACAGCTGGAGCGCGTGCTGCAGGAATCCACCCACGGCAACGGCGTGGCACTGGAACCCGGCCTGGCCGAGCGCCTGCACCAGAGCCTGGCCGATTGCGTCGGCAAGCAGGAGGCCCGCAACGAACCGGCCGTGGTGCTGGTACCCGGCCAGGTCCGCGCCGCGCTGGCTCGCCTGGTCCGCCACAGCGTGCCGACCCTGTCGGTACTGGCGTACAGCGAAGTGCCGGAAGACAAGCGCCTGAAGCTGGTCGGCACGATCAGCTGAGGCTGACGCCCCTCGTAGGAGCGCCCTTGGGCGCGACGGGCTCTACCGGGACAGCCCGTCGCGCCC
>NZ_JBEOLS010000032.1:0-54718 GCF_040279205.1 Xanthomonas hortorum
ATGCGCAAACGCAAAAAAGCGTGCCGGCCAGCGGCCGGCACCTACCGATGAACGCGCCTGAAGGAAACCGCTCAAAGGTCGCGGGTTGAGGCCCTGATCAACACAGTTGCTACACGGACGTACTTGCAGCGTGTCCCGCGATGGTGAGCGGGCAAGGGCCTTGCAGCCAAGTGGAAGATCAACCGCTCTGCAACTGATCTATCCGCACTGTCCAATCACTTCACACCAAGCAGCATTTCAAATAGCCCTACACACCGAGCATCTCGACTGGTCCTTGCCCGCCCACCGTCGCGGGACCTTACGCGGCATGGATGCCGCGTAAGAGCCTACACGGACGTACTTGCGGCGTGTCTCGCGAGGGTGGGCGGGCAAGGGCCCTTCAGCCAAGCGGCAAATCAGCTGCTCTGCAATAGACCGGCCTGAAGTAGTTTTGTCAGCCGCTCTCAAACCAGAACTCGACCAATACACGGACACTGCGTGATCGCACGCACGACCGACAACTAAACCGGACTCACCCGGATCGCCAGCAACTCGCCACCGCCATCAAGCACGTAGCGGGTGCGCGTGGAGGCACTGAGCCAGGCAGTATCTCCAGCCACAATAGGTGGCAAGCCGCTATCGCGCCCAAAGCTGGCCTGACCGGCGAGCAGATGGATCGCCCAGGCGCTGCCCGGATCTGCAAAGAACAGCATGGTGCCGACCAGCGGACGATGCAGCAGCTCGGCCTGCAGCACATCGCGCCGCCACATCAGGTTGAAATCCTGGGTCGGCCCGTCGAGCAGCGTTGCACTGACCGCTTCTTCGCCAGCGAATCGGACGCGTTGGTAGGGCGGCAGCAAGTCGTAGCTGCGATCACTGCTGCCGGGAGCATCGGTGCCGCCGTCGGCGCCTACATCATGGCCGCCGTGGTCCGCGTCGCTGCCGTCGTTGCTACCGCCGCCATCGCCTTTATTGCCACTGCCACTACTACTGTTATTGCTACTGCCAGTGCCGGTGACACTCGCACCATCGCCAAACCGTAGCCGCATGCCATTGCCATGCAACAACACCAGTTCGCGATCGATGCCTGGGAAAGCAGAAAACGCCGCATCCTGCTCGATCTCGGCGATCGACAAGCGCAGCGACCACGCATCGGCATCGCCAAGGCGCAGGATCTCTCGCGTCCAGCCCAATTGATTGCGCCATCGCTCGCGCCGGTAGTCGGTGGCCGGAATCACCCGGCTGCTCAGGTCTGTCAGCTGCATTGGCGCATTGTGCCCCAAGCGTTGCGCTGGGGCCGTCATGTGTGACCAACGTGCCGCTGCGTTATGCGTATCAGCAGTAGACGTACAGCGACCTATACCTCACGCTGGATGCCGTGACTTACGCTTCATGCTCTGACCGGCGCCTCATGCTGCAACCGCCACTTCCCTGCAGTCATCTACGCATGTGCGCGCTCGCAACTCATGCGACCCCAAAACGAAAAACGCCCGGCTGCACATCCAAGTGCAACACCGGGCGATTCCACGTCCTTGTCGGCTTCCAGCCATCCCCCGGACATCCTGTCCAGTTAGGTTGCGGCCACGCATCCTCGCGTCGAACCGTATCTCGGATCCCTTCCCCTTAACGCCGTCCCACCGGTTTCACCGCCGCCCCCTTGGCAGCCTTCTTGGCGGGAGCCATCGTGGCTCCTACTTCGATCAGGTCTCGATTCCGTTCGACCGTCTTGAGTCCGATGCCCTTGACCAGTGCCAGTTCCTCGGCACTTTTGAAGGGACCGTTTGCCTGACGGTGCTCGACGATTGCCTCGGCTTTTGATCGCCCGACATTCGTCAGCACCTTGTCCAATTCCTCAGCAGACGCGGTGTTGATATCGACCTTGTCGAGCGCATACGCGTTCGAGGACAACAGCAACGCCAGTAGCAGGGACTTCAGGACTACGGTAAATGACTTCATTGCAACGCTCCTTGTGGCTTGGGTGATGGTCCTAGCCAGCATTCCTGCCGGCGGAGCCAGTGTCCCGCGCCACATGCAGCAATCCTATCGCCAACGAACTTTTCACACAGCAGGTGAACTGCGCGCCGCCTTGTAGGGAAATACCTACCCCCTCCCTTCGCAAAGGCGGCCAGCAGGCCGCAGCGTAGAATGTGGCGTTACTTCAAGCATTCGGAGCCTTCATGGACAGCGCCAAGATCGACCAATTCATCAGCGACACGTGGGATCGGGAGATCGTCCCGCAATTGGTCGATTACATCCGCATTCCCAACAAGTCGCCGATGTTCGACGCAGATTGGGTCGCGCACGGCTACATGGAGCAGGCAGTCACCCTGATGGAAACCTGGGCGCGGGCGCGGGCGATCGAGGGCATGCAGGTCGAGGTGGTGCGCCTGGAAGGCCGCACGCCGTTGATCTTCATCGAAATTCCGGCCACAGGTGCCGAATCGGGCGACGACACCGTGCTGCTGTACGGCCACCTGGACAAGCAGCCGGAAATGACCGGTTGGGACGCCGACCTCGGCCCGTGGGAGCCGGTGCTGCGCGACGACAAGTTGTATGGGCGCGGTGGCGCCGATGATGGCTACGCGATCTTCGGCTCGCTGGCGGCGGTACTGGCGCTGCGCACCCAGGGGCTGCCGCATGCGCGTTGCGTGGTGCTGATCGAAGCCTGCGAGGAATCCGGCAGCTACGATCTGCCGGCCTACGTGGACCACCTTGCCGAGCGCATCGGCAAGCCGTCGCTGGTGGTGTGCCTGGATTCGGGCTGCGGCAACTATGAGCAGCTGTGGTGCACCACCTCGCTGCGCGGGCTGACCGGTGGCAACCTGAGCGTGAAGGTGCTGGAGGAAGGCGTGCACTCGGGCGATGCCTCCGGCGTGGTGCCGTCCAGCTTCCGCTTGCTGCGCCAGTTGCTGTCGCGCATCGAGGACGAAGCCAGCGGCCGCATCCTGCTGGAAGGCCTGCATGTGGAGGTGCCGGCCGAGCGACTGACCCAGGCCAAGGCCGCAGCGGCGACGCTGGATACCGCCATCTTCGACAAATTCCCGATGGTCGAGGGCCTGGTGCCGATGCATGACGACCTCACCGAGCTGGTGTTGAATCGCACCTGGCGCCCTGCGCTGTCGATCACCGGTGTGGACGGCATGCCGCCGCTGGCCTCGGCCGGCAACGTGCTACGTCCGCAGACCGCAGTGAAGCTGTCGCTGCGTCTGCCGCCGACTGCCGATGGCAAGGTGTGCGGCGAATTGCTCAAAGAAGCGCTGCTGCGCGACCCGCCCAACGGTGCGCAGGTGACGCTGGAACTGGAAAAGGCATCATCCGGCTGGAATGCGCCCGAGATGGCACCGTGGCTGGAAAAAGCCATCGACGACGCCAGCCTGGCGTTCTTCGACAAGCCGGCCATGTACATGGGCGAAGGCGGCTCGATCCCGTTCATGGGCATGCTGGGCGAGAAGTTCCCCGGCGCGCAGTTCATGATCACCGGTGTGCTCGGCCCGCATTCCAATGCGCACGGCCCGAACGAGTTCCTGCACATCCCGATGGGCAAGCGCGTGACCGCCTGCGTGGCCAAGGTGATTGCCGAGCATCACGCCGCCTGCCTGCGTGGCGAGACCAGCGGCTCACCGGTGGCTGCCGACAGCGGCACCCGTCATGGCGGGCATGGCTGCTGCTGAGTTGGCGGTTTAGCCGACGCATGCCATCGGCGTGCGCTGAGCGATGAAGTGCTAGATCGGACTGAGTGAGGGGTCGTACGTAGGGGCGTGGGTCATTTGGCTGAGTGGTTTTTACGCATCGCCTTGCTGCGTACCCTCAACCCAACCCCTCTCCCGGTGGGAGAGGGGCTTGGAGCTTGCGCTTAGTGAAGTGCTAGTCTGCCGATCCCACTTACCTCAGTGCCTGCGATGAACAATCTCTTCGGTAGCGACAGCTGGCTTTACATCATTCTGGTCGGTTTCGTGGTCGGGCTGCTGGCGCGTTTCATTACGCCGGGCACGCAGCGCCTGGGTTGCCTGCTGACCATCGTGCTGGGCATCGCCGGTGCAGTGGTGGCCAGCTGGTTCGGGCGCTACATGGGCTGGTATCACGCCGGCGAACCGGCCGGTTTCCTCGGTGCATTGCTGGGTGCGATCGCGATTCTGGCGTTGCTGCGGCTGTTCAGCGGCAGCAAGCGTTGATCGACCCGCCGCCACTCTGACGTGGCGGCGCCTCACTTCACGGCACAGCATTTACTCATGACGTCATCCTTGCTTCCCGATACCGCGCGCGATGCGCTCCGTCTGCAATGGGCGCGGCACACGTTGAACGATCCGCAGGTCACCCTGCAACGCGCGTCGGTCGATGCGGGATTTCGCAGTTATTGGCGCACCCAAGGGAGCGGCATGGATCGCATCCTGATGGATGCGCCACCCGAGCTGGAAAATGTGGCGCCGTGGTTGCGCATGCATGCACTGCTCGACGAGCACGGCGTGCGCGTGCCGCTAGTGCTTGCGCAAGACCTTGAAACCGGATTCTTGCTGTTGGAAGACCTGGGCGTACCGACGCTGGCGCAGGTACTGACCGACGCCAATGCCGACGCCCTGCTGGATGGCGCAATCGCGCAATTGCTGTTGCTGCAACAGATCCCGCCACCTGCCGACAGCGGCATGTTCGGCGAGGCACTGCTGCAACGCGATGCCGGCTTGTTCGAGGAATGGTTTCTGGGTCGCCACCTTGGCGTGCAGTTGGACTGCGGCCAGGCCGAGCAGTTGCAGTTGGTGCAGCGGCGCTTGATGGACAACGCGCTGGCGCAGCCGCGCGTGTTCACCCATCGCGATTTCATGCCGCGCAATCTGATGCCGGTCAGCAATGGACCGGCGGTGCTGGATTTTCAGGACTGCGTGATCGGCCCGATCGCCTACGACCCGATCAGTCTGTTCAAGGACACCTCGGTGAGTTGGCCGATCGCACGCGTGGATAGTTGGCTGCAGCGCTATCACGCACGTGCCCTAGCGGCCGGATTACCGGTGCCGCCGCTGGCGCAATTCCTGCGCGACGCGGACTGGATGGGCGTGCAGCGGCATCTGAAAAACCTGGGCATCTTCTCGCGCCTGAGCCATCGCGACGGCAAGCATTGGTATCTGGATAACGTGCCGCGCTTCATCGTCTATCTGGACGAGGTATTGCCGCGTTATCCCGAACTTGCGCCACTGATCGGCTTGCTGGATGACCTGATCAAACCTGCGCTGGCTGCACGCCAGGCACAGGCAAGCGCATGAAGGCACTGATCTTCGCGGCCGGATTTGGCGAGCGCATGCGGCCGCTCACCGAACGCACGCCCAAGCCGTTGTTGAAGGTCGGCGGCACGCCGCTGATCGTCTGGCATCTGCACAAGCTGGCCGCGCTAGGCGTGGACGAGGTAGTGATCAATACCTCGTGGTTGGCCGAGCAATTTCCGCAAGTGCTGGGCGACGGCAGTGCGTTCGGGCTGCGCCTGACCTATTCCTTTGAGGGCGCCACTCCCCTGGAGACAGGTGGCGGCATGCTGCATGCGTTGCCGTTACTGGGCGATGCCCCGTTTTTGTTGGTCAATGGCGATATCTGGACCGACTTCGATTTCGCGCGGCTGTCGAGCGCGCCAGCAGGACTGGCGCAACTGGTGCTGGTCGATCAACCTGCGTATGCGGCGCGAGCGGATTTCGCGTTACAGGCTGATGGCAAAGTCAGCGCCGATCTACCTGCAACCCACACTTACGCCGGCATCGGTGTCTATCGGCCTGCACTGCTGCGCGATTGGCAATCGGTCATCGGTCAGCTGCCAGAGCAGACCGGCACGGCACCGCGGTTTGCGCTGGCACCGATCCTGCGCGCGCAGATGGCAGCAGGTTTGATCGACGGCATCCACCATCCGGGGCGCTGGACAGATGTGGGCACACCGCAGCGGTTGGCGGAACTGGATGCGCAATTGCTGCACGACGGCAGCTGATCGCACCATACAGCTGCAAAAATCCGCAATCGAGAGTGGCTGACAAAACCTCTTGAAGGTTGTATCGATAGCGGCAACGTGTTGGCCGCCGAGATTTCAACTCATCGCGGCGTTTAAATGCAGTCGAAGGCTTGGGCCAACAGCCTAGTTGGTCCAGTGCGCGGTGCCCTCGCCGCTCGCGGGACACGCCGTGAACCCGTCCCTGGGGGCTCGGTGTCGGCATCCATGCCGCCACACGGTCCCGCAATCGGCAAGGACACCGCACCAGAAAGTGAGCCGGTTACTCTCTATGGAAGCCTGCCTGTTGATCTCGTTGCGTTGCGAAGCTGATAGGACGCGGCGTTATTCAAACAGTACCCGTCACGCCTTGCTTGCAACCATGCATACCGCCCATCTCGACTGGTCCTTGCCCGCCCACCGTCGCGGGACCTTACGCGGCATGGATGCCGCGTAAGAGCCTACATGGACGTACTTGCGGCGTGTCCCGCGAGGGTGGGCGGGCAATGGCCCTGCAGCCAAACACCAGATCAGCCGCTCTGAAACTGATCTATCAGTAGTGTTCAGCACCCCTCGGAAAAACACGGTAAACGCAGTCGTTTCTCAGCCGCTCTAAGACCCACGACCCTCAAGCACCCGCCGCAAAAACGGCACCGTGATACGGCGCTTGGCAGCCAACGATTCGCGATCCAGCCGATCCAGCAAGGCCACCAGCCCGGCCAGTTCGCGTTCGCTATGGGTCAGCAGCCAGTCGATTGCTGCCTCGTCCAGTGCCAGCCCACGCCGTTGCGCACGATCGCGCAACACCGCAGCACGCCCCGCATCGTCGAGCACCGGCAGGCTGATGCGGATGCATTGCGACAGCCGCGAGCGCAGATCCGGCAGTACCAACGCCAGGCCATCAGGCATCTGCCGCGCGGTGTACAGCAGCGTCGTGCCGGCAGCGCGCGCGCGGTTGTGGAAATCGAACAAAGCCACTTCGTCGTCGCGCTGCCCGGCAATGGTGTCCAGACCATCCAGCACGACCAGGCTGCGCCCTTCCAGTGCTTCGAGCGCATCGCGCAATCGACCTGCCGCCGCATGCAGCGGCAGATAGGCCGAAGCGCGGCCGGCCTGCTCGGCCGCCGCGCACAGCGACAACGCCAGATGCGTCTTGCCGGTGCCGGCGGGGCCAGCCAGATACAGCCAGTCGCTCACCTGCCCCGCAGCCAAGGCCTGCAATTGCGCGAGTAACCCCTCGGGCGCGGCGATGTAACTATCGAAGCGCTGATCGGGCGGCGCGCGCAACGCCAATGGCAACTGCGGAACACTCACAACCGATCTGCGTCCTTGCCGGGTTCGACGATCACGCTGCGCTCGGTAGTACCCGATTGCAGCACGATGCCGGCGCGCTCGCCTGCGTACAGATCGCTGTGGGTGTACTGCTCATGTGCGTAGCGCAGCAACACGTTGGCCACCGCTGCCACCGGCAGCGCCAGCAGCATGCCGAGGAAGCCGAACAACTGGCCGCCCGCCATTACCGCAAAGATCACTGCCACCGGATGCAGGCCGATCTTGTCGCCGACGATACGCGGCGTCAGCACATAGCTTTCCAGCAACTGCCCGACCGTAAACACCACGCCCACGCCGATCAGTAACTTGAGATCGAACCCTTGCGCCTGCACCACCGCCGCCAGCAATGCCAGCACGATGCCGGTAGTGGCGCCCAGATACGGAATGAAGCTGATGAAGCCGGCAATGATGCCGATCAACAACCCCAGATTGAGTCCGATGATGGACAGGCCGGTGGCGTAGATCACGCCCAGCGCCAGCATCACCAGGAACTGGCCGCGGATGAAGCCGCCGAGCACGTCGTTGGATTCCTGTGCCAGCCGGCTCACGGTGCCGATATAGGCGCGTGGGATGACGGCGGCCACGCGCTCGACCAGACGGTCCCAGTCGCGCAGGAAGTAGAACGCCAGGATCGGCAGCAACGCCAGGTTGATCACCCAGGTCACCATCGCAAAGCCCGAACGCTGCACGTAACCGAAGAAGGTCTTGGCGGCGCCGCCGGCCTGCTCCCAATGGCTGCGGATCCAGTCGATCAGACGCTCCGGGTCCAGCCAGCCCATCAGCTCCACGCCGGTCTTGGCTTCCAGCCATGGAATGGCGGTGCTGATCGCCCAGGCACGCATCTGCGGCAGCGCGTCGATCAGGGTCATGATCTGGCGCTCGATCATCGGCACCAGGATCATCAGCGCCAGCACGAACAGCAGCAGCGCCAGCACGAACACCAACGACACCGCCATGTTGCGCGAGCGTCCGGCGCGCTCGATGCGATCCACCAGCGGGTCGCCCAGCCAGGCCAGCAGCAACGCCAGCACGAACGGCGTCAGGATCGGCGACAGCAGCGAGACAACCCACAGCACGCCGACAATCACCGCCACCCATTTGAGGCGGCGCAGGAACAGGGCAATTTCGGCTTCGGGAGTCAAAGTCATTTCAGGCGGTACTCGGCGTGCTCGTTTTCGAGAATGATCGGGCCCTCGGTCGGTACCGAAACGGGTACCAACGGGCTGTTGTCGCCGAGCATACGGTTGAGGCCAGAAATGCCCGTGAGCAATTCCAGATCCACTTCCATGCGATCGCCATTGGCGCTGACCGGGCGGATGCTGCGCACCACCGATACGCCCTGCAGCGCGGCCGAGACACGCAAGTAATCGTCAGCGCTGGTGATACCGGTGATCACCGCGCGATAGACGCCGGGCACGCCCGAGTCCACCCGCTTGGCATAGCGCTTGACCAACGCATCAGCCGCACCGTCGGCACCGGCGGCCATCGCGCGACGCGCGTCGCCATCGTTGCTGGTCCAGCTGGACAGCACGTTGCCGTTGTCGACGAACACCCAGTCGGCAGTCCAACCGGCATCGGTACGGTAGAGCTTGCCGATCAGCTGCATCGGCGGGCTGTATTTGGCCGATGCGCGCGACACCGCAGCAGTGTCCTTGCGCCAGATTGCGCCGGCCAGTGCCTGCTCGGCGGCCGCGCCACTTGGCAGGCCGAGCCGGTAGCCACGCTCGATGGCCCGGTCCAGCACGCTGCGCGCGGCATTGGCCTGGGTCACGCTGACCAGACGCGGACCGCTGCCGTCGTCGATGGCCAACCACAGCACCGGCTTGGGACGCGGCAGCGGCCACACCGGCAAGCCCAGCGCCGCGATCAGACTGTCCACATCGGTTTGCCGGAAGCGCGCCACCAGAGTGGTACGGAAGGTCGGCGCACCGGTGCGCGAGGTGCCCTGATCCTGGCGGTAGTCGTAGTGTTCAACGTAGTTGGGCGCATTGCGCAGCGCCTGCGACACTCCGGGGCGGCTCATCGCGCCGCGATCGCCGGAGACCTTGCCCAGTACCGCGCCCAGCGCGCGCGCCAGGGCACCGGGGCGATCTGACTCGCTCTGGCTATTGACCGGTACCTCGGCATCGTAGGCACTTTGCGCCTTGGCGACATCGCCTTCGGTACGCAGATCGGCCTGTGCGAAGGCCGGCAGCACGGGCGCGGCGACCACGAGGACGAGAAAGAAAGCGAGACTGCGGCGCATCGACGGTTCCATGACTTAAGCGTATCCGGGTGAATTGTTGCCCGAATGGGACGCCAGCGCCAACGTGGCTGCTAAAATCGCCGCCTTTACAGCCGAGCCCTCCCCGCCCGTGACCAGCCCAACGCCTTCCAATCCCTCGCCCATGACCTACCGTGAGGCAGGTGTCGACATCGATGCCGGCAACGCGTTGGTCGAACGCATCAAGCCGCTGGTCAAGCGCAGCTTCCGGCCGGAGGTGATGGGTGGCCTGGGCGGTTTTGGCGCCTTGTTCGACCTGTCGGGCAAGTACAAGGAGCCGGTGCTGGTGTCCGGCACCGACGGCGTCGGCACCAAGCTCAAGCTGGCGCAGCAGCTGGGCCGGCACGACACCATCGGCATCGACCTGGTCGGCATGTGCGTCAACGACGTGCTGGTGCAGGGCGCCGAGCCGCTGTTCTTCCTGGATTATTTCGCCACCGGCAAGCTGGACGTGGACACTGCCGCAGCGGTGGTCGGGGGCATTGCGCGCGGCTGCGAGCTGTCCGGCTGCGCCCTGATCGGCGGCGAAACCGCCGAAATGCCTGATATGTATCCGCCGGGCGAATACGACCTCGCCGGCTTCACCGTGGGCGCGGTGGAAAAATCGCAGTTGCTGGATGGCGCGCAGGTACGTGCAGGCGACGTGCTGATCGGCATTGCCTCTTCGGGCCCGCATTCCAACGGCTATTCGCTGATCCGCAAGATCTACGAGCGCGCCGGCGCCCCGGCCGAGTTGGTGCTGGAAGATGGCGTCAAGCTGATCGATGCGCTGATGGCGCCGACCGCGCTGTACGTCAAGCCGATCCTGGCGCTGCTCAAGTCGCACGGCCAGACGATCCACGCCATGGCCCACATCACCGGCGGCGGGCTGACCGAAAACATCATCCGGGTGATCCCCGACGGCCTGGGCCTGGACATCGACGCCAAGGCCTGGACGCTGCCGCCGGTGTTCGCCTGGCTGCAGCGCGAAGGCGCAGTGGCCGATGCCGAAATGTGGCGCACCTTCAACTGCGGGATTGGCTTTGTGCTGATCGCGTCCGCTGAGCAGGCCGCCGCGCTGGAGCAGGCGCTGGATGCGCAGTCGCTGGCGCATTGGCGCATTGGCCAGGTAGTGACGGCGCAGGGCGATGAGCGCGTGCGGATCGGTTGATCCAGGAGACTGCATGGACGCTTCCTCACTCACCTGGCAGTCCCTGCGCCTTCCTGCCATCGGCACCGTGCTCGACGTATTTAAGCCGGTAGTGCTGCTGCGTCCGCAGGTCAGGGCACTGTTCGTGCCTGTCACCGCTGCAGCGTGACACGCACTGCCCCATGACATCAGCGAATCCGACCGAATGAGTCTGCGTCTGGCCGTGCTGGCTTCCGGCCGCGGCAGCAATCTGCAAGCCATCCTCGATGCGATCGCCTGCGGCCGCCTGCAGGCAGAGGTGGTCGGGGTGTTTTCCGATCGCCCGCAGGCGCCGGTCTTGCAGAAGGTGGGCGAGGAACGGCGCTGGAGCGCCAGCCCGCGCGACTTCGCCGACCGCGCTGCCTTCGACGCCGCGTTGGGCGATGCCATCGCCGCCGCGCAGCCGGATTGGGTGATCTGCGCCGGTTACATGCGCATCCTCGGCGAGCCGTTGGTGCGTCGCTTCGCCGGCCGCATGCTCAATATCCACCCCTCGCTGCTGCCCAAGTACCGCGGCCTGCACACCCACGCCCGCGCACTGGAGGCCGGCGATGCCGAGCATGGCGCCAGCGTGCACCTAGTGGTGCCGGAACTGGATGCCGGCACGGTGATCGCACAGGCGCGCGTGCCGGTGCTGCCCGACGACACCGCCGAGCAGCTGGCCGCCCGCGTGCTGGCGCGCGAACACCCGTTGCTGCTGGCCATGCTGAACCTGCTCGCCAGCGGGCGCGTGGCGGTGCACGGCGATGGCGTCCACATCGACGGTCAGTGCCTGTTTACGCCACTGCGACTAGAGTCCGATGACACCGCACTCGCCTGAATGCGGATACGCCCTCCTCATCCTGCCTCGGACATCCTCGCGGGCCCCGTGCCCCGCTCTCAGCGCATGAACGTCATCCCGATCGCCGCCGCGCTGTTGACCACCGCCCTGCTCGCCCAAGCCGGTACCGGCCGTGCGCAACAGGCCCCTGCCGTGCCTGCGCCAGCTACTCCTGCTCCTGCCCCGGTTGCGGCACCGCCGGCTGCGCCGGCCTCTGCAGCTGCACTGCCTGCCAGCACCTGGACGCCACCGCCACTGCAACCCTTCGTGGCGACCTACCAAGCGTTTTATCGCGGCAAGGAAGCCGGCGATGCCACCATGCAGGTCAGCCACGGCGAGGGCAGCCAGTGGCGCATCGACATGTCGGTGCGCGGCCGCAAGGGCTTTGCCAGCATTCTGGGGTTGAACCTTGAGCAGAGCACCGTGTTCCAGGTCGATGGCGACACCTATGTGCCGCTGAGCCAGAGCACCGTGCGCAAGGCGATGTTCTTCGGCAAGAAGGTCACCGGCGTCTACAACTGGCAGACCGCCAGCGCGCAGTGGGACGGTGATCTGAAGAAAGAGCGCCAACAGCCGATTCCGCTGCAGCGTGGCGACCAGAGCGCGCTGTCGTTGAACCTGTCGCTGATGCGCGACGCGCAACCCGGGCGCAGCCTGAGCTATCGCTACGTCGATGTCGGCCGGGTGCGCAAATACGATTACAAGGTCGCCGATGCAACCGAAGTGGTGCAGGTCGGCGATCTGAGCTACGACGCGTTGCGCGTGTACCGCGTCAACAGCGGCGACAACGAAACCATCCTCTGGATCGCCAACGGGGTTCCTACGCCGGTGCGCATCCTGCAACGTGACAAAGGTGAGGATCAGGTCGATCTGCGCCTGGTCGAATACCAAGGAGCCTGAGCCATGAAATCCATTTCCCGCACATCTTCGCTGATTGCCGCTGCCGCACTGGCCGTGGCCAGCCTGCCCGCATTCGCCGTGCAGCCGTTCCAGGCCGATTATTCGGCCAACTACATGGGCATGCAGGCCAACGGCACCATGACCCTGGCCGCGGCCGGCGACAAGCAGTGGCGCTACACGCTCACCATCCAGAACCAGCTGGCCAATCTGACCCAGAGCACCGTGTTCGAAGAGAGCAACGGTCAACTGCGCCCGGTCAGCAGCAACGACACCTCGTCGATGATGGTCAAGCGCCGCAACGTCACTGCCAATTACGACTGGAAGACCAGCCAGGCCACCTGGGGCGGCGACATCAAGCCAGACCGCCGCGGCCCGGTGAAGTTGCAGCCCGGCGATATGGATGCATTGCTGATCAACCTGGCGATCACCCGCGACCTGGCCGCCGGCAAGCCGCTCAACTACCGCATGGTGGACGAAGGCCGCATCAAGCCGATGAGCTACAAGGTTGTCGGCAAGGAAACCATCACCGTCAACGGCAAGCAGGAACAGGCGACCAAGGTGTCGCGCGTGGACGGCGACAAGGAACTGATCGCCTGGGTGGTCAAGGACCTGCCGGTGCCGGCGCGTTTGCTGCAGAAGGAAAAGGGCCAGGACGCGCTGGACTTGACCATCAAGGCGCTGCGCTGAGTGCGCCGAACCTTCGACCAAAGGCAAAGGCTTGATTGCCACCGTAGTTCCGGTCGTAAAGTTATTTAGTGCAGTTCGCAAAGTCGTTTAGTGCAGTCAAACGCTTGCTGAGTCGAGGGCGCGGTGCCCTCACCGCTCGCGGGACACGCCGTGAACCCTTCCCTGGGGGCTCGGTGGCGGCATCCATGCCACCACACGGTCCCGCAATCGGTGAGGACACCGCACCAGAGAGTTTGCCGGCTGTTTTATTGAAAACCATGCACACCGACCATCTTGACTGGTCCTTGCCCGCTCACCGTCGCGGGACCTTACGCGGCATGGATGCCGCGTAAGAGCCTACACGGACGTACTTGCGGCGTGTCCCGCGATGGTGGGAGGGCGAGGGCCCTGCAGCAAAACCGCAGATCATCTGCTCTAAAAGCGATCTATCCGCATTGTCCAACTACTCAAAGCCGACCAATCTTTCGAGTCGGCGCGTCGTCATAGATGCAGTCAAATGCTTAGTTCAAAAGCCAAGTTAGCCGAGCGTGCGGTGCCCTCACCGCACCAGAGAGTCAGTCGGTTGCTTCCTTAAAAGCTTGTTGGTTGCTCGGCTTGCGTTGGAAAGCTGACCGAACTCACCGTTATCCGAACAAAATGCATCGTGCATTGCTTGCACCATGCACACCGCCCCTCTCGACTGGTCCTTGCCCGCCCACCGTCGCGGGACCTTAGGCGGCATGGATGCCGCGTAAGAGCCTACACGGACGTACTTGCGGCGTGTCCTGCGATGGTGGGCGGGCAAGGACCCTGCAGCCAAACAGCAGATCAGCCGCTCCACAAGTGGTCTATCCACACGGAACTATCACTTGCTGCAAAAGTGATCCATCCGCGCCGACCTAGTCACGCCTCAGGGCCTGGCCGCAGCCTTGTCATCGCCGGTACTGAACACCGTGCGGCAATCCACGCGGATCTGCGCATCGGTGCTGCGCCAATAGAACAGGTCGCAATGGCGCTTGCCTTCGACCGTCTTCTTGACTGCCACTGCGTAAAACGACTGCGCAATCTCGTCACGGCTGGCGGTGCCATCGTTGTTCCAGTCCATATCCTTGAACTCGACGCCCTGGGTGATCGCCATGCCCACCGACCAGGCGTAGGCCAGCCACGCCAGGATCAGCACGATCACGCCAAGCAACACCTTGCGGCGGGTGGTGAAGCGTCCGCGCAGGATCATGCGGTGCGCTGGATGGTCGCGCCCAGCGCCCCCAGCTTCTCCTCGATGTTTTCGTAACCACGGTCCAGGTGGTAGATGCGATCGATGGTGGTGTCGCCGTCGGCGACCAGCCCGGCCAGGATCAACGACGCCGAAGCGCGCAGATCGGTTGCCATCACCGGCGCGCCGCTGAGGCGTTCGGCGCCGCGCACGATCGCGGTGTGGCCTTCGACCTGGATATCCGCACCCAGGCGCAGCAGTTCGTTGACGTGCATGAAGCGGTTTTCGAAGATGGTTTCATTGATCACGCCCACACCGTCGGCCACGCAGTTGAGCGCCATGAATTGCGCCTGCATATCGGTCGGGAATGCCGGGTACGGCGCAGTGGTCAGGCTCACTGCGCGCGGGCGCTTGCCATGCATGTCCAGCGTGATGCTTTCGGCGGTGGTGGTGATCGTCGCGCCGGCTTCGGTGAGCTTGTCCAGCACCGCGTCCAGGGTGTCCGGACGTGCGCGACGCACGGTGACGCTGCCGCCGGTCATTGCCGCAGCGACCAGGAAGGTGCCGGTCTCGATGCGATCCGGCAGCACCGCATGGTGCCCGCCGCCCAGACGCTCCACGCCCTGCACCACGATGCGCGGCGTGCCGGCACCTTCGATCTGCGCACCGAGTGCGACCAGGCAGTCGGCCAGGTCGGTGACTTCCGGCTCCATCGCCGCGTTTTCCAGCACGGTGGTGCCTTCGGCCAGCACGGCAGCCATCAGCACGTTCTCGGTACCGGTGACGCTGACCATGTCGAACACGTAGCGGCCGCCCTTCAGGCGCCCGTTGCTGGTGGCCTTGATGTAGCCGTTCTCCACGCTGATCTCCGCACCCAGCGCCTGCAGGCCCTTGATGTGCTGGTCGACCGGGCGCGAGCCGATCGCGCAGCCGCCGGGCAGCGACACTTCGGCGGTGCCGTAGCGCGCCAGCAGCGGGCCGAGCACCAGGATCGAGGCGCGCATGGTCTTGACCAGCTCATAGGGCGCGACCTGGTGGGTGACCGAGCGCGGGTCGACCAGGATCGAGCGGCCCTTGGCCAGCGTGCCTTCGTCGATGGTGACCTCGGCGCCCAGTTCGCTGAGCAGCTTCACCGTGGTGATCACATCGTGCAGATGCGGCAC
The DNA here is from genome assembly GCF_040279205.1 of Xanthomonas hortorum. GTDB lineage: Bacteria > Pseudomonadota > Gammaproteobacteria > Xanthomonadales > Xanthomonadaceae > Xanthomonas > Xanthomonas hortorum_F. Next base: position 15,461 of record NZ_JBEOLS010000032.1, read on the forward strand.
GTTGCTGATCTCCACCGGCGCATCGGCCAGCAGGGTCGCGCACAGGATTGGCAGCACCGCGTTCTTGGCGCCGGAAATATTGACCTCACCGTGCAGCGCTTGGCCGCCGGTCACTACGATTTTTGCCATGGGAACTCAGGGAATCTGAAAAGGATGTCGGGGGAATGCGTTAGGTGGCCGGGAGCCTGTCTGGCGCTTGCGATCGAGGCGGATGAGCAGCCCGACCAGCCAAGGCCCGACAAACGCTCAGCCTTCGTCGGGGGTCAGCGTCTTGAGCTGCAGCGCGTGGATCGCCCCGCCCATCAACTCGCCCAGGGTCGCGTAGACCATGCGGTGGCGCGCCAACGGCGCCTTGCCGGCGAATGCGGGGCTGATCACGGTCGCCTCGAAGTGCACGCCGTCGTCGCCGTGCACGTCGACGCGGGCTTCGGGCAAGCCGGATTCGATGAGTTTACGGATGGTTTCGGCGTCCAAAGGGCGTTTCCTCATAAAATGAGCGCACATTCTACTCTTCACCCGAGTCCCGCATGGCCGTCTCGCACCTGCCCACCGCCACCGTCAGCGACGCCAGCCTGGTCGCCAGCGGCCAGCGCGTGCTGGAGATCGAGCGCGAGGCGCTGGCCGGCGTGGGCGCGCGGATTGGCAGCGACTTCGCCGCGGCCTGCCGGCTGGTACTGGCCTCGCGCGGGCGCGTGGTGGCCACCGGCATGGGCAAGTCCGGGCATATCGCGCGCAAGATCGCCGCCACCCTGGCTTCCACCGGCACGCCGGCGTTCTTCGTGCATCCCGGCGAAGCCGGCCATGGCGACCTGGGCATGATCACCGAGGCCGACATCGTGCTGGCGCTGTCGTATTCGGGCGAATCCGACGAAGTGCGCATGCTGCTGCCGGTGCTCAAGCGCCAGGGCAACCCGATCATCGCCATGACCGGCCGGCCGAGCTCTTCGCTGGCCCAGGCTGCCGATGTGCATCTGGATGTGAGCGTCTCCGCCGAAGCCTGCCCGCTGCATCTGGCGCCCACCTCCAGCACCACCGCCTCGCTGGCGATGGGGGATGCCTTGGCCGTGGCGCTGCTGGACGCGCGCGGCTTCACCGCCGATGACTTTGCGCGCTCGCATCCGGCCGGCAGCCTGGGCCGGCGCCTGCTGCTGCATATCACCGATGTGATGCACAGCGGCGATGACTTGCCGCGCGTACGTGAGGACGCCAGCCTGAGCGAGGCGCTGATGGAAATGAGCCGCAAGCGGCTGGGTATGACCGCGGTGGTGGACAACGAGGGGCGCCTGATCGGTCTGTTCACCGACGGCGACCTGCGCCGCGCGCTGGACAGCGACATCGATGTGCGCAGTGCCGGCATTGCGCAGGTGATGACGCGCAACCCCCGCACCATCGGCGCCGACCAGCTGGCCGCCGAGGCCGCGCGGCTGATGGAGGATTACAAGATCAACGGTTTGATCGTGGTCGATGCGCAGCAGCGCGCGGTCGGCGCATTGAACATTCACGACCTGTTGCGCGCCAAGGTGGTTTAACAGGTTCAGTTTCAAACGTTGGAACCCCGTTCTCACCGATTCGTACCGATGCCCTATTCCCCACTGCAGCACATGCCCGCCGAGCTGATCGACCGCGCCGCGCGCGTTCGTCTGGCCTGTTTCGACGTCGACGGCACCCTGACCGACGGCCGCCTGTATTACGACCACGCCGGTAACGAGAGCAAATCCTTCAACGTGCTGGATGGCCAGGGGCTCAAGCAGCTCGACCACGCCGGCATCCATGTCGCGCTGATCACTGCGCGCGCCAGCCTGTCGGCGGAAAAGCGCGGCCAGGATCTGGGCCTGCATGTGCAGATCGGGGTCAAGAACAAGCGCCTGGCGGTGCTGGCCCTGTGCCAGGAGCACGGCCTGTCGCTGGACCAGGTGCTTTTCATGGGCGACGACCTGCCCGACCTGCCCGCCTTGCTGGCGGTCGGCCTGCCGGTGGCACCCGCCAACGCGCATCCGTGGATCGCCGAGCGCGTGCAGTGGCATACCCAGGCCCGTGGCGGCGAAGGTGCCGCGCGTGAAGTCTGCGATGTGGTGCTGGCTGCGCAAGGCCAGGTCGAAGGCATCATCGAAAGGTTCTCCGCATGAGCTGGAACTGGCGCACCACCCTGGGCGTGGGGCTGTTCGCCGCCGCCGTGATCTCCGGCTGGTCTGCCTGGCAACAGCGCGCCCGCCCGGTGGCGGCGGCGGTTGACGACTCGCGCGCCGATTACGTGTTACGCGATTTCGAACTGATTGCGCTGGACAAGCAAACCGGCAAGGAATCGATGACGTTGCGTGCGCCGGAAATGCACCGCAACCGCGCCGACCAGACCTCGGACATCACCACGCCGGTGTTTCTGCTGCCCGACAACGCCAATCAACCGTGGACGCTACGTTCCAAGACCGGCTGGATCAGCCCCAAGGGCGACGAACTACGCCTGCGCGGCGATGTCTCCGGCGACAGCCCCACCACCGGCGCGACGCCGCCGACCACGTTCCGCACCCAGAGCCTGGACGTGTTCCCACAGCAGAACCTCGCCAAGACCGCCGCCCCGGTGAGCATGAGCCGGCCGGGTATCATGCAGAGCGGGGTCGGCTTCGAGGCCGACCTCAAATCACGCCAGTACAAGCTCCTTTCTCAGGTCAAGACCCGCTATGAACCGAATGCTGCCCGCTAACTTGATGTTGCTCGCGCTGTTGCTGCCCATGGCTGCATTGGCCAAGACCAGCGATCGTAACCAGCCGATGACGATCGATTCGACTAGGCAGGACGGCAACATGCTCGACGACAACGGCGTAATCCGCTACTCGGGAAACGTCGTGATCGTGCAAGGAACACTTGAGATTCATGCGGAAACTGCCGATCTTCATCGTAAAAATGGCGAGATTGACCGTGTGATATTGGGCGGCAAGCAAGCCACGCTCAAGCAAGAAATGGATGATGGTTCATTGATGAACGGGCAAGCGGACAATATTGAGTACAAGGTTGGCGAAGAGATCATCGTACTCACTGGCAACTACAGCATTAAGTCGCCCAAGGGTTCCAACGCCGGCCAGCGCATGGTCTACAACACCAAGACCGGCAACATGCAGAGCGGCGGCGACGGCAGCCGCGTGCGTACGATCATCCAGCCGAAGACCGCGGCGCCTGCGGCGGCGACGCCTGCTCCGGCACCTGCCGCCAAGCCCGCCGCGGCCAAGCCGCAGGGGAAGAAGTAATGCTGGTCGCCACCGGTCTGCGCAAGAAGTACAAGCAACGCGAAGTGGTCAAGGAATTCGGCCTCACGCTCGAGGCCGGCGAGGTGGTCGGCCTGCTTGGCCCCAACGGTGCCGGCAAGACCACTTGCTTCTACATGATCGTCGGCCTGGTCGAGGCCGATGCCGGGCGTATCGAGCTGGACGGCCGCGACCTCACCGCCGAACCGATGTACGCCCGCGCCAAGCTGGGCGTCGGTTATCTGCCGCAGGAACCCTCGATCTTCCGCAAGCTCACCGTGGCCGACAACATCCGCCTGGTGCTGGAGCTGCGCGAAGACCTGGACAGTGCGGGGCGCGAGAAGGAACTGACCTCGCTGCTGGAAGAACTGCAGATCACCCATGTGGCCGACCAGTTGGGCGCCAGCCTGTCCGGTGGCGAGCGACGCCGTTGCGAAATCGCGCGCGCCTTGGCCGCCAAGCCGCGCATGATGCTGCTCGACGAACCCTTTGCCGGCGTGGATCCGATTTCTGTCGGCGAGATCCAGCGCATCATCATCCACCTCAAGGAACGCGGCATCGGCGTGTTGATCACCGATCACAACGTGCGCGAAACCTTGGGAATCTGCGATCGCGCGTATATTCTCGCGGAAGGGGGCGTGCTGGCGCAGGGATCCCCAAGTTCAATACTTTCGAACTCAGATGTGAGGCGTGTTTACCTAGGTGATAGCTTCCAACTTTAGCAACCCTACTGCAAATAGGATCTTAGCGCCCTGCCACGCCTTTCCCGCTTCCCCCTATAGTAACTAAGAAACGATAGGACTCCCCCCCCTCAATTTTAATTGACTTATCCACAAAAGAACTAAATGCACCATCCACCTCAAAAACCTCGTGCACCATGGCCTTATAATCACCCTTGTTACGGGAATTGAACTCCCCCATACAAAGAGCTTCATTACACTCAAGCTGCACAAGCCTTGAGCCACCATGCTGCCCAGAAAAATCATTAATAGCAGCATAAATCTCACTCCTTACCCTAATAGCATTATAACTTCCGTTGGCACTATTAGAAACAGCATTCAAAGCAGGCTGAAATTTCAAATTATCCAACAAGTAGCCAGCTTTCAGCAAATTTAGCTGACCATCTCTAGACAAGGCACCAGCAAGCACCACTTTGACATCTACAGGCGAAGTGATTTTAGAATTCGGGACGATTGAAGACCCCTTATCAATCAAACCAGCAGGAGATGGCAGGACAGAAATCCCAGCATTAGACTCGCCTACCTTATGCTCTTCTTTAAGAGGACTGGCCACAAAAATCTCGTTACTTCGCTCAAGACCTTCACGAAAAAAAAAATAAATAAAGTCCTGCGAAAATCACAGAAATAATTGCACAAAAGTAAAGTACAGTCTTCATGACCAGCCCTCAATAAAATAGACCATCCAACTAATGCGATCCAGATTATCTCGCTAGCGTCACAAAAAGGCGCCCCCCACAACAATCTCTAACACTATAGCCACCAGCGGTAACAGTAACTACGCAACGATTTGTACAACTATAAGTGTTACCATTAATTTCAACTTCATCAGACGCTTTCGCATCCGGAATAACTAGAGCAAAAGAAAGCATACCGACTGAAGCTACGACCTTGACCCATGAGCCCAAGCTATACATAAAACCATCCTTAGATTGAATAGCGGACGATCGGCGCCTTCACAATCGCATAAGATCTGTTGGACATGCAACAGAACATGGGGAAAAGATGAAAGCCCGGCTTCAGACATCGCTAGGACAACAGTTGGTCATGACGCCGCAATTGCGTCAGGCGATCAAGCTATTGCAGATGTCCACCACCGAGCTGGAACTGGAAATCGCCGAAGCGGTGGAGACCAATCCGCTGCTGGAGTGGGCCGACGAAGCCGCGCATGCGGCCAGCGAGCTGCCGGTGGACGCGTCATCGGCCTCCTCCACCGACGACACCCCGCGCGAAGACCCGACGCCTGCAGAGCGCGATGACGACTGGTCGCAGGACGAACTGCAGTGGACCGGCTCGGGCAGCGGTGGCAGCTTCGACGACGACGAGTCCGGCGATGCCGCCGAGCGGGTGGCCGAGTCGGAAACGCTGGCCGATCACCTGCTGTGGCAGTTGCATCTGTCGCCACTGTCGCCACGCGACCGCCAGATCGGCGCGATGCTGATCGACGCGCTGGACGAAGACGGCTACCTGCGCGAACCGCTGTCGGCCATCCTCGAAACGCTGGCGCTCGGCGCAGCGGTGGACGAGGCCGACGTGCTCACCGTGCTGCACCAGATCCAGCGCTTCGACCCGGTCGGCGTGGGCGCGCGCAATCTTGGCGAATGCCTGGCGCTGCAACTCGCCGTGCTCGACCCCGCCACCCCGGGCCGCGAGCTGGCGTTGCAGATCGTCGCCGGCCCGCTGGAGCGTCTGCCGCGCAGCGGTGTGGCCGGCCTGGCGCACGAACTCAAGCGTTCCACCGCCGACGTGGACCAGGCGGTGCAACTGGTGCGCTCGCTGGACCCGCGCCCGGGCAAGCAGATCGGCGACCTGTCGCAGGACACCTACGTGGTGCCGGACTGCGTGATCTGGCGCCAGCGCGGCGTGTGGCGGGCCTCGCTGGCCGGCCGCGCGCAGCCCAAGGTCACCATCCACCGCGGCTACGAGAACCTGATCCGCAGCTGTGGCGAGTCCGATGCCGGCTATCTGCGTGGGCAGTTGCAGGAGGCGCGCTGGCTGCTCAAGAGCCTGGAAGCGCGCGGCGAAACCCTGCTACGGGTGGTGCGCTGCCTGCTGAAGCACCAGTCCGGGTTTCTGGAATTCGGCGCGCAGGCCTTGCGCCCACTGACCCTGCGCGAGATCGCCGGCGAGCTCGGCCTGCACGAATCGACCATTTCCCGCGCGATCGCCCGCAAATACGTGCGCACCCCGCGCGGCACCATTGCGCTGCGCTCGTTTTTCGCCTCCGGCATCGATACCGACAGCGGCGGCGAGGCCTCCAGCACCGCCATTCAGGCGATGATCCGGCGCCTGATCGATGCGGAAAACCCGCGAAAGCCGTTATCCGATGCCAAGTTGGCAGATCTGCTGAAAACTTCCGGCGTACCTGTAGCGCGGCGCACCGTTGCCAAGTATCGTGAAGCCATGAACATTTCCGCCTCCCACGAACGCGTGCGCATCGCCTGACGTTGCAACCACCGCAACGCCGGCCTGTGCCGGGTTTGTCGGACCACCGGAAAGGTTCATTGGCCCACCGACCAATGGAGGTATCCGATGCGTATCGAGACGTATGGCCACCAGCTTGAAGTGACCCCCGCCCTGCGGGAGTACGTGGCAAGCAAGCTGCAGCGACTGCAGCGCCATTTCGACCAGCACTGTGAAGTTCGAACGCAACTGGCCGTTCGCAAGCCAGACCACCATGTGGTCGCCACCGTCAACCTTCCCGGTCGTACCCTGCACGCAGATGCCAGCGGCTCCACCATGTATGCGGCCATCGACCTGCTGGTCGACAAGCTCGACCGCCTGGTGCTCAAACACAAAGAAAAGAAATGTAACCACCACGCACGCGAGGTGCGCGACAATCTCGCATGACGCTTCTCGCTTGATGCCCTCATGCCTTTAACCGATCTGATGGCGGCCGTGCGCACCGTGGTGTCGCCGGCCGCCGATCGCGACACTGTCCTGCATACCGCTGCCGATCTGCTGTCCTGTCGTCAGGCCGGCGCCGACGAGCTCTACGCCAACCTGTGCGAACGCGAGGCGCTGGGCAGCACCGCCATCGGCCACGGCATCGCCATTCCGCATGGGCGCTGCCCCAACCTCACCGAGCCACGCGGCGCGCTGCTGCGACTGGATACGCCGGTGGCCTTCGGCAGCGATGAACCGGTGGACCTGATCTTCGCGATGGCAGTGCCTGCGCATTACACCCATCAACATCTGATGCTGCTGTCGGAACTGGCCGAGCGCTTCTCGGATGCGGAATTTCGTCTGCAATTGCGCGCCGCACCCAATGCGGACGCCTTGATGGCGTTGCTCATCGACGCGCCGCCACCACAGGCCAGCGCCGCATGAATACCAGCATCACCGCACGCGAACTGTTCGACCAGCAGCGCGACAAGCTGGCGCTGCGCTGGGTGGCCGGCCAGAAAGGCGAACACCGCGAGATCGAAGCCGGCAGCAACAATGCGCGGCGTCCGTCGCTGGCCGGCTATCTCAATGTGATCTACCCCAACAAGGTGCAGATCCTGGGCACCGAAGAGCTGGCCTGGCTGGACTCGCTGGATGCACGCCAGCGCTGGGAGACGATCGAGAAGATCATCCAGGTGCAGCCGCTGGCGCTGGCGCTCAGCAAGAATCAGTCGTGCCCGGAAGACCTGCGCGCGGCCGCGGATGAATCCGGCACCCCGTTGTGGATCTCGCCCAAGCGCGGCCACGAACTGCTCAATCATCTGTCCTACCATCTGGCGCGCACACTGGCGCCGCGGGTCACGCTGCATGGCGTGTTCATGGAGATCTATTCGATCGGCGTGCTGATCACCGGCGAGGCGGGTTCGGGCAAGAGCGAGCTGGCGCTGGAGCTGCTCAGCCGCGGCCACCGCCTGGTGGCCGACGACGCGCCCGAATTCACCCAGATCGCCCCCGACGTGCTCGACGGCACCTGCCCCGAATTGCTGCAGGATCTGCTGGAAGTACGTGGCCTGGGCGTATTGAACGTGCGCGACATGTTCGGCGACACCGCGGTGAAGAAGAACAAGTACCTGCGCCTGATCGTGCACCTGACCCGCCCGATGACCGAGCCCACCCCGTCCGGTTACGAGCGTCTGACCGGCGATTCCGGCAGCCGCCATGTGCTGGATCTGGACGTACCGCTGATCACCCTGCCGGTGATGCCTGGCCGCAACCTGGCGGTGCTGACCGAGGCAGCGACGCGGCTGCATATCCTGCGTACCAAGGGCATCGACCCGGCGGCGATGTTCATCGCCCGCCATAGCAACCTGCTGGAGCGACGCACGCCATGAGTACCGCGCCCTCCACGTTGATGATCGTGAGCGGGCTGTCCGGCTCGGGCAAATCGGTCGCGTTGAAGACCTTCGAAGATCTCGATTACTACTGCTCGGACAATCTGCCGGTGGAACTGCTGCCGGATTTCGTGCGCAGCCGCCTGCGTGGCAACCCGCTCGGCGATCAGCGACTGGCGGTAGGCATCGATGTGCGCAGCCGCAGCGACCTGACCCAGCTGGCGCAATGGCGCCAGGCAGCGCAGGAATATGGCATCGAAGCACGGCTGCTGTTTTTCGAAGCCAGCGACGAGGCGTTGATCAAGCGCTATGCCGACACCCGCCGCCGCCATCCGCTCAGCCACCTCGGCCTGGCATTGCCGGAAGCGATCACCCGCGAGCGTCAGTTGACCGAACCGCTGCGCGCGCAGGCCGATGCCATCATCGACACCAGCGCGCTCAATGTGCACCAGCTGCGTCGCCGCGTGGTCACCGAGTTCGCGCTCGGCACCAGCGACCGGCTCTCGCTGCTGTTCGAATCGTTCGCCTACAAGCGCGGCGTGCCGGCCGAGGCCGACTTCGTATTCGATGCGCGCGTGTTGCCCAATCCGCATTGGGACCCGGAGCTGCGCCCGCTCACCGGCCGCGATGCCGGCGTGCGCGACTATCTGGACAAGGAACCCGATGTGGTGCGTTACAGCGCGCAGATCGTGGACCTGCTCGATACCTGGCTGCCACGGCTGCGCAACGACACCCGCAGCTACGTGACCATCGCATTCGGCTGCACCGGCGGCAAGCACCGCTCGGTGTATCTGGCCGAGCGCATGGCGCGGCATGCACGCGAACAGGGCTGGCCGGAAGTGGCGACGTTTCATCGCGAGCAGGATTGAAATCCCGGGAATCGAGAATGGGGATTCGGGAATCGTCAAAGCGGTGCCCCGCAATTCTGCAAGTCTGCAAAAAGTAAGTCGTCGCTACAACTTCGCAGCGCATGCTGGTGCAGCTGCCCAACAGATGCGGACTGCAGCGCTCGTTGCAGACAACGCATTGCAGCGCTCGCCTAAACGGCTATTCATCTCGCAACACATCGGTGCCGGCAAACGCTATCGCGCAGTCATGCCGACCTGTTAACGTTTCGGCATGGCCTGTGGCATTCTCCTCATTACTCATCCCGGCATCGGCGCGGCGTTATTGAACGTGGCGACGGGGCTGTTGCGGCATTTGCCGCTGAAGACCGAAGCATTCGATGTACCGCTGGATGCAGACCTGGACGCCTTGCTGCCCCAGGCGTCATCGGCGATGCGTCGGGTCGACAGTGGCGACGGCGTGCTGGTCATGACCGACCTGTATGGCGCCAGCCCCAGCAATCTCGCCAACCGGTTGGCCAAGCTGGGCACGCCGGTTCGCCGGGTGTCCGCGCTGAGCCTGCCGATGCTGCTGCGGGTGATGAACTACCCCGAACAAGGTTTGCAGGAGCTGCCCGCCACCGCGGCGGCAGGCACCCGCAACGGAGCGATCATCGACGATGCTTGAACGCGAACTCATAGTTTCCAACCGACTCGGACTGCATGCGCGGGCAACCGCCAAGCTGGTGCAGACGCTATCGTCCTATCGCAGCAATGCCACCCTGGCGGCCAAGGGCCGCGAGGTGAATGCCAAGAGCATCATGGGCGTGATGTTGCTGGCCGCCGGCCAAGGTACCAGCGTGGTGGTGCGGCTGGATGGCGAAGACGAAGCCGAGGCCTTGCAGGCGCTGGTGGACCTGTTCGAGCGTCGCTTCGACGAGGACAGCTGAGCATGCGCCACCTCGCTGCGGTGCACACGGACACCACGCGGCCGCGCCAAGGCCGCGCATGAGTCTGCGCTTGCGCGGACACGGTGCCTCGCGCGGCAACGCACTCGGGCGCGCACGCGTGCGCCAGAGCCACATGCTGGAAATCGCCGAGCAGCGCGTGCCCGCCAACCAGGTGGAAACGCAGCTGCAGCGTCTGCATGTGGCCATCGAAGCGGCACGCACCGAAATGCAGCAACTGCGCGACCGCCTGCATGGCGCGCTGGCACGCGAGGTCGGCGAATTTCTCGAACTGCATGCATTGCTGCTCGACGACCCGGAGCTGCTGCAAGGCCTGGACGAGTTGATCCGCACCCATCGCTACAGCGCCGACTATGCCTTGCGCGTGCAGCGCGACCGGCTGGCGGCGGTGTTCGACGGCATGGAGGATGCGTACCTCAAAAGCCGCATGGACGATCTGGATCATGTGATCGGCCGCATCCACGCGTTCTTGCACAAGCGCGCACCCGACCTCAAGGGCGTGGCCGGCGAAATCCTGGTCTGCGACAACGTGGCGCCGTCCGAACTGGCGCAGCTGCAATCGCAGGGCGTGGTCGGCATCGTCACCACTGCCGGCAACACGCTGTCGCACAGCGCGATCCTGGCGCGCAGCCTGCATTTGCCATTGGTGGTGGGTGTGGCCGATGCGCTGCAGCGCATCGACGATGGCGATGTCTTGATCGTCGATGCCGGTTCGGGCCAGGTGATCGTCGATCCCAAACCCGAACATCTGCGCGACTACCGCGAGCGTCTGCGCGCGCTGGCAAAAGAGCAGCGCGAGCTGGGCCGGCTGCGTTCCAAACCCACGCGCACGCGCGACAACGTCGATATCACGCTGCTGGCCAATGCCGAATCGCTGGAAGACGTGGCAAAGGCACACGCGCTCGGCGCCAGCGGCCTTGGCCTGTATCGCACCGAATTCCTGTTTCTGCAGCGCAACGAGCTGCCGGACGAAGAGGAACAGTTCCACACCTATCGCGACACCGTGCTGGGCATGAGTGGCCGCCCGGTCACCATCCGCACGCTTGACCTGGGCGCCGACAAGGCCGACCGCACCGGCCTGACCCTGAGCGACGAAGACAACCCGGCGTTGGGCTTGCGCGGCGTGCGGCTGTCGCTGGCCCGCCCCGCGGTGGCGCAGGCGCAATTGCGCGCGATCCTGCGGGCCTCCGGCTACGGGCCGGTACGCATTCTGGTACCGATGGTCAGTGGCCGCGAAGAAATCCAGCTGCTGCGACGGCAGATCAAGAAGCTGGCCGTGCAACTGCGCGAACAAGGCCACGAGATCGCCGAGCATATTCCGCTGGGCGCGATGATCGAGGTGCCGGCTGCGGCCCTGGCGCTGGACTGCTTTATCGACGATATCGATTTTTTGTCGATCGGCACCAACGATCTGGTGCAGTACCTGCTGGCAGTGGATCGCAACAACGAGGCCTTGGGCGAGTTGTATTCGCCATTGCATCCGGCGGTGCTGCGCCTGATCGCGCAGGTGATCGCCACCGGGCGCGCGTATGGCAAACCGGTGGCGGTGTGCGGCGAGATCGCCGGCGACCCACGTTTCGTGCCGATGTTGCTGGCGTTGGGGCTCACCGAGTTCAGCCTGCATCCGGCCACGTTGCTCGAAGTGCGCCGTGCAGTGCGCGACACCCACCTGGGCGAGTTGCGCGTGCAGGGCGAAAAATTGCTGCGCACACGCGACCGCAAGGGCATCGAGAAGTGGTTGGCGGCCGTTGCGCAGGGTTTGCTGCGCTGAGAGCATCAGCAAACCTGCTGCGCTCACCGCCAGACGGGTGCAGCCGATGGTCGGCATCCTCATGTATCGCGCATGGACGCCGGCTCCGAGCGCGCCGGACGTTCCCAAGCTAACGATCGCTCGCCAGGTTTTTTTCAGCCGCTCCGGCTTGGCAGCTGCATCGCGCGGGCGATGTTCAAGCGCGTTACGCGCGGCACTGTATGTTTCGTCACCATGCGCAAGCGATAATGCCGTGCTGACTCAGCACCGCGTCCTGCACTAGGGACGTGTCTACTTTTCAAGGGAGCTGCGCATGGCCGAAGCCGTCCGCCACGACAAGACCGCGCGCCAGCTCCGATTGCTGTCCGATGCACTGGATAGCGGGCGCCTCGGGCCGGTGCGCCGGCTGGTCAACACGCTGGCGCCGGCGGAGATCGGCAACCTGCTCGAATCGCTGCCGCCCGGCAAGCGCGAAGTGGTGTGGGGACTGGTCGACCCGGAAGACGACGGCGAAGTGCTGCTGCATGTCGGCGACGAAGTGCGCGAAAGCTTGCTGGCCGACATGGACACCGACGAGATCGTAGCCGCGGTCGAAGACCTCGACATCGACGATCTGGCCAATCTGGTCGAGGACCTGCCCGACACCGTCATCGACGAAGTGCTCAAGTCGATGGACCGCGAGAACCGCGAGCGGCTCGAACAGGTACTGTCGTACCCGGAGTACACCGCCGGGCGATTGATGAACCCGGACGTGGTGACGGTACGCGCCGACGTCAATGTCGATGTGGTGCTGCGTTACTTGCGCCTGCGCGGCGAGCTGCCCGACCACACCGATCATCTGTACGTGGTGAGCCGGCGCCATCAATACCTGGGCCGCGTGTCGCTGGCCGCGTTGGTCACGCATGAGGACAACACGCCGGTCAATCGCCTGATCGACGACGAACAACCGGCGATCGATGTGGGCGATGGCTCCGACGAGGTCGCACGGCGCTTTTCGGATCACGACTGGATCTCTGCGCCGGTGGTGGACGACAACAACATCCTGCTCGGCCGCATCACCATCGATGACGTGGTCGACATCATCCGCGAACAGGCCGAGCACCAGGCCATGAGCGCGGCCGGTCTGGACGAAGACGAGGACATGTTCAGCCCGGCGCGGCGTGCGTTCCGTCGCCGCCTGATCTGGCTGGGCATCAACCTGTGCACTGCGTTTCTGGCCTCTAGCGTGGTCAGCAAGTTCGAAGGCACCATCGAAAAACTGGTGGCACTGGCGGCGCTGATGCCGATCGTGGCCGGCATGGGCGGCAACGCCGGCACGCAGGTGTTGGCGCTGATGGTGCGCGGCTTGGCGTTGGGCCAGATCGGCTCGTCCAACGTGATGACGCTGCTCAAGAAAGAGCTGACCGTGGCGCTGATCAATGGTGTGGTGCTGGGCGTGAGCCTGGGGCTGATCGTGCTGGCCTGGTTCCAACAACCGATGCTGTCGCTGGTGATCGGCACTGCGCTGACCTTGAACATGCTCACCGCAGCGTTCGGCGGGGTGCTGGTACCGGTGACGTTGAAACGCCTGGGCTTCGACCCGGCGCTGGCCGGTGGCGTGATTCTGACCACGCTGACCGATGTGATGGGCTTCTTGAGTTTCCTCGGCCTGGCCACGCTGATTCTGCTGCCGTAGCGCGTGCTGTGCACGTTGGGACGAAACTGCAACACAAAATCGCCGCACCGCGGCATGCCAGCGCACCTGCGTGCGGCGATACTGCAGGCATGTCATCGGTTCGGTCAGGAGTGCTGCGTGATTCGTCGCTGCCTTGTTCTTGTGGTCTTCGCGCTGGTGCTTGCCGGCTGCTCCAGCATGGGTGAGCGCCACCACGATGCGCGCCGTGGCCACTTCGTCACCCGCACGCTGGAGATCGAAGGACGGCTGTACCGCTATCAGGTATTCGTGCCGGCCTCGAAGATGCCGCAACCGCTGCCCATCGTGCTGTTTCTGCATGGCTCGGGCGAGCGTGGCGACAACGGGCGCGATCAGGCCGAAGTGGGCGTTGGCCCTTACCTGAGCGAACACACGGCCGAGTTTCCCGCGTTGGTGGTGCTGCCGCAGGTGCCCGACGACGAAGAGTGGCTGGGCGTCAATGCACGCATGGCGATCGCTGCACTGGATGCGACCAGCGCCGAGTTCGCTGCCGACCCGCAGCGCACCTACCTCACCGGCATCTCGATGGGCGGCTACGGCGCGTGGGAAATCGGGCTGATGCAGCCGCAGCGTTTCGCGGCGATCGTGCCGATCTGCGGTGCGCTGAAGGCACCGCGCGATGAGCGCCGCACGCTGTACGTCAGCCTGGTGGCAAAGGAAGCCGACCCGTATACCGCCGCAGTCACCCAGCTCAGGCACGTGCCGATCTGGATGTTTCATGGCGCCAAGGACGATTCGGTACCGCCGCACGACGACCGCGCGCTGTATCGCGCCGCCAAAGGCATCGGCGCCAATGTGCGCTACAGCGAATATCCCGAGGGCAACCACAACGCCTGGGACGCGACGTACGCGGATCCGGCGATGTGGGAATGGATGTTCAAGCAGCGCCTGCGTTGAAGCATGACGCGGCGCAACGCCGCCGCATCTCCCATCAATGGTGATACCCGGTGTCCGCCGTGACCTTGCCGCGGAACACGCGATACGACCACACCGTGTAGCCCAGGATCAGCGGCAGCAACACCACCAGGCCGACCAGTGCGAACATCTGCGAAGACGGCGGCGCAGCGGCCTGCCAGATCGTGTAAACCGGCGGCACCAGATACGGCCACATGCCCAACACCAGGCCCGCAAAACCGAGCACAAACAAGCCCATCGCCAACAGAAACGGCGGCGTATCCGGCCGCCCCGCCTCAGTTGAACGCCAGAGCGCGAAACCCACGAGGGCGACCAGCAACGGCACCGGCATCAGCCACAGATAATGCGAGCCGCTGAACCAGCGCTCCATCACATGCGATTGCAGCGACGGCAGCCAGGCGCTGACCAGGCCGATAAAGATCAACACGCTGATGGTCAGCGGCCGGCTCAACTGACGCGCGAGCTGTTGCACATGGCCTTCGGTCTTGAGGATCAGCCAGGTGCTGCCGAGCAAGGCATAGCCGAACACCAGCGCCGCACCGGTGAGCATCGCGAACGGACTGAACCAGCCCCAGATGCCGCCGACATAGCGGTCGTTCTCGATCGGCAAGCCCTGCACCAGCGCGCCCAGGATCACCCCTTGCGCAAAGGTGGTCAGGATCGAGCCGGCGGCGAAGGCATTGCTCCACAGCCGCCGCGAGCGCTGCGCCTTGAAGCGGAACTCGAACGCCACACCGCGGAACACCAGCGCCATCACCATCAACAACACCGGCAGATACAGCGCCGACAGAATCACCGCATAAGCCTTGGGAAACGCGGCCAGCAGCCCTGCCCCGCCCAACACCAGCCAGGTTTCGTTGCCGTCCCAGATCGGCGCGGCGGTGTTCATCATCAGATCCAGTTGCGCCTCGTCCTTGCGAAACGGGGCCAGGATGCCGATGCCGAGCACGAAGCCATCCAGCACCACGTACATCAGCACCCCGAAGCCGATTACCGCGAACCACGCCACCGGCAAAACACTCGTCATGTCCATCATGCGGCTCCGTCGATCGGTTCATCGGCCGCCGACAGCGGCCGTGCAGGCGTGTGCTCGCCATGGTCCAGCTGCGGCGCGTCGTGCGGGGTCGGCCCGATCTTGCCGATCTTGACCAGGTACCAGATGCCCCAGCCGAACACGAACGCATAACCGACGACGTACACCGTCAGCGAGATCGCGGTCATCAGCGTCGACTGCGGGCCCACCGCGTCGGCGGTATGCAACAGCCCATAGACCACGTACGGCTGCCGACCCATCTCGGTGACGAACCAGCCCGAGACCAGCGCAATGAAGCCGCTCGGCAACATCCAGCGCCAGGTCGCCAGCAGCCAGCGCCACTGCAACAACCTGCCGCGCCACCACGCGAACGCCGACACCCAGGCCACCAGCAACATCAACGAGCCGATCCCCACCATGATGCGGAAGGCGAAGAACACCGGCGTCACCGGCGGGCGATCGGCCGCCGGCACCGAAGTCAATGGCGCGATGCTGCCGTCCAGGCTGTGGGTCAGAAGCACACTGCCCAGGCGCGGAATCGCCACCTCGTAATCGTTATGCTCTGCCTGCGCATTGGGCAGCGCAAACAGCACCAGCGGGAAACCCTTGCCCTGCTCTTCGTCATGCCAATGCGCTTCGATCGCCGCGATCTTCATCGGCTGATGCTTGAGCGTGTTCAAGCCATGCATGTCGCCGACGAAGATCTGCAGCGGCACGGTGATCGCCGCGAAGGCCACCGCCAGCTTGAGCATACGCAGGCCGGACTCACGATGTACGCCGCGATGCAGGTACCACGCACCCACCGCACCCACCACAAAGCAGGTGGTGATGAACGAGCCCAGCGCCATATGCGTCAGCCGGTACGGGAACGACGGGTTGAAAATGATCTGCAGCCAGTCCTGCGGATGCACGATGCCGTCGACCACTTCATACCCGGCCGGGGTCTGCAGCCAGCTGTTGGACGACAGGATCCAGAACGTGGAGAACAACGTGCCCAGCGCTACCATGCAGGTGGCGAAGAAATGCAGACGCTCGGAAATGCGCCCCCACCCGAACATCATCACGCCCAGGAAACTGGCTTCCAGAAAGAACGCGGTGAGCACTTCGTAACTGAGCAGCGGGCCGATCACGCTGCCGGCGATGCGGCTCAGCTCCGGCCAGTTGGCGCCGAACTGGAAGGCCATCACGATGCCGCTGACCACCCCCATGCCGAACGACACCGCGAAGATCTTCTGCCAGAAGAAATACAGCTCGCGCCACACCGGCAGGCGGGTGCGCAGCCAGCGCCATTCCAGAAACGCCAACAGGCTGGACAGCCCGATGGTGAATGCCGGAAACAGCACGTGAAACGCGATGACGAACCCGAACTGGATTCGCGATAACAGCAAGGCATCCATGGAGAGCCCTCCTGGAAAGTGAGGAAGCATCCGCGCGCAGACGGCAGGTCAATCGCCGCAAGACAGTGCGGTGTTCGATCGCGATGTCTGCGCTACGGGATCATCATAAGGACGGTCGTGCTCGTTCCCGATGCGACACGGCGTCGCATCTGCGGCAAATTGCCGCGCTTGCGCTGCAACGCGATGCTACGCCTGGCGTGCGATGCAGCACGGATTTCCTGGGCGCGAATGGGATCGCAGCGAGGCTGTTGCAGCAAGCCGCTAGCTCGTTGACCAGTGCACCGAGCGCAATCGAGCCGACCGTCGACAGCAACCGCGCGCAGGTGCCTGCCGACGACGCCGGCAGCGCCGCCGCGTCCCGACGGCCGTCACCGTAAGGCACGCAACACCGCAGGCCTACTCTCTTACTTTCCCATCCGAATGCAGGTGTACTGGAAAACGCTACGGCCGCGCCCGCTCCCAGACCCGCAGGAAATTGCCGCTATACACATCGACGATGCGTTGGGTGGGCCAGCCGGCATCCATCATCGCCTGCGTGAGTCTGGGCAGATCCGCACCGCTGCGCATCCCGGTCGGCAAGCTGGAAATGCCGCCATCGAAATCGCTGCCGAAACTCAGGTGTTTCCACGGATCTTCGACAATCCCCATGTCGGCGATCTGTCGGGCGAAGGCTTCGTAATAGCCGATGACAAACGCCAGATCGGCATCCATGTTCGGCTTGCCGTCCGCCAGATAGGAATGCTGCAAAAAGTACGGCGCCAGAATGACGCTGATGCAGCCGCCGGTCTGCACGATGGCGCGGATCGCCGCATCGTCGAGCCCGCGGTCGAGATGGCGCGACGGCCGCGTCTGCGCGCCGCGGGTGACGCTGCGCGATGCACCATGCGAGGCAAAGGCCGGCACGTTGCGGCGCGCGCAAATGTCGCACGCATCGAGTATTCCCTGGCTCGACGTATGCGAAAGATCCACCAGCAGTCCAACCTCAATGCAGCGCTCCACGACTTCCCTGCCGAACTCCGACAGCCCCGCGCCCTCGATTCCGCGCCACGGATTGAGCGGCGCATAGCCGGACTGGGAGATGTCGGTATGGCTGAAATGGTTGAGCGTCACATAGGCAGCGCCGGCCTTGGCAGCAAGGTCCAGGCGCTCCAATCGCAGCGCCTGGGTGCGGATGCCGCGTGGACCAAGCATATGCGCGCCTTCCAGCGACAGGATGGCGCAGCAAAGACCCTCGGCCCGAATCGCGCGTAGCTCAGCGGCGCTGCGTGCCAGCCGCATCCGACCGTTACTTGCCGCCACCACCGCCTCGACATAGCGCTGGTGATCCACCCAGTGCTTCCAGGGATCGAGAAAAGGCGCGCCAATCAGGTTTTCCCATAGCGCGTGGGCGCTGAAACACGCACCTCCGTAACCGCCCGCGAGAAAGTCCGGGCCACTCACGTGGTGCATCAGCGGTTGATTGCGACCTCTCGGCGAGGTTTTGAACATCAGCCAGATGATCAGCGAGCGCCGATGCGCTTTCCAGTCGCCTTTCCAGAAATCGTAGCCGGCCAAGCGCGACAGATACAGGGAGTCCAGATGTGTGTCGACTGGATAGGCCAGCGCATGCACTTCTTCCAGCGTGTGGGCGGCAGGCAAGGCAGCAAAATCCTCGGACGAAACGGCACTCATGCACGAACCCCGGCGATGACTCCTGAAACAATCAAGGAATAAACGCGGCCATCAAAACTACTAGGCAGTTTTGTTAGCCACTCTAAAAAGATGCACTTTTATCGTTATTGATTAGTAAGTAGATATTCTTCTAATCAACGCAATGCAACGAACAGCAGTGGCCAAAGGACAGTAACTGAACTGGATCAGCAGATCCAGAAGATCGCCTGTCTGACAGCAAGCAAACCGCAAGATTGCTAGCGTGTTTCTCGTTTCGACGGTGTGCACGAGCGCACTGCGGCCTGTTTCCGCTGCGGCACGATCATGCGCTCCGCACGTGGACCCGGATGGTCACGTCCGGCCACGGACGCGTCGCGCCACTTCGCTGACCACCGCAATGACCGCAGTCAAACCGACCATCGACAGGAACTGCGCACGGGTGTCTGCCGACGAGGCCAGCAGCACGAAGATCACCGCCAGGATCGCCAGCGCCAGTAGGGTCAGAAACGGATACCCACGCATACGGAACGGCAATGTGATGCCGGCGCGGTCGGCGCGTGCGCGCAGGATCAGCTGCGACAGCAACGAGATCGTCCACACCAGCAAGCAGGTGGCGCCGACGATGTTGAGCAGCATCGGCAACACCTTGTTGGGATACAGCAACTCCAGCGCCGCCGCCGCGAAGCCGAACAACACGCTGGCGATCACCGCCACCAGCGGCACCTGCTCGCCACTGGTCCTGCCGAGCAGGCGCGGCGCTTCGCCGCGTTGCGCCAGCGAAAAGATCATCCGCGAGGCGCCATACAGATTGGCGTTGAGCGCCGACAACAAGGCCACCACGGCGACCAACGTGATGGCGGTGGCCGCGCCGGGGATGCGCGCCACCTCCAGCACCGCGGCAAACGGCGAGCTGAGCGCTGCGCTGGTCCACGGCACCACTGCCACGATCACGCTGATCGAGCCGATATAGAACACCAGGATGCGCCAGGCCACAGTACGAATGGTGCGTGCCAAGCTGCGGCCCGGATCGGCGGTTTCCGCGGCGGCCACTGCCACGATCTCGGTGCCACCGAAGGCGAACACCACCACCAGCAACGCCGAGCCGACGCCCACCAGACCCTTCGGGGCGAATCCGCCGTGCTGGGTAAAGTTGGACAGCCCCGGCGACACCACACCCGGCAACCACCCGGCCAGCAAGGCCACGCCGATCAGCAGGAACACGATGATCGCGGCGACCTTGAGGATGGCGAACCAGAATTCGAACTCGCCGAAGTTGCGCACGCCCAGCAGATTGATCGCCGTAAAAGTGGCCATGAACACCACCGCCAGCAGCGGCACCGGCAACGCCGGCCACACCGAGGCGAGCAAGCCTGCCGCACCAACCGCTTCGGCGGCGATCACCACCACGATCTGCAGCCACCACAACCAGCCCACCGTCGCACCGGCGGTCGGCCCCATCGCATCGGCCGCATACACCGAAAACGCGCCGCTGGTCGGCTTGGACGCGGCCATTTCGCCCAGCGCATTCATCACGATGATCACCAGGGCCCCGGCGATCAGGTACGACACCAGTACCGCCGGTCCCGCCGCGTGGATGCCCACGCCCGAGCCCAGAAACAGCCCAGCACCGATTGCCGTGCCCAGGCCCATCATCATCAATTGCCGCGGTTTCAGCGCATGGCGCAACGCGGGCGCGGCGGACGGAGCGTTCTCAGCAACGGGATCGGTCGGAAGCGGCATGGACGGGCTTGAAGAGATGGAATCGCGACACGATACCGCGTCGCGGCGCCTGCCGCGCCTCTTGACGCGGGCCTGGCGAAAGAGTGGACAAGCCAGGCAATCGCGCCTTGCCTCATCGTATCAGCAGGTCGTTCGCACTGGCCTCCAAGTGCGTGACACGCTCCAGACCCGCTTCACTGCACGCAGCTGGTGGGCAAAATCCGCCGCACGCTGCATGCCGCATACAAAGATCCCCGGGCAAGCCGGGGATCTTTGTCACTGCAACGTCTAGTGGCCGATCATTCCGCCAGGTTCTTGCCGGCACCCGCAGTGGCGATCACCTTAGCCTTGACCTGCGCGGCCGGGGTGATGCTGTAGGTGTAGCCCAGCGGTTCCGGGAACACCTTGGTGGTGATCCAGTTGGTGGCGTTGGCGTAGGGCTTGCTGCCATCCGGCGTGCCCCAGGTGATGCCGCTGCCGACGTAGTTGTTGATCAGATCCCAGTAGCCGATCTCGCTGCTGTCGCGTGAGGTCACCGGGTTCTTGATGTTCTCGAAGTAGTTGGATTCGATCTTCGCCACGCCGCCCATGCGCACGTTGATGCCGGAGGTGGTGACGTTGTTGAAGTAGTTGTTGTAGATGTGGCTTAGCCCGCGCCGCTGCAACGGCACGCGCGACTCGACGTTCTCGAAGCGGTTGTGATGATAGGTGGTGCGCGCGGCCGAGTTCTTGGTGTCGCTGTCGCTGTAACCGTTGAGCGCGACCTTTTGATAGTTGTAGACGTGGTTGTAGGACACGGTGACGTGGTGCACGCCCTTCTTCATGTCGATGCCGCCATCGAAGGAGGCATCGCCGGCACCGGAGCACTTGGTCAACGAGGCGAACACGGTGTTGTGATCGACCCAGATCCTGGACGGCGAGCCGCTGGAATTGCCTTCCAACGAAATCGAATCCGCATCTTCGCCGCCTTGCAGCAAGCCGATGGTCATGTTCTGGATGATGATGTTGTTGGCGTTGCCCACCACCCACACACCGAAGTTGGCCGCCGAGCCATTCGCACCCTTGATGGTGACATCGCTCTTGTTCTTGATCTGCACGGTCTTGGCCGGCAGCTTCCACTGCGCGCAGACGTCCTTGATGGTGCTGAAGTCGAACTTGCCGGTGTAATTGAGCACCAGCCCGCCACTGCCGGAATAGCTGTCAATGGCGGCCTGCATCGCTTCGAAGGTGGCGACGTTGACCGGGGTCTTGTTGCCGCCGCCGGTGGTGGCGGCACCGTACCCGACCGGGCCGGCGATGGCACTCGCGGCGCAGGCGGACAGTGCAAGCGCGAGTGCGCCATTGAGCGTCTTGATGATCATGCAGCCTCTCCCAAATGAAATCGAAAAGCGATGCGTGGCGTCGGCGCGATTGCATCGACGGTGGCAAAGCGGTGCGTGGGGGCCGCATTCTTCGCGCGGTTTAAAACATAAAACAATTATCTATATCTGAAACTTTGACGCAGCACGGTGTTCTCCTCGCAGGACATGCAAAAGAGACAGCGAGAGACACGCAGGACAGGACACTGCGGTGATGTGCGCGATGTTTTTTCTATGTATGCAAACGCATGCCGATGCTGTGGTTGCTCACACGCGTGTTCGACTACGCGTGGTACCCGCAATGCGTTTTTCAGGCATGCACGCGGATAAAAAAGGTGCTGTGCGTGGAAAGCTGCACACGAACGCGCTGCCGAAGTTGTCGCGGCGAAGTTGTCGGCGACATCGACGCGCAGCAGCAAAGCGCTACCGCACGGTCATGGGTGCAGATTGGGCGCTATGACGCGCCGCCTTGCTGGCGATGGTGCGTGATAAGGCATGCGAAGCGAAAGCAACGCAGCTAACGCGCAGTCGGCACGCGAAACGCTAGGGAGTGCCATGCCGAGCACGCTCAAGCTCGCATGCAGGCCCTCACACGCACACACACGCCATCAACTCACACAGCGCGGTTGGCCAACACCGACGCGTGCACCAGCTGCTCGCCGGGCCATGGGGTGTGCTCGTCGAGGAAGTTGCCGACCAGCCGCATGCAGGCTGCGCGCTCTTCCACGTGCGGCATGTGGCTGGAATTGGCGAACACATGCCACTGGGCGTCCGGGATCAGGCGTGCGTAAGGCTCGACGGTTTCCGGCGTGGCCTCATCGTATTTGCCCGATAGCACCAGCGCCGGCGCGGTGATGCGGTGCAGGCGTTCGATGATGCTCCAGTTGCGCAGGCTGCCCACCACATGGAATTCGGTCGGGCCGTTCATGGCGTGATAGACGGTGGGGTCGGCATCGATGGCGGCGAAGGTGCGCGCCACTTCTGCAGGCCACGGCAGCAGGCGACACACATGCTGCGCATAGAACGCCTGGCTGGCGGCGCGGTAGGCCGGATGCTCCAGCGTGCCGGCGGCCTCGTGTTCGTCCAGTGCCGCCTGTATGTCCTCGGGCAGGCGCGCGCGCAGGCGCAACGCGGCAGCGCGCCACAAGCCCATCGAGGCCGGCGAGTTGGCGATCACCAACGCACGCAGACCGGCCGGCCGGCGCACCGCATGTTCGGCCGCCAGCATCCCGCCCCAGGACTGCCCCAGCAACGCGTACTGCGACAGCCCAAGCTGGGTGATCAGGGTCTGCAGCTCATCCAGAAACAGCCCCACCGTCCAGAAGCTGGGGTCGGCATTGGGAAGATGGGTGGACTTGCCGTTGCCGAGCTGGTCGTAATGGATGACCGCGCGGCCATTGGCAGCCAGGTCCTTGAAGCTGTCCACATAGTCGTGGGTGCAGCCGGGGCCGCCGTGCAGGACGATCAGCGGGCAGGCGTCACTGCGCAGGTCGCCGGTGATGCGGTACCAGGTACGGTACCCACGGAATTCGACGTAACCCTCAGTGGACTGCATGACCTGCGCCTGCCTACGGCAATAGTGAGCGCTCAGCCTAGCGACCCGGCCCGCGCGCGCTAACTGGTAAAACTCTCAGGTTCGCAGTAGTTTCAGATGCGCGGTTGCGCGCGCCATGGTGTATGAGCCGGGCGACGCATCCAGCCCGCCGATCGCACGCTGCGATCGATAGCCGCAGGCTTGGTTTACGGCTCCAGCAATCGATAATGCATCCCGCGCACCACTGCCTCGACGCGATTGCGCGCACCCAGTTTGCGTGCGGCCGAGTTCAGATGCAGATTCACCGTGGCGGTAGAGCGATTGAGCGCGGCCGCGATGCTTTTGGCGGTCAGCCCCTTGGCCGAGTACTGCAGGCACTCGCGCTCGCGGCGGGTCAAGGCGATGTGGTGACAGCGGCGTTCCTGCGGATCCAGCAGTTCCTGCGCGCGGGCCTGAAACGCGTGTGCCAGTAACAAGAAGGGCGACAGCTGCGCTTCGGCCAGCCGTGGTGCCTCGGCCGCAACCGCATCGACCGCGCCACTGAAGGTCGCGAATGCACCGCCAGGCAAATGCAGGGGCACGGTGACACCGGTTCCCATGCCGCTATCGCACAAATAACGCGTCACCTGCCGATGCTGGCCGCCAACATATTCCACACCTTCCTGATTGCCGTCGGTACGGTACGACCACACGAATGGGGTCATGCGCCGCGTCGCACGCTGCTGAACAGGGTCATGTTGGTAGTAACCATGCTCGCACCAGACATGCCGCATGTCGCCCGGCGCGTTGCGCTGCATGAACACCGATGGCGTGATCAGCGCGCCCTCCATACTCAGCGGGACCGGCGCGTAGTCGTAAACCAGCGACTTGAAACCAAACGCACAGACGTCGCGAAACACTCGATCCAGGCAGGCATTGAGCGTATGCAGCGCCTGCAAATCTCGGCCCAGGCTGGCCAGCGTGTCGAACATGGTGGGTCCTTCGATGACAGCAGGTGCCGCTGGACGACATCCAGCATGGAAAACCTAGCACTTTTACCAATGGATGGGCTTGCCGGCCACATTATCGTCACAATGCCGGTCAGCTAGCTGCAACGCAGCATTCACGGACAAGCGCCCCACCGCGCCTGTCGTGCGACCCGGCCTTCCTTTGAGCGGATACCTGCATGACCGACACACCACGCCGCGACGACGCGGCCACGCTGGAACGCTTTGGCTACACCCAGGAGCTCAAGCGACAGCTCACGCTCAAGGATCTGCTGATCTACGGGCTGGTGTTCATGGTGCCGACCGCGCCGTTCTCCATCTTCGGTGGCGTATTCGATATCAGCGCCGGGATGGTGCCGCTGACCTACCTGGTCGGCTTCGTGGCGATGCTGTTCACCGCCTTGAGCTACCAGCAGATGTCGCAGGCGTTTCCGGTGGCCGGTTCGGTGTATGCGTACGTGGGGCGCGGATTGAGCAGCGGCATGGGGTTTCTGTCCGGCTGGGCGATTCTGCTCGACTATCTGTTGGTACCGACGCTGCTGTATGTGGTTGGCGCCAATGCGATGCACAACGTGTTGCCGGCGGTGCCGCAGCCGGCGTGGATCGCGTTCTTCGTGGTGCTCAATACCGTAGTCAATCTGCGCGGTATCGAAACCACTGCGCGGGCCAATCGTTTCTTTCTGTATGCGCAGTTGCTGGTGCTGGCGGTGTTTGTGGTGCTGGCGAGCCTGGCGATCCAGCGCGGCGTCAACGGTGCGCACTGGAACCTGCGTCCGTTCTACAACCCGCAGGCGTTTTCGCCGCAACTGATCTTCAGTGCGTTATCGGTGGCGGTGGTGTCGTTTCTGGGCTTCGATGCGATCTCCACGCTGTCGGAAGAAACCCGCGGCGGCAACCGTGTGGTCGGGCGCGCCACCTTGATGGCCCTGCTGATGGTGGCCGGCCTGTTCGTGCTGCAGACCTGGCTGGCGGCGCTGCTGCAGCCGAACCTGCAGCGCTACCCCAACGCACAGGCCTCCAACGATGCGTTCTTCGAGATCGGCCGGCTCATCGCCGGACCATGGCTGCAGATCGTCATCGCGCTTACGGTGGCGATCAGTGCCGCGATTGCCAATTCACTGGTTGCGCAGGCGGCCACCTCACGCCTGTTGTTCGCCATGGCACGCGACCGTCAGCTGCCGGGGTTCTTGCGCTACATCCATCCGCGTACCGGCGTGCCGCAGCGCGCCATCCTGCTGGTGGCGGGTTTGAGCATGGTGTTGGGCGAAGTGTTCGTGGGCCAGATCGCGTTGCTGTCCTCGTTGTGCAACGTCGGCGCGCTCACCGCCTTCATCCTGCTGCACGTTGCGGTGCTGTGGCACTTCCGTGGGTACGGCCGCAGCTTGCTATTGCATGGTGCGACGCCGTTGATTGGCATCGTGATCCTTGGCTACGTGTTGATCAATGCCGACCGGCACGCGCAACTCGGCGGCACCGCGTGGATGGCGGTGGGCCTGTTGGTATTGGCATTCCTGAAAGTCAGCGGTCGTTCCACCGAGTTTCGCGCCAGCGACGCGTTGGAATAAGCGCTGCTGCCGGCGTCGCTGTGCAGCAATGCGTTGCTGTGCAGTTGCTCGTCGGCAATCGACCTTGAGCATCGGGTCGTGCAGCGCGCATGGGTCTGCACGCTATTTGCCTTGCGCTGCCGCGCCGCGCTGGATGCTTGTGCATGCCTCGTTTACCCCACCAGGTCGATGACACCTTTCAGGCGCGTCGCGTCACACGGTGCGTGCGTGATGAAACGGAGCGACGCTCCCGAAAGCGATCATATTTTTCTTGATTGCCGACCTCTGAACGAGATTTTCAGCACATATTCAGATGTAAACATTCGCTAGTCTCGTTCGGCGCCACTGATGGCGCCCGCACGCTGCGGCCCCCGCCGCAGCCTGTCGTTCCCTGACGAGTAAGGACTACCCATGAATCGCAAGAATGCGTTGTACCTGGCGCTGTTTTCCGCCCTTTCCGGCTCCGCACTGGCAGCACCGCCGACCGAGATGGACGCAGCGCCGGTGAGCACTGCGCCGCAAGCGGCCAAGCTCGGCGCGGCAACATTGCAATCGGCAAGTCTGCGTGGCGGCATCCTGCCCACGCGCGTGGTGCAACTCACTGCGCCCACCAGCACCGAGATCGGTCGCGTGCGTGAGCGCCGCATTGCACAGGTCAAACATGGGCAGCCTTTGCAGATCGGTTTTTCGCGCGCAGTTGCCAAGCCTTTGGTGAATCTACGCACGCTCGATTGGCAGATGGCCAATGATGGATCGCGCGTTGCAACCCTGAAGGTCAGCTCTGCACAGGCGGCCTCCCTGCGTGCATCGCTGACCTTGCGCGGTGCCGGCGCAACGCCGGGCGATCCATCCAAGGTGACGCTGCGCTTTGCCGGCGACGACGGCCGCGTGTTCGAGCAATCGGGTGCAAGCTTCGTTACCAGCGGTAACGACATCGGCTGGTCGCCGACCGTGAGTGGCGAGAACCTGTTGGTCGAACTTTCGCTGCCGGCCGGCCAGTACCCGGAGAACTTCAGCCTGAGCATTCCGCAGCTGTCGCATCTGGATATCAGCCCCACCGCCAGCGCGCGCGACATGATGACCATTGCCATCGGCGAGAGCGATTCCTGCCAGAACGATATCGTCTGCCGTGCCAACCCCACCGCCGGCTTCACCAGTGCGGCAAAAGCGGTGGCACGCATGGTGTTCACCACCAGCGAGGGCTCGTTCTACTGCACCGGCACCTTGCTCAACAACACCAACTCGCCCAAGCGCAATCTGTTCTGGACTGCGGCGCACTGCATCAGCACGCAGACCGTTGCCAACTCGCTGCAGACCTACTGGTTCTACGATGCGGCCAGTTGCAACGGCAACACTGCAAGTTCGCAGGCAACCACGCTCAGCGGTGGTGCGTTTCTGCGCCACGCCAACACCACACGTGACACCGCGTTGCTGGAGCTGAAGACCGCACCGCCGAGCGGCGCGTTCTACGCCGCCTGGAACAGCGCGGCGATCGGCGCCACCGGCACTGCCATTGTCGGCATCCATCACCCGTCCGGCGACGTCAAGAAGTACTCGCTGGGCAGCGTCAACGGGCTGAATACCTCCATCGATGGCAAGAGCCCGCTGTACCGCGTGGTCTGGAACGACGGCGTGACCGAAGGCGGCTCTTCCGGCTCGGGCCTGTTCACCGTCGCCAGCGGTGGTGCGTACCAGCTGCGCGGCGGCCTGTATGGCGGCTACTCGTTCTGCAGCGCGCAGACCGGTCCGGACTACTACTCGCGCTTCTCGGACGTGTATTCCAGCATCTCCAGCTACTTCGGTCCGTAAGCGGTTGCTGCACGTGGCAGGCGGTGTCTCGCCTGCCACGTGCAGCTGCGCTTGGCCTGCGTGCAGCACTTCATCTGCATCGGCTTGATGATGCAGACTTGGCAGCTCGTCCTCCACCTGGATCGGCATGCCCGTTCAACGCAATCGCTCTCTCATCGCCGCACTTGCACTGGCGACCTTGTCGCTCCAGGTCACCGCCAGCGCAGCCGGCAAGCCCGCCAATCGCGAAGAGGTCAAGGCCTACGCGCTGCAGCTGTGCCTGGACAGCAACTACGAGCGCAGCGGCAAGTACACCTCTGATCAGCTACGCGATCGCTCGTATCTGCTGACGACCTACGCGCTGGACAATGCAAAGACCGGCGCCACCGACCGCCTGCATCGCTATGTTGCCGAGCAGACCGGGGACTTTCATCGTGCCGAAGTGCCGATGAAGGACGAAGCGCGCCGCGGCCCGTTCAACAGGATCTTTGCGCAATGCATGGCGTTTTACCGTTCGCCTGCGTTGAGCGAGTTCATTGCACAGAAGCTCTGACCCGGAGTGCGCAGTCCCAGGTCTGACCGCCTCGCGATAGTCTGCTGCAACGTCGCTCGCCGCCTGGCAAACCTTCCATCACGCTTCGACAGGAGCCGCAATGCCCGCACCTTCAACACGCCGCTCCCGTCGCGAGGTGCTGCGCATCGCGCTGGCAGCGGGCACGTTAAGCATGGCAAGCCACCTCGGTGCTGCAATACGCGGCGAGACCAAGGAGGACGTTGCGCCATCCGACTACATCTCGCCGGCACCCTTCCCGGCCAACCGCAGCGTGCTGGTCCTGCTCGGCACCAAGGGCGGGCCAACGCCGTCACCGCTGCGTGCCGCAGCCGCCAATGCGCTGGCCATTGACGGGCAGCCCTACCTGATCGATTGCGGTAACGGGGTTGCACAGCAACTGGTCAAAGCCGGCATCCGCCTGCCTGCGCTGCGCGATATCTTTCTCACTCACCACCACTCCGATCACAATGCCGACCTGCTCAATGTGGTGTGGCTGGCATGGGCGAGCGGGCTGCAGACGCCGGTGCATCTGTACGGACCGCCCGGTATCGCAAGGATGGTGGATGCGTTTGTCGAGATGAATGCCATCGACATCGATGCGCGCATTCGTGAAGAAGGCCGCCCGCCATTCAAGCAGCTAATCCAGGTGCACGAGTTCGACCAGCCCGGCACGGTGCTGCAGAACGACCAGGTCACCGTCACCGCTACACTGGTGGATCACTACACGCTCAAGCCTGCATTTGCGTACCGTTTCGCGGCGCGCGACCGCACGGTGGTGTTCTCCGGCGATACGCGCTATCTGCCCGCGTTGGCCGAGTTCGCGAAGAACACCGACATCCTGGTGCACGAGGTGATGTACTTGCCCGCGCTGGAAAAGATGCTCAAGACCAACGACAACGCGCCGACCTTGCTCGACCATCTGCTCAAGAGCCACTCCACCAGCGAGGAAGTGGGCAAGATCGCTGCTGCGGCCAACGCAAAAATGCTGGTGCTCAATCACTTCGTCCCCGGTGGCGACCCGACGATTACCGATGCGATGTGGAGCGAGGGCGCGCGCAAGCACTATGCCGGGCCGATCGTGGTCGGCAAGGATTTGATGCGGTTGTAGCGGACCAGATGGGCACTACGCCACCACCGGGCTGCGCAGGCCCCACGCGCTTGTGCCAGCTTTGCAGTACGCATCGATAAACGCCTGCTGCGATGGCATCTGTTCCACCGCGCGCTGGATCGGCTGCGCGATGCCATCCAGCAGGCGATGCAGATCGCGATCGGACACTGCGCGCGCCAGCGGGTGATGCTGCGCAGGGATGAGGCCCTGCCCCATCAGCACATGGGTCCAGGAGTCGACGCGAAACAATTCATCGGCGCCTTGCCAGGCATGCGCACGTTCGCGCCAGGCGCGTAGGCGCAAGGCCAGCGATTCGGGCAGTTCCATCTCACGGCATTGGCGCCATAGCGGTTCGTCGCGCTGGGTGGCGTGGTAATGCAGGATGATGAAGTCGCGCACGTGTTCCATCTCGGCGCGGCTGATGTCGTTGAACAGTTGCACCTGCGAGGGTGCGATGCCGTCTGCGGGGAACAAGCTGATCAGGCGCACTACCGCGGCGATGGTGAGATGGATGCTGGTGGATTCCAGCGGTTCGATAAAGCCGCTGGCCAGACCCAGCGACACCACATTCTTGTTCCAGGCCTTGCGCCGGCGGCCGGTGCGGAACGGCACCAGCCAGGGATCCTTGAGCGCAGGCGCGGCCGCATCGCGCAGCAGCTTAGCGTGGGCTTCGTCGTCGGAGAGATGGCGGCTTGAAAACACCAGGCCGTTGCCGACACGATGCTGCAGCGGGATATGCCAGCGCCAGCCGGCCTGGTGCGCGATGGCGCGGGTGTACGGCACCGGCGGACCGACGGCTTCTGTCTGCACTGCCACCGCGCGGTCGCACGGCAACCAGTGGCTCCAGTCTTCGTAACCGGTGTGCAACGCCTGCTCGATCAGCAAGCCGCGAAAACCGCTGCAATCGATAAACAGATCGCCATCGAGGACCTGCCCGTCTTCCAGCACCAGCGTGGCGACGTCCCCGCTGTCCGGTTGCAGGGTCACTTGCTGGATCTTGCCTTCGATGCGCTTGACGCCAAACGCTTCGCTGCGTGCGCGCAGAAACTTGGCATACAACGCCGCGTCGAGATGGTAGGCGTAATTGACTGCAGGCTCGCGCAACAGTGCGAAGCGATCCACGCGCGAGGCCACGGTTTCAAGACAGTAATCGCCGAACGTGCCAGGCATGCCACGCCGCTGACTTTCCAGCCAGAGATGATGAAACGCGCACACCAGCGTGCTTTGCCCGGTGATACCGAACGGATGGATATAGCGCTCGCCCTGGCGACGCCAATGCTCGAAGGAGATCGACAATTTGAAGGTGCCGGCCACTGCGCGCAGAAATTCCTGCTCGTCGATCTGCAGGAAGCGATGAAAGGTGCGGATCGGCGGCACCGTGGACTCGCCCACGCCCACGGTGCCGATCTGCTCGGACTCGACCAGGGTGATCTCGAGCAGCTCGCGGAACTGGTGCGACAGCGCACAGGCAGTGATCCAGCCGGCGGTGCCGCCACCGACGATAACGACCTTGCGAATCGGGGCCTGGGTCACTGCGCACTCCTGTGGGATGCATTTAGGGCGGTATGGACCATCAGCGATTGAGCTTGCCGATCAGCATCGCGCGCAGCTGTCGCGCGAGGATCGGGTCGATCGGGCCCAACGCATGTCGCGCCTGCTCGGGCAGGTGTTCGCCAGCACGCTCGGCAGGACCGAACACGTAGTAATCGAACAATGCGCGCCAGGCGCCTTTTTCGGATGCTGGCCGGTCGCGAATCGCCCATAGCGCGTGATACAGCGCAGGCATCGGCGCCGGCAATTGCGCGGGTGCGCTGCTCCACCAGTAGTTGACCAGCACATTGAACGGCTGCAGCGATTGCACGTGATGCCACCACATGCTGGGAATGAACAACGCATCGCCCGGTTCCAGCACGGTGGTGCGCGCATGCGCCAGCGCAGCGGCAAATCGCGGATAACGCTGCAGATCCGGGTTGGCGATATCCACCATGCTCACCACCTGCCCGCCCGGCGTGGGATCCAGCGGACCGGGATACAGGTTGGCCACCTGCTCCGGCGGAAACAGCGTAAAGCGGCGCTGCCCCACCGCGCAGCAGGCCAGGTTGTTGGGCGCATCGTAATGACACGAAGCGATGACGCGATTGCCGATCCAGATGCTCGGCTGCACGGCGATGCCGCTGGCGGACAAATCCAGATCGTTGCTGGCGCGGAGGCCGGGCAGGTGGTTGTCGACCGGCAACGACGCCAGATAATACGTCGGCGGCTGTGGGTCATCGCGATGCGCGGCGATGGCCTCCAGCAAGGTGCTCAGCGTGCCACGCTGCACATCGAAATTCAGCGAACTGCAGTCGTCGGTGTAAAACGGCCGGCTCGCGATTTCCGGGCCGCCATGGGAATACTGCAAGACATGTCCGCTGTCGTGCGCGCGCAGCACCGCCATCGCCTCATGGGGGCTGCGCAGCCCGGCCTGTACCAGTGACCAGTCGCGTGCGATGCCACGCACTACCACTGGTTCGGCGGCGGCGCAGAGCGCAGTAAGCGGCAATGCGTCATGTCGGCAGTCTGTACGCTCTGCGATGGGCGCGATTGCGGCAGTTGAAGACATGATGGAGGCGCTCACAGCCATGCGCTCAGGCATACGCTTCAGCAGCGGGCGCGGCCTGCGTGTGTTGCAGGCGGCGTTGCTTCTCTGCCATAAGCCGACGCACGTTATGTAGCGATGCCAGCATCAAGAATGCGCCTTCCAGATAACCGGCCTGATGCAGTTGATGCAGCGCTTGCGCATCGAGCGCGGCAAGCCGCTCGCGGTCGATGGCCAACAGACCTTGCAGATGGGTGGCGTGGTTGGCATCCAGCGTCACGTCCAGCTGCACCGGCTGGATCAGACCCAGCGCATCGAAGGCGGCCGCCATCGCCTGACCGGCGTCCACGCCGTCGCGAATGCCACGCAGCACACTGATGATGTGCTCCAGATACGGGCTATGACCTCCCTGCGGCAGAAACACCGCCTCGCCTTCGTCGCGGCTGACGCGCGGGTGCTCCAGGTCGACATGGATCACCGGCTCCTGCACCAGGGCACCGTCGATGCGCTGCTCCTGGAAACCGATCAGAAACGGCCCCTTGGCGACGATGCCCGGCAGGTAACTGGCAGTCCAGCGCCCGTCCTGCAGAAACAGATTCTCGTCCTGTGCAAAGCCCAACAGCGCCACCGCCTGGTAGGCGCCGGTGGCAGGATCCTTGCGAAAAAACAGCGGGTATTCGCGTTGCAGCTCGGCGAATTCGGTGACGAAGGCCGGCACCAGGCCGAGCGTATCGCCGAACTCGGCGCCAAAGCGCAGGATGACGCGGATGTCGTGATGCGCCACGTTGTTGAGCACTGCGTATCGCGTCATCTAGAACTCCAGCGGTCATCCGCAATGGATCACCGCATTGCGGGGATATGAGTCGATCATGCGGCACCATGCGGTGCCTGCTGGAGTCGAGCATTGCCAAAAAGCAGGAGGCCGGCAAGCGGCACAGCAGCATTGGTGGCAGGCCTGCACAACCAGCGTTGCGGTGATGCCCCGGCCACCATCGTGCTGGCGGCAGTTTGCATGTCGGCGATCGCAGCGGGTGCGTCTGGGCATCCAGCCCGGCAGTGCAGTCGCGGCCGCCAGCCGGATCAGTGGCCGCGCAGGCATCACGACTTAACTCATCTGCGCGAAGCAGCCAACCAACTCCAATGCGCTGCCGTCGGAGCGCACGAACGGTGCGCTCTGAGCAGCGTGCGCGCGGGTATTCCACGCCGCCGCACACCGCACAACGCGCACCTGAGGTGCGCGCAGCGGCTTGTCAGTCGCTCTCAAAACGCATAACGCACACCCAGCGTGTAACGCGGTTGCTGGTCGATCAGGCGGATCATCTGCTTGTCAGAACGCCCATGCCAACGCACGTCCTCACCGGTCAGGTTGATCGCCTCAAAGCCCACCGACAGCTGCTTGCTGAAGCTGTAACTCAGGCTCAGGTCCCATTGCTGGTAGGCCTCCACGTAGTAAGGATTGCGGTTGGCGCCATCCTGGTTTGCCGCGATCAGATACTCGTCACGCCAGTTCCAGGCCAGACGTGCGCTCCAACCGTACTTTTCGTACATCAGCATGGCGTTGGCGGTGTCGCTCAAACCGAGCAGTGCGAACTGGTCGCGATCGATCACGGTGTTGTCGAAGCCCACATCGCCTTCGACGATGGTGTAGTTGGCGTAGATACCGAAGCCAGTGGTGTCGAAGAAGTACTGCCCGCCCAGTTCCCAGCCATGGATGTTGGCCTTGTTCTGGTTGACCGGCCGCGACACATCGAACTGATACAGCGGGTCGGAGGCATTGCCAACGATGTCGTAGGCATTCTCCAGGGCCAGGCTCTGCGCGGAACTGCCGTTATAGGCGGCCAATCCACCGGTGGCCGCGGCGTTGCGCAACAACGCCATCGCCGCGAACAGCGAGGTGTCGTTGGCCGAGCAGGCGCCCGCAACGTCGTTACCGGAGGCGCCAACCTGCGCAGCGCAGGCACCGCTCTGCAGGAAGGCAAGGGCCGATTGCGCATCCGGCCCCGAGGTGGGATCGGTCAGCCCATACAGCGATTCGCGCGACACCGTGTTGCCGATGAAGTTGCTGACGCGCTTGTTCCAGAATGTGGCAGACACATAGCTGGCGTCGGCGAAATACCATTCCAGCGCCAGATCCAGGTTGTCCGATTCCAACGGATCCAGCGTGGGGCTCTGCGAGCTGCCGGAGGCACGGGTGGAGGGGTTGATCAGGATCGAACCGCTCGGTGTATTCGGCGTTGGACCGGCAATCAAGTTGTTGTATGGCGCACGCGCAATGGTCTGGCCAAACGAGGCGCGTCCTTTCAGCTGATCGGTGATGTCGATACTGAAATCGAGATTGGGCAGGATGTAGTTGTAGCTGGTCTTTTCGCTGAAGGGCTGCAGCTCGGTGGAGCGCAACAACTGGAAGTCGTTGTTGGCCTGCCAGAGCAACGCAGTGGGCGTGGCCACCTGCGAGGTGGATTCCACATCGGTGCGCTCGTAACGCAAGCCCAGCCGTGTGTTGGTGGTCATGCCGGAGATATCGCCCTTCAGTTCCAGCTGCACGTAGGCGGCGCGGGTCTTCTCTTCCACCTGGTTGTCGGCGCTGTAGTTCGGGTTGTAGCGGGTGGTGGCGCCGTACTGGCTGCCACCCCACAGGGCCAGCTGATCGGCATCGCCGCGCCAGGCATTGGGCGCCGCACCATTGGCGTTGAAGTCCTTGAACATGCCGGTAATGCTCACCGGCCGCAGCAACGCCTGCATGCCGGGCTCGTTGCCGGCATTGGCCACACTCCAGTCGCCAAGCGTGGAGTTGGTGTCGCTGGTGAGCCGGTTCATGGTGGTGTTGGCGCTGCTCACGCCGAACTGAAAGCGGCCGTCGTCGAAGTCGAAGGTGCCATCCATGCGCCCTTCCTTGATCTCGGTCACCTGCGATTGATAGTAGATGCGCAGCACCTGCGAGCCGAGCTCGGCGGGGGTGAAGTCCGGATTGACCACACCGTTGGTGCCAGCCAGGGAATCGGCAGCGGTGGGATACCAGGTGCGTGCGCCGATCGGCAAGGAATTGTTGAACGAAAGCTCCTGCCCCCATTGACCGCCGCAGGACGGGCCGTTGACGCAGTTGTTGGTGCCGGCGAAGCTGAAGTAGGTGGCACTGCCGCCGGTGACCGGGTCGTTGGGCATGCTCTTGGTTTTCGAGTTATGCGCATCGAACGACAACTGGAAGCGGTCGCTCACCTGCCAATCGGCATTGAAGCCGAGCGAGCCGAGCGTGTACTTCTGCTCGTTGCGCTGCTGCTCCATGCCGAAGTCCTTGGCACCGTTAGGCACATCGCGCAGGTAGATCGGCGTTGCCACCGCCTGACCGGTATCGAAGGTCAGATCGGTGAAGCTGTTGGCGCGTTGCAACCAGATGCCCTGCTCGCCGCGCTCTTCGCGGATCTCGTTGGACGAATAGGTGTAATCCAGGGTCAAGGTCAGGCTGTCGCTGGGTGCGAACTGCACCACTGCCTGGCCGTTGGTGCGCTCGCGCTGGAAGTCGGCGAACGCGTAGCGCAGGTCGTTGGGCATGCCGTACAACTGGCCGATCGCCGGTGCGTTGGTCACCACCGCATCCGGGCGCAGCGCCGGGTCGGTCCCGGTCCAGCGCTGGATGTTCCAGGTGTTTTCGGTGGCCTGCACCGAGCCGCCGTGGCGTTTCTGGTAACTGCCGCTCAAGCCGATACCGAAGGTCTTGTCGGGATTGGTATAGCTGAAAATGCCCGACACTTCCGGGGTGAGCGAATCGCCGAACGGCTGCGAACGGTCGGAGACCATCTTGGCGCCGGCATTGGCCACCACCCCGGAGTGATTGAACGGCTTGTCGGTCTGGATGTTGATGGTGGCGCCGATGCCGCCGCTGGGCGCGGTGGCACGGCTGGTCTTGAACACCTCGATGCCGGTGATGGCTTCGGAGGCGAGCTGGGCGAAGTTGAAGGCGCGCGTGCCCACATCCACGCCGCCGATCGGCGTCTGGCCGGGTGCGCCGAATGCGTCGGCACCGGGAATCAGCCGGCCGTTGAGCGTGACCGTATTGAACTGCGGGCCGAAGCCGCGCGCGGTGACCTGCGCGCCTTCGCCATCGCGGCGTTCGATCGAGATACCGGTGATGCGTTGCAACGACTCGGCCAGGTTGGTATCGGGAAATTTGCCGATGTCTTCGGCGCTGATCGCATCCACCACGCCTGCGGCATCGCGCTTGATACCCATCGACTGATCCAGGCTGCTGCGAATGCCGGTCACGTTGACCGCATCGAGCGTGGTGGCGGTTTGCGCGCTGGATTGCGGCGGCGGCACTGGCGGCGCGGGAACGTCCTGCGCAAAGGCCGGATTGATGACCAACAGGCCACCGACGAAGGTGAACATGGCCTTGGACTTGAAATTGCTCAACGTACGACGCATCGATCTATCCTCGGGTCTGGAGTCCAACACCCACGGCCGTGGTCGCGGAATGCGACGCGGCGATTGTCTGGCCACGCGCCTTGCACGGCACGCGACATACCTTCCGTTGCAGAACGTCATTTGATCCCCCGCATCGAACCAACGGCGGATCCCCCTGATGCCAACCGTGCACGTGCCACGTCCATGACGGACGCTGCCTGCGACGATCTGTACAGCACGTGCGACTGCCTTCCCTACCCTTGAATCCGTGGCTGACGCAGGCTTGTGCGCCACCTCACTGAGCGACTGCGATCGCTAGATCAAGCGTGATAGCGCTACCACGCGGCGCAGACTAGTCACGCGTGACATCGCTTGTCACCCTGCGTTGCAGCAAACATGCGTGGACACATCGAGACACAAAACAACGTGTGCGCTTGAGCCCGCACGGCACATGCAGAGCTGCCGTGGCTGTAAGCGTTATCAGCCGCGACTGCGGTGATGACGCTTTGTTACTGGCTATGCAGGCCACGACAATGATCGCCACAACGCCGCTTTCAAAAGTTGCGCAAAGTCACTGCGCTCGCACGACAGAAGCGCTGCATAGCGGCACTGTTGGCGATGCAGGACAACACCATCGAGAAACGATGCAGGCACATGCGCTGCAGCAATGCGTAGTGTCGATGGCGATGCAGGCTGATGTAGAAACGGCGCAATCGCTGCAATCGATTGCGCCGTTATCCGGCATGCCTCGCCAGTTCTGGTACAGCTCATCCGCGCCGTTGCAGCGCGGACGATTGCATCGGGGCCGCTAGCCGATCACGTCCAGCTGGTTGTCGCCCCGCTGTGCATCGGGCAACACGTGATCCGGATCCAGTCGCACATGCAGCACTTTCTGCGTGGTCGGCAGCGTCAGCGTGGGCGCGGTGTTCTGCAGCCAGGTTTCCACCGGCACGCGACGATCGAGGTGGCTGCCGTCGGCCAGATCCACGCGCACGGTGGCCGGCATCACCAGTTTCTGACTGCTGCGCAGCGTGAGTTGCACGCCCTTGGCAGGATCGTGATCCACGTAATGCGCCGCGCTGATGCCCATATCCAGCTGCCAGTTGTTGAGATACCAGCCGCGCCACCACCAGGCCAGATCTTCGCCGCTCTCGCTTTCCATCAGCCGGAAGAAATCCGAGGGCGTGGGGTGTTTGTAAGCCCAGGTGGCGATGTATTTGCGAAAGGCCGGATCGAAGCGTTCCGGCCCGAGGATCTGCTCGCGCAACAGCACCAACCCCAACGCGCCTTTGAAGTAGGTCAAGGGATGGCGGTATTTTTCGCTGGTGGAATCAGCGTTGTCCATCAACGTCGGCGCACTGGTATCGGCCAACAACGGCAGGATTTCGTCGACCGGGTTGCCACCCTTGGGCGCATATTCCGAATCGCGCTTGGGTGCGTATTCGCCCTTGTTGAAGGCATCCGAGGCATACACGTCGATGAAGGTATTGAAGCCTTCATCCATGAACGCATGCCGCCGCTCATTGGAGCCCACGATCATCGGGAACCATGTGTGACCGATCTCGTGCGCGGTGATCCAGAACAACTCCTTGCCGCTGTCTTCGAAACCATCGAAGACGATGCCCGGATACTCCATGCCCGCGCCATAACCGCCCAGATTGATCGCGGCCGGCCACGGATACGGGTACCACTGCGAGAAATGTTCGATCGCACCTTTGACGTATTCGGTGGAGCGGTTCCACTTGTCCGCGCCCATACCTTCCACTGGATAGACCGACATCGCCAGCGATTGCTTGCCTCCCGGCAGCTTGATGCGCGCGGCATCCCAGACGAACGCAGGCGATGCGGCAAACGCCACGTCACGGGTGTTGTCCATATGGAAGCGCCAGGTCTGCGTGCCCTTGCCCGTCGGCTTGGCCGCACGTGCAGTCACCTCGGCAGGCGTGCGGATCAGCACCGTGCGATCACTGCCGCGTGCCTGCTGCAGGCGTTGCTGCTCGGTGCGGCTGAGCACCTCGGCCGGATTGGTCAGCGCACCGGAGCCGGCGACCAGAAAGCCTTCCGGCACGGTCACCGCGTAGTCGAAGTTGCCGTATTCCAGATAGAACTCCGAGCCCAGATACGGCTGCGTGTCCCAGCCGCGCAGATCGTCATACACCGCCATGCGCGGATACCACTGCGCAATCTCGTAGATCTCGCCCTGCTTGCTGGCACTGAACGCGGTACGCCCGCCCCAGGTACCGGGAATCGTGTAGCGGTAGCGGATATGCACGGTCAGCGCCTTGCCCTGCCCGGCCAGCGGCTGCGGCAGGTCCACACGCAGGCGGGTGTCGTCGACGACGAAGTGCGCCGGCTGGCGTCGCCCGCCATCGTCGATCTCGATGCCGGCGATCTGCATGCCTTCGGTGAACTGGGTGCGGCGCGATGGGCGGCTGGCGGCAGCGCGCGCATCGGCGCGGTAGATGTTCTGGTCAAGCTGCAGCCACAGCACGTCCAGCATGTCGGGGCTGCGGTTGGTGTAGCGGATCGCCGCCTCGCCGGTAAGCGTGTGGGTCGCCGGGTCGATGCTGGCCTTCAGGTCGTAATCCGCACGGTTCTGCCAGAACAGCGGGCCGGGTAAGCCGCTGCCGCTGCGGTAGGCGTTGGGTGCATCGGGCAGTTGCAGTGGCGCGAACAAGGCCAGCGGATCGAAATGGCTGGCCGGAGTGGGTGCTGCGGGAGCGGAACTGGCTGGTGCCGGAGCGGCAATTGCGGGCGCGGCAACGCACGCCAGTGACAGTGCAACGGTAAGCGATCGGCGCACGGTGGGGCTCATGCGAAATCCTGCGGCGTGGGGGACTCCCATCCTACGGCGCGCCTCGCCGCGCGCGGGAATGCCATTGGTCCCGGATGGCGCTACACGATTCCGCAGCAGCAGCACTCCGCCCAACGATCTGCGCGACGGCCATGCCGGTGATGCTGAGAGCGGCTACCAAAACTAACCCACGCCTGACTACCGCAGAGCGGCTGGTCTGTTGATTGGCTGCGGGGCCCTTGCCCGCCCACCGTCGCGGGACACGCCGCAAGTACGTCCGTGTAGCAACTATGTTGATCAGGGCCTCAACCCGCGACCTTTGAGCGGTTTCCTTCAGGCGCGTTCATCGGTAGGTGCCGGCCGCTGGCCGGCACGCTTTTTTGCGTTTGCGCATGGCCGTCAAATGCGCTCAGGCGGG
>NZ_JBEOLS010000033.1:0-54427 GCF_040279205.1 Xanthomonas hortorum
AGTTGCCAAAGCGCTTGGGTAGGCCGCGCCATTTGCAGCCATGCTCGGCAACGTAAAGGATGGCGTTGACCACTTGCAGGTTGGTCATGCTGACATTGCCGCGCTGCGCCGGCAGGCAGTGTTCGATTAGAGAAAATTGTGCTGGCGTGATCTCCATGCACGATAGTTTAATCGCTCGGGCCATTAGTGTTAACAGGCCCTAGCCTACAGAATATTTAGTTTTTCTGAATCGCTCGCTGCCATCACGATGCAGGCCTGGTTCTCGGGAGATACATATGTTCGTTCAGGCAGCAGCGGCCGGCTTGATCGCTGGCGCAGGTCTCATCATTGCGATCGGGGCACAAAATGCGTTTGTGTTACGGCAGGGGCTCAAGCGTCAGCATGTGGGCCTGATCGTGCTGATCTGCGCAGCCGGCGATATCGCGCTGATCGTGCTGGGCGTCGCCGGGATCGGTGCGTTGGTGAAGCAATGGCCGGGCGTGCTGCAAGTTCTTCGCTATGCCGGTGCTGCGTTCCTGGCGGCGTACGGAATCCTGGCTGCACGCAGGGCCTGGCATGGCAAGGGAGCATTGGCACCGGCAGCAAGCGACGCGCAATTTTGGCAGCGCGCCATGCTGACCTGTCTGGCGTTCACGTTTCTCAATCCACACGTCTATCTCGACACGATGGTGCTGCTGGGCAGCGTGTCTGCGCGCTATCCAGGCCAGCTGCGCTGGGCGTTTGCGTCGGGTGCGTGCCTTGCCAGTGTTACCTGGTTCTCCAGCCTGGGATATGGCGCGCGTTTGCTGCAGCCGGCCTTTCGTGATCCGCGCGCATGGCGCGTACTGGACGCATTGATTGCGGTGTTCATGCTGGTGCTGTGCGCCTTGTTGCTGCTGCCATCGCATGCTGCGCTACTCTGACGCCCCCCTATGACTGGAGTCACCGTCATGCCGCCGTTGCGCATTACCACCGACACGTCCGAGCTCGATGTGCCGATGATCCACCGCTATCTGTCGCAGCACACCACATGGGCCAGGGACATCCCGTTGTCGCTGCTGCAGCGCTCCATCGCCAATTCGCTGTGCTTTGGCGGGTTTGTGGAGCGCACGCAGGTGGCGTTCGCGCGGGTGGTTTCCGATTATGCAACCGTTGCATATCTGGGCGATGTCTTCGTGCTGCCCGAGCATCAAGGCAAGGGCTATAGCAAGCTGCTGATGGATGCGGTCATGGCGCACCCCGAGCTGCAGGGATTGCGCCGTTTCAGCCTGGCCACCAGCGATGCGCACGGGTTATACGCGCGCTACGGGTTTACGTCACCGTTGTATCCACAGTCGCTGATGGAGCGTTACATCCCCGGGATATATACCCGCGACCGCGCCTAGCAACTGATCAGGCCTGCAGTCGTCGACGTGATCTGCGTGGCCGCGGTGTAAACGGTCGGAAACAACGAAAAGCGCCTTACCAGACGCTCTTCGTAGACGACATTCCGAGGGCGGATCTATGCAAGCCCCAGCCAGTGCCATCAACGTAACCACGCCGACGACGTTGTTGAGGGCGGCGCTGGTTTCACCGCCCAATTTCTCAGGCGCTACG
Organism: Xanthomonas hortorum; assembly: GCF_040279205.1. Taxonomy (GTDB): domain Bacteria; phylum Pseudomonadota; class Gammaproteobacteria; order Xanthomonadales; family Xanthomonadaceae; genus Xanthomonas; species Xanthomonas hortorum_F. Next base: position 1,576 of record NZ_JBEOLS010000033.1, read on the forward strand.
GACCTTGTTCAACAGATGCGCGACCGGTGCTGCCGCGCGCGTCTGTGCCTGGCTTGCCTGCCGTGCATCGATCTTGAAGATCGCCACCGCGTCGGTGAGCTGCACAGCCTGTTCTTCCATCGAGCGTGCGGCGGCCGTGGCTTCTTCCACCAGCGCGGCGTTTTGCTGGGTGGCCTCGTCCATATGCGTGATGGTCTGGTTGACCTGCTCGATGCCGGCCGACTGCTCCTGCGAGGCCGCAGAGATCTCGCTCATGATGTCGGTCACGCGTTGCACGCTGGCCACCACATCGCCCATGGTCTTGCCAGCGCTGTGCACCAACGCCGAGCCTTCGGCCACACGCTGCACCGAATCGTCGATAAGGCTCTTGATTTCCTTGGCCGCGCCAGACGAACGCTGTGCGAGCGTGCGCACCTCCGACGCCACTACTGCAAAGCCGCGTCCCTGTTCGCCGGCACGCGCGGCTTCCACCGCGGCGTTCAAGGCAAGGATGTTGGTCTGGAACGCGATGCCGTCGATGACGCTGATGATGTCGGCAATCTTTTTGGACGAGGCTTCGATACCGGTCATTGTCTGGACGACCTTGCCGACCACCTCGCCGCCTTGCGAGGCCACGCGTGCGGCGCCGATCGCGAGCTGATTGGCCTCGCGTGCGCTCTCTGCATTCTGTTTGACGGTGGACGTCAGCTCTTCCATCGAGGCAGCAGTCTCTTCCAGGTTGGCCGCTTGCTGCTCGGTGCGCTGCGACAGATCCTGATTGCCGGCAGCGATTTCACTGGCAGCCGAGTTGATCGAGGCCGCCGATTGCTGGATGTTGCCGACGATCTGCGCCAACTGGCTGGCGGTGGCGTTGGCATCGTCGCGCATCTGTGCAAACACGCCGCGGAACTCGCCACTCATGCGTGCGGTGAGATCGCCGGCGGCGATCGACTGCAGCAACGACGATAGCGACTGCAGATTGCCATCGGCGGTGGACATCAGATGATTGAGGCTTTCCACCATGATGCGGAAATCGAACTGGAAACGCTCGACATCGCCACGCGCTGTGAAGTCGCCATTGGCGGCCGACTGGGCAAGGTGCTTGATCTCGTGATTCATCGCCGACAGGTTGAGCTTGACCTGCGCCATGGTGTCGCTGAAAACGGCCTTTTCGCCTGGTAGCGGCTGCATGTCTTCGGAGAGTTCGCCGATGGCGTAACGCCCCATGATGCGGGCCAGATCGTTTTGCACCGCCACATGCGAGGCGACCAGTAAATTGGTGTCGTTGGCCATGCGCCCGTAATCGCCGGGGAATGCCGAGGCGTCGATGCGGAAACTGATCTGGCCATTGTCGTGATGCTTGGCCATGTCGGTCTGCGCTGCGATCAGGTTGCGCAGCTGCAACTGCATCTTGTCCATTGCCTGCAACAGGCGGCCGGTTTCATCGGTGGCGGTGGTGTGCACGTCGTTGTGCAGATTGCCGGCTGCAATGGCCTCGGCAGTGCGGGTGGCCTGGCTGAGCGGCATGGTCAGGCTTCGCGTGATCATCCACGCAAGTAGGGCGCTGATGGCCAACGCGGCAATGCCGCCACTGGCGAGCGTGACCTTGCCGCGATGCATCGATGCCACCGCTGCGGCATAGGCCTGTTTGCTGAGGCGGCTTTCCAGTGCTGCGTTGGCGCGAATGGCGGCTTGTTGTTCATTCATCGCCACAGCGGCGGCGCCTTGCAACAGCGCCTGCGCCTCCTGGTTCTGATCATGAATGCCGTATTCGAGAATCTGGTTGTTGTACTTGACCGAGATGTCGCGTTTTTCCTGCACCAGCTTGAGCGCGTTCTTTTCGCCGTCGGTGCTCGGCATGGCTGCCAGCGCATCGTGCGCCGCTTTATAACGGGCGCGGTTGCTTTCGATCATCTCCATTGCGCTGCGGTTGGCAGCATCGCCAGACACCATGACGATATCGCGCAGGCCGATCGCCACATTGGTGTTGGCGTCCAGCATGTCGGTGGAGAGTCTGATCCGCTCCATGTTGTTGTTGACGATGGTGTCCAACTCGAGACGGGCGGTAGACATGGTGACCAGGCCGGTTGCCACAAGCAGGCCGGACAATAAGATCAAGATGCCGAAGGCCACGCCCAAGCGGCGGCCGACATTGAGGTGTTGCAGATATTGGTTCATCACCGCATCCAGGTTGTGCAGCTGAAGGGCTCAGTGAATGCGGGGTGCATCCACTCAAGCGTCTTGCCCAGCTAGCGGCCGGAGAGTGAGGAGCTAAAGGCTTGTATTCGGAAATACTTATGACGGATTCATGACGTGGAAGAAATTTCCCGACAGCTGTCCGCCGCTACCTGACATCCCGCCAAAAAACGCCTTGTTTAATGCGTCATTGCTGGATCGAAGCGTGCCAATGGCAGGACGATTTTCCGACGTTTTACCGACGCACTGAAGTGGATAACGCAGCGCGCACAGCCAACGATTGGAACTGACCAATGGTCGAGTTCGCTGACGTGTGTGGTATGGGCGGATGAGAACCGCAAGATTGCTGCGAATGCATCAATGCCGCGAGCGATTCGGTTGATGTTGGGCAGCGGAGCAGCCTGCCCGTGTACATCGCGAGCCGGCCTGTGCCGGCTACTTTTTAGCGAGCCACTGATCCATCGCGCCGTCGCGCGCAGCAAGCATGGCGCGATGGGTGTTGTCTTGCGCTCAACTCTCCAGCGCGGCAAGGACGTTGGCGTAAAGCTGTTCGGCATCGGCCTCGTTGTTGAAGCGTGCGAAGACCTCGTCGCCGGAGATCAGGCCGACCCGCACCGAGTGGCAATAAGAACCGAAGCTCTCGCCGGCGTTGAACGGGTCGTTGACGACGGAGATATGGGCAAGGCGGATCCGGGTTGTGCCGAATTTGATGAACATCTGCAATCTCCTGTGTGAGCGCTCAGTTTCCCATTTTGTCGGGTGCGGCAGAAGCGCGATGGCAGCAAAGTGCCGGGCGAAGCCTGCATGGGTACCCCAACGATGGCGCTGATTCGTTGGCGTTCACATGCATGCCGACGGACCGCCAGGTGTTGGCAGAGCCTCAACGCCGCGCCAGTGAGGCCAACCTCGCGCATCCACGGACCCAGCACGTACACTGCCGTGCCCTGATGCTGAGCTCGTCCGATGTCCGAACCGATCCGTCTCGACAAATGCGTTGCCGCGCTGTTCGGCTGCTCGCGTGGCGAGGCCCAGCAGTACATCGAAGGCGGCTGGGTCAGCGTGGACGGTGTGGTGGTCGAGGAGCCACAGACATTGGCCACCGCGCAGCAGGTGACGTTGGCAGCCGATGCGGTGCTGGAGCCTGCCGAGCCAGCCACATTGCTGCTGCACAAGCCTGCCGGATTGACGGCCGAGGCCGCGTTGGGGTTGGCCGTGCCGGCCGCGCGCAGCAGTCTGGATCAGGCCAACGTACGCGTGCTGAAACGGCATTTCCTGCGTCTGAGCGCGCCGTTGCCGCTGGAGGATGAGGCCAGCGGTTTGCTGGTCCTGAGCCAGGATGGCCGCGTGCTACGCAGGCTCAGCGCCGATGCGACCTCCATCGAGCAGGAATTCCTGGTGGAAGTCAGCGGCGAGCTGCGCCCCTACGGCATGGCACGGCTTGCGCATGGCCTGGTCTATCAGCAGCGCAGCCTGTCGCCGTGCAAGGTGAGTTGGCAGAACGAAGAGCGGCTGCGCTTTGCGATCAAACATGTGCAGCCCGGGCAACTGCGCTTCATGTGCAAGGAAGTCGGGCTGGACGTGGTGAGCATCCGGCGCTTGCGCGTGGGCCGCATCTCGCTGGGTAAACTGGCGATCGGCGAATGGCGCTATCTGCCGGCGGGCGAGCGTTTTTGAGTGTGCCGCTGGCGTTCAACGCTGGCGGCAACCTGCAGGCAATGCGACGACTCGCAGCCTTCGAACCGATGCCCGGGTCGCTTACTTCTTGTTGCGCTTTTTCTTGGCACGCGTCACCAGCCAGAAAACCACGCCGATGATCGCAACGACCAAGATGATGAAAGCCGGTGACAGAAACGAGTTGTCGCCCATGGGGATCTCCTGAGTTCTTTGGCAGCAAAGCGCTGCATTCGAACCAGCCTAGCGAGCGGCGTGCTTGATCGCGTGAAATACGACGTATGCGTGGTTCAAATGTTCTTTTGCACGTTGCATTCGTGAGGCGTCATGCGATGGACGTTCGGTGTATTGGTGTCGAAGTGCAATGTCTGGCGCAGATCGTGCAAGCAGACCCTGCAGCGTTTGGCTGACTGAGCGGCTTTTGCAGGCGGGCGATGGCGCCGCATCCTTAGGCACACGCGTGTATTGATCAATCCCCGTGGCCGGCGCATGGCGCGACGGCTGGCATTTCATACCGGGATTGTGGGTCGCCGTACAGTGGCGGCCGCCGCCGTCAGGCCACCGGGGTGGGAAGCACCCGGTGTTTGGCCATCACGCTGCGGATGGCGGTCAGCAGTTGCTCGGGGGTGTAAGGCTTTTCCAGGAAGGCCACACCGTCCGGCAGGATCTCTTCCACGTACTCCACCGCCAGGCCGGAGGTGAGCAATACCGGAAGCTTGTACGGCGCCTGCGCGGTCTTGACCGCCAGATCCACGCCGGTCAGGCCGCCCGGGAAGTGGATATCGGAAAACAGCACGTCGATGCGCGGGTCACTTTCGATCAGGGTCAGCGCTTCCTCGACCGAGCCTGCACTGCGGCAGGTGAACCCATAGCTCTCCAGCACAAGGCAGCTGAGTTGTCGGGTGCCATCGCCATCTTCGACGACGAAGACAACTGGCCGTTCCTTGTTCTGTGACATGAGCGCGTCTCGTAAGGCAAGCCGCATTCTCAGCGATGCAGGGGTGAACCCTCCGTCAACGCAGACGGGGCCGTATGGTTACCAGCCGAACGGGCCGGGACCGTAGCCGCCAGGCCCATAACGCGGGCCGAAAATCGGGCCTTCGCCACGCCCGACACTGATGCTGACGCCAATCTGGTGCGCCTTGCCGTCGTCGTCGTAATAGGTCTTGCAGGAATTCAGATTGACCGCCTGCCAGTTGCTGTTACCGCCGCGGCTGGCATAGCCCATGCCGGTTTCGACTGCGCCATGCAGCTTGCCCTGGCATTGCTCGGCGCGTTCGGCGGCGATGGCAGCGGCACTGGGCCGGCTCAACGCAGGCTGGGGACCGCTTTTGTCGCCGTAAAAGGTACCTGGCGGATCGGTGGGGACCTCGGGATCGGAGCGATACTGCACCGGTGCCTGCGGAATGCTCAGATCGAGCGAGCGCGCCGTGACCGGCTCGGCACTGCCGTCGCCGGCCTGGGCGAGCGCGCCGCCAGCGGCAAACAGAGTGGCCAGGAGAAGCAGGCTGCGTTTCATCGATTGGACTCTACATGAGGGACTGACAGCGCGTGCCAGATCGCCTTGTGAAACTAGCAACGGCTGATTGAATGCGCGCTGTCGATCTTGCGGATTTTTGTGCCAGCGTTGGTATGCCGATGACACACGCCGTTGCATCAGCCTTGTTCGCGCACGATCTCGATCAGCTGCGCCCCGTAGCGGGCCAGTTTGCCGCCACCGATGCCGCCGATATGCGATAGCGCATCGATGCTGGTTGGCCGTTGTTCGGCGATGTTGCGCAGCGTGCTGTCGTGGAAGATCACAAACGCCGGCACGTTCTGTTCCTTGGCCAGCTCTGCGCGCAAGCCGCGCAAGGCGTTGAACAACACCAGATCCTGCGGCTGCACCGGCAGGCCGGTGCGTTGCGTGCCGCGCTCACGCTCGCGTCCGGCAGCCGGGTTCTCGCGGCGCATCATCACCTGTCGCTCGCCCTTGAGTACCTGGCGGCTGGCATCTGTAAGCCGCAGACCGCCATGGCCTTCGCTGTCGACCTCCAGCAGGCTGGCGGCCACCAACTGACGGAACACGCCGCGCCAGGTGCGCTCGTCCAGGTCGCGGCCGATGCCGTAGGTGCTCAACTGGTCGTGGCCGAGCTGCTTGATGCGCTCGTTCTCGCTGCCGCGCAGGATGTCGAGCAGGTGGCCCACACCGAAACGCTGCCCGCTGCGGTACACGCAACTGAGCGCTTTTTGCGACGCCACCGTGGCATCCCAGGCGGCCGCCGGGGTGAGGCAGTTGTCGCAATTGCCGCAGGGCTTGGGATAGGTCTCGCCGAAGCCGGCCAGTAGCACCTGGCGGCGGCATTGCATCGATTCGCAATAGCCCAGCAGGTGATCGAGCTTGGCGCGCTCCAGGCGCTTGCGCTCTTCGGCCGCTTCGCCCTGTTCGATCATCTGCTTGAGCAGCACCATATCGCCCAGGCCGTAGCAGAGCCAGGCCTCGGCCGGGTCGCCATCGCGGCCGGCGCGGCCGGTTTCCTGGTAATAGCCCTCCAGCGATTTGGGCAGATCCACATGCGCCACGAAGCGCACGTCGGGCTTGTCGATGCCCATGCCGAAGGCGATGGTGGCGGTCATGATGATGCCGTCTTCGCGCAGGAAGCGGCGCTGGTTTTCCGCCCGCACCTCGGCCGGCAAACCGGCGTGGTAGGGCAGGGCGTTGAAGCCTTGCGCACACAGCTGCTGCGCGGTTTCTTCGACCTTGCGCCGCGACATGGCGTAGACGATGCCGGCCGAGCCGCGATGGCGGCCCAGGAATTCCTGCAGCTGCTTGCGCGCGTTGTCCTTCTGCACCACGGTGTAGCGGATATTGGGGCGGTCGAAGGAACTGACGAAGTGGCGCGCGTCGACCAGATCCAGACGCTCGGCGATCTCGCGCTGGGTCGGCGGATCGGCGGTGGCGGTCAAGGCCATGCGCGGGATGTGCGGCCAGCGCTCGTGCAGCACGGTGAGCTGGCGGTATTCGGGACGGAAGTCGTGGCCCCATTGCGAGACGCAATGCGCCTCGTCGATGGCAAATAGCGCGATGCGGCTGCGTTCCAGTAAGGACAGGAAGCGTGGCGTCAGCAAGCGCTCTGGCGCGACGTAGAGCAGATCCAGATCGCCCGAGAGCAAGGCGCGCTCGACCCGCTGGGTGTTTTCCGCATCCAGCGTGGAATTGAGGAATTCGGCGCGCACGCCGAGCTGGCGCAAGGCGTCGACCTGATCCTGCATCAATGCGATCAGCGGCGAGACCACAATGCCGATGCCATCGCGCAACAGCGCCGGCACCTGATAGCACAGCGACTTGCCGCCACCGGTGGGCATCAGCACCAGGGCATCGTTACCCGCGGCGACGTGTTCGACGATAGCCTGTTGAGGACCGCGGAAGTCGTCGTAACCGAAGACGCGGCTGAGCAGTTCGTGGGCGGGGGAAGACATCCGTCTAGGATACCGCGCGGGTCACGTCTTGGCCGGTGTCATGCCGGCGGCGTTGCGCGATGACGGGTCGGGGATTGCCGCGACGCGATGGGGCGCGCCGGGAAAATGCGCACATGTAAGCATGTGCTGGGGGCGGGCGCACGGCGCAGGAAATGGGCGGTGGCCGCGCGTTGGGTGGGGCACTTGAGCTTCGCTCCGTACCCTCACCCCAACCCCTCTCCCGAGGGGAGAGGGGCTTTGTGTCCCGCGCCTGACAATGCCGGCGCGTGGAGGGAGGCGCTTACTGCAGCAAGGAACGCAGCATCCACGCGTACTTTTCGTGGGTCTGCAGGCGCTGGGTCAGCAGGTCCACGGTCGGGTCGTCGCCGGCGTCGTCGGCGGTGCCCAGTACCTTGCGTGCGGTGCGGCAGACCGCTTCGTTGCCGCTGACCAGCTGGCGCACCATCTCGCGCCAGTCGGCGCTATCGCTCAGGCCCTGTTCTTCCGGGATCGAAGTCAAAGCGACGAACTCGCTATAGGAGCCCGGCGCGTTGTAGCCCAGGGCGCGGATGCGCTCGGCCACTTCGTCCAGTGCGGCCCACTGCTCGGTGTACTGGGTTTCGAACATGGTGTGCAGCGAGTTGAACATCGACCCGGTGACGTTCCAATGGAAGTTGTGGGTCTTCAGATACAAGGTGAAGGCGTCAGCCATGTAGCGGGCCAGACCGTCGGAGATCTTCTTGCGATCGCCGTCCTTGATCCCGATATCGATGTGCGGGGCCGATGCGGCGGCAACCGGTAAGGCGTCTGGTCCGTCAATGATGACGACGGGCTTGTTGGCGTTCTTTTTCTTGGACATGGGAATGGTCCTCCTGAGGGAACAGATATCGGGTCACAATAGTCACTCTAAAGGATCACTCGTCATTCAATCTTTCACACTTTTTCATCAATGAGCGCTATCGATACCGACCTGGCCACCACCTTGCGCGAGCGCCGTAGCGCTGTCGATGGCGGCATGAGCCGCGACCGGGGCCGCTTGCTCGGCCTATGGTCGCGCTGGCAAGGCAAGCCCGGCAACGTGCAGCTGCGCCAGGCCTTCGAGCAGGCGCTGGCGGCGTCGCAGGCGCAGCGCAAGGCGCGCGCCGAGCAGCAGCCCGCCATCACGCTGGACACGCAACTGCCGATCGCACGCGAGGCCGAGCGCATCATCGCGTTGATCCGCGATCATCAAGTGGTGGTCATTGCCGGCGAAACCGGCTCGGGCAAGACCACCCAGCTGCCCAAGCTGTGTCTGGCGGCGGGGCGCGGGGCGGCAGGCATGATCGGCTGCACCCAGCCGCGCCGGATCGCCGCACGTGCGGTGGCTGCACGCGTGGCCGAGGAGTTGAAGACGCCGTTGGGCACCACGGTGGGCTTCCAGGTGCGCTTCACCGACCGGGTTGGTGAAGACTCGCGGATCAAGTTCATGACCGACGGCATCCTGCTGGCCGAGATCGCCAGCGACCGTTGGTTGTCGGCCTACGACACCATTATCGTGGACGAGGCGCACGAGCGCAGCCTCAACATCGATTTTTTGCTTGGCTATCTCAAGCAGTTGCTGGTCAAGCGCCCCGATCTGAAGTTGATCGTGACTTCGGCCACCATCGACACCGAGCGTTTCGCGCAGCATTTCAACGATGCGCCAGTGATCAGTGTGGAAGGACGCACGTTTCCGGTCGAGGTGCGCTATCGCCCGCTCGAAGGCGACGCCGGTACTGACAGCGACGGCGAGCAAGGCAATGGCCGCGATGGCGAGCGCACCGTCAACGATGCGATCGTGGCGGCAATCGACGAAATCACCCGCATCGACCCGCGCGGCGACGTGCTGATGTTCCTGCCCGGCGAGCGCGAAATCCGCGATGCGCATCAATCGCTGGAACGGCGCAAATACCGCGAGACCGAAGTGGTGCCGTTGTACGCGCGGCTGTCTGCGCAGGATCAGGACCGGGTGTTCAATCCGGGCCCGCGTCGGCGCCTGGTGCTGGCGACCAATGTGGCCGAGACCTCGCTGACGGTGCCGCGCATCCGCTATGTGGTGGACCCCGGGTTTGCGCGCATCAAGCGCTATAGCCCGCGGCAGAAGCTGGACCGCTTGCATATCGAGCCGATCTCGCAGGCCAGCGCCAACCAGCGCATGGGCCGGTGCGGGCGCATCGCCGAGGGCATCTGCTACCGCCTGTATGCCGAAGCCGACTTTGCCGCGCGGCCAGCGTTCACCGATCCGGAAATCCGGCGCGCGTCGTTGTCGGGCGTGATCCTGCGCATGCTGCAGCTGGGTCTGGGACGGATCGAGGATTTCCCGTTTCTGGAAGCGCCAGACGAGCGTGCGGTGGCCGATGGCTGGCAGCAGTTGCTTGAACTGGGCGCGATCGATGGCGAGCGCCGCCTGACCGCGACCGGCCGCCAGATGGCGCGTCTGCCGGTGGACGTCAAACTCGCGCGCATGCTGGTGGCCGCGCAGCAGCACGGCTGCCTGCGCGAGATGATCGTCATCGCCTCCTTCCTGGGCATCCAGGATCCGCGCGAGCGCCCGCCCGAAGCGCGCGAGGCGGCCGACAACGCACATGCGCTGTTTGCCGATGCGCGCTCGGAATTCGTCGGCATCCTGCGCTTGTGGGAGGCGTACCGGCAGGTGCACGAAGAGCTCACCCAGTCCAAGTTGCGCGATTGGTGCAATCGACATTTTCTGGGCTTTTTGCGCATGCGCGAGTGGCGCGAACTGCATCGGCAGTTACGCTTGTTGTGCGAAGAACTCGGTTGGAGCGAAGAGCCGGCCGCGGTGATGATGGCGCCGCTGCTGGCCGGTGCCAGCGCACCGCCGCGCGAGGACGGCCACAACGCCAACCGGCCCACGCGCGGGCAGCTGCATCGCGCCGCGCGTCTGGCGCGCGAAGGCAAGCCGGAGCCAAGTGCAGCACCTGCACGCACCACCTCCGCAGCTACGAACAAGCAGGCCGAGGCTGCTGAAGTCTCGGCACGGACCAGCGAGCGCGAACGCGCCGCGGCGTATCAGGCACTGCACCGCGCGCTGTTGGCCGGCCTGCCGACGCAGATCGGCCATCGCACCGAAAAAGGCGATTTTCTCGCCGCGCGGCAACGCCGGTTCGTGCCGTTCCCCGGCTCGGCGTTGGCGCGCAAACCGCCGCCGTGGATTCTGGCCGCCACGCTGCTGGACACACAGAAAGTCTGGGGCATGACCAATGCCGCGATCGAGCCGGATTGGGCGATCGCCGAGCTGCCGCATCTGTTGGCGCGCAAGCACTTCGACCCACACTGGTCGCGTGCGCAGGGGCAGGTGGTCGCCTCCGAGCAGATCAGCCTGTTCGGGCTGGTGCTGGCGCCGAAAAAGCCGGTGCATTTCGGCAAGATCGACCCGGCCGCCGCGCACGACCTGTTCGTGCGTCAGGGCCTGGTGACGGGCGAAATCAATACGCGTGCGGCGTTCGTGGCCGACAACCTCAAGGTGCTGGAGCAGGCGCGCGAAGAAGAAGCCAAGTTGCGTCGCGCCGGCATCGTTGCCGACGAAGAGTGGCAGGCACGGTGGTATCTGGATCGCATTCCGTCCGAACTGCATTCGGCCAGTGGCCTGGATGCGTGGTGGAAAACCTTGCCGCCGGACAAACGCCGCAGCCTGCATTGGTCGTTGAACGATCTGCTGCCGGGCGAAGGCAGCGAGGCCGATCGCTTCCCGAAGTATTTCCCCCTTGGCGATGCGCGGCTGCCGTTGCATTACCGCTTCGAGCCGGGCGCCATCGATGACGGCGTCACCCTGGATGTGCCGTTGCATCTGCTCAATGCGCTGGATCCAACGCGGCTGTCGTGGCTGGCGCCTGGCTTTGTTGCCGACAAGGCATCTGCATTGATTCGTAGCCTGCCCAAGGCGCAGCGCCGTAACTATGTGCCGGCGCCGGATTTCGGGCGCGCGTTCTACGAGGCCTACAGTATTGCGTCGGCCGACGATATCCGTGGCGAGCTGGCGCGCTTTCTGAGCAAGGCCACCGGCACGCAGGTGGCGGCGCTGGATTTCGACGAAGAGGCGCTGGACACGCATCTGCTGATGAACCTGCGCCTGCGCGATGACGACGGCAAGGTGCTGGCCGAGTCGCGCGATCTGGACGGGTTGCGCGCACGCTTCGGCGAGCGGGCGGGCCAGGCGTTTGCCGCACGTGCGGGCCGCGCCCTGGCTGCCGAGGGCTTGCGCGATTTCCCGGCCACCCCGATCCCCGAACAGGTGTCGGGCGAGGCAGGTGTGCCGGCGTATCCGGCGTTGGTGGATCAGGGCGAAGACGCAGCGCTGCGCATCTTTGCCGACCGCAACGAAGCGGCGCAGGCGCATCCGCGCGGCGTGCGCCGGCTGCTGGAAATCGCGCTTGCCGACAAGATCAAGCAGGCGCGCAAGCAATTGCCGGTGTCGCCCAAAACCGGGTTGTTGTACGCGGCGATCGAGTCGCAGGAGCGGCTGCGCGGCGATCTGGTCGATGCCGCGCTCAATGCGGTGTTGGCAGAAGGGCTGGGGGCGATCCGCGATGCGGGCGCATTCGCGCAACGCCGTGACGATGCGACCAAGCGCCTGTTCGGCGAGGCGATGGAGCGGTTGACACTGGCCGAAAGCATCCTCGGCGCCGTGGCCGAACTCAAGCCCTTGCTGGAAGCGCCGTTGATGGGCTGGGCGCGCGGCAATCTGGACGATATGGAGCAGCAGTTGCGCGCGTTGGTGCATGCCGGCTTCCTGCGTGAGACTCCGGCCGAGGCGCTGGCCAACTATCCGCGTTATCTCAAGGCGATGATCCTGCGTACCGAGCGGGCCAAACGCGATCCGGCCCGCGATCAGACACGCATGCTCGAACTCAAACCGTTTGTGGATGCGTTGGGCGATGCGGCCGCACGTGGCTTGCAGCAGCGCCCGGAGTGGGAGTCGCTGCGCTGGGATCTGGAAGAGTTGCGCGTCTCGGTGTTCGCGCAGGAGCTGGGCGCCAAGTCGGGCGTCTCTGCGAAGAAGTTGTCGCAGCGGGTGGCTGCGTTGCGGAGTTGAGCCAGATGCGTGCGCGCCAGTGCACGTATCGTCTACGACACATCTGCACGTTGTTGCAGATACCAGTTGGCCGCGCCGAGCACGCCCAGCTGCCCGTGCTCGACCAGCTTGACCGGGATGCGCTCGAGCAGCGCACGCATGTTTCCCTTGGCTAAAAAACGTTCGCGAAAAGTGCTGTTGGCCAGAAACTGCCCGATCGTCGGCAGGATCCCGCCGGCCAGATAGATGCCGCCGGCAGCGCCGTAGGCCAGCGCCATATCGCCGACCGCGCTGCCCAGCAATGCGCAAAAGCTGTGCAGGCAGTCGCGCGCCGCGGCATCGTCTTCGTGCAGGGCTGCATGCGTGATCGCAGCAGGCAGGCGATGGCGTGGCGGCACCGCGTGCAGTTCGCACACGGCGTTGTAGAGATTGAGCAGGCCGGGGCCGGACAACACATGCTCAAGGGGCAGATAGGGCTGGCCGCGCAGCAGAATCCGCAGCAGTTGCAGCTCCCTGTCGTCGGTGCTGGCCAACGCGACCTGGCCGGCCTCGGTGGCGAGCACGATCGGGCGAGGCTTGGCATCGATCCACACTGCAGCGCCAAGCCCGGTGCCGGGACCGACCACCAGGATCGGACCGGCGGCGCGCGTATGCCGTGGCGTCGGCCCGCTGAGCTGCAGCACGGCGCGTTGTTGCATCTGTGGCGCGGCGTAGGCGACCGCTTCGAAATCGTTGACCAGATGCACGCTGCGCACTGCCAGCGCGTGACGCATCTGGCTGGGCGAAATCGTCCACGGCAAGTTGTTGCTGATGAAGCTGCCATCGTCCAGTGCGACACCGGCACTGGCGATCACCACCGCATCGACACCGCGCACCTGCTGCAGAAAGTCGCCGAGGATCGCCTCCAGACTGGCGTGCTCGCTGCCGCGATAAGTGCGGTAGTGCGACAGCTCGATCGCTGCGTTGCCCGCATACGCCACGTGGCCGACACGCACATGCGTGCCACCGACATCGGCAGCGATGAAGCCGGTGGCAGTGGGGCAAGCGGGCAAGACAGCAGTGCGAGCAGAACGCGAGGTCGCAGCCACATTCAATCCTCAAAGGTTCGCCGAGCGTCCGATGCCGTCGGCGAGTACGGGCCTGTGTAGGAGTTGGTGACAACGATGTCAATGGATCAGTCGGGTTGGATCGATCTTGGTGACGCACTCAAGCGCTAAACAGGCGGTTTTGGACGTGTCTGTGCGGACTTCAATGCGCAAACAGGACAGGCGCTCCCAGCGTGGGTAGCGCCTGTTTGTCGGTGGACTGTGTTTGTAGCCGCAAGCCTGTTTGGACAAGGCGGCGTAGTCGCCAGTCAGCCCCGCTTACTTGACCCGACGCACCTTGGCAGGCGTGTTGTAGCCCTCGATCTGCAGATACCACACGCCGACCAGGCCGGGCTTGATCTTGACCTTGGGCGCATCCTTGCGAACGCCGGCCAAGCTGGCGGAGTCGGTCTGCTCCCAGTCCTGACCATTGGCCAGCGTGTACACGCGGCCCTTGGAGAAGCCCTTGAACTCGCCAACAATCGTGCTTTCGATCGGCTCCTTGCTGCCGAAATCGAAAAAGCCGCGGTTCTTGACGATCACTTCCTGGCGGCCGGCTTCCTTGGCTTGTTCGACCACCACGGCCGCTTCCTTGGCGACCTTGCCTTGCAGCCAGTCGTTGAGCGCGGCCAACTCGCTGGCATTGAGCTTGTCCAGGCCGGCTGCCTTGAACTGCTCGGCGCTCATCTGCGACTGCAGATCGCCCTGCACGGCGCGCTGCGCCAGGGCCGGGAGAGCGGTCAACGCGAAGGTCAGGCAGACCAGCAGGGGAATGCGGCGCGCGAGCGACATGGGGGCGATCCGGAAGACGAAGAGGCCGCTAGTGTAGACGCTGGAGCGCATCGTGCAGCTTGGCCTACGGCGCGCGCTGGTGGTGTTCGCCTCCACAAGCTACAGGCCCTTTCGCGCCGCATGGAGAGGTTGCAGGCAGATGCGCAGACATGCCCAAGCTGCTGCTGTGAATTACTCCTCGTCTACCGTCGCTACGGTCGCGCGCGCAGCACGTTCGGGACGGCGGTAGACAAACTCAGGTGCGGGCGCGGCGGCCTCGCGTTCGGCGGTGGCGCGCACCTCGGCATGCCGCGGCGAGCGTTCGCACACAGGGTCCAGCGTGGCGGCATCGCCGGCGAGCGCCAGGGCCTGGCAGCGGCAGCCGCCCCAGTCGATCTCGCGCTTGGGGCAGCCCTGGCACACCTCGGGCATCCACGCCGTGCCGCGGAAGCGCACGAACGCCTCGCCGTTATTCCAGATGTCGGCCAGCGAACGCTCGCGCAGATTGTCGAAGCGCATGCCTTCGATGGTCTCGGCCGCATGGCACGGCAGTACATCGCCGCGTGGGGAAATATTGACGAAGCGCTGGCCCCAGCCGCCCATGCAGGGTTTGGGCTGGCGCGCGTAATAGTCGGGCGTGACGAAGTCGATCGCCAGACGGTCGCCGAGTTCGCGGCGTGCGGTTTCCACTGCCGTAATCGTGGCCATCAGTTGCTCGCGGCTGGGCATCAACGCGGCGCGATTGCGCAGGCCCCAACCGTAATACTGGGTGTGCGCCACTTCGATGCGCTCTGCCTGCCATTCCAGCGCCAGCGCAATCATGCCCGGCACGCGCTCGGCGTTATGACGGTGCAGCACGGCGTTGAGTGTCAGCGGCAGGCCACGCGCACGCACGGCGGCAGCGAACTCGCGCTTCTTCGACAAGCTGTTGCGATAGCCGGCAATGCGGTCGGCACCGGCCGGGTCGACGTCCTGCACGCTCAGTTGCACGTGTTCCAGTCCGGCAGCCTGCAATTGGTCCAGCATTGGCTCGCCGCCGGCCACGCCGGAGGTGATCAAATTGCTGTACAGCCCGAGCGCGCGCGCATGCGCCACCAGCTCGGGCAGGTCCTTGCGCAGCATCGGCTCGCCACCGGAAAAATGCGCCTGCAGCACGCCCATGTCGGCGGCCTGCTGCAGCAGCGAGCGCCAGCCGGCGGTGTCCATTTCCTCGCGCAGCGCTGCCAGTGCAATCGGGTTGGAGCAATACGGGCAGGCCAACGGGCAGCGATGGGTCAGCTCCAGCAGCACCGACAGTGGCGGCGGGGCGAGGCTCATAGCCGCAGCAGACGCTTCTGATGCAGGGTGTTGGTGAGTTCGATCACATCGACCTCGATGTCTGCCGCGTCGGCATCGAATTCGGCAGCCAGTTCCTGCGCGATCTGCGCCAGCGAACGCACACCGTCGTAGCGCTGCGCCACCACCAGCGCGATCTCGTCCAGCTCGACCACGCGTTCCGGCGCCAGCAGCACCCACTGGTCACGCGCGCGGTCGTGCTGCAGGCGCACGCCTGCGCGCAGGGCCGGCTGGCTGTCGCGGGTGATGCTGCTCACGCGGCGGCCCGGCCGGCGTCGCGGTCGGGCACAAACGCATCCGGCCAGACGATGCCCGGGCTGACGTAGGCCACGTGCAATGCATCCAGCTGCGCCCACAGCACCGAGCACTTGAAGTGCAGCGCGGCCTTGACCAGGGCCTGTTTTTCGACGGTATCGGCGTGCTGCTTGACGTAGTCCAGCGCAAAATCCGAATCGCGCGGCGCCTCGGTCAGGCGATGCTTGAAATAGGCCAGCGCTTCGGGCGAGACGAAGTCGTAATGCTTGAGCATGCCGGCCACGCGTCGGCCGATGATGTTGGGGGCGAACAGCTCGGTCAGCGAGGAGGCGATCGCTTCGAGCAGGCTTTTTTCGCGCACGAACTGCAGGTAGGCCTGCACGGCGAAACGGGTACCGGGCAGTAGCGCGCGGCCGGATTCAACCAGTGTGCGATCCAGGCCCAGCGCATCGGTCAGGTGCAGCCAACGGGCGATGCCGCCATCGCTGGGGCTGTTGCCGTCGTGATCGAGAATGCGTTGACGCCAGATCCGCCGCAGCGCCGGGTCTTCCATACGCGCGAGAATCGCGGCGTCTTTCAAGGGAATGCAGCGCTGGTACTCGAAGCGATTCAGCGCCCAGGCCTGGACCTGGCCGCGATCGAGCTTGCCGTCGTGCAGCAGCGCGTGGAACGGGTGCTGGTCGTGGTACAGGCGGGCGCCGATGGCGCGCAGGTCCGCTTCCAGTTGGTCGGGGGTGAGCAGGGCGGTCACAGGGTGATCTCCAGGCCGTCGTGCGCGACTTCCCAGCCGCTGGCACGCGCGCTGGCGTACTCCGGCGAGTGGGTGTCGAGCACGGAATTGGTGGTGTTGAGATGGATGAAGATCTTGCGCGCCACATCCAGCGGGGCGAAGGCGGCGATGGTGCCGTCGGCGCCATCGATGCTCATGTGGCCCATGCGCTGACCGGTTTTCTGGCTGATGCCCAGTTGCACCATCTCGTCGTCGCGCCACAGCGTGCCGTCGAAGAACACTAGTTCGGCGCCTTGCAGGCGCGCACGCAACGCATCGGTCATCGCCGCGCAGCCGGGAATGTAATGCACGCGGTGCTGGCCATCGTCGATGGTGAGCCCGAGGGTTTCTTCGTTTGAACCGGCCAGATCGCCGCCGCTGCGCGATTCCATAAATAGTGGCACCTTGCCGGGCACCGAGAATGGCGTGAGCTGCAGGCCCAGCAGCGACAACGGTGTGTCGAGCGCAAACGGCTGACGCTGCACATACTGCGGATTGACCGCATCGAAAATGGGGTTTTGCGAGAGCAGATCGAGCACACGACTGCTGGCATGCAGCGAGAACGCCTGACTCTCTCGCATCGACAGCAGCCCGGCGATATGGTCGATCTCGCCGCTGGTCAGCAGCACTGCTTCGATCGGCGAATGGCGCAGACCGTGCTGCGGCCAAAGTGCAGGCGTTGCGAGAATTTGTTGACGGAAATCGGGTGAGGCGTTGATCAGGACCCAGCGTTGGCCATCGGTACTGACCGCGATGCTGGCCTGGGTACGACGTTGGGCACCGTCTGCTTGTTGCCATGCCCGCTGACTCGCGGGGGTGTGGCAATTCCACTGCGGGTGCCCACCGCCGGCCGCCGATCCCAGAACGATGATGCGCATGGAGAACTGTTACCTATCTGCCGGCGACTGCCGGTCATGCATCGGGAGGAAGGGCGGCAGGTGAGCTCAGAATTCGCCGGAGACGTAGCAGTTGATCTCGGCGCCACAATTGACTTCACGAACGACAGGCTTCTTCCAGGTCTTCATCGGCTACCTCGCAGTTGGTTGGAATGACGTTGCCGCAGCATTGGGCAGCGACGACGCCAAGGGAGCATAGGCAGCCGGTTTGGCTGAATTGTAAAGGGCATGTAAAAAGCCGCCGATGAAGCTGATTTCATGGACGCAACCGCATCGGATTCCGCACAGAGCGGTTGCGAATCAAGGCGTTGGCGGGTGAACCGGGCATAAGCGCGAAGGCATCGGATTTCCGTGTCTGCGCTGCGATTGCGCGTTGTGGAGAAGGTGACGCGCACGTTACCGTAGCTGTCAGACCATTGTTGTTGCCCACGCCCGTGTCCACCGCTGTGACCAGTTCCTCATTCGACCGCCTGCATGCCGTGCTGCAGCGTCCTGCTGTCGCGTCGATCGCGCCGGCCTTGCGCGACGCATTGGCGCAGGCCTGGCAGAACGTGCCGCCAGCGCAAGCCGATGCCGTGCCGTGGGCGCTGCTTGCCGACACGCTGGATGCGCTGGCGCTGCTGGCGGCCGATGAGGCCACCTTGATTGCTGCATTGCTGTTCGATCTGCCCGCATTGCGCGGCGTGGTCGCGAGCCTGCCATGGCAACCGGCCGAACGGCGTGTGGTGGTCGAAGGTTTGCTCGATGGGCTGGACGCGGCCGACCAGGTCTGGGCCCTGCATGCCGGTCGCGAGGCTGGGCGCAACAGCGAAGGCTTGCGGCGGCTGCTGCTGTCCATCATCCACGACCTGCGGGTGGTGCCGGTCCTGCTGGCGCGGCAGTTGGCGCGCATGCGCGTAGCCGACCGCCTGAGCGAAGAACAACGCCGCGCGCTTGCCCAGCTCACTCGCGACATCCACGCCCCGCTGGCCAACCGGTTGGGCATCTGGCAGGTGAAGTGGGAGCTGGAAGACCTGGCGTTCCGGCATCTGGAGCCGGACACCTACCGCCGCATCGCCCGCGAGGTGGACGAAACCCGCGTGGCGCGCGAGCGCTATCTAGAAACGGTCAAGCGCACCTTGTCGACGTCGCTGACCCAGCAGGGCCTGCGTGCGGAAGTGAGCGGGCGGCCCAAACACATCTACAGCATCTGGCGGAAGATGCAGAAAAAGCGCCTGTCGTTCGACCAGCTATACGACATCCGCGCGGTGCGGGTGATGGTCGACGACGTGGCCGCCTGTTACGCCGCGCTGGGTGCGGTGCACTCGCTGTGGGCACCGGTGCCGAGCGAGTTCGACGACTATATCGCCCGGCCCAAGGCCAACGACTATCGCTCGCTGCACACGGCAGTGCTCGGCCCGGAAGGGCGCACGATCGAAATCCAGATCCGTACCCACGAGATGCACGCGCAGGCCGAACTCGGGGTTGCGGCGCACTGGAAGTATAAAGAAGGCGGCAAGGGCGCCGAGAAGGCGTTCGACCGCAAGATCCTGTGGATGCGCCAGCTGCTGGAGCAGGTGCAGGAGGGCGACCACGGCGAACTGGCCGGCGCGCTGGATGCCGAGCTGATCGAAGACCGCGTGTATGCGCTGACGCCCAAGGGCGAGGTGATCGATCTGCCGCAAGGCGCCACGCCGCTGGATTTTGCGTATCACGTGCACACCATGGTGGGGCATCGCTGCCGCGGCGCGCGCGTCAACGATCGCATCGTGCCGCTGACCTACCGGCTGCGCAGCGGCGACCGCGTGGAGATCATGACCGCCAAGGAAGCCGACCCGCGCCGCGACTGGTTGCTGGCGTCCAACGGATTCCTGGCCAGCGGGCGCTCGCGCGACAAGGTGCGCGCCTGGTTCCACAAGCTCGACCGCGCGCGCAACGTGCACGCGGGCAAGGAGTTGCTGGATCGCGAGCTCAAGCGCCTTGGCCTGCAGCACTCCGATCTGAGTGTGGCGACGCGTAAATTCCACGCCGAAAACATCGACGATCTGTATATCCAGGTGGCGCTGGGCGATACCGGGCCCAACCAGGTCAGCCGTGCGCTGCTGGAAGCCGAGCGCGCTGCCTCGCAACCGGCGGTGCCGGCGCCGCCACGGCCCACCGCGCGGCGCGAGGGTCTGGGCAAATCCAAGTTCACCGTGCAGGGCGTGGGCAATCTGCTGGTGCAGCTGGCGCGCTGCTGCCAGCCGGTGGCGGGCGAGCCGATCGCCGGCTATCTGACCCGCGGCCGCGGCATCACCGTGCACCGCACCGATTGCGCGGCGCTGTCGCGTCTGGCTGCTGCGCATCCGCAGCGCGTGTTGCCGGTGGAGTGGGGCCAGGCCGGCAGCGGCTACGAAGTGGATGTGCAGGTGCGCGCAGTCGACCGGCGCTGGCTGCTCAAGGACATCACCAACCTGATCGCGCAGGAAGACGCGCATGTGCTGGAGATCAACAGCGACAACGTGCGTGACACCGGCCGCGCGCAACTGCGTTTGCGTTTGAAGGTCAGCGATTATGACCAGCTGTCCGGCTTGCTTGGCAAGCTGGATGCCTTGCCCGGGGTGAGCGAGGTGCGGCGACTCGGCTGAGCGCGCCGCACACCTCGCCAGCGTCAATCGATTTGAAACAGGCGGCACACAGCGAGCAAGGCGTGCTTGCCTGACGAATCCCGAATCCCGAATCCCGAAGCGCACATCGTCTTCGCAGCGGCCGGCTACCATAGCGGGGTGAACGCGTCCCCGTCAGGTCGCGCCAAGGATGGACGCCACCGCATGCTCCCGCTTCCGCGCTGGGCCAGATCGCCCCGCCTCTGGGCGCCGTTGCGCAGCCGTGCGCTATGGCGCGTGGCATTGGGGCTGTGCGCATGCCTGCTGTTGACCACGATCGTAGTGCGCAAGCCGCTGGCCGATTGGCTGTGGCCGGATACGCGTATCCAGCAGCTGCTGCAACGGGGCGAGGCGGCCTTGTCGCGCGGCCAACTCAGTGCCGCCGATGGCAATGGCGCGCGCGAACTGTTCGCTGCTGCGCTCGCCTTGGATAGCGACCGCAGCGAAGCCCGTGCCGGACTGGCGCGCACCGGTGCCGCCGCAGTGGTGCAGGCGCGTGCGGCAATCGCGGCCGGTGACGCCGCCGGAGCGCAACGCGCACTGGCGCTGGCAACTGCGCTGGAAGTGCCGCAAGCGCAGATCGCGCCAGTCACGTTGCGCTTGCGCGCGCTGCAGGCACGTCGCGCCGGGTTGGATGCCTTGTTCGCGCAGGCCGTGGCCGCGCAGCAACAAGGACGCCTGGATGGCACACCGGACAGTGCATTGCCGTTGTACCAGCGCATCCTGACCCTGGCGCCGGACCGCACCGATGCCTTGGAAGGCCGCGAAGACGCCTTGACCGATCTGCTGGCGCAGGCCCGCCATGCACTGGCGCGCGACGCGCTCGGCGATGCGGCGATGTTGCTGGCCGCTGCCAAGCGCTACGACGCCGGGCATGCCGATGTACCGCTGACCGAAGGCCACTACCACCGCGTGCTGGAGCAGCGCCGTCAACGTGCAGAAGACTTGTTGCGGCGTGGTCGCCTGGCGCCGGCCGCACGCGATTTCAACGCCGTGCTGGCGGCCGAGCCAGACGACGCCGCAGCGCGTCGCGGGCTCGATCAGGTCGCGAGCGAATACGCCGCGCAGGCCAGCCGGCAGGCGGCGGATTTCCACTTCGACGCTGCACTGCAATCGCTGCAGGAGGCGCGCGCCCTGGTGCCGGGCGCTGCATCGATCGCGCAGGCAGAACAGGCGATTGCGCGCGCACGCGATGCACAACGCAGCCCTGAAACCGGTTTGTCGCGTGGGGCACGCGAGCGCCGTCTGCGCGCGCTGCTGCAACGGGTGATAGATGCCGAAACGCAGCAGCAATGGATGACCCCGCCCGGCGCCAGTGCCTACGACGCGGTGCGAGCAGCGCAGGCGCTGGCACCGCGCGATCCGCGCGTGCTGCAGGCCGCCGCACGCGTGGCGCCGGCGAGCCAGCGCTGTTTCGAGGACGAGTTGCGCAACAACCGTCTGCGTGCCGCGCGCGGTTGTCTGGATGCGTGGCAGGCACTGACGCCGAACGGCGAGGCGCTGATCGGCGCGCGCCGACGTCTGGCCCAGCGCTGGATTGCGGTGGGCAGCGAGCGCCTGGGGCAGGAGGATACGGCGTTCGCGCGGCGCGCGCAGGACGAGGCGCGTCAGCTGGATCCGGGGCTGCCGGAATTGGTCGAGTTCACGCGCCGGGTCAAGGCGGTAGCGGAGCAGCGTTGAGGTGGAGGCCGCTTTTGACGGCGCTTCCTTGAGCGCGATGCCTGAGCGGCGCGCGGGGAATGGCGGCTCTGGCCCCCAACTCCCGCTATGTGCCCGGCCCACGCTGGCAGCGCGGGTGTACCAAGGCACGCACGCCAGTGGCAGGCAACTCAAGCCTCGATAAACAACGTACGCACCGTGCTACGCGCGGCATCCAGCGAAAAATGCTGCGCCACGTTGCGCAAGCCGTTGTCGGCCAGGCGCTGCCACAGCGCTGCATCCTGATACAGGCGCACAATCGCAGCGGCGAAGGCCTCGGCGTTATCCGCTACGCATACATCTTCGCCATCGCGCAGATGCATGCCTTCCACTGCGCAGGTAGTGCCGACCACTGGCTGCCCATGTGCCATGCTCAGATTGATCTTGCCCTTGACGCCGGCGCCGAAGCGCAACGGCGCCACCGCGATGCGCGCAGTGTCCATATACGGCACCAGATCGGGCACATGTCCGTGCAATTGCACGCCCGGGCACTCGTCGGCCAAGAGCTTCAGTGCCTCCGGCATATCCGCACCGATGCAGTGGAAGATTACGTCCGGCAACTGCGCACGCACCTGCGGGAAGATCGCGCTGATGAACCATTGCACCGCATCCACATTGGGCGGATGCCGGAAGCCGCCCACGAACACCAGGTCGCGACGTTGCGCGAAGGGATGACCGCTACCGGCCACTTCATGCAGATTGGAGAGCAGGGCGGTGCGGATCTGCGGTGCGTCCGCCTGCAGCTGCGCCTGTTCGGCTGCCGAGACCAGCAGCGTGACGTCGGTGGCGGCCATGATCTCCAGTTCGCGCAGGCGGGTGCGTTCTGCCGCGCGCAACAGGTTGGCATCGCCGGCCAGCTCGGCGCCGCGGCGTTCGCGCAGGTAATGCAGATCGACGGTGTCGAACAGGGTGCGCGCCTGAGGGGCGTATTGTTTGAGCAACGGCAGGCAGGCATGCGCAACGTGATGGCGTACCAGCAGCACCACCGCAAAGCGCGCGCCATGTGTGCGTAGCCAGCTGCCGATGCCCTCCAGGAACGGCGCGTACCAGACTTCCACACCCAGTTGCTGCAGTGCCTGCGTATGTCGCCCGGCGTGTTCGCGGCGGGTGGGCACGAACACCACATGCGCCCCTTCTTCGCACAGCAGGCGGATCAGATTGAACTGCCGCAACGAGCCGGAATCGCGGTCCGGCTGCGGCACGCTCTCGTCCAGGATCAGTACCTGGCGTTGGCCGCGATGCAGCAGCGCAGGCGCAGGCACCGTGCCGACCGGCAACTGCATTGCAAGCGCCTGCTGCCATTTTTCGGCGAACACGGCTTGATTGCGGACCTGATACGCCTTCACCCCGGTGCGGGTGTCGGTGCCGTTGCTGGTGCCTTCGTCATGCACCACCACACTGGCCGGCTGCACCAGCACCCGATACCCGGCCGCACGCACCGCAAACGCCAGATCGGTGTCTTCGTAGTACGCAGGCATGTAACGGCGATCCAGCCCGCCCAGCGTCTGCAGCAACGCGCGTGGCAGCGCGATCGCCGCGCCCGAGCAATAGTCCATCGCACGCACATACGCATAGCGCGGATCGTCGGCCGATTCGAAGCGGCCGTAGCTCCAGGCGCTGCCATCGGCGAACACCACGCCGCCGGACTCCTGCAGGCGTCCGTCCGGATACACCAGTTGCGCGCCGACCAGGCCGGCGGTGGGATGCTGCGCGAACGTGTCGATCAGCCGATCCAGCCAGCCGGGCTGCGGAATGGTGTCGTTGTTGAGCAGCACCACGTAGTCGCCACGCGCCAGCGCGATGCCGTCATTGCAGGCGGCGATGAAACCGCCATTGCTGGTGCGGCGGTGGTAGTGCAGGCCCTGTACCTGCGTCAGCTGCGCTTCGGTGGCATCGTTGCTGCCGTCGTCCACCACCACAATTTCCACATCCAGCTGCGGTGGATGTGCGGCCAGCGCGCGCAAACAGGCAAGCGTGTGTGCGATGTGGTTGTAGACCGGAATCACCAACGTCACGCGCGGCGCGGCGCTATGCGGCACCGCAAACGCGGCAAACGGTGCGGGGTCCGGCAACCACAGCGGCGTGCCGAGCGCGACCGGCGGCGCCTGCGTGTGCACGCGAATGCGCTGCCAGGTGGCGCGCCAGCCGCGTGTGCGCATGCTCGCCACGCTGCGGTGGATCAGCCCAAGCACGCGATTGAACAGATAGCGTGCATCGGCCAGGGACATCGACATCGCGTTGAAACTCCAGCTTAAGTCAAAGGGTCCGGCTGACCACAACCACCACAGCGCTGCGCTAGACTCGCCGGACTCTACATTCTCGCATCCCTGTGCCCCGACGCCACGACGACCACGACGCTCCCGACGATTTCGAGGACGACACCAACGAGCAAGGCTCCCGCTGGCAACGCAGGCTGATTGTCTGGGCCTTTGCGGCATTCGCGCTGGCGCTTGGTTTTCTGATTCCCTACACGGTGTATCTGAACAAGCAGGTCACCCAGCGTTTCGGCGAGCTGCGTTGGCAGATCCCGACCCGCGTGTACGGGCGGCCGTTGGTGCTGGTGCCCGGCGATGCGCTGGATGCGGCCACCTTGAAGACCGAGCTGGATGCGGCCTCGTACCGTGACGATGGTCAAGCCAAACTGGCCGGTACCTATCAGCAGGACGGCAGCCGCTTCACCATCGCCAGCCGCGGCTATATCGATGTGGACGGGCGCGTGCCCGCGAAGCGCGTGGAAGTCAGCCTCTCCGGTGGGCGTGTGGCCAGCCTGCGCGATGCCGTCGACCGCAAGGCGCTGAAAAGCGCGCGGCTGGACCCGGCACGTATCGCCACGCTGTACGGGCAGAAGCAGGAAGAACGCCGCCTGGTGCGCATGGAAGAAGTGCCCGAGCTGCTGGTCACCGGCCTGCAGGCGGTCGAAGACCGCGACTTCAACAGCCACCACGGCATCGATCTCAGCGGCATGGTGCGCGCGGCCTGGATCATGGCGCGCTCCGGCGGCCAGGTGCGGCAGGGCGCCAGCACCTTGACCCAGCAGCTGGCACGCAGCGGCCTGCTCGGCATCGGTAAGGAACAGACGGTTACCCGCAAGTTCAACGAAATTCTGTATGCCGTGATCATGGAGGCGCGCTACGACAAGCGCACCATCCTGGAGGCCTATCTCAATCAGGTGTATCTGGGGCAGCGCGGCGGGCAGGCGATCCACGGCGTGTCCTCCGGTGCGGAGCTGTGGTTCGGCCGCGAACTCAACTCGATGACCACCGAGCAGATTGCCTTGCTGATCGGGCTGGTCAAGGGGCCGTCCTACTACGACCCGCGACGCAACCCGGAACGGGCGCTGGATCGACGCAATTTCGTGCTGGGCAAACTGCACGAAAACAACCTGATCGACGCGGCCGAATACAAGCGCGCACTGGCCGAGCCGTTGGGTGTGCCCAAGGAACCCGGTCTGGTCGCCGCCAACCGCTTCCCGGCCTACGTGGATCTGGTGCGGCGCCAGCTGGCGCACGATTACCCGGAAGGCGTGCTGCAAGGCGCCGGCATGAGCGTGCTCACCGGCATGTCGCCGTCCGCGCAGGCGTATGCCGAAGGCGCGGTGACCGGCACCATCAAGCGGCTGGACAACAAGAAGCGCCCGCCGCTGCAGGCCGGCCTGGTGCTCACCGACGTGCATAACGGCGATGTGCTGGCGGTGGTCGGCAGCCGCGATGTGGCCAAGCCCGGCTTCAATCGCGCCGTCGAAGCACAGCGGCAGGTCGGCTCGTTGCTCAAGCCGTTCGTGTATTTGCTGGCATTGGCCTCACCGGATCGCTGGGCGCTGTCCAGCTGGGTCGACGATGCGCCGGTGACGGTGCAGCTCAGCCGTGGCAAGACCTGGTCGCCGGGCAATTCCGACAACCGCAGTCACGGCACGGTGCGGCTGATCGATGCGCTGGCGCATTCCTACAACCAGGCCACGGTACGCGTGGGCATGCAGGTTGGCCCGGAGCGCATCGCGCAACTGATCCAGGTGCTGGCTGGCATCAAGGCCGACACCAATCCGTCGCTGATCCTGGGTGCCACCGATCAGAGTCCGTACGGCATGGCGCAGCTGTATCAGTTTCTGGCGGCCGGTGGCGAGATCCAGCCGCTGCATGCTGTGCGCGGCGTGCTTGATCCGCAGGGCAAGCTGCTCAAGCGCTACGACAAGACCCCGGCTCCTGCGCAGGAAGGTGATTCGGTGGCTGCCAACCTGATCAGCATCGCCTTGCAGCAAGTGGTGAGCGGCGGTACCGCGCGGCAACTGCTGGGCGATGGCCTGGGCCGGCTGTCGCCGGCCGGCAAGACCGGGACCTCCAACGACGGCCGCGACAGCTGGTATGCCGGCTATACCGGCGACCACCTGGCGGTGATCTGGATGGGCAACGATCAGAACGAGCAGACCGGCCTGTACGGTGCCACCGGCGCGATGCGGGTGTGGTCGAGCATCTTCGCGCGGCTGCCGAGTGCGCCGCTGAAGGTCAGCGGCAAGGGCCTGGATTGGCAGTGGGTGGATGCGGCCGGCACCGGCGTGACCGACCCCGGTTGCCCGGGCGCGCGCCAGTTCCCGTTCGTGGTCGGGTTCACGCCGGCCTACGCCCCGTGTGCCGGCAATGCACCGTCGATCGAAGGTGCGCCCGGCGATCCTGCAGCGCCTGCCGAACAATCCGGCGGGGGTGGCTGGCGCCGCTTCTTCGGTCTGGACAAAAAGCCGGAAGAACCCGCGCAAGCGCCTGCCTCGCCCCCGCCCGCGCATTGAATTGGAGTGACCTCATGAACCGACTGCACCGCCTCCTTGCCCTTTTCGGCGTGCTTGCCGCGCTGTCTGCCTGCGTCAGTGCACCGCCCGCGCCGCCGCCGCCGACACCTGTGGACCCGACGACCCCGACACAGCGGCTGTTGCTGATCGAACGCGAGGCCGGCGTCGACGACACCGAACTGTCGGTGCAGCCGCTGCGCGACCCGCAGGTGGACGATCTGCGCGAGACCGCCAAGGCCAAGCGCCAGGCCGGCGATCTGGCCGGCGCCGCTGCAGCGCTGGATCAGGCGTTGGGTCTGGTCGCCGGCGACCCGGCGGTGCTGCAGGAGCGTGCAGAAGTTTCCGTGCTGCAAGCCGATTGGCCGGCCGCCGAGCGCTTTGCCAAACAGGCCATCGAACTGGGTTCCAAGACCGGCCCGCTGTGCCGTCGTCACTGGGCCACCATCGAGCAGTCGCGGATTGCCCGTGGCGAAAAAGAAAATGCCGCCTCGGCCAAGGTGCAGATTGCCGGGTGCACGGTGCCTGGTGTGAAGCGGTACTGATTGCAGTAATCAGGCCGACTGCGCTCACCGCCAGGGGGGCGCGGTCGGCGCTTGGTGCAGCTAGTGTCACTGCCGCGCATCGGTGGTTGGAAAGCTGCCCCCTGCTGATGTGAATGCTGCTCGCTGCGTTATGCAGGCCGTCAGAGGTGATGCAGGCACGGTAGGTGGCTGTTGCTGGCGCAATGGCGCTAGTCCGCACTCCATAAAGCGCAATCCAGGCAGCATCACTGCGCACGCGCTAGGCTGTCGCGCTTCTGTGTCCCGCATCCGTTCGATCCCATGTCCCAACTTGCCACTGCCAGCATCGAGGCGCTCAGCGAGGGCGGGGCGCTTGCGCGTCAGCTCGATGCGTTTGCGCCGCGTGCCGCGCAGTTGCGCCTGACCGGCGCCATCGCCGAGGCGTTCGAGCAGCGCGATGTGCTGTTGGCCGAGGCCGGCACCGGGACCGGCAAGACCTACGCCTATCTGGTGCCGGTGCTGCTGTCAGGGCTCAAGACCATCATCTCGACCGGCACCCGCGCGCTGCAGGACCAGTTGTTCCATCGCGATCTGCCGCGCGTACGTGCCGCGTTGGGCATTGGCCTGCGCAGCGCACTGCTGAAAGGGCGCGCGAATTATCTGTGCAAGTACCGCACCCAACAGGCGCGCGGCGAACCGCGTTTTTCTACGCCCGAACAGGTCTCGCAGTTCCATCGCATCGTTGCCTGGAGCGGGCGTACCCAGTTCGGCGACATGGCCGAGATGGAAGCCCTGCCGGACGACTCGCCACTGCTGCCGCTGGTGACTTCCACGGTCGACAACTGCCTGGGCACCGAATGCCCGTTCTACAGCGAGTGTTTTGTGGTGCAGGCGCGTCAGCGCGCGCAGGCCGCCGACCTGGTGGTGGTCAATCATCATCTGCTGCTGGCCGATCTGGCGCTCAAGCAGGAAGGCTTTGGCGAGATCCTGCCCGGCGCGCAGGCCTTCGTCATCGACGAGGCGCATCAGCTGCCGGAACTGGCGGCGAATTTCTTCGGCGAAAGTTTCGGCATGCGGCCCTGGCAGGAGCTGGCCCGCGATTGCATGGTCGAAGCGCGGCTGGTGGCCGGCGCGCAGGCAAGCTT
This sequence comes from Xanthomonas hortorum, assembly GCF_040279205.1. Lineage (GTDB taxonomy): Bacteria > Pseudomonadota > Gammaproteobacteria > Xanthomonadales > Xanthomonadaceae > Xanthomonas > Xanthomonas hortorum_F. The sequence goes on from NZ_JBEOLS010000033.1 coordinate 29,765, forward strand.
GCAGGAACCGATTCTCGCCTTGGACGAAGCGTTGCGCGGCCTGCGCTCAGGCATGGAAGGCCTGCCGCCACGCGGTACGCAATGGCGCGCGCTGGCCAAGCCGCAGGTGCGCGAGGGCTTCGATGCGGTGCTGTCGTCGCTGGCACGGTTGGGCGAGTCCTTGCTGCCGTTGCGCGAGGCGTCGCCCGGGTTCGATGGCTGCTCTGCACGCGCGCAGGAAGCACTCGCGCGGCTGTCGCGCTGGCTGGGCGAAGACGCGCCGGTGCTGGATTTTGCGCAGGATTTACCAGACACCGTCGACAACGATGTGCTGTGGTACGAGCTGAGTCCGCGCGGTTTCCGCTGCCAACGCACGCCGCTGGATGTCTCTGGCCCGCTGCGCGAACACCGCGAAAAATCGCACGCGGCGTGGGTGTTCACCTCGGCCACGTTGGCGGTGGGCGGCGAGTTTGACCACATCGCGCAGCGCCTGGGCTTGAGCGATCCGGTGACCTTGTTGCAACCCAGTCCCTTCGACTGGGCGCGCCAGGCGCTGTGCTATCTGCCGCCGCATCTGCCCGATCCGGCGGCGCGCGGCTTCGGCACGGCGCTGATCGCCGCGCTGACGCCGGTGCTGGAAGCCTCCAACGGCCGCGCATTCCTGTTGTTCGCTTCGCACCGCGCGCTGCGCGAAGCCGCCGAGGCGTTGCGTGGCGCACCGTGGCCCTTGTTCGTGCAAGGCGAAGCGCCACGTGCCACGTTACTGCAGCGTTTCCGCACTTCCGGCAATGGTGTGCTGCTGGGGTCGGCCAGCTTCCGCGAGGGCGTGGATGTGGTCGGCGATGCCTTGAGCGTGGTGGTGATCGACAAATTGCCGTTTGCCGCGCCCGACGACCCGGTGTTCGAAGCGCGCCTGGATGCGATCCGCCGCGAGGGCGGCAACCCGTTCCGCGACGAGCAATTGCCGCAGGCGGTGATTGCGCTGAAGCAGGGCGTGGGCCGGCTGATCCGCAGCGAGACCGATCGCGGCGTGCTGGTGCTGTGCGACCCGCGGCTGTTGAACAAGGGCTACGGCCGCACCTTCATGAACTCGTTGCCGCCGTTTGCGCGCACCCGCGAGATCGGCGATGTGCGCGCGTTTTTTGGCGTCGCCGAGCCGGTGGGCGACAATGGCGTGCTCGCGTTGCCGTTAGGCGACGCGTGAGCTTCCCCTTCCTGCCTGCGGTCCTGTCATGAAAGTCCTCGCGTTCGAGACCTCCACCGAAGCCTGTTCCGTCGCGCTGCATGTGGATGGCCGCGTGCTCGAGCGCTTCGAACTGGCGCCGCGCCGCCACGCCGAGCTGGCGCTGCCGTGGGCCGAGCAACTGCTGGCCGACGCAGGCATTGCGCGCCGCCAGCTGGATGCGATTGCGGTCGGCCGTGGCCCTGGCGCCTTCACCGGCGTGCGGCTGGCGATCGGCATCGCGCAAGGCATCGCCCTGGGCCTTGATGTACCGGTGCTGGCCGTCTCCACGCTGCAAGTATTGGCCTTGCGCGCACCCGCCGATGCGACGCAGGTACTGGCCTGCATCGATGCGCGCATGGGCGAGGTGTATGCCGGCGTGTTCGAGCGCCGCGGCGACACGCTGCTGGAACTGGCGCCGGAAGTGGTCTGTGCACCGGACGCCTTGGTTCTGCCGAATACGCTTCAACGTTTTGCCGGTGTGGGCACCGGATTCGCCGCTGCCGAGGCACTGCTGCAACAGCGATTCGCAGCGCAGCTGACCAGCGTCGATGCAGCCGCGCTCCCGCACGCCGCCGATCTGCTCACACTCGCCGTGCCGGCGCTGTTGCGCGGCGAAGGCGTGGCACCGGAGCGGGTCGAACCGGCCTATCTGCGCGACAACGTTGCGCTGACCCTGGTCGAGCAGCAGGCCGCACGCGCTGCAAAGGCCGCCGGCGCCAAGAGCGGCTAACAACACTTTTCGAACCCGGTATTGATGGCGGCAAGATTGCGGATCTGGAAGTTGCAAACAACTGTCCAACCATTCCAAGGCAATCAAGATTTCGAGTCTTAGCGGCATTTAGATGGAGTCAAAAGCTGAGTCGGTCGAGCGTGCGGTGCCCTCACCGCCCGCGGGACACGCCGCAAGTACGTCCATGTAGGCTCGGTGGCGGCATCCATGCCGCCACACGGTCCCGCAATCGGTGAGGACACCGCACCAGACAGGTTGCTGGTTGCTCTGTCGAAAGCCATGCATACCGACCATCTCGACTGGTCCTTGCCCGCCTACCGTCGCGGGACCTTACGCGGCCTGGATGCCGCGTAAGAGCCTACATGGATGTACTTGCGGCGTGTCCCGCGATGGTGGGCGGGCAAGGGCCTTTCAGCCAAGTGGCAGATCGGCAGCTCTGCTTCTGCTCCTCCCAACACAGCCAAGATCTCACGGTCTTAAGGTGTCTGAAAAACCGTCGCGAGCAGTTGGCAAAAGATGGCGACATATTTGGTCGCATCATCGATCAAACCCACCACACCTCAGCGATCGTCGTGCAGCTCGCCGCCGGGCAAAAACAACCACGTGCGCGTGACCTGCAGGATATCCACATCGTCCTTGGTGCTGGGTAGCGGCGGGAACGGCTGCGCCAGCTGCACCACGCGCAGCGCCGCGGCATCCAGCGCCGGGGTGCCGCTGGAGATCAGCACGCGGCTGCTTTCCACGCTGCCGTCGCGGCGTACGCCCACGCTGATGACCACCTTGCCGCCGAGTCGGCGCCGGCGCGCTTCATCCGGGTAATTGAGATTGCCGACGCGCTCGGCGCGGTCCACCCACGCACGCAGATAGTTGGCGTACGCATACTCGCGCGTACTGGCCGAGACGAACTTGCGATTGGGACGCTTGGCGTATTGCTCCGAGCGCAGATGCACCTCTGCCGCGAGCCGGGCCATTTCCGCGTCGCGCTGCACGCGTTGCGCGTCGGCCGGGGTGAGTGGGTCGGTCTGCGGATTTGGTTGCGGGGTCGGCACGGTCTGCTCGCCGCGGCGACTGGCGACCACGCGGGTCTGCGTTGGCTCGGGCGCCTGCACCGTGGTGGCGCGCTGCGCCTGCGCTGCCAGCCCGCTGCGGTCCTGCGGCACCACGCCGGGCTGGCTGTCGCGTGGGCGCTGCGCGGTGGCGTGATTGCCGCCGCCCTGCTGATTGGCCTGGGCCAGGAAATCGGCCTGCTTGGGCGTCAGCGGGGTGCTGGTCTGGCTGAAGATCACATCCAGCGTCGGCACCAGCGGCGCGTCTTCGCTGACCGCAAAGCCCACGCCCAGGATCAGCACGCCGTGCAGCAACAACGAGATTACCAGCGTCGTGGTCAGCCGCCGGCGCTCGTCCATGGGGGCCGGCAGTGCCGCAGCCGCGCTCATTGCGCAGCGCCGGCCTCGATCGCGTCGAACAGCAGCCCGGCGATGTTCAAACCGAACTGCGCATCCAGCTCGCGCACGCAGGTCGGGCTGGTGACGTTGACCTCGGTCAGGTAATCGCCGATCACATCCAGGCCGACGAAGCGCATGCCGCGGCGGCGCATTTCCGGGCCGACCTGCGCGGCGATCCAGCGGTCGCGCTTGGACAGCGGCCGGCCTTCGCCACGTCCGCCGGCGGCCAGGTTGCCGCGGAATTCGTCGCCTTGCGGAATCCGCGCCAGGCAGTAGTCCACCGGCACGCCATCCACCAGCAGGATGCGCTTGTCGCCAGCGGTGATGTCGGGGATGAAGCGCTGCGCCAGGGTCAGGTTGCGGTTGCCGTCGGTCAACGTCTCCAGGATCACGTTGAGGTTGGGGTCGCCGGTGCCGCTGCGGAAGATCGAGCGCCCACCCATGCCGTCCAGCGGCTTGAGCACGGCTTGCCCATGTTCCAGCACGAAGGCCTTCAACGCCGCCGCATCGCGGCTGACCAGCGTCGGCGGGCAGCATTGCGGAAACAGCAGCGCGGCCAGCTTCTCGTTGTAATCGCGCAGACCCTGCGGGTCGTTGACCACCTGCGCGCCAGCGCGCTGGGCGACGCTCAGCACCTGAGTGTCGTAGATGAACTCTGCATCCACCGGCGGGTCCTTGCGCATCAGCACCACCTGGCCGGGACCGAACGCCAGCTCGGCGAATTCGCCCAGCGTGAACCAGCTGGCCTTGTCTTCGCGCACGCTCAGGGGCGCGACCTGCGCCACCGCGCGTCCGTCGCGCAGGCTGAGTCCGCCGGGGCGCACATACTGCAAATGGTGGCCACGGCGCTGGGCTTCCAGCAACATGGCGAAGGTGGTGTCTTTGGCGATTTTGATGGAGGCGATGGGATCCATCACCACAACGACGTCGAGCAACATGGGACTAAACCTTTCGAACAGACTGCCGATGGTAACTTCAAGCGGTGGGCGATGGCGCGCCTGGCGGGTCGTAGTGCGCGACTAGCCGGTCCTGACGCACCCAGACGCGGTCGGAACGTCCGCCTGGCGGGGGCCCGGCGATGCGCCCTTGACAGTCAATGCGGGTCTTGGGATATACATGCAGTTTCGTAGCGACGACGGAAAGGAAGAAGCGTTGCACGTCCGGGGATATTTGCATGAGTGAACACATTGCTGCGGGTGGGGAACTCGCAGGACTGAAGGTGATGGTCATCGACGATTCGAAGACTATTCGCCGCACCGCAGAAACGCTGCTCAAGCGAGAAGGGTGTGAAGTAGTGACAGCAACGGATGGTTTCGAGGCACTGGCCAAAATTGCGGACCAGCAACCTCAGATCATTTTTGTCGACATCATGATGCCGCGCCTGGATGGGTACCAGACGTGCGCGTTGATCAAGGGCAACCAGCTCTTCAAGTCGACGCCGGTGATCATGTTGTCGTCCAAGGATGGCCTGTTCGACAAGGCACGCGGCCGCATCGTCGGCTCCGAGCAATATCTGACCAAGCCATTCACTCGTGAAGAACTACTGAGCGCGATTCGCACGTACGTCCACGCCTGACCAGGGGGAAAGGCAACATGGCTCGAATTATATTGATCGAGGACTCGCCCACCGACCGGGCAGTCTTCAGTCAATGGCTGGAAAAAGCAGGCCATACCGTCGTCGCCACCGACAACGCCGAAGCGGGACTTGAGCTGATTCGCAGCCAGGCGCCCGATCTGGTGTTGATGGATGTGGTGCTGCCCGGCATGAGCGGCTTCCAGGCAACGCGTGCACTTGCACGCGACCAGGCCACCAAGGACATCCCCGTGCTGCTGGTCAGCACCAAGGGCATGGAAACCGACAAGGCCTGGGGTTTGCGACAAGGTGCCAGCGACTACATCGTCAAGCCGCCGCGCGAAGACGATCTGATCGCCCGCATCAAACAACTGGTGCGTTGATGCGTTCTCCATTCGACATTCTTGAAGACTACGAGCGTCGTAGTCTTGCGCACGCCACGGCGCTTCCGGAACGCCAGTTCTCGGCCGATATCTGGCGCGGCGTCGGTTATCGCGTCGGTACCCGGCGCCTGGTCTCGGATTTCCGCGAAGTGGCGGAAATCGTGCCAATGCCGCCAGTTACCCCGGTGCCGGGCGCACAGCCCTGGCTGCTGGGCGTGGGCAACCTGCGCGGCAATCTGTTTCCGGTGATCGATCTGAAGCAGTTCCTGGAGGGCCGGCGCACGGTGCTGCAGGAAGGCCAGCGTGTGCTGATCATGCGCCAGAGCGGCGGCGACGTCGCACTGACCATCGATGAGTTGTACGGCCAGCGCAGCTTCGAGCAGGTCCAGGCGGTCGAACCCGGCGAGTTGGCGCAAGGCCGCTACGCCCATTTCATTGAACGTGCCTTTCGCAACGAGACGCAGGACTGGGGTGTGTTCTCCCTGGCGTTGCTGTCGCGCACTCCTGAATTCCGGCAGGCCGCGGCCTAAGCCGCGACCCCGCCACGTCATACAGATCGAGGTCGAACCATGAGTACCGCCCCGGACGCCCGCAAGACCAACAAGCTCGGCAGCGTCAGCACCAGCTTCTGGCTTGGCTTGCTGGTGTTGTCGATGATCGTGTTTGGCGCCAACACCGGCGTGGCCACCTGGCAGGGCAGTCGCCTTGCCGGCGCCGGCACCGGCGCGGCCGATCTGCAGGTGCTCTCGCAGCAGTTGGCCAACCAGGGCCGCGAAGCGGTCTCCGGTGATGCGAAGGCATTTGCCACGTTCAAGGAGACCAAGAGCCGCATCGACAGCACGGTCAGCGAACTGGATGGCCGTTACGGCCAGGAAGGCTCGGTGGCCAGTGCGATGGCGCAGCTCAAGGCGACCTGGGTGCCGCTGAGCAAGAACGCCGATCAGATCATCGCCAGCGAACCGGCGGTGCTCGGTCTGGCCGGCAACGCCGAGCGCTTCTCCGGCAGCGTGCCGCAGTTGCAGGCGCAGTTGAACGAAGTGGTGCGCGCGATGACGGTCAGCGCCGCGCCGGCCTCGCAGATCTACAACACGCTGCAGCAGGTGGTGGTCGCCGGCACCATGGCGCGGCGGGTCACCGAAATGCGCGCCGGTGGCGCCAATGCGGCGGCCTCCGGCGATGCGCTGGCCCGCGACTCGGTGGTGTTCACGCAGATGCTGGAAGGCCTGCGCACCGGCAACGACGAACTGGGTATCGCCGCAGTACGCAACCCGGCCGCGCTGTCGGCGCTGGAGCAGTCGCAGGCGCAGTGGACGACGATGAAGAAGGACATCGACGCCATCCTGGCCACCTCGCGCAATCTGTTCGCCGCGCAGTCCTCCGCTGCCGCGCTGACCGTCGGTTCGAACAAGATGCTCGACGACAGCAAGAAGCTGTTCGACGCGTTCTCGGCGTTCGGTTCGGTACGCGACACGCGCCTGTTCCCGAATTTCTGGCTGGGCGTGGTGTCCGGCCTGGTGGCGTTGCTGGCGATCATCGGTTTCGTCTGGAGCTCGGTGCGGGTGCGCTCGCGCGAGCAGGACGTGCGCTACCAGGCGCAGGTGGAATTCAACAGCCGCAACCAGCAGGCGATCATGCGATTGCTGGACGAAATCAGCTCGCTCGGTGAGGGCGACCTGACCGTCAAGGCCTCGGTGACCGAGGACATGACCGGCGCGATCGCAGACGCCATCAACTACGCCGTGGACGAGCTACGCCACCTGGTGACCACGATCAACGACACCTCGGCGAAAGTGGCCGTGTCGACCCAGGAAACCCAGGCCACGGCGATGCAGCTGGCCGACGCGGCCGGCCAGCAGGCCAACCAGATCACCACTGCCTCCGAGCGCATCAGCGAAATCGCTGCCAGCATCGAACAGGTCTCGCGCAACTCCACCGAGTCGGCCGAAGTGGCGCAGCGCTCGGTGGTGATCGCCGCCGAAGGTGCCGGCGTGGTGCGCGAGACGATCCAGGGCATGGACCAGATCCGCGACCAGATCCAGGAAACCTCCAAGCGCATCAAACGGTTGGGCGAATCCTCGCAGGAGATCGGCTCGATCGTGGAACTGATCAACGACATTTCCGAGCAGACCAACATCCTGGCGCTCAACGCCGCGGTGCAGGCGGCTTCTGCGGGCGAGGCCGGTCGCGGTTTCGCGGTGGTGGCCGACGAAGTGCAGCGCCTGGCAGAACGCACCTCCGGCGCGACCCGGCGGATCGAAGGCCTGGTGCAGACCATTCAGGCCGATACCAACGAAGCGGTCAGCTCGATGGAGCAGACCACCTCCGAAGTGGTATCCGGTGCACGCCTGGCCGAAGACGCCGGTACCGCGCTGACCGAAATCGAGCGCGTGTCCAACGCACTGAATAATTTGATCAAGAACATCTCCATCGCCGCGCACCAGCAGTCGGCTGCAGCGACGGATATCACACAGACCATGGGCGTGATCCGTCAGATCACCAGCCAGACATCGCAGGGTGCGGAGAAGACAGCCAAATCGATCGGCAACCTGGCCGAGCTCGCTGCCGACCTGCGCCGTTCGGTCGCCGACTTCAAGCTGCCGGCGTGACCACGACGCGCAACCGGAAAGGATCACAGCAGATGGCGCGTAGTCGCGTTACGTCGATGCAGGAACAGACCGGTAGCCGCGTGAGCGGTGCCTCGGTCGTAGGCAGGGGGCTGCAATGAGTGCGCTTCGCGATGCGATGAGTCACGCCGCGCTGGGCTGGGTCAAGCCGGAGTTGGACGAGACGTTGCGCCAGGCGCGCAACGAGATCGAGTATTTTGCCGAAGAACCGTCCGACACCAGTCGGATGCGCTTCTGCGCCGGCTATCTGCACCAGGTGCAGGGCACGCTGCGCATGGTGGAGTTGTACGCCCCGGCCATGGTGGCCGAGGAGCTCGAGCTGCTGGCCCAGGCCGTGCAGGTGGGCGAGGTGGCCGACCGCGACGAAGCCTGCGCCATGCTGATGCGCGGCACCGTGCTGCTGCCCGATTATCTGGAGCGCCTGCAGAACGGCCATCGCGATATTCCGATCGTGCTGCTGCCGTTGCTCAATGAAATCCGTGCCACGCGTGGTCAACCGGGCCTCAACGAGAGCGTGCTGTTCGCGTTCGATCCGCAGGCCGGTGTCGCCACCGAAGCCGAACTGGATCACGCGCGCGGCAGCCTGAGCGGGCGCAATCGCGAGTTGCTCGACACCGTCGGCAACGCAGTCAAGGAAGAATTGCTGCGCGTCAAGGACGCGCTGGATCTGCACCTGCGGACCGGCGGCGACATTGCCGAGCTGCAGACCCAGGTCAAGGATCTCGGTAGCGTTGCCGACACCCTGGGCATGATGGGCCTGGGCGTGGCACGCAACGTGGTCGTGCAGCAGCGCGATGCGCTGGCACGCGTGGTCGATGGCCATGTGCAGATGGACGAAGGCGTACTGCTGGATATCGCCGGCGCGCTGCTCTATGTGGATGCTTCGCTGGACGACCAGGTCGCCAGTCTGGGCGCCGACTTCAGCGAAAACGAAGACGGCAGCAGCGGCGCCACCTCCGCGGAAGTGCGGCGCACGGTGGACGTGCTGGCACAGGAAGCAATTGCCAATTTCGGTGCGGCGCGCGAGCATTTCGTCGCCTTCATCGAAACCAATTGGGACCACGCGCGTCTGAGCAATGTGCCGCATCTGCTGGGCGAAGTCGGCGGTGCCTTGCGCATTCTCGAATTGCCGCAGGCGGCCGATTATCTGGAAGGTGTGCGGCGTTACGTCGATCTGGAATTGATCGGCAAGCAGCGCGTGCCCAGCGGGCGTCAGCTCGATACCTTGGCCGATGCGATGGCCAGCCTGGAGTACTACCTGGAAGCCCTGCGCGAGCGCCGTCCCGGCCGCGAAGAGATTCTGGACATCACCCGCAACAGCCTGGAAACGCTGCGCTATTGGCCGCTGCCGTCAGGCCTGCCGTCCGAATTGCCGGTGGGTGCCGACCAGCCGGGCGACGTGGTCGAGCCGCAGCCAGCCGCCGCCGCGTTCGCACCGCTTGCCGCTGCGCCGGATGTTGCGGCCGCCAACGATATTGCGCCTACGCCTTCGCTGGAATGGGCCAACGAAACCGTGACCGAGGCGCCGTTCGCGGCCAGCGTGATGCACGACACCGGCGCTGCCGCCACCGATACGGTGTTCTCGTTCGACCCGGTCGCTGCCGAAGAAACCGTGTCCGGTCAGGCGCATGTGCCGTTTACGGTCGCGCCGCTGGACCTGTCCGACGATGGCGCGCAGGCGCCCGGCGACTGGCAGTTGGAAACCACCGAGCAAACCGCGCCCATCGCCACCTCCGCGTTCGACCCGGTATCGGCCGAGCAGGACGGCACGGTGCCGGCCGAGCTTGCGCAGGTCAGTTACACGGTGGATCTGAGCGCGCTGGAGCAGGACGACATCGCAACGCCGGTGGTTGCCGAGCAGGGGCCGCTGCAGATCGAGCAGATCGATCTGCCGGGCGATGCGGATCAGACCGAAGTACCTTTGGACTTCATCGCCGAGGCCGAGGCCAACACCCGCCGCGCGCAGACCAGCATCGACGATGCGTTCTCGCCGCCGCCGTTGCCGCCACTGCCGCCACTGCCGCCACTGCCGCCACTGCCGCCGCAGGAGCCAAACAACCCGTTCGTCGACGCCGAGCCAGAGCCGCAGGCTCCGCCGGTGGAAGACACCGCAGAGTCGGGCCCGCCGCGCGTGCAGCAGGCGGTGGTCAGCGAGTTCGAACTGGACGACGCATCGGCCGCGTTCCTGGCCCAGCTCGACGCTGCCGCTGCGCAGTTCGACGTGAATCGTCCGCAGGCGCCGTTGACGACCAACACCACTTCCTACACTGCCGCGGTAGACACCCACGCAGAGCCAGACACTGCGCAAACAGCGCCGGTGCAGACGCCGAGCGAACCCGTGCAGGGCACTGCGGACGCCGGCATCTTTGGCGGCTTCGGCGACAGCGATATCGATGACGATATCCGCGACGTGTTCCTGGAAGAATTCGACGAAGAACTGGTCAATCTGGGCCAACTGTTGCCGGTGTGGCGTGCCGCCCCGAACAGCCCCGAGACCATGCGTCCGATCCGCCGCGTCTTCCACACCTTGAAGGGCAGTGGTCGGCTGGTCGGCGCGCATGTGCTGGGCGAATTCAGCTGGAAGATCGAGAGCATGCTCAACCGCGTGCTCGACAACTCGCGGCCGGCCAGCCCGGCGGTCGTGGCGATGGTGCAACTTGCGTATGACGTGTTGCCGCAATTCAATGCGGCGCTGCGCGACCAGGGCCGCATCAGTGCAGATCTGCCTGAAATCCAGGCCGTTGCCGAGCGCGTTGCCGCCGGCGAAGAACTCTATTACGTGCCTGCGCCGGCGACGCCAGCGACGGCTGGTGTTGCAGATGTCGCAGTCATTCCAGACATTCCGGCCATTGCAGGCGTGCTGCCCGCAACCGGCGGCACACCCGCGTCGGTAGACAGCGTGCTGCGCGAGATTCTGGAAGCAGAAGTCGCCACCCACCTGGAAACCGTCAACGCCTGGCTGCAGGCCACGCAGGTCGAGCCGCAGCTTGTCAGCGAAGAAGTGCTGCGTGCCGTGCACACGATGAGTGGCGCGTTCGCGATGACCGACGTGCCGGAAATCACCTTGGTGACCACGCCGGCCGAAAGTTACGTCAAGCGTCTGCTCGCCGCCTCGGTGACGCCATCGGCCGACGGCATCGATGCCATCAAGGCGACCGCCGCCGCGATCGCCACCACCGTCACTGCGTTGCGCGCCGATGCGCCGCTGATTCCATCGTTTGCGCCATTGACCGAGCGCCTGCGCGCGCTGGCGGATACGCTGCCGGAAGCGCAGTGGCCACCGCAGGTGTTCCTGGAGGAGTTGGACGATCTCGAAGCGACGAGCGACGAGGCAATCAGCAACGACACGGCGGTCGAGCTGACCGGCATGCAGGATCTGTCGCAGTATCTGGATGCGAGCGCATTGTCGTCGCATCCGGCCGATACCGCCGCGCCGACCCCTGTTGCCGATGAGGCGACGCAGGATGCCGATGCGCAGGCCAGCGTCGATGCCGACGCGGATGCCGATGCCGATGCACCGATCGCGGTGGACGAGCTGGCCGAAGCGGAAGCCGAAGACACCTCGGCGCTCGCGTTGGAAGCGCCGGCACCAAGCGAAGCACACGAGACCGCCGATGTTGTGTCGGCAGAGCAGGGTGTTGCATCGGCAGAGCAGAGTGGCGATGTGGCCGAGACCGCGCATGCAGCGAGCGGTGATGCGTTCGCATCTGCCGCCGAGTCGGAGCAGGTCGTTGACGCGCTGCAGGGCGATGTTGCGCAGCACGAGCGCGCAGACGAAAGCGCATCGCACACTGTCGACGCGCACGACACCCCGGCCGATGAGCCGGTGGTCGAAGCCGACGCCTGGGATGCGACCGAACTGCAGCACGCACCGATTGCCGACACGACGTCGCATAACGACGAAACACGCGACGTGCCGGAAGCGACCGAGCACGTTGCGGTGGACGAGTTGGCCGACGCAGAAGCCGCGTTGGGTGATGCGCAGACGCTTGTTGCGCCGGACGCTGAGCTGGCAGATGCCGAGCATGCAGAGGCCGAACATGCAGGCGGCGAGCAGCAGGCGCTGACCGAGCACGCGGCCGTGCAGGACCAGCACGATCAGCGCGCCCAGATCGATGGCGACGCACGGGCGCAGGATGCCGGCGCGCACTTGGTCGACGGCACGCCGTCTGTTGACGAAACGCCTGTCGAGACCATCGAAGCGTTGCAAGCGGTACACGATGAGGCCCCGGTGGCCGATGAGACGTCTGCATCGACGGCCGAAGACTGGACGCCGGAAACCGTAGCGCTGGACAGCGTATCGACCGATCAGGACGAACAGGTTTCCGCAGCGCACGACCACGCTGCCGTGGCCACGGAAGACAGCGCGGAGCAGCCTGCTGACGAGCGAGTGCAGCAGAGCGATGCAGCGCTGCCGCACGACGCTGCCGCGCAAGATGGCGAACAGGTGCATTCGGAAGAGCCCGCGCCTTCGTATGAGCATGCGGAAGCTGAAACGCATGTTCACTCCGACGCGCAGACGGACGATCAGGCGCGTTCGGAAGAACACGCCCACTCGAACGAACAAGTGCTGTCGGATGCACAAGCGCACGAGCATGCTGCCGAAGAACATGCTGGAGAAGCCGAGCAAGCTGCCGAAGCCTTACCCGAGCACACCATCGAGTCGGTGCAGGCCTTCGAGATGGCGCAGGTGGCCGATCAGGTCGAAGAGACCGGCGATCCGCAGTCCGAGATCGCACCGGAGCTGCATGCCGACGCGGCTGCAGATGTCGATGCGGATGCCGACAAGGACGGCAACACCGATGCCGACGCTCGACACAGCGACGAACACGCAACGCACGACACGACCGTGGCAACGGATCATGTCGAACCCACTGAGTACGTGGATCACACTCAACAAGCCGAACACATCGAGCACATCGAACCGGCTAGCGAAGAATCGGCCAGCGAACCAGACGCCAGCGAGCAGGAAGACCCCACAGCTGCAGCCTTCAGCGCGCCGGTGGAAGAGGCCGCACCTGCCGACGCCACTGTCAACGATGCCGGCGCTGCCTTCGATATCGGCCAGCTCAATTTCGATCAGCTCGATGGCGAATTGGTCGACATCTTCGTCGAGGAAGGCCGCGACCTGCTGGACCATTGCGATGGTCTGATCGCCCGCATGCGCGAAGTGCCGGAAGACCGCGATGTCCTCAACGGACTGCAGCGCGATCTGCACACGCTCAAGGGCGGCGCGCGCATGGCCGGCATCAACGCCATCGGCGATCTCGGTCATGCGATCGAATCGCTGCTCGAAGCGGTGGCGGCCAACCGCACCGATATTGATCGCGACGACGTGCGCCTGTTCGAACGCGGCTTCGACCGGTTGCACCAGTTGTTGACCCGCACCGGCATGCACCGCGCCGTGGCGATGCCGACCGACCTGGTGGAAGCCTTCGAAACCCGTACCCGCGGCCGCAATGCCGCCCCGCCCAGCGACGCCGATGTCCGCGCGATCGCCAAGGCGTCGGTGGAACCGGCACCGTTGTCGGCGCCGATCCCGGTCGAGGGCCAGGTCGAGGAAGAACTGATGCCGCGCGCGCAGCAGGAACAGGTGCGCGTGCGTGCCGACCTGCTCGACCGCTTGGTCAATCACGCCGGCGAAGTGGCGATCTACCGCTCGCGGCTGGAACAGCAGATGGGCGCCTTCCGTGGCGCCATGGGCGAACTGGATCGCACCAACGCCCGTTTGCGCGACCAGTTGCGGCGTCTGGACCTGGAAACCGAAGCGCAGATCGTGGCGCGTTATCAGCGCGAACAGGACCAGGGCGATCGCACCTTCGATCCGCTGGAACTGGACCGCTTCTCCACCCTGCAGCAGCTCAGCCGCGCGCTGAACGAATCGGCCGCCGACTTGGGCGGTTTGCAGGGCGTGCTGGAAGATCTCTCGCGGCAGTACGACGGCCTGCTGCAACAGCAGTCGCGCGTCAGCTCCGAGCTGCAGGACGGCCTGATGCGTGCGCGCATGGTGCCGTTCGACGGGCTTGTGCCGCGTCTGCGCCGTGTGGTGCGCCAGGCGGCCATCGACACCGGCAAACAGGTGCATCTGCTGCTGGAAGGCACCCAGGGCGAACTGGATCGCAATGTGCTCGATCGCATGGTCGCGCCGTTGGAACACATGCTGCGCAACTCGGTGGCGCATGGTCTGGAAACGCCGGAACAACGGCGCGAGGCGGGCAAGCCGGAAGAGGGCAGCATCGCGATCCGTCTGCGCCGCGAAGGCTCGGAAATCGTGCTGGAAGTGGCCGACGACGGCGCCGGGCTGGACCGCGAGGCGATCCGTCGCCGCGGCGAGCAGCGTGGCCTGATCGAACCCGGCCAGGAGCTCAGCGAGGCCGAACTGGATGGCCTGATCTTCGCCTCCGGGTTCAGCACCTCCGAGCAGGTCAGTCAGCTGGCCGGCCGTGGCGTGGGCATGGATGTGGTGCGCAACGAAGTACGTCAGCTCGGCGGCTCGGTGGATATCCACTCGGTGCGCGGCCAGGGCGTCACCTTCACCCTGCGCCTGCCGCAGACGCTGGCGGTCACCCAGGCCGTATTCGTGCGGATCGGCGAGACCACCTTCGCGGTGCCGGTGGGTTCGGTCAGCGGTATCGGCCGCATCTCGCGTAGCCGTTACGAATCGGGCGAGGGCGGCTACCACTACGCTGGCGAGGAGTACGTGCTGCACGACCTGGGCTCGCTGGTCGGCCAGCCGGTTGCGCGTGCCGATGGCCAGGCGCAGGTGCCGTTGCTGCTGGTGCGTGCGGGCGAACTGCGCGCGGCAGTGGCGATCGACCAGGTGCTGGGCAACCGCGAAATCGTGGTCAAGCCGGTGGGTCTGCAGATCGCCTCGGTGCCGGGTATCTACGGCGCCACCATCACCGGCGATGGCCGCGTGGTGGTGATTCTGGACGTGGCGCCGCTGGTACGTCGTTACCTCAGCCAGCCGGCGCGTCCGGCGCTGGAAACGCCGACCGAAGCGCAGCGCCAGGTGCCGTTGGTGATGGTGGTGGACGATTCGCTGACCATGCGCAAAGTCACCAGCCGCGTGCTGGAACGCCACAATCTGGACGTGACCACCGCACGCGACGGTGTCGAGGCATTGGAACTGCTCGAAGAGCGCGTGCCCGACCTGATGCTGCTGGATATCGAAATGCCGCGCATGGACGGCTACGAGCTGGCCACTGCGATGCGTGCCGATCCGCGCTTCAAGGCGGTGCCGATCGTGATGATCACCTCGCGCAGTGGCGAGAAGCATCGCCAGCGTGCGTTCGAGATCGGCGTGCAACGTTATCTGGGCAAGCCCTACCAAGAGTTGGATCTGATGCGAAACGTGTATGACCTGCTGGGGATCGCCCGTGTCCGAGAATAATGGCGCAATGGGAACGCCGGTCGCCCTGCTGGGCCGGCCCGGTCCGGCGCGCGAGCGCCTGCGTGAAGCGCTCGGTCTGGCCGGCGCGCAGGTGGTGCTGGAAGACGATCCCTCAGCGGTGGATGTGCAGATGCTGCGCGATGCCGAGCCGGTGGCGGTGCTGGTCTCGCTGGAGCCGTCGATCGAAGACGCGCTTGAGGCGCTGGAACCGGCCTTCAACATGCCTGGCGTCACGGTGATCTTCGACGAGGCCGAGCTGACCGTGCGCCGCGAGGGCTGGGAAGCGCAGCGCTGGGTACGCCATCTGGCCGCCAAGCTGCACGGCCATGCCGACGTCTTGCCGCCTGGCACCGAGAGCGAGCCCTCGCTGCAGCCCGAGCCGGGCCTGGAACTGGCACCGCGGCAGCATTCGGATCTGCAGCTCGATCAACATCTGGAAGCGGCCGCGCAGATCTTCGAACGCATTCCTGGCGATGGATTTTTCACGCGTGCCGGCGGCACTGATGCCGCTGCGGTTGTTGACGACAAACCTGGCCTGTCGCTGGGCGATTCCAGCACCTGGGGCCTGGTCGATGAGGTCGCCGTGGTGGTGCGCCCGCGTGCCGAGCTGGACGTGGCGGCGCTGTCGACCGGCGGTTTGTCGCTGGTGGAGCTGGACCACACGGGCGAGGCCGCCGGCGCGGTGCTGGTGATGGCCGGTATCGGTGGCCCGGATGCGATCCGTCGGCTGCTGGGCGCGTTGCCGCCGCAGTTTCCGCGCCCCGTGCTGGTGCGCATGACGCTGGATGGTGGCCAGTACGGCAACCTGGTGCGGCAGATGGGGCGTGTGTCTGCGCTGCCGGTCGAGCTGGCTGAAGTCGGCCAGGTGATCGTGGCCGGCAAGGTGTATGTACTGCCCGAAGAAGTCGGTGTGCAGCAGCATGCGGGCGCCCTGGCCTTTATCGCGCACACCGATCCTGCCGCGCTGGTGGCCGCGTTGCCGCCGGCCGACAGTGCGGTGCTGATGCTCAGCGGCGCCAACGAGGCGCTGGTGGATGCGTCGCTGGCACTGGCGGAACAGGGCGGTTGGTTGGCGGGTCAGTCCGCCGACGGTTGCTACGACCCGGCCGCGGCAGCGCGTCTGGCACGCCAAGGCATTTTGACCGGCGACCCTGCGCAGTTGGCGCAGGCGTTGGCACAGCGCTGGCCGGCGTAAGCCGGGCGCTTCCTCTCAGATCGGAACAAGTGCGATGAGCTACGCCAACAATGACGAAATCCGCGGCGTCCTGATCCAGGCCGGACAGGAGCGCGTGCTGCTGCCGAATGCCACCGTGGCAGAGGTGATGTCGCGGGTAGCGGTCGAGCCGATGGCCGACATGCCGCGCTGGGTGGTCGGGCGCATCGACTGGTACGGCTGGAAAGTGCCGTTGCTGTCGTTCGCGCGCCTCAGCGGCATGGGCGAAGAGCCCGCCGCAGTCAACAACAAGGTGATCGTGCTGAAGGCGCTGGGTGGCGATCCGGCGCTGCCATATTTCGCGCTGCTCACCGCTTCATTCCCGCAGCTGATCTCGGTGCCGCGCGACGGCCTGCTGGCCGATGCCTCCGAAGACGCATTGCCCGACGGCGTGCACATGCGTGTGCTGCTGGGCGAGCAGAGCGCACTGCTGCCGAACCTGGATGCGATCGAAGCGCAGGTTGCGCAGGCGCTTGCGGCGGTTGCTGCCTAAGCGCGGCTGGCAAGACGACGACGCGGCGGCATCTGTACTACGCGCACTGTCATGAGCCTTCCCGTTTTCGCGCCAGTGCATCATGCAGACGGTGTGGTGCTGTGCGATCTGGCGGTGGTCGATCCAGCGGCGATGGCCGAATACCACACCCGTAACCGCGAACATCTCGCCGGTGCGATGCCACTGCGGCCGCCTGCGTTCTACACCACCGACGGCTGGCGGCGGCTGGGTATCGCCTATCGCACTGCGGTGCCCGGCGAGCGCGAGTTGCAACTGGTGTTGCTGCGCGAGGCACAGGTGATCGGCACGGTCGGCTTCACCCAGATCCAGCGTGGCGCCTTCCAGGGCTGCCATCTGGGCTACGGACTGGATGCGCAGCAGCAGGGACGCGGATTGATCCAGTGGGCGGCCACGCAGGGCATCGCCTTCGCATTCGGCCCGCTCGGCCTGCATCGGGTGATGGCGCAATACGTCCCCGAGAATCTTCGCAGTGCACGCGTGCTGCAGCGGCTGGGTTTCCAGATCGAAGGTTATGCGCGGCGTTATCTGCAATTGAACGGCGTCTGGCGCGACCATGTGTTGACCAGCAGGTTGCGCGACGATGACCCGCCTGTTGGCGCTTAGTGCCTGTGGTGTACGCGTTGAGTTGCTGATGCGCGCGGTCGATTTGCTGAGCGTTTATTCGCGATGTGCTGTGCAGTGCCTGACGTTTGAGAGGCGACTGATCCACCAAAAGGTCAGGGCTTACACAACTGCGCGCGTTGCCCAGTAACGCTACCTTGCGTTGATATCTGCGTTGATCGCAGCGTTGTGCTGAAAGGGGGCGCCCTTATTGCGCAGTGTCGAATGGTTCGAGGCGTAGCTGGTCAGCGGCCAGATGCGTGTCTTGCACGATATCCACCTGCGTCGACCAGCCGCGTTGCTTGAGTTGATCGCGCAGTTGAGTGGCCCAGCTCTGCACCTCAGGCGCATCCGCTGTGGCGGCCCGGAGGCGGATCTGGGCAGGAACTTGATCGGCAGACAGTGCGTAACGCGCAAGCCAGTCGCGTGGCGAAGTGGAAAGCGGTAGCGGACCGGGCTTGCGGGCCATGTTGCCTTTTGCCTGGTAGACCGTTGCGTCCGGCGCGGCTGCGCTAGCGGCTGGTTTGGATGATGGAGATGCATCGCGATAGGCATCGAGGTGCAGTGTGGGTGCATTGCGCACGCGCAGCGGAGCAGCCTGGCCTGCGACAGGCGCAGCGCGGGAGATGAGCGGTTTTTCTGCTGCATACGCGTTGGTCTGTGTTCGCTCGACCAGTGAGGTTTGCTCTGACGGCGATGCAGGTGCCGATGCCGGGCCTGGTGAGACTGGTGCGGGTGCGCTGCGATCTGCGGTTGCGGCAAGCGAGCCACTGACGAACGCATCGGCCGGGCTTGCGACGATGGGAGCAGGCGGCGGCGGGGGCGCTGCTGGTGCCTGCGCGTTGATGGATTGCGCATCAACATCTGGCGCGGGTTCGGCGACGCTCATGGCTGCAAGTGCAGGCGCAGCAGCAGGTGCCGCAGCAGGAGGTGCAGGTGCGGGTGCGGCAGCAAGAGTTGGCGATGGCGCACTGACCGGTTCCGGAGCGACGGCCCGGGCTGGCGATGGCAGCGCAGGCGGCAATGACGACTGCGATGGTCGTGGCGCTGCCGCCGCATTGGGTGCCTCGGCATACGCCGGTGCCGGCAGTGCAGGCAGGTCGGATGTGCTGTCTGCTATGCGATCCACCTGGTGGGCGTCGCGCGTTGCCTGTTGAGTCTTTTTCGGTTCTGCCAATGCCGTATCAGGCGTCGTAGCCGTCGGCAGCTCCAGCGTGGGTTGGCTGGCCTGCCACTGCAGACCAATGCCAACGGCCAGAGTGATCGATGCAGCAAAGGCGAGCGTCGGCATCCAGCGGGGGCGCCGGCTGCTGCGCCGGGAGGCGGCTGCGTGGCTGGTTTGAGTAGAGGTTGTGCTTGATTGGAGTGCTGGCAGTGTTGATGCCTGAGCCTGAGCCTGAGCCTGAGCCTGAGCAGCAGGCGCAGATGCAGATGAAAACGCAATTTCAGGCGCAGATGGAGCGCGCGATGCAGCTCCAGAGGTATCTGCCGCTTCATTCGAAGAAGCCGACATATCAGCAGTTATCGACGCATCTTTAGCTAGAGATAAATCCGCAGCCATCGAAGTATCTTTAGCTAGCAATACCTCTGCAGCCATCGACACATCTGCAGCGGAGGGCACATCCACACTCGGCTGCATAGCTGCCTTGTCTGTGTGCGCTTGCTGCTCGATCCACGCACGCGCAGATGCACTCAACGCCGTCCCCAATGCCTGATCGGCACGTTCGCCCTGTGCAAGACGCGCCTGTACGGCAGCGCGCTGTGCTGCCTGCGCTTGTTCGGCTTGCGCTGCGGCGGCGGCAAACACGGCTGCCATCGTGGAGGGTGCTTCGAATTGCAATCCGTCCTGTGCGGGAGTCGCTGCATTGCGTTCGGCATCGGCAGTGCGCGCGGCTTGCGCAAACCATGCATCCATGGACGCAGGCGGTGCATGCGACGGAAGGGCACGCAGCAGTGCGGCAAGGCCATCGCTGCCCGCGAGAAAGCGGTCGAATGCGCTACTCATTGCGTCGCATCCAGGCTCAGGCGCAGTTTTGCGAACGCATAGCGCAGCCGGCTCTTGACGGTCTCGAAACCTTCGCCGATTACCTGGGCGATTTCTTCGACGCCAAGCTCGGCAAAAAAGCGCAGCACCACCACTTCGCGTTGTGCGTCGGGCAATGCCATCACCGCGGCGCGCACGCGATGATGTTGCTGGCCGAGCATGGCCAGCTGCTCGGTGGACAGGTCGTCATCGGGCAGCTGCAGATGGGCGTCTTCCAGCGCCACCGAGGTGCTGTGATAGGCGCTGCGACGGGTGTCGATCCAGCCATTGCGCGCGATCTGGAACAGAAAACTGGTGAAGGCGGCCTGCCCGGGGCGGTAGTCGCTGCAGCGGGTCATCAGCTTGACCCAGGTCTTCTGCGCGAGGTCTTCGGCTTCGCTCAGGTTGCCTTCGCACAACCAGGCCAGAAAATTGAACAGAGCGCGGTTGTGGCGCGTGAACAACTCGGTGGCCGGCTGTTCGACAAACCCATTGGCGACGAGGAGCATGAGCTCCTCGTCGGGAAGATGCGCAAGGTCGGCAGGTTGCATGCGCGCAGTATAGGCAGGTGCCGCGCGCATCAGTCGGTGCCGGCAATTGGCCGGCTACTCAGTGCGTCGGCCTGCTGCACCATCTGCAGGAAATCGGCGCGGTAGCCGAAGCGGTCGCTACCCAGGCTGGCCGCGGCCAGGGCACGCACCTGCGGATAATCCCAGCCGTGCAGCTGAGTGCCGCCACGCAGGCGCTGGCCAAACCCGGCCACTGCGGCAGAAAAGCGGAAGGCATCGCTGGTGGCGTTCAAGGCGCGGCGCTGATCGTTGCGGACCACCGTGTCGAGCAACTGGCTGCGTTGTGCATCGGGCAGTTTGTAGCGCAGTTTGACGTGCGCCAGTTCGCTGTCGATTGCACGCACTTTTCGAGGTGTGGCGGTGTTGGCATAGCGCAACGGATCCACCGATGCGTGACCGTCGGTCGGGGTGATTTCATACAACGCGGTGACAGTGTGGCCTGCGCCGATCTCGCCTGCATCGACCTGGTCGTTGTTGAAATCCTCGCGTTGCAAGGCACGATTTTCGTAGCCGATCAGGCGATACTCCTTGACCGTGTCGGGATTGAATTCGACCTGGATCTTGACGTCGCGGGCGATCGTGGCCAGCGTCGCGCCAAGCTCGTGGGTCAGCACCTTGCGCGCTTCCAGTGGCGAGTCGATATAGGCGTAGGCACCGTCGCCCGCGTCGGCCAGCTGTTCCATCAGCGTGTCGTTGTAGTTGCCGGTGCCGAAGCCAAGCGTGGACAACGCTACACCGGAGCGGCGTTTCTCCGCGACCATGCCTTTGAGCTGATCGAAGTCGGTGACGCCGACATTGAAGTCGCCGTCGGTGGCGAGCAGGATGCGGTTGATGCCGCCGCGCAGATAGCCTTGCTGCGCCGCCTTGTAGGCCAGTTCGATACCGCTGGCACCGGCAGTGGAACCGCCCGACTGCAGGGCGTCGATCGCTTCGATGATGCGGCCTTGCTGGTCGCCGGGCGTGGGCGGCAGTACGACCGCGGTGTTACCGGCGTAGGTCACCAGGGTGATGCGATCTTTCGCACGCAACTGGCGCACCAGCAGCTTGAGCGAGGACTGCAGCAGCGGCAGTTTGTCGGGCGATTCCATCGAGCCGGAGACATCGACCAGAAACACCAGGTTGGCCGGCGGCAAATCGGCAGTGGCGATAGCGCGACCGGCGATGCCGACGCGCAGCAGCAGGCTGTCGTTGTTCCAGGGGGGGGGCGCCAGTTCGGTGCGCACCGCGAAGGGTTTGCCGTCGGTCGGTGCGGGATCGTCGTAGTGGAAGTAGTTGATCAGTTCTTCCACGCGCACTGCGTCGACCGGCGGCAGCGTGCCCGCACTCAGGAATCGACGCACATTGCTGTAGCTGCCGGTGTCCACGTCGATGCTGAAGGTGGACACCGGATTCGCTGCGGTCTGCACGATCGGGTTGTCGCTCAGCGTTTGGTAGGTTTCGCGGTTCTCGGCGGGTGCCGGGAGGATCGGCGGCATCGGCATGAGGTTGTCGAGTATTGGGCGACGCGCGACCAACTTGGCGGCCGGTGCGTGTTGTGTAGCGGAGGCTTCAAGTGCGATGGGTGCCGCTGGCATCGGCATCGGCGATGGCAGCGCTGATGGCGATACCGATGGTAATGACAATATCGGTGGTGGGCTCGGCACAGGCGGCTGCTGCATGGGGTATGCGTGGACAGGCTCTGCGAGATTGCCCTCGATCTGCGGCGTTGTCGAAGCGGTGGGGTGCGACGGCTGCGCGGTTGCAGGCAGCGTGGCGGTGCGCGAGCTGTCGTTGTTCGGCTCGGTCGGTTCGTGCGAGCAGGCGCTCAGCAGCAGGGCGAGCGCAAGAAGGCTATGACGTGGCATGGGAATCCTTTGCGTGGCGAAGAGGGATGGGTGAACAACCGGACAGCCCGAGGTCGCCGTGCACTGCGCCTCTGTTGAGTAAACGGGCCAGTGCGGCAAATGGGGTTAAGTGGGTTGAAGATTTTTTGGTCGCTGGTGCGTGCTGCCGTGTGCAGTGCCAGCGGAGGGGGGATTCTTCCCTTCTCCCATCGGGAGAAGGTGGCGCGTAGCGCCGGATAAGGGTACGGCTGGGCAGGGCGCTGTCGGTCGCCCCGTACCCTCACCCCAACCCCCGCTCCGCGCCCCGGCCCGTGCCAGCAGCGCGGGCGCTCCAAGGCACGCGCGCCAGTGGCGCGCAAGCCGTGCATTCTCGCCCCGCTGAAGAGGGGCTTTGCAGCCATTACCGTGCGTTATGCGCGGATCCGCATTGCTGGGCGCCGCAATACGGTTTATCCGTACGCGGCGCTACCGCATCATGGAAGGCTGCCGCCGCGCTGTGCGGCTGCCCGTTTCCTTCATGGAGTTCCCGGATGATCCAACGTCGTCACTTCCTCAAGAGCGCCACGCTTGGTGCGATCGCTTCCGGCCTGGCCGGGTGGGGCGCGCGTGCGCAGGCGGCGGTCGGTGCCAGCACGCCTGGCCGCGTTGCGGTGTTGCCGCGCGGCCAGGCGCGGGTAATTTCCACCTGGGATTTCGGCATTGCTGCCAACCAGGAGGCCTGGAAAATTCTCAGTACCAGCGGCATCGCGCTGGATGCGGTGGAAGCCGGCGTGCGCGTACCCGAAGCGGACCCGAGCAATCCCACCGTGGGGCTGGGCGGTTACCCGGATCGCGATGGGCGGGTGACGCTGGATGCCTGCATCATGGATCACCTGGGCAATTGCGGTTCGGTGGCGGCACTGGAAGATGTGGTGCATGCGATATCGGTGGCGCGCGCGGTGATGGAGAAAACCCCGCATGTGATGCTGGTCGGCGATGGTGCGCGTCAGTTCGCGTTGGAGCAGGGCTTTCCGAAGACCAAGCTGCTCACGCCTAGCTCGGAGGCGGCGTGGAAGGAGTGGTTGAAGACGTCGAAATATTCGCCGGAAGCCAATATCGAAAACCGCGCCTGGCGCGATGCCAAATTGCCGGGCGGCAAGGACAATCACGACACTATCGGCATGCTGGCGCTGGATGCGCACGGCAATCTGTCCGGTGCGTGCACCACCAGCGGCATGGCGTGGAAGATGCACGGCCGGGTCGGCGACAGCCCCATCATCGGTGCGGGCCTGTATGTGGACAACGAGGTGGGCGGTGCGACCTCGACCGGCGTTGGCGAAGAAGTGATCCGCAATGTCGGTAGTTTCGCGGTGGTGGAAATGATGCGCCAAGGCAAGTCGCCGGCCGATGCCTGCCGCGAGGTCGTCATGCGGCTGATACGGCGCAAGCCCGAGCTCACTCGCACGCTGCAGGTGGGGTTTTTGGCAATGAACAAGCGGGGCGAGGTGGGTGCATTCGCGATCCAGAAGGGTTTCAGCTACGCGGTCTGCGATGCGCAACGGCAGGATCTGCTGGTGCCCGGTGAAAGCCACTACACCACCGAGCCTGCGGCATGAGTGCGTTGGGGCTGGAAGTGGCTGCCGATTCGGTGGGTTCGGCATTGGCTGCACAGGAGGGCGGTGCGATGCGGGTCGAGCTCTGCGGGGGGCTGGATGGCGGCGGGTTGACGCCATCATTCGGCACGCTGGCGGTAGTGCGTGAGCGTTTACAGATTCCGCTGTATGTGTTGATCCGTCCGCGTGTGGGGGATTTCGTCTTCGATGCGGCAGAGGTCGAGGTGATGCGGCGCGATGTGGAGCAATGCGTGCGGCTGGGCTGCGATGGCGTGGTGTTGGGCGCGCTGGATCCGCATGGGCAGGTCGATATGGCCACAATGCGGGTGTTGATCGCGGCAGCGGGATCGCTGGGTGTGACCTTCCATCGTGCGATCGATGTCAGTGCCGATCCGGGGCGCGCGCTGGAAGATGCGATCACGCTGGGTTGCGAGCGAGTGCTGACGTCGGGTGGGCGTGCGAGCGCGCTTGAAGGTGTGGACACCATTGCGGCACTGGTGCGTCAGGCCGGCGATCGGATCAGCGTGATGCCGGGCGCTGGTGTGTCCGAAACCAATGTACTTACGCTGCGTGCCAATACCGGTGCGCGCGAGTTTCATGCCTCTTCACGTGGGCCGGTTGCGGCGCAGGTGCATGCGCGGCATGTGTATATCACCGATCTGGGCGGCGATTACCAGCGTACCGATGTGGCACGTGTGCGGCGGATAGTGGGGTTGTTGCAGGGGGCATGAGGTTGGAAGCTGCTCAGTTGCAGAGCGGGTGATCTGTGGGTTTGCTGCAGGGCCCTTGCCCGCCCACCATCACGGGACACGCCGCAAGTACATCCGTGTAGCAACTGTGTTGATCAGGACCTCAACCCGCGACCTTTGAGCGGTTTCCTTCAGGCGCGTTCATCGGTAGGTGCCGGCCGCTGGCCGGCACGCTTTTTTGCGTTTGCGCATGGCCGTCAAATGCGCTCAGGCGGGCTGCATGGCGGC
>NZ_JBEOLS010000034.1:0-53769 GCF_040279205.1 Xanthomonas hortorum
GTCGCGGGACCTTACGCGGCATGGATGCCGCGTAAGAGCCTACATGGACGTACTTGCGGCGTGTCCCGCGACGGTGGGCGGGCAAGGGCCCTGCAGCCAAGCCGCAGATCAGCCGCTCTACACCCGATGTATCCACGGTGTTCGATCACTCCAGGACAAACGAGACTTCGCGTCGTAGCATCGTCGAGATGCATCAAATGCTTGGTTCAAAAGTTCAGTGCGTCGAGCGCGCAAAGCCCTCACCGCGCGCGGGACACGCCGTGAATCAGTCCATGAAGAATCTTTGGAAGAATCCCTGCCGCCAAGGGTCCCGCAAGCGGTGAGGGCATCGCACCTGGCAACTCGCTCGTGTGCTATTGGTCGCGTCGCCGCTCAACCACGGCTGGGCGTGGGCGTCTGCGCCGCATGCTGCCAGCCTTGCAGCAACACTCCGGCCAGCACCGCAGGATCATGATCGAAGTGATGGCCACCCGGGCGCGCAACCACCTCGACACCGCGTGCGCGTAACTCAGGGCACAGCGTGTCCTTTTCCTGATCGCCGTAGATGCATTGCAGGCGATGCGCGTCCAGCGACTGAATCGCCGGTTCCACATCGCGTTCGGCATCGTTGTGCCACCCCAGCCAGCCGCCGACGCGCACCTTGAAATCGGCCTGATGGCCAAGGCCGAGCAAGCTGACGAATTGCACCGAGGCACGCTGCTGCGGCGACAGCTCCGGATAGGCGAACGGCAACACGTCGGCACCGAACGAATAGCCCACCAAGGCGACGTGTTGGATATGCCAGCGCTGCCGATACGTTGCGATCACTCGATCCAGATCCGCCCCGACCTGCTGCGGCGTGCGGCTGCCCCAGAAGTAGCGCAGGCTGTTCCAGCCCACCACCGACACGCCCTGTTGCTGCAACTGCGCGGCGATGCCTTTGTCCAGCTCGCGCCAGCCACCATCGCCGGACAGCATCACCACCAGGCGGTCACTGCCGGGCGCATGCAGTTCCACCAACGGCAGATCGCCCACCCCTTGTGCCTGCGCTGCCTGAAAATGGCCAAGGGTGGCGGCGGCAATCTGCATCGGGTTGGCGTCGTCGACCAGATCATCGAGGAAGCCCTGATTCGCATCGGGCACATCGCGTGCGCAGGCAAGGCCGACATCGCTGGTGCCGCCGTCGGCGACAACCGCGCCACCCAGCACGTCCGGCGCGGCCGAGGCCAGCGCCTGGCGTGCCAGCACCGCACCATCGCCCTGCCCCACCAGCACCGGCGGCAGGAACGCATCCACGTGCTCGGCGCGCAGCAACTTCTTGCCCAGCCGCTCGGCATCGTCGGCCAGCGAGCTGCAGGCGGCGCGGTGAGACCGCACACGTTCGCGGTAGCTGGCGGTATCGATCACCGCGACCAACGCGCCGTCGTTGCTCAGCATCTCGGCAAGCCGCTGGCCGTCCTGGGGATGGCCGCTGTCGGGCAACAGCACCACCATCGCCTTGGGCATGCCCTCGGGGCGCACCACTTCGACCGAGCCGTAATGCCCGGCAGTGTTTCCATCCTGCAGATGCCGCGCTACCGCGTAGCCGCTGCCACCGATCAGCAGCACTGCGATCAGCCAACGAAACAAACGGATTCCCCAGCTCATCGCCGCCATCCTTCAGAAGTGCTGGCACTGCAGACCGCAGCGAACGCCCGTGGGTTCCGGAGCGGTTCGGGGGCTGTTCGCTGGGGTTAAGCCTGCACACCGGGTGACCCGTGGTCAGCGGTAAACAACACCGGACCGGCGCTCACCGGGAAGCTGCAACCGGCGCGCCGCAATCGCACCCCGACTGGCGCCAAGAACGTCGATCTGCGCTGCTGCGATCACATCCTTGGCGGCGACAGGCATGCCGCCCGGACCGCCGCCCTAGATACCGCGCGCCACGCGGAAGCCGATGCGCGCGCTGGTGCTATCGGAGTCCTGCGACTGCCGCCAGGCCGCGCGCGTCTGCTGCGGAGAATTGGCCCAGCTGCCGCCGCGGATCATGCGCTGCCGGCAACCGGGGTTGAACCACGCCGCACCGTCGGCCGGCGCGCGCCGGTAGCTGGCATGCCAGCAGTCGGCCACCCACTCGCTCAGATTGCCGCCCATGTCGTGCAGGCCCCAGGCGTTGGCGCGAAAGCTGCCCACCGGCGCCGGCCCCCAGAAACCGTCGCCATAGCCGACAAAGCCGTTGTTCCAGTGCCGGCCACTGCGCGAGACATCGTTGCCGCCGGTGAAATTACCCGCATCCAGCGGCGGCGAGCCGGCATTGCCCCACGGATAACGCCCGGTGGTGCCGGCGCGCACCGCGTATTCGAACTCGGCCTCGCTGGGCACGTGGTAATGGCGGCCGGTCTGTTCCGATAACCAGCTCGCATAGGCTTCGGCGTCGCGGATGCTGACGTGCATCACCGGGCTGTTGGGTGCGGCCTGCGCGCCGTTGTAGTCGGATTGCCAATCCACCCCGCTGCGGCGGATGAAGTTGCCGCTGCGCTCGTCGTACACCACCGAGTGACCGCGTCGGGTGGCACGCGGGCGTGCGCCGGTCGCCTCGATGAATTGACGAAACTCGGCGACGGTCACTTCGGTGATCGACAGCGCAAAGCCCCGAGCGAAGCGCACGTAATGCGCGGGGCGCTCGTTGTCGGACGCCCCCGGCTCGGCGTCGCCTGCACCCATCTGAAACGCGCCATGCGGCACCACGATCATCTGCGGCCCGCGCCCGCCCACTTTGAGCCCATCGGTGAACACCTGCCCGGGGCGAAAACTGCCGTAATGGGTGGCCAATTCGAGACGACGGCGCAGATCGCCGGCCACCGGGTCGCCCGGGTCGGCGATGCGCAACACTTCGGCCAATTTCTCGCCGGCCGGCTTGAGCCCCCGCGGCGAGTTCAGATCGTGCAGGCCGGCATCGTGCAAGGCGGCGATCTGTGCGTGGCGCATGCGCTCCACGCGTGCCCGTGCATCGGCAATGGTCGGCGCGCGCTCGCGCACCTGCCCGGCCATCTGCAACCAGTAACGCGCAGCGATGAAATCGCCTGCCTCGGCAGCCTGCTCGGCTCGTGCCAGCAAGCCGCTTTCCACGGCCGCAAGTCCCTGCCGCGTGCGTGGGTTGTCGGGGTCCAGCCGGGCCGCATCGCGAAAATTCACCAGCGCGCCATTGCCGTCTTCGCCCAGCCGCCCACCGCGCAGATCTTCTTCGCCGGCACGGTTGAAGCCGAGCACGCGCTGCGCGGTTTCAACCGCACTTTGCAGCGCGCGCACCTTGGGATCCTGCGGCGCCAGCGCCAGGGCCACGATGGCAAGCTCACGCGCCTGTTCGAGCGCATCGTCCTGGCGCTCGGTCTGTTCGATCAAGTCCTCGCCGCGCTCGATCAGCCGGCGCCGCGCCTGCTCCAGCCCGCGACGGCTGGCCGCATCCTTGCCGTCGGCACGTTGCTGGATCGCCAGATACAACGGGATCGCATCGTCGGCACTGCGAAACAGCCGATCTTCCTGCAAGGCCTGGTCGGCGCGCTTGCGCGCCTGCGCCAAAGGTTCGTCGCCCAGGTCCACTGCCGGCGGTTGCCATTGCGCCACGGTCTCGGCGGATTCTTCGCCACTGATCGAAACATTCGGCTTGCTCGGCACCGCAGCCGCGGCTGCAGGTTGTGGCGCAGCGGCAGGCGCTGGCGTGGGTGCACGCGAACAGGCGCACAGGCTTAACGCGACCAGTCCCCACGCTGCCATCCGGTTACCACACTCACCCACCACCTGCTCCTTCCAGTGCTCTGCCGCACGACAGGCGATCGCGACGTTAGGCTATTCTGCGCGTCCTGCGCAAACCCTCGCTGTCGACGGAAATCACGTGCCCCATTGGATCACCCACCCCTCCGAGCTGACGCAACGCCTGCACGCAGCGCGTCCGTCCCGCATTGGCCTGGACACCGAATTCATTCGCGAACGCACCTACTGGCCGCAACTGGCGCTGGTGCAGATGGCCATCGGCGAGGAGATCCTGCTGATCGACCCGCTGATTCCGGGCATGAACGCGGCGCTTGGGGAATGGTTGACCGCCACCGATATCGTCAAGGTGATGCATAGCGCCAGCGAAGATCTGGTCACCTTCAAATGCGCCTGCGGAGTGTTGCCGCGGCCGTTGTTCGATACCCAGATCGCTGCCGCGCTGGCCGGCGTGGGCGGTGGCATGGGCTATCAGAAGCTGGTGCAGGAAGTGACCGGCACCTTGCTGACCAAGGGCGAGACGCGCTCGGACTGGATGCGCCGCCCGCTCTCGCCCGCACAGCTCGAATACGCCGCCGACGATGTGCGCTATCTGTTTGCGATCCATGACGAACTCAGCCGCCGTCTGACCGAGCAGGACCGCCTGGGCTGGCTGGCCGAAGATGCCGAGCGCCTGCTCGCCACGGTGGAGCACGACGATGGCGAGCGTTGGCCGCATGTGAGCCTGCGCACCGCGCAATTTTTGGAACCTGCCGCGCAGCGTCGGCTGCTGCGGCTGCTGCGCTGGCGCGATCTGCAGGCGCGTCAGAGCGACCGCCCACGCAGCTGGATCCTGGACAACGAACTGGCCAGCCAGCTGGCACGTTTTCCGCCCGACGATCTGGATGCACTGCTGCGCCAGTTCGACAAATTCCCCAAGGCCCCGCGCAAACTCGCCGCCGCAGTGTGGGACGCGCTCAACACACCGCTGCCGGACGAGGACCATGCGCCGCTGGCGCAGGCCGCCACCGACGGCAACAAGGCGGTACTCAAGCGCCTGCAGGACGCGGTGGCGCAGCGCAGCCGCGAACTGGGCCTGCCGGACGGCATCCTGGCCTCGCGCCGGCACCTGGAGAGCCTGATCGAACAACACAGCTGGCCTGCCCCGCTGGGCCAATGGCGCCGCGAGGTGCTGGAGGCGCAAGTGCTGCCGCTGCTGGATGACGCTACTGCGCGGTGATCGCAGTAAGGTATCGCTCGCGGTATGGTGACGGCCGGGTTGGCTGCACGGGCAGACCCTGGACGGCACCTGTGGCGGTACTGCAAAAAGCGACCGCACAGGCCTGGCGACAGGGGTTTCACACCCTGAGCAGGCACCCGCGCAGCTAACGGCCGCCCACAGGCCGCATGCCATAATGACGCGCGCCCTCTGGGCGGCGTCTCCACTACTTTTTTATTCCGAGGCTATACCTCTGTGAGCAATACCACTTCGAAACTGGATTCCATCGCACAAGCCAAAGCCAAGCTGCTGGAGGAACTGCAGAAGCTGGAAGAACAGGAGAAGACCGAGCGCGCAAGCGAAGCATCGTCTGCGCATGCCACCATCGTCTCGCTGCTCGAACAGTTCGCCGGCCACTTCAACACCAAGCAGCGCAACGATATCGCCGGCTACCTGGGTACCGGCACCGCACGCAAGGAAGTGGTCAAGAGCGGCCGTAGCGAAGTCAAGCCGAAGTACGAACTGCCACACACCGGCGAAACCTGGTCCGGTCGCGGCCGCACCCCCAAGGCGTTCGCTGCATGGGAAGGCTCGGTGTCGTACAAGGAATGGAAGGCCAAGAACCCGGACCTCAAGTTCCCGCTGATCGGCGAGTGATTGCAGCGCATCATTGACCCCAGATCGCATCTTTGACGGTGCGGTCCGACACCGCAAGCCAGCCCTTGGCGAACCGCGCGGCATATGGTTAGAATCAAAAGCACGTGGGGCGGTAGCTCAGCTGGGAGAGCGTCGCGTTCGCATCGCGAAGGTCGAGGGTTCGATCCCCTTCCGCTCCACCATTGATTTTCAAAAAATCCCCGGCAACCACTGGTTGCCGGGGATTTTTTGTTTGTCGCGGGCTGGCGGCATTCGGGTTACTCACTCGGCGCCGACCTGGGGTTGAGCGTGCGCAGCCGTGACAACGGAACCATGCCGCCAGGATCACACCGCGCGCGCTAACGTCCGTTTCTTCATTCACCCTGGACACGCACGCCATGAGCACTGAGCAGAAACAGCCCGACAACGTCACAGAGAATCAGCATGGCGCTGCCGAAAGCCAGCAGGACCGTCAGCACGATGAGGCGGCCAAGCAGCGCCCGGGCCAGAAGGACTTGCAGATAGACAAAGAAAACAACCGCCGTCCGCACGGCAACGCCGGTCAGGGCGAGTGATGCCACTGCGATGTCCGCACGCAGTCAGCCAGGACTAAAGCGGCTGGCAAAACTACTGCGCGGCCGCCAGGTGCGCGAGGTCGGTGCTCCGAATCGGCATGTACCACTCGTACACTCCGGTTCCTGCGCGCCGCCCGCAGCCACCTAACGACCGCTCGCTACGTTTGTTAGCCGCTCTAAAATGGCTCGATGCGTCCGCGCAGTGGCTCCTGTGGCAAGATCTAGGCACGCGCTCGCCGCTAGAGTGGCTGGCGCGCTAGTTCCAACAGTCAGGCGATGGCTCGGTTGTACCGGCCATCGCCGTGCTCGCACCTTGTCTTTCATCGCCTGACGGCGCCCTGTTCCGGTGGTCCTTTGCATGCAGAATCCCGACGCGCCCGCGTTGAGCCTGATCCACGCGACACTATTGCCCGGTGGCATCAATGCGACCTTCGGCGCGCGCATGCCGGCCAATGAAGACGATCGCCTGGCCGCACTGCACGTTTACCAGATCCTGGATACCGCGCCCGAACCCAGCTACGATGAATTCACTGCGATCGCTGCGGCAGTGTGCCGGACGCCAATGGCGCTGATTTCGCTGATAGACACGCAACGCCAGTGGTTCAAATCCAGGATCGGCATGCAGCCGCGCGAGACGCCACGCGATCTGTCGTTCTGCGCGCATGCCATTCTCGAACCCGATCAGGTGATGGAAGTCGGCGACGCCCATCTGGACGCGCGTTTTGTCGACAATGCACTGGTCACCGGCGAACCGCAGATCCGCTTTTATGCGGGGGCCCCACTGCTGACCTCCGACGGTATCGCGCTGGGGACGCTGTGCGTGCTGGACCGCACGCCGCGGCGCCTGTCGGTGGCCGAACGCGACGCGCTGAAGGCGCTGGCGCGGCAAGTGGTCACTACCATCGAGTTGCGCCACGCAGCCAAGCTGGTCGAGCTGGACGCGCTGCGCGACGAGCTCACCGGCTTGTGGAATCGCGCCGGTCTGGAGCGCGCAGTGCACGCGCTTGCAGACGCGCCGAGTGCTTCGGCTGAGCCATCGCTCGGCTTTCTGCTGATCGATCTGGATGGCTTCAAACGGCAGAAATTGCAGGCCGGCGCGGCTGCGGCGGATGCAACACTGGTCAAGGCCGCAAGAATGATCGAAGCGCAGCTGCCGCCCACCGCAAGTGTGGCCCGATTGAATTCGGATCAGCTGTGTGTGGCATTGCCGTCGACGTCGGCGCAGGTCGCTGTGGAAACCGCCGAACGGATCCGCGCGGCAATCGAAACGGCCACCTGGCCGAATGCTCCGTTGACGGTCAGCATCGGGCTGGTGGATGCACCTGCCTGCGATTTGCACGACACCAACGCCTTGCTGGCGCGCGCGCGGCATGCATTGCAGTTCGCGGTACGCAGCGGGCGCAACCGCGTGCATCGCTTCGCTGGTTGGTATCTGCAGGATTGATTGGTAGCGCTCGCCAGATGCCTGGTTCAGGCGTCTGGCGAGGCTGCAGCTCAGGCGGCCAGTGCATCGGCAGTGCCGGCAATCTCCTCGACATGCAGCACCTGCTCCATCTCCAGCAACACCACAAAGCGCTCGCCGACCTTGCCCATGCCGCGTAGCAGATCGCGGCGGATATGCGTACCGAACGCGGGCGCGGCTTCGATGTCCTGATCGGCCAGTTCGATCACCGCGTTGACCGCATCGACCAACACTCCGATCACCTGCGGTCCCTGTGCCTGCTCGGTAGCCAGGATCACGATGCAGCTGCGTTTGCCGATGGCGCTGTCGGCACGCCCCAGCCGCGCTTGCAGGTCCACCACCGGCACCACCGCACCGCGCAGATTGATCACCCCGCGCACGCAGGCCGGCATCGACGGCACCGGCGTGGGGGCGCGGTACTGAATGATTTCGCGAATGCCGAGAATGCTGATGGCGAAGGTTTCGCCGGCCAGTTGAAAGGTCAGGTACTGGGCCGCCGCATCGGCGTCGCCAGGCATCACATTGGGGGTCTGTGCAGTCATCGATCGGTCTCTCAGAAGCGGGCGAACTGGCCTTCGTCCGGGCCCTCGGACATGGCGTAGGCCGGCGCTGCAGTGCTGCGCCAACCACGTGCAGCTGCGGCGCGTGCCGGACGTGCGGCTACCGCCTTGCCACGCTTGGGCGGCGTGCTCGCAGGCGCCTGCCCGCCCAGGCGGAAGAACGCCATGCTCTGCTGCAGTTGTTCGGCCTGCGCGCTCATCTCTTCGGCAGTGGCGGCCAGTTCTTCGGACGCGCTGGCATTCTGCTGGGTGGTCTGACTGAGCTGCACCACCGCCGAGTTGATCTGACTGACGCCGGAGGATTGCTCTTCGGAGGCGGCGGAAATCTCCTGCACCAGATCCGAGGTGCGTTTAATGCTGGGCACGATGGTGTCCAGCAAACGCCCTGCGCGATCGGCCAATTCCACGCTGGAACTTGCCACTTCGCCGATCTCCTGCGCGGCCACCTGGCTGCGTTCGGCCAGCTTGCGCACCTCGGCGGCGACCACGGCAAAGCCCTTGCCATGTTCGCCGGCACGCGCCGCTTCGATCGCCGCGTTGAGCGCGAGCAGATTGGTCTGATAGGCGATGTCGTCGATGATGCCGATCTTTTGCGCGATCTGCTTCATCGCCTGGGTGGTGGCGACCACTGCTTCGCCACCTTCGATGGTTTCTTTCGCGGCCTGGGTGGCCATGCCATCGGTGATGCGCGCGTTCTCGGTGTTCTGGCTGATCGATGCGGTCATCTGTTCCAGCGATGCGCTGGTTTCTTCCACACCGGCCGCCTGTTCGCTGGCGGCCTGCGACAGGCTCTGCGCAGTGGCACTGACTTCTTCCGATGCACTGGCCAGGGTCTCGGCGCTGGTATTGACCTCGCCGACCACCTGCGAGAGCTTCTGCACCATGGTGCGCATGGCTTCGAGCAACTGCGCGGTTTCATCGCGGCCCTGAACGTCGATGCGCATGCTCAGATCGCCTTCCGACAGTCCATTGGCAACCGCCACTGCACGGCGGATCGGGCCAGTGACGCTGCGGCTGATCACCACACCGAGAATGGCACCGAGCAGCACGCCGCCGCAGATGATGGCGATCAGCAGTTTGGAAGCGCGTGCATGGATAGCACCGGTTTCCGCATTGGCCGATGCCGCGCTGCGCTCGCGCAGGCTGCTCAGATCGGTCATCAGGTTATCGACTTCATCCGAACTGGCGCGCACGGCACGCGACAGCGCCGCCAATTCCGGATTGGTTTCGCGCAAGGCCTCGCGGTTGGCGACTTCGATAAAGCGGCCGCGCTCGTCCAGATACTTTTGCCAGGCGCGATCGAACTGCGCCAGCTTGGTCTTGCCCTCTTCGGTTTCGAAACTGCCACGCGCACGGGTGATGTGATCGACCACCCTGGCGGTGTACTTGTCGATGCTCTGCACATGCGACTGGCGTTCTTCGGCGCTGCTGGCCAACAACAGATTGGCACGTGCGCGGCCTGCATAAATGAGGTTGATATTGGCCTCTTTCACGTTCGACAAGCCCAGCAATTCGCGCTCGTACAGCGAGCTCGACAGGTCACTGATACGACCGGAGTTGGAATAGCCCACCCAGCCGATGCATGCGCCGATCGCCGAGACGATCAGGAACGCCACGATCAGCCTGGTTCCGATTCTGAAGTTGCCTAACATTGGAAAGTTCTCTTGAGGATGGTGCGCGCGACAAGCGCTGCAAGGACAAGCGATGGCGTGCTGCGAGGTAGCGATCACGACGACGCGGCGTTTCTAAACCGTTCGTTAATGGCTATCGGCGCCAGCAAAACGCGCTTGAGATGCGGGCATTACCGCAATGCCTATTCAGGCAGTTGGATGTGCGCTTTTGTGACCGGTCATGCGCTCGCAGCAGCCCGCATTCGGAAAAATCCTACCCGCGATTCGCGCGTTGTCCGGGACAGTCCTGCGGGGACATTTCCGCAGCGACATCACGGCCGCGCCGCTAGGCTGCATGCATGTCGCCTCGGCCACTCCCGCGCACGTTTTACGATCACGACGCACGCAGCGTTGCACCGCAATTGCTCAACAAGGTGTTGGTCAGTGCGGACGGACGACGCGGGCGCATTACCGAGGTCGAGGCGTATTGCGGCAGCGAAGATCCGGCAGCGCATTCGTTCCGCGGCATGACTCCACGCACGCAGGTGATGTTCGGTGCGCCCGGGCATCTGTATGTGTATTTCATCTACGGCATGCATTGGGCGATCAACGCGGTGTGCGGCGGCGCGCCTGGTCATGCGGTGCTGATTCGCGCGCTCGAGCCGCTGGCCGGGATCGCCTCCATGCGGGCTGTACGTAACGCTGCTCCGCTCAAGACCTTGACCACCGGCCCCGGTCGCCTGGCCCAGGCATTCGGCGTGACGGCTGCCGATAACGGGCTGGATCTGACCAGCGCAAGCGCGCGGCTATGGATCGAAGACGATGGCCTGCCGCCACCGATTCCGCTGACGACGCCGCGCATCGGCATCCGCAAGGCGATGGATGCGCCGTGGCGCTGGGTGGTCCCCGATAGCCGCTATCTGTCGCGCCCGCTTCCGCGCGTGACCGGCGCGCGCGCGGTGCTGCCAGGCGACTGAGCCAGCCATTGCTCCATCGGCGTCTGCTCGGCAGCGCCCGGGCCACGTTGCAGCAAGCGCAGTGCCTGTTCGGCTTGCTCAGCGGTGAGTTCCTGCAGCGGCTGGAAGCGATCTGCCGCCCACACCGCCACCGGCAGGCCATCGAGATAAGCGATGCGATTGCCCGGCACGCGCGCGATGCGCTCGCCCGGCAGAAGACTGCCGAGCAGATTGCTGGGGTCGCTTGCACTCACGCACACCCACTGCCCTTGCAGCGGCTGTGCACGCACCCGGCGCAACGCGGCAATCGCGTCCGGCAACGCGAATTGTTCGCCAGACAGGCCCGCGATAAAGCGACCACCCCGGATCTCGCCGCGCGCTTCCAGCCGTTGATACATGCGCAGCAATTCGCGCCACGGCGGCAACCATGCGGCCTCACGTTCGAGCAGCCGCCAACACACCACGCCATAACGACGCAGCAGCGTGCGCGCGACGTGTTCGAGGGTCTCCTGATGCCGCTCGCCGGCTTCGGCCAACGGCAATTCCGGCAACGTGCGCACCGGCGCCCAGCGACCGGCATCGCGAATACCCAGCGCACTGGCGCGGCGACGGTGGCGCGACAACGCGCTCGGTCGCTTCGATGCAGGCACCAGCAGCGCACGCAGCCCGGCATAACTGTCGCAATGCGCGCGGCCACGCATCACCAGCTCGCTCAACGCATCTTCCAGCTCGGTGCTCATCAAGCGGGCGGCATCGGCGATCTCATCGAAGAACAACGCACCTTGCTGCTGCAACACCTTGGCCACGCGCTGCGCGCGCGAGCCCAGGGGTGCGTCATCGACACCGCGTGCCAGGCTGCTCCAGCGCTGCGCTTCGCGACGCGGCAGCAACACAATGGGTGTTGCGCGCAACGCGGCGCCGCTGCGGCCACCGCCGGGACGCAGCCGTGCCCACACGGTGCGCCCGGCCGTGCACAACTCGTCCAGCCACGCCGGTTGATAGTCGCGTACCCGCGCAGGTAGCAGCTCGCTCTCCCACAGCAGCGCGGGCGCTTCGAAGCCTTCCAGCTGCCCGACAACACCGGCCAATGCATCCGGCCCGGCCACACGACTGGCGCTGTCGAGGTGCTGCCACTCGAACAGAAAGCGCGCATAATCGCGTTGCGACACCGGTTCGATCTCGCGGCGCAAGCGCCCCAGGGTGTAGCGATGGATGCGCGCCAACAGATGGCGTTCGCACCATTCTTCCGACTGCGCCTGCGCACTGAACTGGCCGGCCATGACATAGCCCTCGCGCTGCAATGCCGCCAGCGCGAGCACGATCTCGGCCTGCGGCAAATGCAGTGCACCCGCCAATGCCGGCACCTGCGCCGGGCCGATCGCAGACAGGCGCCCGCGCAGCAGTTCGCGCACAGCCCAGTCGCGTTCCCACTCGGCGACACGGCAATCGACCGGTGCCTGCAACGGCGGTTGTGGGGACGCATCTGGATACAGCGGCGTGAACCAGTCGATGCGCTCGGCGCTGATCCATAGCGCGGGCGCACCGTTCAACGCGATACAGCTGGCGCGCCCATCGGCAGCCAGCGCAGCCAACCAGGCCTGCCATTGCGCATCGGCGGCTTCGTCCACGGGCAATACGCCAAGCCCAACCAGCGCTTCGTGCATTTCTTCGGCATCGCGTGGCTGCGGCCAGGCTTCCTCGCGCACCGAGGCGATGGCATCGGGATCGAGCCGGCCCAGATCGTCGCTGGTCTGCGGCGTGTAGCGGCGGTTTTGCACCGCCTGGGTGCGGCGCTCTTCCAGTGGCGCGTCGTCCAGAAACGCGTACGGACGCGCGTTCAAGGCTTCCGCCGCCAGCGGCGATGGCGCGGCCAGATCGCGCGCCACCACCGTGATTGCACCGGATTCCAGCCCACGCAGCACCTGCAACCAGCCTTCGCTGTCCATGGCCTGATGCAGGCAATCCTGCAGCGTCTGCGTCACCAAGGGATGGTCCGGCACCTGGCGTTCGCCGGCCAAATTCTCCGCGCAGGCCACCTGATCGGGGAACACGCTCGCCAGCAGATCTTCGGACTTCATCCGCTGCAACTGCGGCG
This sequence comes from Xanthomonas hortorum, assembly GCF_040279205.1. Taxonomy (GTDB): domain Bacteria; phylum Pseudomonadota; class Gammaproteobacteria; order Xanthomonadales; family Xanthomonadaceae; genus Xanthomonas; species Xanthomonas hortorum_F. The sequence goes on from NZ_JBEOLS010000034.1 coordinate 12,819, forward strand.
CCACCTTGTTGCCGCCAGTGAAGCGCGGCAACGCCATCGCATTGGTCGCATTCCAGCGCCAGCGCACGCCGAACAGCGGCGCATCCAGCACCGCCTGGATCAGCACATGCTCGGCCGATGACGAGTGCAGATAACGGGCCACCTCCTCCAGTGCAAAACTATGACTGGTGGACAGCGACAGCACGATCGCATCTTCAGTTGCCGCCGCCTGCAATTCGAAATTGAAGGTGCGGCAGAAGCGCTTGCGCAACGCCAGCCCCCAAGCGCGATTGATGCGGCTGCCATACGGCGAGTGGATCACCAGCTGGGTGCCGCCGCTTGCATCGAAGAAGCGCTCCATCACCAGACATTGCTGGGTCGGCATGGTGCCCAGCGCCGCGCAGGCGTGCGCGAGATAGTCCACCAGTTGGCGCGCGGCTTCGGCGGCCAGGCCCAACTCGCTGCAGAGCCAATCACAGGCGGCTTGATGTGGCGCGGAGGCGCGTGGCGTGCTGTCGATTAGCATGCCTTCTAACGGCGCGCTGTCCAGCCGCACCGCAACTTCGCCACGCAACCGCGACACCGCCGCCGACAATTCATCGCTGCGGCCCGGCGCCTCGCCCAGCCAGAACGGAATGTTCGGCGGCGCGCCCTTGGCATCTTCCACCCGCACGCGGCCCGCATCCACACGCAGGATGCGGTAGCTGGCATTGCCGAGCTGAAACACATCGCCGGTCAGGCTTTCGACCGCGAAATCCTCGTTCACCGTACCGATCTTTTCCGCCTGCGGCTCCAGCACCACGCTGTAATCGCCGGTTTCAGGAATGGTGCCGCCGGAGGTCAGCGCGGTCATGCGCGCACCACGGCGTGCATGCAGGCGGCGGTGCACCGCATCACGATGCAGATAACCCGCACGCGGCCCCAGCCGGGTACTGAAGCCATCGCACAGCATGCCCACCACGCGATCGAACGTCTCCCGGCTCAGCTGAGCGAATGGCCACGCGCGGCGCACCAGCGCGAACAGCGCGTCTTCGTCCCAGTCCTCGCAGGCGGCCTCGGCCACGATTTGTTGTGCAAGCACATCGATCGGCGCGAGCGGAATCCGTAGCGCGTCCAGCTCGCCGCGGCGCACGCTATCGAGCAGCGCGGCGCATTCGACCAACTCGTCGCGGGTCTGCGGAAACAGCCGCGCCTTCGGCGTGCCACCGACCGCATGCCCGGCGCGTCCGGCACGTTGCAGGAACGTGGCGATCGAACGCGGCGAGCCGAGCTGGCAGACCAGATCGACATCGCCGATATCCAGCCCGAGTTCCAGCGATGCGGTGGCCACCAATACGGTCAATTCGCCAGCCTTGAGGCGCTGCTCGGCCAGCAGGCGCGTCTCGCGCGACAGGCTGCCGTGATGTGCGGCCACGCGCTGTTTGCCGAGCAGATCACCCAGATGCCGCGCGGCCCGCTCGGCCATACGCCGGGTATTGACGAACACCAGCGTGGTGCGGTGTTGCTGCGCCAGCGCGGCTACCTCGGCGTATACCTGCAGCCACTGGTCGTTGGACATCACCACGCTCAGCGGCGTCGGCGGCAAGGCCAGTGAGAGATCGCGCGTGCGGGTGTAGCCGATATCCACGATGTCGCACTGCGGTGGAGGTTGCCCGGCGTCGCCGACACCGACCAGAAATTGCGCGACAGTTTCAATCGGCTTTTGCGTGGCAGACAGCCCGATGCGGGTGATCGGGCGCTCGGCCAATCGTTGCAGACGCTCCAGCGTCAGGCTCAGATGGCTACCGCGTTTGTCCGCCGCCACCGCATGGATTTCATCGACGATGACGGTGCGCACGTGGCGCAGCGCGTTACGCCCGGAGGCCGAGCCCAGCAGCACATACAAGGACTCCGGCGTGGTTACCAGAATATGCGGCGGCACGCGCCGCAGTTTGGCCCGCTCACGCTGCGGTGTGTCGCCGGTACGTACCGCCGTGCGCACTGCCACATCCGGCAAACCGTCTGCGCGCAAGGCTGCGCGGATGCCTTGCAGCGGCGCGTCCAGATTGAGATGGATGTCGTTGGATAGCGCCTTCAGCGGCGACACGTAGACCACGCGGGTTTCGTCCGGCAATGCGCCGCCGTTGGCCAGACCATCGCGGATCAGCGCGTCGATGGCGGCGAAGAACGCGGTCAGCGTCTTGCCCGAACCGGTCGGCGCAGCCACCAGCGTGTGCCGCCCGGCCTGGATCGCCGGCCACGCGGCAATCTGCGCCGGCGTGGGCGCAGCAAAGGTCTGCGCGAACCATGCGGCCACGACAGGATGGAACTGCTGCAGGACAGGATGCATAGGCGATACCGCGACCGTCGCGCCACGTTAGGGCGAGCGGTGCGCGGATTCAACTCGGGGGGGAGTGCACTGGATGGGGGTGCGCGGTCGCCGACGCAAGCCGGCCACCGCGAAGGCGGTAAATCGTTTAGTGCGGTGATCGATGCTGCTGCCTAGCGTTCAGACGAGCGTGTTCAGCGCTCGCAATCGACGTATCGCGGGTACATACGCGGGTACATATAGGCCTATGCGCGCCGCTCGCGTAAAGCCGATGCACGTTCGCGACGTGTGCTCAGCCAATGCTGGGACAGCGAGGACGCTGCCATTGCCGGTGCAACGAGGACGCTAGCTGCGTGATCGTCGGAGACTGGGCGATGCCGGATGTCCTGCTACCGGCCAACGCAACGCTGCGGCCCGGCACGACGATTGTCGATCAGGCACATGCCGTGGCACATTGGCGCCCATGCCCAGCCTTATTCTCTTCATGATTGCCGGCGCCGCGCTGTACGCGTTCTGGAACTCGTCGCGTGCCGCTGCCGAACGCGCCGATATCCTCGGCCGCAACGCCTGCCGCGCCGCCGATGTGCAGTGGCTGGACCAGAGCGTGCATTCCACCAATATCCGTATTTGCCGCAAACCCAATGGTTGGCTGGGCTTCGAGCGGACGTTTCGTTTCGAGTATTCGCACGACGGCGTCGACCGCCACAGTGGCCGTCTGGTGCTGCGCGGCGATCAGCTGATCGCCTTCACCGGCCCGCAAGTGGCCACGGTGACGCCGCTGAGCCCGGACCATCAGCGCTTGAATTGAGTGTGGTTTGACTGGGTTGCGCGCATCCGACTGCATCGTTTGCGCTTGAGCATGCGCCACCGAAGTCTGCGCTGCGCTGATCACGCATCGACAGCACCGATGCGTCGATTGCAGCACGCCTGTCCAGCAGCACGTCTGTTCATCGCTGCCTCATGCGCACAGTGCGCATCAGTAACCGAGCGCCTGCCACACATCGAACGCCGGACACGCAATGCGCGTCCGGCCGTCCACTTACTTGACCACACGCAAATGCGGGCGCTTGCCGGCGCTTGGCGGCTCGTCCGGCGTAGGCGGGCTCGGTGGCGGCGGTGCACCGGGATCCGGTGGCTCGGTGCTGGTGCCCGGGATGTCGTCCGGCAAGGCCATGCCCTGCCCGGTCTCGCGTGCGTACACCGCCAGCACGGCGGCCATCGGCACCATCACCGGATAGCTGACGCCGCCAAAGCGTGCAGTAAAGCGCACGCTTTCGTTGTCGACCTGCAGCCCGACCACGGCGCGTTCGGCGATGTTCAATACGACGCGACCATCCTTGACGGCACTGGCAGGCACCTGCACGCCAGGCAATCCTGCGTCCACCAGAACGTGCGGCGTCATGCCATTGTCGTTGATCCATTCGACCAAGGCCCGCAACAGGTACGGGCGATGGCTGGTCATGCGGGGGAAATCTTCGCTCATGGCGTCATTTTACCCGCACACGACCCGCAGCGGCGGCGCTGCGATCGGACGTCGGTCTGTTGGCATACAGCCCTCGCATCAGCCCGGCATGTCGCGCAGTTTGCGTTCCTGATCGGTCAGGCTGCGGATAAAGCCGGGATTGCGGAAGATCCGGTTGCCGTAGTCCTCGATCGCCTTGCCGTCCTTGGGCAGCCCGATCTCCAATGCGTCCAGTCGCCAGATGATCGGCGCCATGGCGCAATCGGCCAGACTCATTTCCGGATTGAGGAAGAATTTGCTGGCCTTGAACAACGGCACCGATGCGGTGAGCAGTTCCTTCAGGCGCTTGCGGCCGGCTTCGGCCTGGGTCTTGTTGCCGAGCTGGATGGCCTGCACCTGCGGCACCCAGTCGTGCTCGATCCGCAGCATCGCCAGACGCAGGCGCGCGCGCGACAGCGGGTCGACCGGCATCAGCGGCGGATGCGGATAGCGCTCGTCCAGGTACTCGCTGACCACCGATGCGGCGTACAGCACCAGGTCGCGTTCGACCAGGGTGGGAACCGAGTGATAGGGATTGAGATCGATCAGATCTTCGGGAGGATTTTGTGGGTCGACCGGCACCAGGTCGTAGGTCACCCCTTTCGCCGCCAGGACCAAGCGGACCCGGTGGCACAACACGTCGTCGTTGGACGAAAACAAAGTCAAGGTATTTCGCATACGCACACTCGTCGCCATTCAAGGCTCTCCGACGACCGGAATCCGCCGGCCGCATCGGCGCAGCCGGCCCAACGCCGACCGTCACCACGGTCCTTCGAGTGTGCAATCACGTCACGCAAAAGCCAAGGGTGATAAGGCCTCAAAACACGAACAAGCCATGTTGGCGTGTCGAATGTCCGGCGCGCCGGGCGATTACGCGTCTTTGGCAAGTGGGTACGCGGGTGATCTGCGGATTTGCTGCAGGGCCCTTGCCCGCCCACCATCGCGGGACACGCCGCAAGTACGCCCTTTGTGGCGTCATCGGCATGTTGGTTCGCGGCTGATCTGCGGATTTGCTGCAGGGCCCTCGCCCACCCACCATCGCGGGAAACGCCCCAAGTACGCCCTTGTAGCGTCATCGGCACGTTGGTTTGCGGCTGATCTGCGGGTTTGCTGCAGGGCCCTTGCCAGCCCACCATCGCGGGACACGCCGCAAGTACATCCATGTAGGCTCTTACGCGGCATCCATGCCGCGTAAGGTCCCGCGACGGTGGGCGGGCAAGGACCAGTCGAGTTGATCGGTGTGCATAGCTTTTTCAATAAAACAGTCAGCAAACTGTCTGGTGCGGTGTCCTCGCCGATTGCGGGACCGTGTGGCGGCATGGATGCCGCCACCGAGCCTACATGGACGTACTTGCGGCGTGTCCCGCGAGCGGTGAGGACATCGCGCCCTCCGACCAACCGACCAACACGACCTGGGAGTATCGAGATAGTGCCAAGAGCGGCTAACAAAAATGACTGCGCGACATCCAACAGGCGCGGCCCGTGCTCGGAATCGCATGTACCACTCGTACACTCCGGTTCCTCCACAGCGTCCACATACGCTTGGCGATTACCAGGTTGTGTTACCTGCTTTCGGGCAGCTGCGGCAGTGCGCGGCCGCCGCCGGATTTACAGCCTAATCAATGCACGTCCTTCCAATATTCCTTCTTGAGCAGATAGGCGATGAAGGTCAGCAGGGCCAGGAACAGGATCACCCACACGCCCATGCTTTGCCGCTTCAGCGCCGCCGGCTCGCCCGCGTATTCCAGGAAGTTGGAGATATCGCGCACGGTCTGATCGAACTCGACTGGCGTCTGTCGTCCAGGTTGACCGAGCTTGAGCGCCTGCACCGGCTTGTCGCCGGTGGCCTTGTCCGGCGGCCCGTACTGCGCCTGCTGCAGGCCTTGCAGTTCCCACAGCGGATTGGGCATGGACGCGTTCGGGAACAACTGGTTGTTCCAGCCCAATGGACGTGTCTGATCCAGATAGAACGACTTGAGGTAGGTATAGACCCAGTCGGTGCCGCGCACGCGGGCGATCAGGGTCAGATCCGGCGGCGCCTTGCCGAACCATTTGGTCGCTGCATCGTGCGGCATGGTGCCTTCGATGTGCTCGCCGATCTTGGCGCCGGTGAAGTTGAGATTGGCCATGACCTCCGCTTCGCTCAAGCCCAGATCGCTGGCCATGCGCGAATAGCGCAGGTATTTCAGCGAATGGCAGCCCGAACAATAGTTCATGAACAACTGCGCCCCACGTTGCAGCGAGGCACGATCGCTCAGATCGTTTCCGGCCTGCTGTACTGCGCCGCCTTCGGCCGCCATCGCACCGCCTGCAACCATCAAGCCGCATAGCAGCGCGACCACGCGTGACTTCCATGACTTCACAATGTGCTTAGTCATGCGTGGTCACCCGCTCCGGCACCGGTTTGGTCTTATCTATCCGCGTCCACACCGGCATGGTGATGAAGAAAGCGAAATACAGGAAGGTCAGCACGCGCCCGACATAGGTTTCGTGTGCGTCGGTACCCGGCCCGGAACCGATCACGCCCAGCCACACGAAGCACACCACCAGCACGCCGAGCGCAACCTTGGAGATCCAGCCGCGGTAGCGGATCGAACGCACCTTGGCGCGATCCAGCCACGGCACCAGAAACAGGATCGCGATCGCCGAGAACATCACCACCACGCCACCGAGCTTGTTGGGCACCACCCGCAACATCGCGTAATACGGCGTGTAGTACCACACCGGCTTGATGTGTTCCGGCGTCACCAGCCGGTTGGCCTCGGTGAAGTTGTCGTGCTCCAGGAACAGACCGCCGAAGGCCGGCGCGAAGAAAATGATGAAGGCCGCGATCAGCAGCAGGAAACCGACACCGACCAGATCCTTGACCGTGTAATACGGGTGGAACGGAATACCATCCGCCGGCTTGTGCGCATCCCAGCGATTGCCCTTGGGACCTTTCTTGATGTCGACGCCATCGGGATTGTTGGAACCCACTTCATGCAGCGCGCCCAGGTGCAGCACGATCAGCAACAACAGCACCAACGGCAAGGCGATCACATGCAACGCAAAGAAGCGGTTGAGCGTGGCATCGCCGGGCAGATAGTCGCCCATGATCCATTCGGTCAAGCCATTGCCGATCACCGGAATGGCGCCGAACAAGGAAATGATCACCTTCGCGCCCCAGAACGACATCTGCCCCCAGGGCAGCACGTAGCCCATGAAGGCTTCGGCCATCAGCACCAGATAGATCAGCATGCCGAGGATCCACACCAGCTCGCGTGGCTTCTGGTAACTGCCGTACATCAGCCCGCGGAACATGTGCAGATACACCACGATGAAGAACAGCGAGGCACCTGTGCTGTGCATATAGCGGATCAGCCAGCCCCACTCCACGTCGCGCATGATGTATTCGATCGAAGCGAACGCATCGGCAGCGCTGGTCTTGTAGTGCATCGTCAGGAAGATGCCGGTGACGATCTGGTTGACCAGCACCACCATCGCCAGCGAGCCGAAGTAGTACCAGATGTTGAAGTTCTTCGGCGCGTAGTACTCGCTGACATGCTTGCGATAGACCGGCATCAGGCCGGGCGCGCGCTCGTTGACCCACTCGAACACGCCGTTCGCGGCACGGACAAGAATATTGCTCATCAGGCAGCCCCCGTGCTTTTGGCCGACGTACCGGCGCCATCCGGATCGACGCCGATGACCAGCGTGTTGTCGTCCACGTAGTGGTGTGGGGGCACCAGCAGGTTGATCGGTGCCGGCACGCCGTCGAAGACGCGGCCGGACATGTCGAAGCGCGATTTATGGCAGGGGCAGAAGTAGCCGCCCTTCCATTGCGGGTCGTAGGGCTCTGGCCGGATCTCGGCGACCATCTCGGGCGAACACCCCAGATGCGTGCACAGGCCCACCAATACCGAGATATCGGACTTGATCGAGCGGTACTCGGGATTCTTCAGCACGTAGTCCGGCTGCTGGTCCTTGTTCTCGGACTTGGGGTCCTTGAGCCGGTCGTCCAGCGAGGGCAGTGCGTCGAGCATCGCCTTGGAGCGCTTGACGATCCAGATCGGCTGACCGCGCCACTCCAGAACCAGCCGTTGCCCTTCCTGCAAGGCGCTGATGTCGGCAGTCACCGGTGCGCCGGCCAACTTGGCGCGTGCACTGGGATTCCACGACTTCACGAACGGAACTGCAACAAATCCTGCTCCGACCGCACCGACCACGGAGGTTGTCGCGGTCAAAAACCGACGACGCCCGAGATCAGCAGGTGCGTTAACCCCATCGTTGGCCATCCGGCTCTCCGATCTTGATTAGGTAGCGTGAGGCTGCCAACGGCTGGCGGGGGGTCCAGCCGCGATGAATCGACCGCAGTGTAGCGGAACGCTTAATGCACAGACAATGCAATGTACGCAGTCGGAGCTGCGCTGTGCAAACGCTGCATGCAGATGCGTGTCGATAACGCACGCAGCTCAGTTGGCTGCCGTGCTCTGCCCGCGATAGCGACCGGCCAGCAGGCCGACGCGTTGCACATAGCGCTGGGTCTCGCTGTAAGGCGGCACGCCGCCGTATCGATCCACCGCGCCCTCGCCCGCGTTGTAGCCGGCAGCGGCAAGCGTGAGATCGCCGTTGAAGCGTTTCAACAACCAGGACAGATACTGCACGCCGCCGCGAATATTTTGCGATGCATCATAGGCATCGCTGACGCCGAAGCGGCGCGCGGTTCCGGGCATCAGCTGCATCAACCCTTGCGCGCCGGCACGGCTGAGCGCCAGCGGGTTGTAGGCCGACTCGGCGTGGATGATCGCGCGCACGATCGCTTCTTCGACCCCGAACTCACGTGCCGCCGCGGTGATTTCCTCCTGGTAGGCATTGGTGTTGAGCCGGATCGCACCGAAGTTGACGCCAGGCTTGGCGCCGCAGGCGTAGCAGGTCTCGATGAAGCTGTAGTGGATGGTGCGCAGGCCTTCGATGCTGGCGACCTGACGCGGGCGTGCGCTGGTGTAGTGGCGCACGCCATCCTTCATATAGGAATAGACCTGCCCGCTGACCACCCGACGCGGATTGACCGCCGTTGCGGCGGCAGGCGTCTGCACGATGGACGTCTCCGACGCCGGCAGCGCGCGCGGCACCACCGCTGAAGCGACCTCGGCAGTACGACGCGGCGGTTGGCTGACCGGCTGGCTGATGATCGTGGCCGGCGCGCCGCTGTCGATATTGGCGATGCTGCGCGCAGGGGCGGCAATCGAGCCCGGCGTCGCGTGCACCGAAGACGGCGGTGTGCGGCGGGTAGATCGATCCGGGGTGTAACTGCTGATGACGCTGCAGGCGGCGCCGCTCTGGCGCTTGCTCAAATAACTGGTGATGCCGTCGCCGCTGACGCACTTGTACAAGGTGCCGGCGCTGGCCGGCGCCGCCGACAACGTGACAAGTAACAGCCCCAGCACTCTTGACATCCCCTTCATGTGGCGGAGTGTCCCAGCTTGCCCTGGGCTTGCCAAGTGTCGGCCGGCGTTACCGGGGTGGCTGGTCTAGTTGCGCGCGCAACGCGTTCAGGGCCTGGGTCAGCGGTTCACGCACATCGGCAGGAGAGATCGCCTCGAACGGCAGTTCGAGCAGCAGCAGATTGGCCGCCAGGGCCGGCATGCTCGGGGCGCCCAAACCAAGCCAGCAATGTTCTGGCCCGTCGGCTTCCAGCGCACCCAGCCAGGGCGGAATGCAGGCGGCGAGTGCGTCCAGCGTGCCTTGCAGGCGTACCCGCGCCCGGCATGGGAATGGCGACTCGCCGATCGCCTTGCGCAACAACTGCAGCGGTTCTTCCGGCAGCGCGCGGGCGGCGAACTGCGCGCCGGTCGCGACGGCCTGATCGATACGGTCGGCACGCAGGGTGCGCCAGTCCTGGCGCTCGCAGTCCCAGACCAGCAAGTACCAGCGCCGCCCGTAATTCACCAGCAACGCCGGCTCGACGCAGCGGGTGATCGGCGCGCCAGAGTGGCGGCGATAGTCCAGCCGCAAGGTGATGCGGTCGCGGCAGGCACTGGCCAGTTGCGCCAGCAGTGCCGCGTCCACCAACGCGCTGGCGTCCATGATCGGCAGACTGGCCATGGCCGCATGCGCGGCGCTGGCGCGCTGGCCACTGCGTCGCGGCAGCAGCGGATCGAGCTTGGCTAGCACCCGTGCCGCTGCCGCATCCATGTCGCGGATCGTCGGGGCAGCCGCGCGCAAGGCGATCGCCACCGTCAGCGCTTCGTCTTCTTCGAACAACAGTGGCAAGGCGGCGGCGCCCTGCCCCAACTGGTAGCCGCCGCCGGCTCCAGGCGCGGCATGCACCGGGTAGCCGAGCTCGCGCAGGCGTTCGATATCACGCCGCACGCTGCGCGGATGGATCTCCAAGCGCTCGGCCAGGGCAACGCCGGACCAACTCCGACCGCCTTGCAGCAAGGAAAGCAGACGCAACAGACGGGCAGCGGTAGAAGCCATGGCGCCACCGTATTGCGGACAGAAAGTGTCCGCAATAGCTGCGTAGGATTGCGTCACTGCCGCTTGCTGCATCAATGCCTGCGGCTTGGACGCTCCATCTCTCAAACAAGGAATCCGCGATGCCCGACGACCGCCATATCACCCTGTTCCATAATCCCCGCTCGCGTTCGCGCGGCGTGCTGGTGCTGCTGGAAGAGCTCGGCGCCAGCTACAGCCTGCACATTGTCGATCTGGAAAAAGGCGAGCAGCTCGCACCCGAGTACCTGGCGATCAACCCGATGGGCAAGATTCCGGCGATCCGGCACGGCGACAGCGTGGTCACCGAACAGGGCGCGATCTATCAGTACCTGGCCGAGCTGTATCCGGAAGCCGGCCTGTCGCCGGCGCCGGGCGATGCCGATCGCGGCGCCTATCTGCGCTGGCTGGCCTTCTACGGTTCGGCGTTCGAGCCGGCGATCATCGACCGCGCGATGAAACGCGACGCCCCGCCGCGCGCGATCTCGCCGTACGCCGACTGCGACACGGTGCTGCAGGTGGTCGATGCGCAGCTGGCCAAGGGCGACTATCTCCTGGGCGATCGTTGCAGCGCGGCCGATGTGCTGTGGGGCGGCGCACTTGGCTGGATGGTCGATTTCGGCCTGGTCGACCCGCCCGCACCCACCCGCGCTTACATCGCGCGCATGGCCGACCGGCCGGCATTCGGCCGCGCCGAGGCGATCAACGCCAGGCCCTGAGCATCCGGACGCAGCCGGCGCAAGCGGGTAAACTACGCGGCTATCTTCTACCCGCCTGGAATAAGCGCCATGCCCGGGACATCCGTTTCCGATCTTTCTGCGGCCACCGCCGTGGACGCACCCGCCCTGTTGCCGCTGCCCGTGGCCCGCCCGGCAGCGCCCGCCGTGGTGCGCGGCAAGCTGTACATCAAGACCCACGGGTGCCAGATGAACGAGTACGACTCGGCCAAGATGGCCGACGTACTCGCCGCCTCCGAAGGCCTGGAGCTGACCGACAATCCCGAAGACGCCGACGTGGTGCTGGTCAATACGTGCTCCATCCGCGAGAAGGCGCAGGAAAAGGTGTTCAGCCAGCTGGGCCGCTGGCGCCTGCTCAAGGAGAGCAGGCACAAGGCCGGCGGCACCCCGGTGATCATCGGTGTTGGCGGCTGCGTGGCCTCGCAGGAAGGCGAAGCCATCGTCAAGCGCGCGCCGTATGTGGATCTGGTGTTCGGCCCGCAGACGCTGCACCGCCTGCCCGAGCTGATCCGCGCGCGGCGCGAATCGGGCAAGTCGCAGGTGGACATCAGCTTCCCGGAAATCGAGAAGTTCGATCGCCTTCCCGAGCCGCGTGCCGATGGCCCTTCAGCCTTCGTGTCGATCATGGAAGGCTGCTCCAAATACTGCTCGTTCTGCGTGGTGCCCTATACCCGCGGCGAAGAAGTCAGCCGGCCGTTTGAAGACGTGCTGGTGGAAGTGGCGCAACTGGCCGCGCAAGGCGTGCGCGAGATCAATCTGCTCGGCCAGAACGTCAACGCGTATCGCGGTGCGTATGGCGCCGATGCGGGAGACGCTGCGCAGTACGCGGATCTGGGCTTGCTGATTCGCACCATCGCGCAGATCGACGGCATCGGTCGCATCCGTTTCACCACCTCGCATCCCTTGGAATTTTCCGATTCGCTGGTGGATGCGTATCGCGACGTGCCGCAGCTGGCCAACTATCTGCACTTGCCGGTGCAGGCCGGCAGCGACCGGATTCTGTCGGCGATGAAGCGCGGCTACACCGCGCTGGAATTCAAATCCAAGATCCGCAAGTTGCGCGCGATGCGCCCGGATATTTCGATCAGCTCGGATTTCATCGTCGGCTTTCCCGGCGAAACCGAAGCGGACTTCGAAAAGACCATGAAGTTGATCGAGGACGTCGGCTTCGACCAGAGCTTTTCCTTCATCTATTCGCGTCGTCCTGGAACGCCTGCCTCGGATCTGCAGGACGACACGCCCGACGCCGTCAAACAGGCGCGCCTGGCACGCTTGCAGGCGCAGATCAATGCGCATGCCACCAATATTTCGCAATCCATGGTGGGCAGCGTGCAGCGCGTGCTGGTGGAAGGCCCCTCGCGGCGCGATCCCAACGAATTGACCGGCAAGAGCGAGAACATGCGCCCGGTGAATTTCCCCGGCAATGCGCGCCTGATCGGGCAATTCGTCGATGTGCTGATCACCGAGGCGATGAGCAATTCGCTGCGTGGTCGCATCCATCTGGATGAAAGCGCACGCTGATACAGCGCAGGCGCCGGATTGCTCGGCGCCATGTTGAAGGCATTGTGTGCAGCACGCGCTGCCGGCGATCCATACAACCTGCGCCAGCCACGCTCATGCGGCTCACCTGAGCTGTCTCTTTGCAGTCGCAGACAACGACAAGCATCGACATGATCCGTCGCATCGCTCGCTGCGCGTACTGGTGGCGAAAAATTCGCCACCCATCCACAACGCCTTGCTACGCAAGGCCTAGCCACACTTACCCACAGGCTTTAGCGAATTCGATCCACATCGGTTGTGGACAAGCGCGTGCGCACTGGCGATTTTTTCACCACCACCCTGCCGGGCCTTACGCCAGTAAGCGTCACCAATTCTATCCACAGGTTGTGGATGCGTGACTCCACAGCGCTTGTGGAGAACTCGAACGCGCAGGCGGGCACGCGCATGGTCACGCCGCCGTGCCGCCGGGCGTGTTGGTGGGATCACACGCTGCGCGCTACCCTTTTCGTCCCGCCCTACCGACGCCGCATGCATGCGCTGTCCGAGCCGACCATGAATTCACCTGCACACCGCGACTTCACCCTGGAACCCGACGACACCGAGCGCCTGGCCAATCTGGCCGGCCCGTTCGACGCGCACTTGCGCCAGATCGAACTCAAGCTCGGCGTGGAGATTGCCAACCGCGGCAACATCTTCCGTGTCACCGGCCCGGAGCCGGCCATCACCGCCGCGCAGACGCTGCTGATCGCGTTGTACGACGAGGCCGCCTCCACCCTTTTCGACAACCACGCGATCCATTTGCGCCTGAACGATGCCAACGTCGAACACGTGGTCGAGCGTTCCAACGAAGCCCAGGACGTGGCGATCAAGGTCAAGCGCGGCACCGTGCGTGGACGCGGCGCCAATCAGGCCAAGTATCTGCATGCGATCGCCACCCACGACATCAACTTCGGCATCGGCCCGGCCGGTACCGGTAAGACCTTCCTGGCGGTCGCCTGCGCCGTGGAAGCCTTGAACGAATCGCGCGTGCAGCGCTTGATCCTGGTGCGCCCGGCAGTGGAAGCCGGCGAAAAACTGGGCTTTCTGCCCGGCGATCTGAGCCAGAAGGTAGACCCGTATCTGCGCCCGCTATACGACGCGCTGTATGAAATGCTGGGCGTGGAAAAAGTGGTCAAGCTGCTGGAGCGCAACGTCATCGAGATCGCGCCGCTGGCCTATATGCGCGGCCGCACGCTCAACGATGCCTACGTGATTCTCGACGAAGCGCAGAACACCACCATCGAGCAGATGAAGATGTTCCTGACCCGCCTGGGCTTCGGCTCCACCGCAGTGATCACCGGCGACCTGACCCAGGTCGACCTGCCCAAACACGTCAAATCCGGCCTGCGCGATGCAGTGGAAGTGCTGCGCGATGTGGACGGCGCCAGCTTCACCTTTTTCGAAGCACGCGACGTGGTGCGCCACCCGCTGGTGCAGCGCATTGTCACTGCCTATGAACGCCGCGATCAGCAGGACGCTGCCAAAGGCCAGACCCAGACGGAGTGATGCAGCACCGTGCCGGCCCTGTGCCGGCAGGCAGGTCGTTCGCGGGGGCCGCAGACCGCGACAATCCGGCGTCGTTTCAACCGTGAATGTCCGGGATTACAATCGTGGCTGCAGCCGTGGCCCGCTCGCTCATGCGAGTGACGGCATTGCCGGTGGGCTCGCAATGAAGTCGCCGATCACCTGCTCCCGCTGAATCCCTCTTGCCCAGGAAACTCTCGCCATGACCCTTGGACCTGTCCGTCTCGACGTCGCTGTCAGTTACGCGCTGCCGCGCGCAGGTTTGCCCTCGGCGGTGAGTTTTCGCAAGTGGGTGGCTGCCGCGCTGAAGGGACGCATCCGCGAGGCCGATCTGGCGGTGCGCATTGTCGATGAAAAGGAAGGCTGCTCGCTCAACCATCATTACCGCGGCAAGGATTACGCCACCAATGTGCTGAGCTTCCCGGCCGAGTTGCCCGAAGGCCTGCCCAAGGGCGTCAAGATGCCGCTGCTGGGCGATCTGGTGATCTGCGCGCCGGTAGTGGCGCGCGAGGCGGCCGAACAAGGCAAATCGCTGGCCTCGCATTACGCGCATCTGACCGTGCATGGCACCTTGCACCTGCTCGGCTGGGACCACGAAGACGACAAGGAAGCCGATGCGATGGAACAACTCGAACGCGAGATCCTGGCTGATCTCGGCATCGACGACCCGTACGCGGGGGAACTTTGATGCGTGCCGGCGTCGCAGCTGCTTTGCTGTTGCTGACCTCCTCCACCGCCTGGGCCCAGGCCGCGCCGGTGCGGCCCGATCTGCCGGCCTTGATCGAATGCCGCCAACGTATCGGCGACTTCAACGCGTTGGCGCCGGTACTGGCCGACCCGCTCAAGGCGGTCGCGCTGGGCTGGACGCCGCTGGAGCAGGCCAACCTGTTCATGACCGAATACACGCTCAACACGCCGATCACCGTGTTCGGCCACAGCACCACCCACATCGCGTTTTCCGGCGCCAGCATCATGGCGTTGCTGGACCTGCCCGACCCGCGCCCTCTGGCCAAGCAGTTGAACCTGGAACTGGGTGTGGATAACGCCGACAAGATCATGTACGGCCGCGAGCTGGTCAGCGAAGACACCACCAATCCCAAGACCGGCGAGGCGATGATCGAATCGGTGGTGCTCAGCGTCTCCAACGTGAAATCGCACCCCGGCAAGACCGTGGTCGGCTGCGGTTACAGCCTGGATCTGCCCTGACAGCGGGCACCCCTGCGCCCTGTCCACAGCGCCTTAGCGGCTTCCTGTTAGACTGACCGCTATCGCCTGGTTTGCCGGGTGCCGTCCCCCGTCACGATGTCCGAAGACGACAGTAGCCAATCCCAAGAAACACCCGAAAAACGCCGTAGCTGGCTCGAGCGCCTGAGCGCTGCCTTCTCTGGCGAACCCCACACCCGCGACGAACTGGTCGCGCTGCTGCGGACCGCCGAGCAAGACGGTCTCATCGCCGCAGACACCTTACGCATGATGGAAGGCGCGATCTCCGTGTCCGAGCTCACCGTGGGCGACGTGATGATTTCGCGCTCGCAAATGGTCTCGCTCCCCGTAGAGGCGCGCTTTCTGGACCTGATGCAGCAGGTGGTCGAATCCGGCCATTCGCGCTTCCCGGTGCACGGCGAGAACAAGGACGAAGTGCTCGGCATCCTGCTCGCCAAGGACCTGCTGCGCGGCGTGGTCGCCGACAACGGCCCTGGCAACGTGCGCGAGCTGCTGCGCCCGGCGGTGCTGATCCCGGAGTCGAAGAAGCTCAACGTGCTGCTCAAGGAATTCCGCCTGTCGCGCAACCACATGGCGATCGTGGTGGACGAGTACGGCGGCGTCGCCGGGCTGGTCACCATCGAAGACGTGCTGGAGCAAATCGTCGGCCAGATCGACGACGAGCACGACGATGCCGAAGAAGAGAATTCGCTGATCGCGATCCAGGCCGACGGCCGCTACGTGGTCGATGCACTGACGCCGATCGAAGATTTCAACGAACGCTTTGGTGCCGACTTCCCCGATGACGAGTACGACACCGTCGGTGGCCTGGTCACCGATGCGATCGGCCATCTTCCGGAAACCGGTGAAGAGCTGACCCTGGGGCGCTTTGCGTTCCGCGTGGCCAAGGCCGATGCGCGGCGCGTGCACGCCTTCCACGTCACCATATTGCCGCCCGACCCGCAGGACGACGCTTGAACCCCTCGCATGGCATTCCCGCTGCAGCGTTGAGCCGCGGCAGCGTTCGGCGATGGGCTGCGTTCTGCATCCTGGCGTTGTTGGCGTTGCTGGTCGCACCGGTGGCAGTCGCTCAGGCGCCCGTCGAAACGACCGCGCCGGCACCGCGCGTTGGCGTGGTCACCATGCAGCCCGGCGAAGTGTTCTTCGAGCGGTTCGGTCACGATGCCATCGTGGTGGTCGACCCGGTCACACAGCAGGCCACCTCGTACAACTTCGGCTTTTTCGACCCGAGCGAGCCGGACTTTATTCCGCGTTTTACCCGCGGCGAGATGATGTATTACCTGGTGGCGTTGCCGCTGGAGGAAGACCTGTCGCAGTACCGTAACGTCGGCCGCGGGGTCAGCATCCAGTGGCTGGATCTGCCGCCCGAACAGGCGCGCGCACTGGCCGACGGGCTGGCCGTGCGCAGCCAGCCCGAGAACGCGCGCTATCACTACGATTATTTCGTGGCCAACTGCGCCACGATGGTTCGCGACACGCTGGACCGTGCAATGGGCGGTGCGCTGAAATCGCAGCTGGCCGGTCGTTCGCGCGGCAACACCTTCCGCAGCGAAGCGGTGCGCCTAGCCTCCCCTGCCCCGTGGATGTGGCTGGGCTTCGACCTGGGCCTGGGGCCGTACGCAGATCGCCCGTTGTCGCGCTGGGAAGAAGCCTTCGTACCGATGCGCCTGGCCGATAGCCTGACCCAAGTGCACAACAGCGCGGGGCGGCCCTTGGTTCAATCGACCCAGGTGTTGCTGCCGCATCGCATTGCACCGGAGCCGGACGAACAGCAACGACACTGGTGGCCGTGGCTGCTGACGGGTCTGATCGTCGCTGCCGGCGTACTGGCACTCGGTCGCAGGCAGCGGCTGTTGGCCGCACTTGCGCTGCCGTACTGGCTGCTGTGCGCGATCGGCGGCGGGCTGCTGGTGTATCTCTGGGGCTTCACCGCGCATCAATCGGCCTGGGCCAACCGCAACCTGTTGCTGGTCAACCCGCTGTGCGCGCTGTTGCTGATCGGCGGCATCGCAGTGCTGCGCGGGCGCCGGCCCGGACGCTGGTTCGACGTGCTGCGCTGGGTGGTTGCCGCCGCCGCATTGGTGGCCCTGCTGATTCATTGGTTGTCGTTCCAGGCGCAGGACAACCTGCAATGGGTACTGCTGCTGTTGCCGATCCACGCAGCGCTCGCGATCGCCTTGCGGCGGCGTGACTTGTCCATCCGCACGCGCTGATCCAGGATGCGCCCATGAACCATCACGGCCGCCATCCGGACAACCCGTCCTGCGTCATCACCTGCGCCTATTACGACGGCGATGCCGAACGCCACGACATCAGCCTGGAGCAGATCAGCGACGTGCTGCAGCGCCCGGATGGCTTTGTCTGGGTCGGTCTGTACGAGCCGCAGGAATCGGTGCTGCACAAGCTGCAGGACGAGTTCGGCCTGCACGATCTGGCCATCGAAGATGCGCTCAAGGCGCACCAACGGCCCAAGGCCGAGAGCTACGGCAACTCGTTGTTCGTGGTGGTCAATACTGCCCAGTTGGTCAACGAGCGCATCCGCTATGGCGAGACGCACGCGTTTCTCGGCACACGCTTCTTGTTGACCGTTCGGCATGGTGCCTCGCTGTCGTATACGCCGGTGCGGCACCGGGTCGAACGCGAACCGGCGATGCTGCGCATGGGCGCCTCGTTCTGTCTGTACGGCGTGCTCGACTTTGTGGTCGACAACTATCTGCCGATCATGGATGAGTTCCGCGACACGCTGGAAGGCCTGGAAAAAGACATCTTTGCCGATAACTACAAGCGCGAAACCGTGGTGCGCCTGTACGAACTCAAGCGCGAACTCAACAAGATGCGGCTGGTGGTGGCGCCGCTGCAGGACGTGCTCTCGCACCTGAAGCGCAACCCCGGCTCGCTGATCCACGAAGAAGTCGGCATCTACCTGCGCGACGTGCTCGACCACGCCGTGCGCATCAACGACGCCATCGACACCTTGCGCGAAATGCTGGGTACCGCGCTGAGTGTGAACCTGTCGATGGTGACCCTGGCCCAGGGCGAGACCGTCAAACGCTTAGGCGCATGGGCCGCATTGCTGGCCGCCCCTACCCTGATCACCAGTTGGTACGGCATGAATTTCACTCACATGCCCGAGTTGGACCAACGCTACGCGTATCCGCTGCTGGTGGCCGGTGTAGTGGGCTCGTGTCTGGTGCTGTATCGCCTGTTCAAGCGCGCGCGGTGGCTGTGAGGCCGCTTTGCGGCCGGGATTGGGGAGTTGGGATTCGGGATTGGTTAGAGTCGCATCGTTGACCGCTGGTTTTTAGCTGGTGTTTTATGCCTTGCGCCATAGCGTCTAAGTATTTGCTCTTTCGCTTCCAGCTGTCGGCTTCTAGCTGTTGGCTGTTGGCTGTTGGCTTCCCCTCGCCCTAGAGCGAGCCGAGCACCGCAGCCACGCGTGGCCGAAGAGGCGCCCTGTCTGAGCGTAGCGAGTTTGGGCGCCGTGCCGCGCGTGGCGAGGAGCGCAGGGCACCGGTGCGGCTCCATCGCACCGGATCGCGTCGGGCGACATGGTTTTGGTTACTTTTGCCGAAACAAAAGTAACCCGCGCCGCAAGGCGCGGAAGCTTTGGCCTTGGCTTTGCCTCAAGCCCCTGCTTCCCCGTTTGCTTCGTTGAGCAAGCATCAACTATCGCGTGCAACCCGTACCCTCATCCGCCCTTCGGGCACCTTCTCCCGACGGGAGAAGGGAAGTGCATCGCTTGTACAAATCCTGATTGTGCGAATCCCCAACCCCGACTCACCAATCCCAGCAATCAAGCTACATAAATCGTCTTGATGTTCATGAACTCATGAATGCCATGCTCGGCCAGCTCGCGCCCGAAACCGGAGCGCTTGATCCCACCGAATGGCAAACGCACATCACTCTTGACCACCGAATTGACGAACGCCGCACCGCATTGCAACTGCTGCGCCACGCGCTCGCCGCGTTTGGCATCTGCCGTCCACACGCTGCCGCCCAGACCGAAGGTGGTGTCGTTGGCCACACGCACCGCTTCTGCTTCGTCGGCCACGCGGATCACCGAAGCGACCGGGCCGAACAACTCTTCCTCGTAAGCCGGCATGCCCGGGGCAACACGGTCGAGAATGGTGGCGGGATAGCCTGCATGCGAGCCAGCCACAGGCTCGCCACCGAGCAGCACCTTTGCGCCCTTCTCCACGCTGGCCTGCACCTGCTTGTGCAACTCGTCGCGCAGGTCGGCGCGTGCCATCGGCGCGAGCGTGGTAGTTTCCTGCTGCGGGTCGCCGAGCACACGCTTGGACGCGGCAGCGACAAAGCGTTCGATGAACTGATCGGCGATCGCGTCCACCACGATGAAGCGCTTGGCGGCGATGCAGGTCTGCCCGCTGTTGTCGAAACGCGACTGCACGGCAGACGTGACGGTGTGCCCCAGATCGGCGTCTTCCAGCACCACGAAGGCATCGCTGCCGCCGAGTTCCATCACGCACTTCTTCAACTGGTCGCCCGCGTTTGCGGCCAGCGACCGGCCCGCACGCTCGCTGCCGGTGAGCGTCACTGCGGCGATGCGATCGTCACGCAACACGTCAGCCGCCTGGTCGTTGTCGATATGCAGCACATCGAACACGCCGGGCGGAATGCCGGCAGCATCGAGCACTTCTTTCATCGCATCGGCGCAACGCGGCACATTGCTGGCGTGCTTGAGCAACGCGACGTTGCCGGCCATCAGGCCCGGTGCGAGAAAGCGAAACGCCTGCCACAACGGGAAATTCCATGGCATCACCGCAAAGACGCAGCCCAACGGCTCGTAACGTACGTAGCTGGATTGCGCTTCGGTCGGGATGTCACGCGGTGCCAGATACTCGGCCGCGTGATCTGCGTAGTACGCGCAACCCTGCGCGCACTTGTCGACCTCGGCCAGCGCTTCATGGCGCAGCTTGCCCATCTCGGCAGTCATGATGCGCTGCAGATCGTCGCGCCGTTTGCTCAGCTCTTCACCGACGCGGCGCAGCAAGGCGCCCCGCTCGGCCAGCGGCAGCGCCGCCCAGGTGGGAAACGCCTTGGCAGCAGCGGCCAGACGCGCCTCGATGGCGGCGGCATCCAGGGTTTGCTGAGTGTGCTCGACCTGGCCATTGGCCGGGTTGACGGTGTCGTAGGACATGACGGTCTCCTGTAGCAGGGCGGTCATGCTAGTCTCCGGGAAGTTGCAGCCGCGTCACAACCATCTGAAATCGCTGCAACGCTGTGTTTGCCGGCACCCCGACGGAATGCCGCAGCGCGATCACATGGCGCTTGCGACGACCGACATGACCGCCCGGAAGCGCCTGCCCGAAACAGACTGTCGCCAGTGGCCCAACTTTACTTTGCGCAATAGCATGACAGGGCCAGAAATGCTCTAGCATTCCGGCTCTGATCAGAATCGATCACTCACGGAAGAACCTCGATGCGTTTGTTCTTTTGCACTGCGTTGGCGATCGTCGTAAGCGCATCCTTGCCTGGTTGCGCGTTCATCCAGGACGTGATGCGCGGGCCACGCCCCAGCGCGAACGGGTTCGTGACCGTGACTTGCACCAACAACCTGCCCAACCCTGCCCAGCCATGCGAGGAGGAGGCACTGCGGGCCTGCTCGGACACTGCCGTCCGCCAGTTCGTGACCGCCAGTTCCTCGCCGAACATGGTCACGATCTATCCGAGCAAGCAGGAACGCAAAGACAATAAGCGCGATGGCAAAAGCAACCGCGATGATCGGCCCGCCGAACAGCCCAGAACCGAGCAGCAGGGTTACGAGATCAGCGCCGAGTACCAGTGCTTTTTGACCAAACCGCAGCCATGGGATAGCGGTTATACGCCTCCGGCCAAGTAAGCGCGGCCAACGAAACAACAGCGCAGCAGCAAGGCAGGCGCCCGTCACCCACATGTACCCTGCGTGCACCGCAGTTTCGAGCGGTGCAGTCCACGTCGATGTAAGCGCTGCCTACTACCGCTCCACTACCGGCACGCGCTCAGAGCGCGGATTGCAAAGCCAACTGTGCATCGCGCTGTCGGCGTTTTTCGCTGCGTGCCAACAGCCACCAACCGATCACCGCGGCGATCGACACCGCCAGCACCATCACCGTCGCGAGCGCATTGATCTTGGGGCTGATGCCCAGCCGCACCGAGGCGAATACCTTGATCGGAAGCGTGGTGGAATTGGGCCCGGCCAGAAAACTGGCGATCACCACATCGTCCAGCGATAGCGTGAAGGCGAGCAGCCAGCCCGAGGCCAATGCGGGCGCGATGATCGGCAAGGTGATCAGGAAGAACACTTTCAGCGGCGTGGCCCCTAGATCCATCGCGGCTTCTTCCAGCGAACGGTCCAGCTCCTGCAGCCGCGAGGAAATCACCACCGTGACGAACGAGACGGTGAAGGTGACGTGCGCCACCCAGATCGCGACCGCCCCGCGCGGTGCGATACCGAGCATCCCGCCCATCGACACCAGCAACAGCAGGATCGACAAGCCGATGATCACTTCCGGCATCACCAAGGGCGCGGTAATCAAGGCACCGAACAAGGTTTTGCCGGGAAAGCGCCGCATGCGCACCATCGCCATCGCGGCCATGGTGCCCAGCACCGTCGATGCACATGCGGTCCAGAATGCCACTTCCAGGCTGACCCAGGCCGCGTCCAGCAACTGCCGGTCGCGCAGCAATTCGCCATACCAGCGCGTGGAAAAACCACCCCACACGGTGGCCAGGCGCGAGGCGTTGAACGAGTAAACCATCAGCAACAGGATCGGCAGATACAAAAAGCCGAAACCCAGCGCGAGCACGCTGCCGCCCAGCACGCGTGCGCTGCGAGAGGCGCGCATCATGTCAGCCGCCCTTCCAGCTCGCGCTGTTGATAACGGTGGAAAATCACGATCGGCACCAGCAGCAGCAACAACATCACCGTGGCCACCGCAGCGGCCACCGGCCAGTCGCGATTGTTGAAGAACTCGCCCCACAGCACGCGGCCGATCATCAAGGTGTTGGGGCCGCCCAGCATTTCCGGAATCACGAATTCGCCCACCGCCGGAATCATCACCAGCATGCAGCCGGCCACAATGCCATTGCGCGACAGCGGCCAGGTGATGCGCACAAACGCCTGCCACGGCCGCGCGCCCAGATCGTAGGCCGCTTCCAGCAAGCGTTGATCGTGCTTGACCAGATTGGCGTACAGCGGCAACAGCATGAAGGGCAGATAGCAGTAGACGATGCCGATGTAGGTGGCGATCGGGGTGTACAGCAGGTGCAACGGCTGCCGGATCACGCCCAGTGCCAGCAGCGCCTGATTGAGCAATCCGTTGCTGTCGAGGATGCCGATCCAGGCGTACACGCGGATCAGGAACGAGGTCCACGACGGCAGCACCACCAGCATCATCGCCACGTTGCGCGTGGCCAGCGGCAGGCGCGCGATCACGTAGGCCATCGGGTAGCCGATCAGCAACGCAAGCGCAGTGGAGATCGCTGCGATCTTGATCGAACTCGCATACGCCGCCGCGTATTGGCTGTCGCGCAACAAGACCAGATAGTTGCCCAGATGCAGCTTGATGCTCACCGCGCCATCGGCAGCCACGGCGAACAGCGGCGTGTACGGCGGCATTGCGGTGGCGTGCTCGGCGAAGGAGATCTTCAGCACGATCAGGAACGGAATCGCAAAGAACAGCAGCAGCCACAGATACGGTGCGGCAATCACGCTCCAGCGCGCCCCCGGCAGTACGCGGCTAAGAGTGGCTAGCAAAACGTAGCGAGCAGTCGCCAGGGGGGCGCGGACGGCGCGCAGGAACAGCAGTGTACGAGTGGTACATGAGGATTCCGAGCACCGGCCGCGCGCCCCTGGCGGCTGCGCAGTAGTTTTGCTGGCCGCTCTCATGCGGTGAGCACCACGCCATCGTCATTGCCCCAGCCCACCCACACCGCATCGCCCCAGGTCAGCGCTTCGCTGGCCCAACGCTGGCGGTTGGCGAAGTGGGCCATCAGTTTGAAGCCGCTCGGCAAACGCACGTGATAGACCGAATGGCTGCCGAAATAGGCGATGTCTTCGATCACCCCGTGCGCCTTGTTGCAGGTCTGCGCGGGTTCGTCCTTGCCGATGGCGAGTTTTTCGGGACGCAGCGCAAACGCCACCGCCTGCCCCGCAAATCCGGTGATGCCATGCCCGATGCGGATGCAGGCGTCGAACGCGGAGGTTTTCAAACCGACGTAATCCGGCTCATCTTCGACGATGACCGCGTCGATCAGATTGACCGAGCCGATGAATTCGGCAGCGAAGCGGTTGGCCGGTTGTTCGTAGATCTCGTCGGGGGTGCCGACCTGCTGGATCCAGCCCTTGTCCATCAGCGCGATGCGGGTGGCCATGGTCATGGCCTCTTCCTGATCGTGGGTGACCATGACGCAGGTGACGCCGGAGGTTTCGATGATGTTGACCAGTTCCAGCTGCATCTGCGAACGCAGTTTCTTGTCCAGCGCGCCCATCGGTTCGTCCAGCAACAGCAGCTTGGGCCGCTTGGCCAGCGAGCGTGCCAACGCCACGCGTTGCTGCTGGCCGCCGGATAATTGATGCGGCTTGCGCTTGGCCAGGGTGCCGAGCTGCACCAGCTCCAGCATCTCGCCGACACGTGCGGCGATGGCGGATCTGGACAAGGCTTCCTGCTTCAATCCGAATGCGATGTTCTGCTCCACGCTCATGTGCGGAAACAGCGCATACGACTGAAACATCATGTTGATCGGGCGCTCGTACGGCGGCAGCGCGTCGATGGGTTGGCCATCGAGCACGATGCGCCCCTTGGTCGGCCGTTCAAAACCGGCCAGGCAGCGCAGCAACGTGGACTTGCCGCTGCCCGAGCCGCCCAGCAGCGCAAAGATCTCGCCCTTGCGGATCTGCAGACTGACATCGTCGACCGCGACGAAGCCGTCGAACTCCTTGCGGACCTCGCTGATACTCAGATAGGCGGTGTCGCTGGTGGAGAGTTGCTCGGGAACTGCCATGAAACCTCTCGATTGCGAAGGCGCGAGGACCGCACTGGCGACCACTCACCGCATCATGGCAAAACCCGCACGCGGCTGCAGCGCTTGCGCCCGCCGCATCAGGAATCGCTCAGCGCGCCTCCTGCGCCGATTCGCTCCATCCCAGGCCCAGGCTTTTCTGCAAGGCCACGTAGTTCACCAGCAACTGCACCTGCGCCTGCGCGGCGGCGTCCTGCGCGGATAGTTGCTGGCGTTGCACGTCGAGCAGGTCGATCGACGAGGTGGCACCGGCATCGCGCCGCTGCTGCATCAGCCCGGCCGAGCGCGTGGCCGAGGCTTCGGCCTGCCGCGCCACCACCAGTTGCTTGCGCGCCGAGCCGAAGCGCGCCAACGCGGAATTGGCGTCCTGCAACGCACCCAGCACGGCACCCTCGTACGCGGCCTCGCGGCCGGCATTGCCGGCACGCGCCTGCTCCACCTGGGCCTTGGTGCGGCCGAAATCGAAGATCGACCAGCGCAACATCGGCACCGCCAGCGTGGTCAAGGCGTCGGAATTGAAATCGCTGGGCGAGCCGGCCACCCAGCTCAGCCCGCCCAGCAAGGTCACCTGCGGGAAGTAGCCGTTCAATGCCTCGCCGATCTGCGCGCTGGAGGCAGCCAGCTCGCGTTCGGCCTTGCGCACGTCGGGGCGGCGACGGATCAACGCACCGGCATCGTCCACTCGCACCTGGGTGGGCAACATCGGCAAGGGCTGCGCTGTGCTCAATTGCGTATCCAGTGCACCGGGCTCGCGCCCGACCATCAACGCCAGCTGGTCCAATGCCTCCTGCGATTGCATGTCCAGCGGCAGGCGTTGCGCCTGTTGCTGCTGCACTTGCGTGGCGATCTGCTCGACCTGCAGATCCGAAGCAGCGCCTTGTTCGCGGCGCTGCTGGGTCAGCCGCAACGTCTGCCCGATCTTGTCGAGGTTGGCGTCGGCAATGGCCAAGCGCGCCTGCAGCCCGCGGTAGTTGAGATAGACCTGCCCGACTTCGGCAGCCAGCTGCACCTGCGCATCGGCCAGCTCGGCTTCGGAGGCCTGTGCCTGTGCCAGCGCACCTTCGGCGGCGCGACGGCGGCGGCCGAACAAATCCAGCTCCCAGCTGGCATCGAACCCGACGCTGTAGATCTGGGTCTTGTCCAGGCTCGCCTCTTCGCTGCCTGCGGCCGGCGGCTGGCTGTTCTGGCCATTCTGCAAGTTGCCGAGCGTATCGACGATGGTCTGCGGCGGCTCGGCATACGCGTACAACGCGCTGGCATTGAGCTTGGGCAGACGCTCGGCGCGACGCTGGCGTGCCAGTGCGCGGTTAGCCAACAACCGAGCCTGCGCGACACGCAGATTGGGGCTGTCGGCCAACGCCTGGGTGACCAGTTGGGTGAGCATCGGATCGTGCAGCTCCTCCCACCAGTGATTCAACGGCGCAGCGGCGACCACCTCGGCGCCACTGGCGCGATGCAATGCCGGCGCCTGCATGGCCGCATCGGCCACGACCGGCGCCTTGGTGTAGTTGGGGCCGAGCATGCAGCCGCCGAGCAGCACCGCGCTCAGCGCGGCTGCCAGCGGCATGCGGATCAGGCGCATGGAATCAGTGCATTGCAAGGTGCGCCCCCTTGGGTAACGGCTTGAGCAAAAAGGCCAACGGAATCGTGCAGACCACGATCACGCCGAAGATCCAGAACAGATCGCTATAGGTCATCACCAGCGCCTGCTGTTGCACCAGGCGCGCCAGCTGCGCGATCGAGCGGATCGCGCCCTCCGCACCGGCACTGCCCTGCATCTGCGCGGTCAGGCCAGAGAGAAAATCCTGCGCACGTGAGGCATTGGCAGTGATCGCGCTGCCGATGGTTTCGGTATGGAAGGTCATGCGGCGCTCCTGAAACGTGGAGATCAGCGCCAGGCCCACCGAGCCGCCCAGGTTGCGGCCGGCGTTGAACAAGCCCGATGCATCGCCGGCCAGCTCGGGCGGCACCGACGAAATCGCGGCCTGATTCAACGACATCATCGCCAGCGCCAATCCGCAGCCCTGCAGCAACTGGCCGGCGACAAAATGCATGCCTACGGTGTCGGCAGTCAGCGACAGATTGACGAAACAGGCCGCGGCAAAACAGATCAGCCCGGCGATCACCAGAATGCGCACATCCACCACTTCCAGCAGCTTGGGCATCATCGGCATCAGCAGCACGGTCGGCAGGCCCGACAACAGCAACACGTAGCCGGCCTGCTCGGTGTTGTAGCCGGAGATCACCGCCAGAAACTGCGGAATCATGTACATGACCCCGAACAGGATCATGCCCACCGCCATGATCATGACGAACACCGCGCCGAAGCTGCGATGCAGCAACAACGACAAGTGGATCACCGGCGGCCGTCGGCGAAATTGGGTAATCACCAGGGCGATGAATCCGCTCAGGGAGATCAGGCTCAGCATGTTGATCTCGCTGGATTCGAACCAGCGCTCGCGCTGGCCTTCTTCCAGCACCACGGTGAGCCCGCCCAGGCCGGCGGTGAGGCCGTAGATGCCCAACCAGTCGGCATCGAGCAGGCCGGCCCAATCGCCTTTTTCATGCTTCAACCCGAGCAGCAACAAGGCCACCAGACCAACGCAGATCGGCACGTTGATGAAGAACGCGTAGTGCCAGCTGACGTTTTCGGTGAGCCAGCCGCCCAGCAGCGGGCCGATCACCGGGCCCATGATCACGGTCATGCCGAACAAGGCGGTGCCCATGGTCTGCTGACTGGGCGGCAGGCGCGTGGCGACGATGGTCAGCGCGGTGGGAATCAACGCACCGCCGGCCAGGCCCTGCCCGACGCGGCCAATGATCATCATCGTCAACGAGGTCGACAAGCCGCATACCACCGAGAACGCGGTGAACATCACCGCGCAGATCAGCAGGAAGTTGCGCAGGCCCAGCGTGCGCACGAACCAGCCTGTGAGCGGGATCATGATGATCTCGGCGACCAGGTAGGCGGTGGAAATCCAGGTGCCTTCGGTACCGCTGGCGCCGACCTCGCCCTGGATGGTGGGCAGCGCCGCGTTGACGATGGAGATATCCAGCGTCGCCATGAACGAGCCGATGGTGCCGGCCAGTACCGCCAGCCAGGCGCCCGGTTCGGCCTTCTCGCGTTGGGCGCTGCCGCCGGCACGCGGGCCGGTGGCTGCGGCTGCGCTCATCGCGCGCGCTCCTGCGCCTGCACGCGATCGGATTCCTCCTCGGCCCGTTGCTTGGCGTCCTTGGCCGAGCGCGTATCCACCGTCACTTCGACCGACATGCCGGGCACCAGCACCTTGCGCGCCTCGTCACCGGCCAGCACGCGGATCCGTACCGGAATGCGCTGGACGACTTTAGTGAAGTTGCCGGTGGCGTTCTCCGGCGGCAGCAATGCGAATTGCGAACCGGTGCCCGGCGAGAGGCTTTCGATCTTGCCGTGCAGCTTCACGCCCGACAGCGCATCGACCTCGATCTCGGCCGGCTGGCCCGGACGCATCAGGCCGACCTGGGTTTCCTTGAAATTGGCGACCAGGTACAGCGATTGCTGCGGCACGATGGTCATGGTGCGGGTGCCGGCGCCGAGGAACTGGCCCACCTGCACGGTCTTGTCGCCGACCCGGCCACGGATGCGGCTGGTGAGGAGGGTGTCTTCCACCGCTACGCGGGCCTGGTCCGCATCGGCGGTGGCCTGCTTCACGCCGGCCTGCGCCTGTTCCAGCTGTGCGTTGCTGGCCAGGATCTGGCTCTGCGCGCCCTTGGCCTGGGCCTGCGCGGCGTCGTATTGGGCACGTGCGCGGGCCAGTTCGTGCTGCAGGCTTTCCTGATGTTCGTGAGTATCTGCACCCGAGGCGGCCAACGGGGCGAAGCGCTTCACTTCGGCCTGGGCGAATTTCAGGCTTGCTGCTGCCGAGGTCACCTGGCTACGCGCCTGCACCAGCGACGACTCCTGGCCGGACACGTTGGCAGTTGCCGCGGCGATATCGGCCTGGCGCGCGGCGATTGCGGCCTCGGCCTGCTGCAGGGTGGCCTGGTAGGTGCGGTCGTCGATCTGCAGCAGCGGCTGGCCGGCTTCCACGATCTGGTTGTCGCCCACCATCACCTTGGTCACATAGCCGCTGACGCGCGGCGCAACCGCCACCGAATCGGCCTGTAGATAGGCGTTATTGGTGCTCTGCATGTAGCGGCCCTTGATCAGGTAGTAGGCCAGCCACAGCGCCAGCAACACCACCACCAGCAGGCCGACCACGATCAGCGTCCACTTCACCTTGGGGTTCTTCAACGGCGAGGGCTTGGGCGGCTCCTGCTCATTGTGTGCAGCATTGCCTTGGGCATCCTGGGCCGAAGCCTGGCCGTCGTTGGACTGGTGATCGTGGTTGCTCAAAGTCAGGCGTCCTGTGTCGTGGGCGAGGCGCGCGCAACGACGTGCCGCAGCAGCGGTTCCGGCGAAGGCGGCGCAACCATACAATTATTTGAACCGCCCGGTACAGATTGCGTGACGAGCCTGGTCAGCTGCCGCTTGGACTGATTGGTTCTTTATCAAGACCTGGCTACGCGGCCGCGCCTTCACCCCGCCGCCGCCTCATCGACCAGTCTTGATCTCGGTCCACAGCCGTGTGTACAGCCGGTCCACTTCCGGCGGATTGATCGCATAGGTGAACATCTTGGAGGTCACCTCCGGCGGCGGGTAGATGGTGGAGTCGTTGCGGATCGCCGCATCCACCAGCGGCGTGGCAGTGCGCACCGGATTGGCGTAGTGGATGAAGTTGCTGTTGGCTGCAGCCACCTCCGGCTTCAACAGATAATTGATGAAGGCATAGGCGTTGTCGGGGTGCTTGGCGTCCTTGGGAATGGCCAGCATGTCGAACCACTGCGGCGCGCCTTCCTTCGGGATCGAATAGGCCACCTTGACGGTGTTGCCGGCCTCTACCGCGCGGTCGCGCGCCTGGATGATGTCGCCCGACCAGCCCACTGCAAGACAGGTGTTGCCGTTGGCCAGCGAGGTCACGTACTGGCTGGAGTGGAAGTTCTGCACATACGGGCGAATCGTCTTGATCAGCGCGGCGGCTTTTTCGATCTCCGCCGGCACCGTGCTGTGCGGATCCAGACCCAGATAATTGAGCGCGATCGGAATCATGTCCGAGGGCGTGTCGAGAATGGTGACGCCGCAGTCCTTCAACTTCGACAGATTTTCCGGCTTGAATACCAGATCCCAGCTGTTGGCGACCTCGGTGCTGCCGAAGATGGCCTTGAGCTTGTCCACGTTGTAGCCGATGCCGGTGGTGCCGATCATGTACGGCACGCCAAAGGCATTGCCCGGATCCTGCGCGGCGATGCGGCGCATGATGTCCGGATCCAGATTGACCAGGTTGGGGATCTTGCTCTTGTCCAGCGGCAGGAACACCCCGGCCTGGATCTGCCGGCCGAAGAAGCTCAGCGTGGGCACCACCACGTCGTAATCGCTGCCGCCGGCGAGCAGTTTGGCTTCCACCATCTCGTCGCTGTCGAACACGTCGTAGGTGACCTTGATGCCGCTGCTCTTTTCGAACGCGGGAATGGTGTCTTCGGCGATGTAGTCCGAATAGTTGTAGACGTTGAGCACTTTGGCTCGTGCGTCGGCGTTACCTGGCGCAGTGCCGCCGCCGCAGGCAGCCAACAAGGTGGTGGACAGCGTCAGGGCGAGCAGTCGCAACGTCATGTGGATCTCCAAAGCAGTGCGGTGATGGCAGGCCAGCGATGTGGCCGGCCGAGGTTCCAGCCTACGCATCGGGTTTCTGTTTGCCCAGCTTATTTCCCTGGCTTGCTGCGGCTATCGAAAACGACCGCGCGCTGCACCTGGCGGGCGCGGCCATTGAACGGGGTGGCATGCAGCATTCGACCATAGCGCCTTCTGCACGTTGTCCGCACCCGGCTGACGCGCGCGCGATGCGGGCCACTTATCTGCCCAGCGCCTGCGCGGTGTCTTCCAGCGCCGCCCAGGCCTTGTCGAACAGCTCATCGACCTGCTCGCAGGTGATGATCAATGGCGGCGACAGCAGCATGGCGTCATAGGTGGCGCGCAGGATCAGCCCGCGCCGCAGCGCGAAGTCGCGGCACAGCGCCCCCACCCGCCCGCGCTCGGGGAAATACATGCCGCGCTGGCGCTTGTCTGGCACCAGTTCCAGTGCGCCGACCAGCCCGGCGATGCGTGCCTCGCCCACCAGGCGATGTTCGCCCAGCTCGGCCCAGCGCTGCGCCAGATACGGCGCAATCCGGGTGCGCGCAGTCTCCACAATGCCCTCGTCCTGCAACAGCCGCACATTCTCCAACGCCACCGCCGCACACACCGGATGCCCGGAATAGGTGCCGCCATGCGCCAGCTCGCCGCCGTGCGTCTTGAGCACACCGGCCACGCGATCGTTGAACATTGCTGCCGCCAACGGGATATAGCCGGAGGTGATGCCCTTTGCGAGCGTCATCACATCGGGCTGGAAGCCGAAGTAATCCGCACCGAACCAGGCACCGGTACGGCCGAAGCCGCAGATCACTTCGTCGGCGACCAGCAGCACGTCGTAGCGCCGGCAGATGCGCTCGATTTCCGGCCAGTAACTGCGCGGCGGGATGTAGACCCCGATCGCACCCATGATCGGCTCGCCGATGAAGGCTGCCACGTTCTCGGGGCCGAGCTGCAGAATCTTTTCTTCCAAGCGGCGCGCTGCCAGCAGCCCGTATTCTTCGGGATCCATCTCACCGCCATCGCCGAAGTGATACGGCGGGGCGATGTGGTGGATATCGGGAATCGGCAAGCCGCCCTGCTTGTGCATGCCTTCCATGCCACCCAGGCTGGCACCGGCCATGGTGGTGCCGTGGTAGCCGTCGTGGCGGCCGATGAAGATGCGTTTTTCCGGCTGCCCCTGAACCGCCCAGAAGTGCCGCACCAGCCGCAGGATGGTGTCGTTGGACTCCGAGCCGGAGTTGGCGAAGAACGCATGGTTCAAATCGCCCGGCGTCAGCTCCGCCAGCTTGGCGGCCAGATGGATGGTGGGCTCGGTGGTGCACTGAAAGAAGCTGTTGTAGTACGCCAACTGCTCCATCTGCCGCGCCGCTGCCTGCGCCAGCTCCTTGCGCCCGTAGCCCACATTCACGCACCACAATCCGCCGAACGCATCCAGCAACTTGTTGCCGTCCGCATCCCACACATACACGCCCTGCCCGCGCGTCAGGATGCGCGTGCCCTTGTCGGCCAATGCCGCATTGTCATTGAACGGATGCAGGTGATGGGCGGCATCGAGTTGCTGCAAGGTTTTCAGTGCTTGCGGATCCATGGGCACTCCGGCTGCGGGGTATGTGCAGTCTACGGTCGATCGGCCGGGCACAAGATGCTTTCAGTGGCGCATGCCGAACAGGGAGTGAAAACGCGCGGTCGGGGCGCGGTGCGCAATGTCCAATGCGCGAGGCATCAGGCATCCTTATACGCCGTACCCTCATCCGCCCTTCGGGCACCTTCTCCCGATGGGAGAAGGGAATCGTGCGCGCCACACCAGGCGACTCGAACGCCTCAGACATTCAACAGCAAAAACTCCCGCTCCCACGAACTGATGACACGAAAGAACGTCTCGTATTCCTTCCGCTTCACCGAGATATAGGCGCGCACGAACCGCCGACCCAGCATCTCCTGCAATGCCTCACAGCCCTCCAACCCATCCAGGGCCTCACCCAGCGAGCGCGGCAGATCGTATCCCTGCTCCTTGCCGTTGCTGCTGATCGGCGCAGTAGGTTCCAGCTTTTCGCGGATGCCCAATAACCCGCACGCCAAGGTCGCTGCCATCGCCAGATACGGATTGGCATCTGAGCCGGCAAAGCGGCTTTCCACACGCATGTTGTGCGGGGTGTCGATCGGCACGCGTAGCCCGCAGGTGCGATTGTCGAACCCCCACAGCACATTGCTTGGCGACACCTCGCCGAACATCAATCGCCGGTAGGAATTGACGTTGGGCGCCAGCAACCCCATCGCCATCGGAATGTATTTCTGCAGACCACCGAGATAATGCGCAAAGGTGTCGCTGAAACCGCCTTCGCGCTTGCCGCTGAACACATTCTTGCCAGTGCCGGTATGCAACAGGCTCTGGTGGATATGCATCGCACTGCCCGGCTCAGTCTCCATGGGTTTGGCCAGAAACGTGGCGTACACGCCATGCCGCAACGCGGCCTCGCGCATGGTGCGCTTGAACATGAAGACCTGATCGGCACGCGACAGCGCGTCGGCATGGGTGAAGTTGACCTCCAGCTGCGCCGCGCCGGATTCGTGGATCAAGGTATCCACGTCCAGTTCCATCGCATCGCAGTAGTCGTACATCAGATCCAGGATCGGGTCGAACTCGTTGACCGCATCGATCGAATACGACTGCCGCGCGGTTTCCGGGCGACCGGAGCGCCCCGCCGGCGGCAGCAACGGGAAATCCGGGTCGGTGTTCTTCTGCACCAGAAAGAATTCCAGCTCCGGCGCCACCATTGGTTGCAGCTTCACCTCGGCATAGGCGTCCAGCACGCGGCGCAACACGTTGCGCGGCGCAAGCTCGTGCGGCTGCCCATCCTTGGTGTAGCAGTCGTGGATGACCTGCGCGGTGGGGTCGGCGGCCCACGGCACCATGCGCACGGTGGAGGCGTCCGGGCGCAGGTGCATGTCCGAATCCGATGGCGAGGTCAGCTCGTAATAATCGTCCGGGAAATCGCCGGTGACGGTGGTGGCGAAGATGCCTTCCGGCAGACGGGTGCCGTAGTCGTGCGAGAACTTGTCGGCGGGGATGATCTTGCCGCGTGCGTTGCCGGTGATGTCCGGCACCAGGCACTCCACCTCGGTGATGTTGCGCTCCTTGAGCCAGCGGCGCAGCGCGCTCTCCGGCTGCTTGGGCGTGGATGTGCGCGAACGTGTGCGGATGGACATGCAACCTCACTGACCGCGTTGAGCGGCGTATTGACGACAGGCCTCGCCGAAGGCCTGAAAGATGGCACGGTAGAACGGATGCTGTGTGACACGCCACTCCGGATGCCATTGCACCGCGAGCAAAAAGCCCGGCCCGGCGCCGCTAAAGGCTTCGATCAGGCCATCCGGTGCAGTGGCTTCGACCACCAGCCCATCGCTGAGCTTCGCAATCCCCTGCCCGTGCAACGAATTCACCCACACCTGCGCGGTCTCGCTCATGCCGGCCAACCAGCCGCCGGCTTGCAGCTGCACCAGATGCGCCGGGCCGTATTGCGTGTCCAGCGGTGCGCTGCGGTCTTCGCGATGATCGGCCAGGCCGGGCACCTCCTGCACGCGTTGATGCAAGCGCCCGCCCAGCGCCACGTTGACCTCCTGCAGGCCGCGGCAGATCGCCAGCACCGGCAGGCCACGTGCAAGCGCCTGCGGGATCAGGCCAAGGATGGTGGCATCGCGTGCGGGATCATGCAGGTTGCCTTCCCAACTGGGCTCGTCGCTGTAGTGATGCGGTTCGACATTGCTCACCGCACCGGTCAGTAACAGGCCATCCAACCGGTCCAGCCACAGGCCTGCCTCCAGCGTGGGCTGCAGGCTCGGCAGCAACACCGGCATCGCGCCCGCCGCCTC
Organism: Xanthomonas hortorum; assembly: GCF_040279205.1. GTDB lineage: Bacteria > Pseudomonadota > Gammaproteobacteria > Xanthomonadales > Xanthomonadaceae > Xanthomonas > Xanthomonas hortorum_F. Next base: position 46,700 of record NZ_JBEOLS010000034.1, read on the forward strand.
CACCACCGCGCGAATGTATTTTTCGCCAGCGGCCAGAAACGGATGCGGCCCTTGCTGGATGCGATCGGTCGGCAACCCGACCAGTGGAACGACAGCCATGCAGACATCCCGGTGTAGAGCGTTGAACGTCAGGTGCAATGCACTTGCGATGCAGCCGAACTTACCGCGCCGCCGCACGCATTGCCAAGCGCAACGCGACTGCGGTTGCGACTGCTCACGCAGGCTTTGCTAGGCTGGGCGGCGACTTCGCAGGTGGTGCCCATGGCTTCCGAAAACTTCGCCGCGTCCTTGCCTGCTGCCGATGCCGCCACGCTGGCGCGCATCGATGGCTGCGAATCGGTCGACCTGCTGCTGCCCGACACCAACGGCGTACTGCGTGGCAAACGTGTGACAGGCGAGGCGCTGGGCAAGATCTATCGCGATGGCGTGTGCCTGCCGATGTCGCTGATCGCCACCGACATCACCGGCAATACCGTGGAAGAAACCGGGCTGGGCTACGCCATCGGCGATGCCGACCGCATCTGCCGGCCGATCGAAGGCTCGCTGCGCCCGGTGCCGTGGGCACCGCAGCCGATGGCGCAGCTGCTGCTGGCGATGCACAACCCCGACGGCAGCGTGTTCGAGGTCGCACCACGCGCGGTACTGCAGCGTGTGTTGCGTGGCTTTGCCGCGCTCGGCCTGACCCCGGTGATCGCGGTGGAACTGGAGTTCTATCTGTTCGACGCGGTGGCCGATGCGCAGGGGCGTCCGCAGACCCCGCGCGATCCGGTCACCGGTGAGCGCAGCGACAGCACCCAGGTGTATTCGCTGCAGGACCTGGACGACCAGCGCGGCTTCACCGACGCGGTCACCGCCGCCTGCCGGCAACAAGGCATCCCCGCCGACACCGCAGTGGCCGAATACGCACCCGGCCAGTTCGAAATCAACCTGCAACATCGCGCCGACGCGGTGACCGCCTGCGACGAGGCACTGCTGCTCAAACGCACCATCAAGGCGATCGCGCAGCAGCAGAGCAAGCTCGCCAGCTTCATGGCCAAGCCCTTCCCCGGCCAGGCCGGCAACGGGCTGCATCTGCACGTGAGCGTGCTCGATGCCGACGGTCGCAACGTGTTTGCCAGTCATGCCGATGCGCCGGCAGATAGCCTGCGCCACGCCATCGCCGGGCTGCAGCGGCATGCGGATGCCTCGCTGCTGGTGTTCGCACCGCACGCCAATAGTTATCGACGCTTCGTCAGCAATGCCTTCGTGCCCTTGGATGCGAGCTGGGGCTTCAACAATCGCACCGTGGCGCTGCGCATCCCGCATAGCGACGCACGCAATACCCGGATCGAACACCGCATCGCCGGCGCGGACGCCAATCCGTATCTGGCCGCCGCCGCGGTGCTCGCCGCCATGCTGGATGGCCTGCAACACCCCGCCGAGCCGACTGCGCCAGTCACCGGCAATGCCTATGCGCAGTCGGTGTTCCAGCCACGCACCTGGCAAGGCGCAGTCGATGCATTTGGCGCCAGCCCTTTCATCGGCGAGCAGTTCGGCAGCCAGTTCCAGCATGTGTTCGGCCAGCAGAAACAACGCGAATTGCTCGACTACCAGGCGCTGGTGCCGGATCTGGATTACGCCCGGTATCTGCGGACCGTGTGATGGGCACCCCGGCCACATCACTGCAAGACACCGACACGCCGGGCAACGGCTACCCTGACAGTTGGTACGCGCGCAGCACGCCCGCCTTGCCGGAGCAGCCGCGCCTGCAAGGCGTTGAACGCGCCGATGTCTGCATTCTCGGCGCCGGCTACACCGGCCTCACTGCGGCCCTGGCCCTGGCCGAGGCCGGCTACAAGGTCATCGTGCTGGAAGCCAGGCGCATCGGCTGGGGCGCGTCCGGGCGCAACGGCGGCCAGGCCATCGTGGGCTACGGCTGCGAGCAGGAAACCCTGGAAGCGCTGGTCGGCGATGCCGACGCGCGGCTGTTGTTCGACTTCTCACGCGACGGCATGCGCCTGCTGCGCGCGCGCATCGAGCGTCATGCCATCGCCTGCGACTGGCGCGACGGCCACGCCCACGTGCCTCTGAAACCGCGCCAGGTGCATGCCCTGCAGCACGGCATCGTGCGCATGGCCGAGCGCTACGACTACCCGCTGGAATGGTGGGACCGCGCCCGCACCCGGCAGGTACTGGACAGCCCGCTGTATCTGGGCGCGATGTTCGACCCGGCCAGCGGCCATCTGCACCCACTGGCCTACGCGCTCGGTCTGGCCCGCGCGGCGCTGGCGGCCGGCGTGCGCATCTACGAAGGCTCGGCGGTGACCCGGCAGGAGTACGGCGACCGCGTGGTGATGCACACCGCCCAGGGCAGCGTCAGCGCCGACTTCGGCGTGATTGCCGGAAACGCCCTGCTACACGGCATTTCTGCATCGTTGGAGCGCCACATCATGCCGGTGGGCACCTATGTAGGCGCAACCCCGCCGCTGGGCGAGGCTCGCGCACGCGCCTTGATCGCCAACGACATGGCCGTGGCCGATACCAATTGGGCGCTGGACTATTACCGGCTCAGCGCCGACCACCGGCTGCTGTTCGGCGGCCGCGCCAGTTATTCCTCGCGCCCGCCGCCCGGCTTGAACCGCTTGATGACGCAGCGCATGCACACGGTGTTCCCGCAGCTGCGCGGCGTGCCGCTGGAAACGCTGTGGGGCGGCTACGTGGACATCTCGCGCAACCGCGCCCCGCACTGGGGCCGGCTGGCGGCCAATGTGTATTTCGCGCAGGGTTTCTCCGGCCATGGCGTGGCAGCCACCGGCCTTGCCGGTCATGTCATCGCCGAGGCCATCACCGGTCAGAGCCAACGTCTGGACGTGTTCGAGCGCATCCCGCATCTGCCCTTCCCTGGCGGACGGCTCATGCGTACTCCCTTGCTGGTGGCGGCGATGAGCTGGTACCGGCTACGCGATGCGCTGTGGTGATCTGGGCCCAAGAGCGGCTGACCAAACTACTTCACGTTGTTCGATTGCAGAGCTGCTGAGCTGCTGAGCTGCGACTTGGCTGCAGGGTCCTTGCCCGCCCCCCATCGCAGGACACGCTGCAAGTACGTCCTTGTAAGCTCTTACGCGGCATCCATGCCGCGTAAGGTCCCGCGACGGTGGGCGGGCAAGGACCAGTCAAGATGGTCGGTGTGCATGGTGCAAGCAATGCCTTACGTGGGTTGCTTAGATAACGGCACGCCTGATTCATCTTCTCAATGTAAGCCGAGCGATGGACAAGCTTTAAGAAAGCAACCGACAAACTCTCTGGTGCGGTGTCCTCACCGATTGCGGGACCGTGTGGCGGCATGGATGCCGCCACCGAGCCTACATGGACGTACTTGCGGCGTGTCCCGCGAGCGGTGAGGGCACCGCGCCCTCGACCCACGCAGCGTTTGATCTGGACCTCTGACTGCATCCGCCAAGATGCGGCCGACAAAACCACTGCACTCACTGACAGGCGCTCGCTCGCTAGGTCTTGTTAGCCACTCTTAGTCTTCGCCACTTTGAGACGAAGCGCTCAAGTTTTGGCGAGCAGAGCCGTTAGCTGGTATGACGGTTCGATCCGCACGGCTAACCGATGTCCCCAGGCACCTTACATCGCAATAGTGAAAGCGCAGTCTTGCCGCAACGCGTGTTGCTGGTGGAAAACTCGCGCACGTTCACCAGCATGCTGCGCGAAGCCATCGAGCAACGCGTGGAACTGCCCGTGACGGTTGTCTCGACCCTGGCCGAAGCAGCACGCGTACTCGACGAAGAAGATGGTTGGTTCCTGGTCCTGACCGGGCTGGTGCTGGTGGATGGCGACCGCGACAAGGTCGTGGAATTTTTCCTTTCGCGCAAACTGCCCACCGTGGTGGTCAGCGGCGTCTACGACGAGGATCTGCGCCAGCGCGTGCTGCAGCAGCAGATCATCGATTACGTGCTCAAAAATGCGCCAGGTGCGATCGAATATCTGGCCTGGCTGGTGCAGCGCCTGGAGCGCAATCGGCGTATCGCCGCGCTGGTGGTGGACGACTCCTTGTCTGCGCGTACCTATGCCGGCGCATTGCTGTCGATGTACGGCTACCGCGTGGTGCTCGCTGCCGATGGTGCCTCTGGCCTGCAGGCGATCGAGCGCGACCCCGGCATTCGCCTGACTATCGTCGATCAGGAAATGCCCGGCATGGAAGGCGTGGAATTCACCCGCCGGCTGCGTGCGATCCGCTCGCGCGACAAGGTTGCAGTGATCGGCATTTCCGGCAACAGCGATTCGTCGCTGATCCCGCGTTTTCTCAAGAACGGCGCCAACGATTTTTTGCGCAAACCCTTCTCGCGCGAAGAATTCTTCTGCCGCGTGTCGCAGAACGTGGACCAGCTGGAACTGATCGGCACGCTGCAGGACCTGGCCACCCGGGACTTCCTCACCGGCCTGCCCAACCGGCGCTATTTTCTGGAACAGAGCCAGCGGGTAATCCCCGCCTTGCTGTCGCAGGACCAGACGGTGACTGCGGCCATGGTGGATATCGACCACTTCAAACATATCAACGACACCTGGGGCCACGAAGCCGGCGACCAGGCATTGCGTGCGGTGGCCGCCTCGGTCTCCGGGCATGCGCGGCCGCAGGATCTGGTGGCGCGCTTCGGCGGCGAAGAATTTTGCTTGCTGGTGCCGGGGCTGGATGTCGCCAACGCCAGCGACTATTTCGAAACCTTGCGTGAGCGCATCAGCGCCTTGCGCGTGCGCGTGGGCGACGAAACGCTGAGCATGACGGTCAGCATCGGCGTGTGCATCGCCAGCGAAGGCGACCAGTCGCTGCATCATCTGTTGAACGAGGCGGACAAGCACCTGTATCTGGCCAAGGCCGGCGGTCGCAATCAGGTCCGTCTGGCAGTCTGATCGAGGCCGGCTGAGCCGCGCAGCAAGCGCCTGCCGGCATGCAATCAAGCATGATCGATAGCGCTTCATCGCGCGCCAGCGCGCTCCTACACGAACGGATGTGCTTCGCTGGAACGGCGCCGCATCGCACGCGCCGCGATCAACGCCAACAGACTCAGCACCGCAGCGCCCCCCAAATACTGCCCGACCGCCTGCACGCCATAACGTGCGGCCAGTTGCGTGGCCACATACGGCGCCGGCGCCGCACCCAGAATGCTGGCCAGATTGAACGACAATGAGGCGCCGGTGTAACGCACCTCGGTGGGATACAACTCGGCCAGCAGCGTGCCGCAGGGGCCGTAGGTCAATCCCATGAAAAAGAAGCCCAACCCCAGGAAGATCAACACCTGCAACGGATGATTGGCCTGAAACAGCGGCGCAAATGCCAGCCCGAACGCAATGATCGCGATGCTGGCCAGCATCATCGCCAGCGGTGCACCATGGCGATCACCAAACTTGGCCGAAAGCGGAATGCCGATCGCGAAAAAGACGATACCGGCCATCTGCAGCAGCAGAAACTGCTCCTTGTCGTAGCCCAGCGTCTTGGTACCGTAACCCAGCGCGAACACCGTCATCAGATAGAACAGCACAAAGGTGGCGAACGCACCCAGCGTACCGATGATCAAGGCCGGCCAGTGCTGAGTGATCACCGTGCCCAATGGCAGGCGTACGCGTGTTTTGTGGTCCAGGGTCTTCTGGAAATCGGGTGTCTCGGTGATGCTCAGGCGCACCCACAAGCCGGTCAGCACCAGTAATGCACTGGCCAGAAAGGGCACACGCCAGCCCCATTGCATGAACTGTGCATCGTCGAGCACTGCGCCCATGCCCAGGAAGGTGCCAGTGGACAATAGAAAGCCCAGCGGCGCGCCCAGCTGCGGAAACATGCCGTACCACACGCGTTTGCCCGGCGGCGCGTTTTCGGTGGCAAGCAAGACCGCCCCGCCCCATTCGCCGCCCAGGCCCAGCCCCTGGCCGAAGCGACACAACGCCAACAATGCAGGCGCAAACACGCCGATCTGCGCGTAGCTGGGCAGCAAGCCGATCGCCACCGTGGACAAGCCCATCGTCAGCAGCGCCGCCACCAACGTGGCCTTGCGCCCGACCCGATCGCCGAAGTGGCCGAACACGGCCGAGCCCACCGGCCGCGCGACAAATGCGACGGCAAATGTCGCCAGCGACTGCAGCATCGCGGCGCTGCCATCGCCGGCCGGAAAGAACAAGGTCGGGAACACCAGCACTGCGGCAGTGGCGTAAATATAGAAATCGAAAAACTCGATGGTGGTGCCGATCAAACTGGCGAACAGCACGCGCGCAGGCGAATTGATGGGCGAAGCAAGCGGCGCGGCAGCGGTCATTGTTGATCGGCATCCAGACAAGACAAGACGGCCGATTCTGGCAGATTGCAGCAGCAGTTTGCGCGGACCAACCGGCCTGGGAAAAGTTACAGGCGTGACCGTCCGCTCTGTGGCGGCAGGGCTGTGAGATCTCGGTTGAAGCGGTGAAGGAGTGCGGATAGATCACTTGCAGAGCGGATGATCTTCGGCTTGGCTGCAAGGCCCTTGCCCGCCCAGCATCGTGGGACACACGGAAAGTTAGGAGCGTTTGGACGATGCAGATAGATCGCTTGTAGAGCCGATGATCTTTGGCCTGGCTGCAGGGCCCTTGCCCGCCCACCATCGCGGGACACGCCGCAAGTACATCCATGTAGGCTCTTACGCGGCATCCATGCCGCGTAAGGTCCCGCGACGGTAGGCGGGCAAGGACCAGTCGAGAATGTCGGTGTGCATGGTTTTCAATAAAACAGCCGGCAAACTTTCTGGTGCGGTGTCCTCACCGATTGCGGGACCGTGTGGCGGCATGGATGCCGCCACCGAGCCTCCATGGACGGATTCACGGCGTGTCCCGCGGGCGGTGAGGACACCGCGCTCTCGACTAACCAGGCTCTTGACGTAAGCATTTGACTGCATCTATGACGATGCACCGACTCGAAAGATTGGTTGGCTTTGAGTAGTTGGACGATGCAGATAGATCGCTTGTAGAGCCGATGATCTTTGGCCTGGCTGCAGGGCCCTTGCCCGCCCACCATCGCGGGACACGCCGCAAGTACATCCATGTAGGCTCTTACGCGGCATCCATGC
>NZ_JBEOLS010000035.1:0-52044 GCF_040279205.1 Xanthomonas hortorum
CAGTGGAGCGGCCGATTCATTTGTTGATGGACCGTGCTTACGAAGGCAACGAAACCCGCCAGTTAGCGCTCGATCTTGGCTTCGTGCCGGTGGTCCCGCCGAAATCCAATCGGGTCGAGCCTTGGGAGTACAACCGGCAGATGTACAAGCGGCGCAACGAAGTGGAGAGACTGTTCCGTCGCTTGAAAGGCTACCGCCGGATTTTCTCGCGCTTCGAGAAGCTGGATGTCATGTTCCTTGGATTCCTCAGCTTCGTCCTAGTCGTTGATGGGCTTCGGATGTGTTAACAGGCCCTAGTCTCCAAGAGTGCCGCAACCTACGCCGCACGCATGGCGCCACAGCTGCTTTCGGCGGACACCGACATGCACAGCGGTGCCATGTTCGACAGCCGCGGCCGCGTCATCCAGCCGTCGGCAGGCATGACCCCGAGCCACGTCGACAAACTCATCGCCGCATCGAACGTGCTGGTCGCCCATGCGGGCGTTCAACTCGCGCATTGAGCCAAACACACCCCACTCACTCAGAAACCCAATGACAGACATCCTCTTCGAGCCCGGCCGTATCGGATCGCTCGAACTCAAGAACCGCATCGTCATGGCGCCGATGACGCGCTCCCTGTCGCCCGGCGGCGTGCCGGGCGCCGACGTGGCCGCCTACTACCGCAAGCGTGCGGAAGGCGGCGTTGGCCTCATCGTGACCGAGGGCACCTGGGTGCCGCACTGGAGCGCTTCCGACGACGCGGCCGCACCGCGCTTCTATGGCGACGACGCGCTGGCCGGCTGGGAGCATGTGGTCGACGAAGTCCACGCAGCGGGCGGCAAGATCATGCCGCAGCTCTGGCACGTCGGGCAGTTGGTCAAGGAGGTCGACGGCAGCTCGCGTGGGCACCTGGTCGGTCCCTCTGGCATGACTGGCGGCTTCGGCATCATGCCCAGGCGCCTCGACCAGCCGGCGACGCAGAAAGAGATTGACGAGGTGATCGACGCCTATGCCACGGCTGCCCTCTCCGCAGAGGAACTCGGCTTCGATGGTGTCGAGTTGCACGGCGGCCATGGCTACCTGCTTGACCAGTTCTTCTGGGCGGAATCCAACCTGCGCACCGATCGTTACGGCGGCGACACGGCCCAGCGCACCCGCTTGGCCGTCGAGATCGTCCAGGAAATCAAGCGTCGCACGGGTGCGGCCTTTCCGGTCACGCTGCGCTTTTCGCAGTTCAAGCTGCATGACTTTTTGGCAAAGCCATTCGCGACTCCTGCCGAACTGGAGGCGTTTCTTCATCCCCTCGTCGACGCGGGCGTGGATGCGTTTCACGCGTCGCAGCGACGGTTCTGGGAAGGTGAATTCGGTGCCGACCTCAACCTCGCAGGCTGGGCCAAAAAACTGTCGGGCAAGCCGTCCATCAGCGTCGGCTCGGTGACGCTCAAACGCGACCTCATGGAGAGCCGCGAAGGCCCGGGCAGCGATGCGGCCGACAATCTTCCTCAGCTCCGCGAGATGATGGCGCGTGGCGACTTCGATTTCGTCGCCATAGGACGCGCGCTGATTGCCAACCCGACCTGGCCACAGAAAGCGCGCAGCGGTCAGCCGATGGTGTCGTTTGAGGCCAGCGCGCTGGCGAAGCTCGACTAAGAGGACCCGACATGGAAATCGGCATCGACAGTTTTGCGGCAACCATTCCCAACCCGGCAACGGGCCTAATGGTGTCTCCGACCGACCGCATGGAAGCTTTGCTCGCAGAGGTGGAAACCGCGGACCGCGTCGGGCTCGACGTGTTCGGCATCGGCGAACACCACCGCAAGGAATTTCTCGATTCCGCGCCCGTCGTCATCCTGGCGGCGGCTGCGGCCCGCACCCAGCGCATCCGGCTCGCGAGCGCGGTCACGGTGCTGAGTGCGGCCGACCCGGTGCGCATCTTCCAGGAGTTCGCCACCATCGATCTCATCGCCAAGGGGCGTGCCGAGATCGTCGTCGGGCGCGGTTCCTTCGGGGAAGCCTATCCGCTGTTCGGTTTTGCGATGGAGGACTACGACGCCCTGTTCGCAGAGAAACTCGATCTTCTGCTGAAGCTGCGCGCCGACACGCACGTCACCTGGCGCGGCCGCTTCCGGCCGCCGCTGCAGGGCCAGGGCGTGTACCCGCGGCCGCACCAGGCCAAGCTACCGATCTGGCTCGGCGTCGGCGGTACGCCGCAGTCGTTCGTCCGCGCCGGCACACTCGGTCTGCCCTTGATGGTTGCGATCATCGGCGGCGGTTTCGGTCGCTTTCGTCCGCTCGTGGACCTGTATCGCGAAGCGGGCAAAAAGGCCGGCCATGCACCGGAAACGCTCAAGGTCGGCATGCATGCGATGGGCTTCGTCGGCGACACCGACCGCAGCGCGCGGGACGCGTTCTTTCCCGGATGGGCGCACATGTTCACCGAGATCGGCCGCGAGCGTGGTTGGTCGACCGCAACACGCGCCCAGTTCGACGCGATGTGCGGCCCCGAAGGCGCCTTCCTCATCGGTGAGCCGCGCACGGTGCGCGAAAAAATTCTCGCTGCCGACGAAGCGCTCGGCGGCCTCTCCCGCATCACCTTCCAGATGAGCTCCGCGATGCTCGAGACCGAGGCGATGCAGCGCTCGATCGAGTTGCTTGGCACCGAGGTTGTCCCTGCCGTGAAGACGGTGCTGCGCGAGAAGCCTCGCCATCAGTAGGCAGCTCTCAGGCGTGGGAAACGGAGATGATCAAAAATGAGTGAATTCTGGGACGGCATCTGGTCTGCTTACGGTTCATCCCCTGCGGTTTCGGCCAACGTCACGGTTTTCCTGACCCTGGCAGGGGCGCTGCTGCTTGGCCTGATCGTCGGCTACGAGCGAACGTTCAACGGACGTGCCGTTGGCTTGCGCACGTACGGCCTGGTCTGCATGGCGTCGGCCGCTCTGACCACTTATCCGTCGCTCTGGCACGGCGGCCACGCATCGGCGCCTGCATTGGCTGATCCAATGCGCGTGGTGCAGGGCGTTGTCACCGGCATAGGTTTTCTCGGCGCCGGGATCATCATCAAGGACGGTCTGAATATTCGTGGCCTGACGACCGCAGCTTCGGTCTGGTCGTCGAGCGTGATCGGCATCCTGGTCGGCGTCGGTTTCTATGGTGCCGCCATCTCCCTGTCGGCGCTCTCACTGGCCTGCATGATGTGGGGGCATCGTCTTGAGAAGTGGCTTCCGACACATGCCGGAATTGCTGTCGTGGTGCGCTTCAAGTAGGGTGCGGCACCACTGGCCGAGACGCTCGAACGCTCGGTTCACGAACAGGGATACGAGATTGCACCGGGCACGCTGTCGATCAGCATGAACGACAGTTTGGCGGAATGGCACTTCATCGCCACCGCCGCAACACGAGAAAAGCACTTGCCGATGGCTGAAATCGCTCGGGTGCTCGGTGCGGATGAAAGAATAGAGAGCTTCCAGCTGGCACATCGCCGGAACTGAAGAAACGACGAAGGCCAGCTACTACCGTGAAGCAGTAAGTCTGCGATCTTATGCCAGTGCTCTAGCTTAGAGTGTGTTATGAACTTCCGAAGAGCGCGGTAAGGCCCGGGTGCCGTCGCGCATTCCAAGTCGCGGCGTTGGAGTAGAACCACGGTCGGCTTGCGCGATACCATCATGCCAGCGACGCGGGTTTACGCTCGCCCGCTTACGGCAACCGGCCGGCGCGGCGTAATCGGTCGCCGATGCGACGAATCTCCGCCTCTCCCTGCGCCAGCGTCGCCTCGCTGGTGTGCACCGAGTAATAGCCCAGCACCAAGTCGTGCGGATGTTTCACCGCCGAACCAAGCACGAATGCTGTATCGCCCTTGGCCAGCATCTGGATCGCTTGCTCCGATTCCTCGAACACCACCAATTCGCCGGCGTCGATGTTCTGGCCCACGTCCAAACCGCCATCGATGAGCGCGAGCCAGGCCACGCTGTGACCGGCTGGCGGCGTATAGCGCCAGCGCTCGCCATCCTTCAGGCGCACAGCCAGATAGGTCATCTCCGCCCGGATCGGGATCGGGCTCCGGGCTGAGCCGTAGCGTCCAAGCAACACTGTTGCCGGTCCTTCCACCGGCAGTCTGTCAGGCGGCAGATACATACTTTGCGCTGGTGCGTTTTCCTCGGCCGGGGGCAGCGCCACCCACAGTTGGAACCCCCTGGCCGATGCGATACCCACCGGCAGTCCGGAATGCCACACCCCGTTGCCGGCGCGCATCCACTCCACACCACCGGCGGGCAGTACGCCTTTCTTGCCGGTGGTGTCCTCGTAGCCGACCTCGCCGTGCATCAGATAAGTCAACGTGGCGATCCCGGAGTGCGGATGCATGTCGAAACCACGGCCCACCGCCGTGGGCTGAATGTCGAACAGATCAAGGAAAACGAATGGCTTGAGCAGCTGGCCCAGGTCGCCTGGGCTTGCCAGGCGCGTGATCGGACCATGCCCGCGCCCGCGGGTGCGCATGGCCAATGGGCGCGGGACATCGTACGACGGCCGTGAGGCGTGTTGGTCTGCCTGCCTGGAGGCACGCTGTGCTTTCATCGCAATGTGCTCTTGGTGAAGTGATAGGGGCGATGCTCCGCTGCGACAATCCGGACATCGCCAGCTATATGGTTGGACGAACCGACCGATCAACGCCGCCACCATGGCGGTGCCGTCTGGTCGATCGCAATGACAGTTATGGAGTTGTAGTAGCGGCGAAGAGACACGTCCGCCACGCGGCCGCTTGGACATCTTGTGCAACGGGCATGCGGCAGCCGCGGTTGCAACGGCACATCACCTGCCTGCTGCATCACTGCAGCGTTGCATCGGCATGCGACGGCCCGGATGCGGCCACCAAGTGCCGGGGCAATCCAATGAGGCCAGACCCCATCGCACCAGATAAAGCCACATGGTGCGCCGCCAGACTTGGACACCATCGTTCGGGTCAGCCTGGCGCCGCCTGTAGCCGAACGGCGGCCGACGGCGCGCCGTTCGGTCATGTGGCTGACGTGCGCTTAGAGCTTGATGAAGTTGTGCGTGGCCAGTGCGCCGAACGGCAGCGAGGCGAGCGGTCCACCCACATCCAGCGTGCCCAGATCGACCGCGAAGAAGCCGGTGGCGTCGATTATCTTGTGGATCTCGGCCTTGGCGGCGGCATCATTGCCCGAGTAGAACAGCACGCGCTTGCCACCGGCAACCTCGGGCTCGGACAGCACGTTGACGTCCAGATGGTTGAACGCCTTCACCACACGTGCGCCCGGCACGAATTGGCTGAACACCTCGCTGGAATATTTCCCGCCCAGATCGACGGCCTTGATGCCATACGCGGCAAGCGGGTTGCTGGCGTCGTTGGCATCGGGCGAATCCGGATCGAGGAATTCCACCGGGTTGGTGCCATCGACGACGATGCGTCCGTTCCATGCAGGCAGGCCACCCAGCACTTTTTCGATATCGGTCCAGCGAATCGCCGCAAAGACGATGTCGGCGCTCGCAGCCTCTGCGACCGTGCCCGCCTTGATGGAAGGACCCAGCTCCTGCACAAGCGATGCCAACGACGCCGGGCCGCGGCTGTTGGAAATGGTGGCCGCAATGCCGTGCTTGGCCAGAACACGTGCAACGCTGGAGCCAAGGGCGCCGGAACCGATAATACCAATACGCATGATGTTCTCCTGATAGATGTCTAGGGGCTTGGAAAGAGGGGACCGGCAGCGCCCCGAGGGCTACGCAGTCTTGGAACGGCAGTGCTGCAACGATATTGCGGGTTGGTTTTATGTCATCGACACAATTACATTTATAAACAAATGATCACCAGACCAGCGGGATGGAGAACTTCCCCAACCTTGCCACCTCTGCGGCGATATCGGCAATGGTGGTCTTGGCCAACTCATCTTCAAGCGCCTTGCGAGCCCGCGCCAGCGGCGGAGCCAGCGCTTCGAGGATGTTGCCGCCCACTGCGCAATTCTCACACGGCGGCGTCCGGTGCGTCAGAAACAGCTCGGTGTCCTCCACCGCCTGATACACGTCAAGCAACCGTATTCTCTTGGCCGGTTTGGCCAGCAGGGCACCGCCGCCGGCACCGAGCTGCGAGCGTGTCAAGCCGGCCTCGGACAGACGCGACAGCAGCGAGCGGATCACCACCGCGCCAGTGTTCGCCGAGTAGGCCAGATCTTCGGAACGCAGCGGCTTGCCGTCGCTCATTGCCAGGGCAGTGAGCGTGTGGACCGCAACGACGAATCGGGTGCTGGTGGACATCAACCCTGCTTTCATGTGAGTGTGTGTAAACAACACTAAAGCACACTTGCCGGAGTGTCAACCGTATTTTCCGCATGCCGTTCGGCGCACTGTTTGAGCCGCTCGATCATTCAGCGGCCGGCTGGCCCCGGAGGCGCCCGATTGCGCTAGATCGCCGGCAGCGGCAGCGTGACACGACCTGGCGGTACGCCCTGAACCGCAAACGCCACCAGCCGCCCCTCGGCGATGTCCTGCACGACGGCATGCACGGGCATCTCGCCCCGGCCAAGTCCACCGACCAGCAAGGCATGCTGGGTGAACAGGCCCGCCAGACGCCAGGTGAGCGGCGCCATGACCTCGCGCCCATGCGCTGCAGACAGGTCGGTCGCAACGCTCGGTCAGCACCCGTTGGACATACCGTGCAAGCGTCTCGGCAGTGATCGTGCCGTGCCGTGCTGCGTGGCCAGCGGACGTAGCGCCGCAGCGGCCACCACGAACTCGATGTTGCCAAGACGCTCGGTCACCAGGCACGTCGGCAGTTTCTGCGAGTAAACCACCAGGGCTAAACTTGCACGCCCATCGACGACTGGCTACACCACGCCACTGGAGGCTTCGACATGAAGTCGCAACGGCGTGTACGAAAATTGCGTATGGACCTCATGTGCAACCTTGGGCATGGCATCGATCGGAAAGTAAATATCGATTACCACCGAAAGCTCGGCTTCGAAGCCGCTCGCGATGCCTTTCGCGCGCGCCTTCATGAAGGCGACACTGGTGACGACCGACAACGCGTCGGCCAGCACTATCGTGCCTGCAGCCGTGAGCCGCTGCTGCTGCCACCGCAGGCCAATCAGATGTGATCGATGGACTTCGTGTTCGACCGCACCGCCCAAGGCCGAGTGATCAAGTGCCTGGCGATGGTGGACGACGCGACACACGAAGCGGTCGCCATCAATGTGGGGCGCACACGGCTACGTCTTTCTGATCGGCGATCCGAATACGGTGCGCAAAAAGATACTACGCGCAGACGAAGTACTCGGCGGCCTCTCCCGCATCACCTTCCAGATGAGCTCCGCGATGCTCGAGACCGAGGCGATGCAGCGTTCGACCGAACTGCTCGGCACTGAAGTCGCCCGAGCCTTGAGGACCGCTATCGCCCCGGAGGGCGCGAAAAGCTGAAGACAGACATCACTATCTCCGTGAGTCACTCGGCAGGGCGCACGCTGACGGCAACAGGTATTTCGCCCTGTAGCTCTTTCGAGCACCCTTTCAGCTGCTCGATCATCCAACGGGCTGAGGGTCCGGGAGGCGTATCGCGCCGGTAGACGGCCGAAATCGGAAGCCGAAGTCCTGGCTGGATATCTTGAATCGACAGTTCGACCAGCCGTCCCTCGGCAATGTCTTTTGCGATGGCGTGGAGCGGCATCCCCCCCCACCCCAGGCTGTTGAGTAAGAGGGCATGCTTGGTAGAAAGGTCTGTCAACCTCCAGGTTAAAGGCGACATGACGCCGAATTCTCGCCCGGTGGAAAGGGCGGACCGATCTGTCAGCACCAGTTGAACGTGTCGCGCAAGCTCCTCACGCGGGATGACGCCAGTGTGCGCCGCAAGCGGATGACCGACTGCCGCGACCATGACGAATTCAACGTCAGTGACGCGCTCCGCCAGAAGGCCCGGGGGGAGCGTTGACAAGGATCCAACCAAGCCAAAGCTCGCATGACGATCCAGAACGGGCTGCACCGTACTGCCGAGGGATTCGACATAGAGCCGCAAAGGCGTGGTTGGAAATTGCCGCTGAAACGCATGAGCTACCTCGGCAAACGGTGTGACCGGCACTAAGACGTCGATCACCACAGTGAGTTCCGCCTCGAGTCCGCCCGAGATGCCTTTTGCGCGCGCCTTCATGCAATCGACCCCAGCGATGACAGATCGTGCGTCGGCAAGGAGGACGCGACCCTCTGCCGTCAGCTGCGGATATCGAGCGCTGCGGTCAAACAGCATAACCGCAAGTTGCGCTTCCAGGTTTGCAATGGCTTCGCTGACTGCGGACTGGGTTCGCTTCAAGTATCGGGCTGCAGCGGAGAAGCTTCCTTCATCGGCCGCAGCAACAAAGGTACGCAATTGATCAAGAGAGATACCGTCAAGCACGCCCTTATCCTTCTATCGAATTCGCCGATGGTTCCCATCGAAATATACCGGCTTTCGCTGTTTGCGCAAGCATGCCATTGTCTCGCCGCGCCTGACTAAGAGCAGCTGGAGATGAGTGCGGTGTCGATGCATTTGCGATCAAGCCATTGGCTATTACAACGCCTAAAAAAAGGTGTGGGCGGATTCGTGATTGTCCAAAATTCATCGACGATAGTGCGCAGCATCGGGTCGTGAGCAAACATGCCGCGCAGCCAAGCAGCAAAAGAAACTACTGTCACACCAATACTTATCTAAAAATCGAATTTGCCAATATGTAAAGAGTGATGGAAACCAGCCGAACGATGGAGCAGGGCAAGGACCACGGAATGGGCCGACTACATCTCGGCAAGACGCTGGTGGATTGAGAGGATGTCGCTGACTGTGGGTTCCTCACGCTTGACGAAAGCTATTTGGTGACAGGCGCCGACGTCAAGATCAATGACTGTTTAGTGAACGCAAGCCCCTGAATTAGCGGGAAGGATCGTCTAACCATTTCAACTATGAGGCTAGATAATGACTAATACCGAAAGCCACGATTACTATTCTGGTGGCGAATGGAAAAAAGCGTCCGGCAATGCGACGTTCGATGTGCTGGAGCCCTATAGCGGTAAGTTGATGTCGCGCGTGGCATCGTGCGGCGCTGAAGAGGCCAGTGCCGCCTTTGAAGCGGCAAATTCGGCATTCCCGGCATGGGCAGCGATGGCGCCCGGCGAAAGGGCCGCCCTGTTTCTGAAAGCTGCTGCTATCTACCGCGCCCGATCGGAGGAAATCGCCGATATCCTGTCACGTGAAACGGGAAGCACGATCTCGTTTGCCCGCTTCCAGCAAAGTCTTGTGGTTCAAAACCTTGAGGCAGCGGCGGGCTGGATCTACAACCCACGGGGCGAAACGTTCGCGAGCGACGTTGCTGGCCGGTTTTCCTTTAGCATCCGTCGCCCACTTGGCGTCGTTGCGTGCTTCACGCCCTGGAATGGCGCCAATATCCTGTCCTGGCGCGCCGCGCTCGGGCCGCTTGCGGCCGGCAACACGGTCGTCATCAAGCCATCCGAGTTCGCGCCGGTCTCGGCGGGACTGATGGTCGCGCGGATCACGGAAGAAGCCGGCTTCCCGCCAGGTGTCATCAATGTCGTTCCCCACGCGCCCGGCGGCGCCGGCGCCATTGCCGATGAGGTCTTCGCCTCGTCGCACGTGCGCTGCATCAACTTGATCGGTGGCGTCGGCACGGCGCGTATTCTTGCCGAGCGCGCCGGGCGGACACTCAAGCGTTCGGTTCTTGAGTTGGGCGGCTACAACCCACTGATCGTTCTCGACGACGTCGATATCGATTATGCGGTGCGCACTGCGGTCTTCGGATCGTTCTTCCACCAAGGGCAGATCTGCATGAACACGCGCAAGGTCATCATCGCGCGCAAGTTGCACGACGAATTCCTTGAAAAATTCGTCAAGCGGGCACGCCAGCTTCCGATGGGCGATCCGTCCAATCCGGAGACACTGATCGGCCCGCTGATCAACACCGCCGCAATCGAGAAAGTCCACAAGGGTGTTCAGCAGGCGGTGTCGCTGGGTGCCCGGATCGAGACGGGCGGAACGTTCGATGGGCAGGTCTATCACCCGACCATCCTGACCAACGTTCCCTACGAAGCGACGATTTCCAACGAGGAAACATTTGGACCGGTGGTGATCGTCGAGCCGGTGGATACGGTCGAAGACGCAGTCCGGGTGGCCAACCGTACCTCCTACGGTCTTGTCGCATCGATCCTGAGCGGCGACAGCTACCGGGCCCTCGAACTGGCGCCACGCATCCAGGCCGGGGTTGTCAACATCAACACCGCTACGGTCAACGACGAGGCGCATGTGCCGCTGGGCGGCGTGCGTGACAGCGGCTGGGGTCGGACCGGGCCGGACTGCATGAACGATTTCACGGACACGATCTGGATCAACGCCCGTCACAGCGAGAACCAGGCTCAGTATCCGTTCTGACAACGGGGGCGCGACGATTGGCCTGGCGTCCGCGTCGCGCCCTCAACTTAGTGGAGACACAGAGGATGAAAGATTCGAAATTAAGTCACGATGGGCGTGTCGCCGTAGTGACAGGCGCGGCCCGCGGTATCGGGCAGGCTATCGCCTTGAAATTAGCGGGTCATGGCGCGCGTCTGGTTTTGCTGGATATCGAGGAGGCGCACGACACCGCTCGCATGATCGATGGAGACAGTCTGATCCTCACTGGCGATGTAACCAACGCTGCAGACTGGGGCCGCGTCGACAAGATGGTCCGGGATCGATTTGGTCGCACCGATATTGTCGTAAACAATGCCGGAATCGGCAGCGAAAAGCTGATCGACGAACTGGAATTCGAGCAATGGAAAAAGACGTTTTCCATCAACCTCGATGCGCACTTTCTGAGCGCAAAACAATTCGTGCCTCAGATGCGGGCAAACAAATGGGGAAGATTCATCAATATATCGTCCAATTCCATCGGAATCGCGATACCGGGAATGAGTCACTACATGGCCTCCAAAATGGGAGTTATCGGTTTCGTTCGTGGACTGGCGAACGATGTCGCCGACTCGGGCATCACCGTCAATGCGGTGCTTCCCGCCATCACAAATACGCGTCTTACTCAGAACATGCCTGACGATGTCAAGCAACAGACTTGGCAGCAGCAGGCGATCAAGCGATTTGCCGAGCCGGCCGATATTGCTGGTGCGGTCTGTTTTCTCTCCAGCGAGGATGCCTCGTTCATCACCGGGCAGGCGCTTCCTGTAGATGGTGGGCAATACAAAATTTCGTAAGTAATCCGCGCGGGGCGCAATACCGACTTTATGTGCAGCCTGCGCACAGGACGACACGCGAAAAACACCCAACCTTAAAGCCTGGGCTGCGCTGCTGTCGCGATGATGCGGCAATGCGTGGCGTTACGAGGACAAGATACGATGACAATGGGAAAGATCGATACTCACCAGCACTTCTTTCCAAAGGTTTATGTCGATGCGGTTGGCATGGATGTGCTTGCTGCGCAGATGCCTAACAAGCGCGCGCCTGAATGGTCTCCCGGCAAGGCGATCGCGATGATGGACGAGATGGGCATCGCCGAGGGCATCCTCTCGGTATCCTCGGTGCCGACGATTGACGACCCAATCAGGGTCCTGCGTGGCTGCAACGATGCGGCCGCTGATATTCGCCAGAAATATCCTGGCCGCTTCGGCGCTTTCGCCAGTCTGCCGCTACCGGATATGGACGCGAGCCTTGCGGAAGTTTCCCACGCACTTGATACGCTCCAGGCGGACGGTTTCATCATCTTCACCAATTATGCGGGCTGTTATCTCGGGGATGATCGCTTCACCCCGTTGTGGGAAGAACTCGATCGACGCGGCGCAGTGGTACTCATCCATCCGAACGAGCCGTCCTACGCCCTGCCGGCAGTTGCGCCCGCGTCGGTGTTGGAATTTCCCTTCGATACGACGAGAACCGCTACTAGCATGATCATCGCTGGCATTCTGTCGCGCTTTCCGGGGGTCCGGTTCATCCTTTCACATGCCGGCGGTGCGCTGCCATTCCTCTTCCCACGCATTTCGCTTTGTCTGCAGATGATGCCGGGTGTGGTTGAGCGGATCGGCGACCCGGCGGCTGCATTCCGTGCCTTTTACTACGATACGGCGTTGGCGGCTGGGCCTGCCACACTTGCCGCGCTGGCGCAGGTTGCGGATCCATCGCGGATCTTGTTCGGGACCGATTTTCCGATGGCACCCGATTTCGGCATCAAGACTTTCAGTGCAGCGCTGGAGGCGATGGATGTCGATGTTCTGTCGCGCCTGGCAATCTACCGCGAGAACGCGGCACAGCTGTTAGGGCGTCCGAGCTAACCGTGTCGGCGGATACACCGTTTCCAACCGCTGCCAGCTCTGGCCAAGCTCGACTGACTGCTGGCAGCGGGCAGCGGGCAGCCGACGATCCGAACCATTTAGCGAAGTTTTGCTTTGGCCGATAGATACCATCTCGGAGTAGCGGATTTGATTGATTTTTTTACACTTACTGCCATCAATTAATGTTTTCGGAAATCAAAGATTTCATTGTCTACATTCCAAGGTTTGAGTATGTAAGTCAAGAGTCTGATCGCGGGCCTAGCCGACGCTTCTCAGACGGAATCGCTGCTGCGCCTGGAAGCGATGCTCACGTTGGTGCAACTGATCGACATATTGCAGGGGAACTTGGATCTTGGCAGCGAGTGCGTGTAAGTGACGCGTTCTGCAGTCAATGGCGCCAGACGCGAAACTGCGCCGAGGTGACCGACCAAACGACGGCGAGTGCATATAAGCTCCCGCAACCGCACAAAGCACACTGTGCTATGACCATCTGCAGATGTGACCGAGCCTGTGCATGAGGCAGACGTGGGCTACGGAGATGTGAGAAATGCGCAGGTTTTGCTAGGCAAGAATCATGTGTATGAGCCTATGCCGTGTTTACCCGCGCACGGATCGTGCAGGACGCGTCGCAGATGTCTGTCTTTTGGTCTCCGCTCCAGTGCAGTGGCCAGGGTCCGACCCCATGAGAGGAGTGAAGGTGCCGCAATGAACGACTCGATCCAACCCTTGCCCTCGATTGGAATGACGCCATGAACCTGATGCGCCCTGTTGCCGTTGGTCTGCTTGCAGCCGCATTGTTCACCGCCTGCAAACCGGCGCCGCCTGCCGCGGAGAAGGCGGCCACCGCAACACCTGCACCCACTGCCGAACAGGCCGCCGAGGCCTTCGATGCGCTGCTCGACACGCAGTGGCGGCACCAGCTGAAACGAACCTTAGAGCTCGCCAGCAGCATCGGCGACAGACGCTATGACGATCGCTGGAGCGACTATTCGCTGCAGGCCGTGCAGAAAGAACGCAGTGACGCGGTGGATCTGCTCAAGCAGTTCGAAGCGGTGGATGCCGGAGCGCTGGACGAACAACGTGAACTCAGCCTGCAGATGATGCTCGGCCAGTGGCGCGACACGCTGCAAGGCATCGACCTGAAGACCTATGAGATGCCGTTGGATCCGGTCGTCGGCATCCACCTGACACTTGCCGGGTATGGCGATAGTTTCCCCTTCGAGACCGTCAAGGATTATCAGGATTACATCAAGCGATTGCAGACGCTTCCCGCGCTGGTCGATCAGATCATCGATGTCTCGCGGCAGGGCGCAAAGGATGGTCTGATGCAGCCGCGCTATCTGCTCGAGCGTGTGCCCGAACAGATCGACAAGATTGTGGCCCAGGCTGGAGAGAAGAGCCCGTTCGCCTCCCGTTGAAGAATCTCGATGGCGTGGTGCCGGCCGACCAGCGCGAGGCGCTAAGGACGCAACTGCTGGCGGCCATCGACCAGCAGGTCCGCCCGGCGTACGCCAAGCTTTCGGTGTTCGTCTGTAATGAATACGCCCCGCAAGGGCGCCTGCAGGAAGGGTTGTGGTCGCTTCCCGACGGCGAGCGACGCTACCGTTACGCCGTCCACACCCAGTCCACCACCGATATGTCGCCGGAGGAGATTCATCAGATCGGGTTGAAGGAAGTCGCACGCATCGAAAGCGAGATGACCGTCATCGCCAAAGCGCAGGGCTACGCGGATCTGGCCAGCTTCCGCAAGACGGTAGCGACCGACAAGCGCCACTTCGCCACGTCCGCCGAGCAGATACTGGAGCGGTACCGGCACGACGTCGCGGGAATGCAGCGCGAGCTCCCCAAGGTGTTCGAGCAGCTGCCGAAGAAGTCCCTGGACGTCGAGGCGATGCCGGGATTCCGCGGAAGATGCACGCCCGCCGTCTACCTGCAAAGCAGCCCGGGAAGCAGCAAACCGGGGGTCGTGAGTGTCAACACCAGCGACGTCGCTCAACGTACCCTGATCAACATCGAGGTCATCGCGTATCACGAGGGCGTGCCGGGCCATCACCTGCAGATTTCGCTCGCGCAGACGCTGCCCTTGCCGCCATTCCGCCAGCAGAGCGACTACAACGCCTACGGCGAAGGTTGGGCAATGTATGTCGAGCGTCTCGGCAAGAACGTCGGGTTGTCCAAGGACCCCTACAGCGACTACGGCAGGCTGTCTGCTGATCTCTTGCGTGCCAATCGGCTGGTTCTGGACACAGGCGTGCATTACAAGCGCTGGAACCGTCAGCAGATGATGGATTTCTTCCACGCGCATCCGTCCGACGACGAGGCCAGCATGCAGGCCGAAACCGATCGCTACATCGCCTGGCCAGGCCAGGTGCTGGATTACAAGCTGGGCCAACTGCAATTCATGACGCTGCGTGAGGAAGCCGAAAAGGAGCTCGGCGAACGCTTTGACATCCGCGCGTTTCACACTGCGGTGCTCACCGACGGCGCAATGCCTCTGGCAATCTTGCAACAGCGTGTGCGCCAGTGGATTGCGAAGACCAAGGCCGAGCAGGTGGCGCGCCGATAAGCGACAGCCTAGCCGTGGTGCT
Organism: Xanthomonas hortorum; assembly: GCF_040279205.1. Classification (GTDB taxonomy): domain Bacteria; phylum Pseudomonadota; class Gammaproteobacteria; order Xanthomonadales; family Xanthomonadaceae; genus Xanthomonas; species Xanthomonas hortorum_F. Next base: position 14,862 of record NZ_JBEOLS010000035.1, read on the forward strand.
GGAAACCTCTTAGCAACGCACCGCAGATACGCGACGCTACATGCTCACCTTGAGGAGCGTGAGTGCTAGCACTCTTTGCAGGAAAGAATGCTTAGCGGCGGGACCGCAACTGGGCGCGACCACTGCCGGAGCCCTGTCGCAGTTGATCGATTTCCGCTACAGCACCTGAGCACCCAAGTGATACATCATCGCGATCCCCGGCGGGGACCACCTGGCCAATGCAATCTGGCTGAGTCGGGGGGCGCAGCTGCACCCGGCCGTGGTCTTTCCGGATAAGCCGCTGCGGCTATTCGTCGAGGCGCTGGGCGGCGCGATGCAGAAGGTGGTCGATGGCCGGGCCAGCTTAGAGCGTGTTATGAACTTTGCTCTTGTCACTCTAACGTATACGGATGAAGCCACGTAAGCCTTATCCGACCGATATTTCCGACGAAGAATGGGCCTTTGCTGCGCCCTATCTGACACTGATGGATGCGCAGGCGCTGCAGCGCAAGTACGCGTTACGCGCGATATTCAATGCACTGCGCCGGATCGCAAGCGCCGGCGCAACGTGGCGGTTGCTTTCCAACGATTTCCCGCGTTGGGAGGCGGTGTATCAGCAAACGCAACGCTGGCTGCGGACTGGCTGCTTGAAGCCATGGTCAGCGATCTGCGCACTCTTGCGTGTGGCACCAGATAAGAAAGGCCAACCGAGCGCGGTCATTTTCGATGGCCGTACGTTGCAGTCCACCTGTGAAAGTGGGCAGTGTGCTGGATACGATGGCTATAAACGCAAGAAGGGAAGCAAGGTACATATGGCGGTCGATACGCTGGGACATCTACTCGCCGTCCAGGTCACGCCAGCCAATGAGCAGGAACGTGCGCAGGTGCGTTCGTTGGCACAGGAGGTACAACACGTGACCGGTGAAACGGTCAAGATCGCTTTTGTCGATCAGGGCTACACCGGTCAAGAACCGGCGCAGGCGGCCAAGGAAGAAGGTGTCGAGTTGCACGTCATCAAGCTGCAGGAAGCGAAGAAAGGCTTTGTCTTGCTGCCGCGCCGCTGGGTCGTCGGGCGCAGCTTCGGATGGGTCAATCGTTTCAGACGGCTAGCACTTGACTATGAGCGATTACCGGAGGCCTTAGATGGTTTGCACTTTTTTGTTTTTACGATTCTGATGCTTGGAAATGCAGCCACGCTATTTCAAATTTCATAACGCGCTCTTACTCGAATAGCGACTTGTCGAGAGCGGCCAATGCGTAAATCGTCCTGATTGAGGAAATAGACGCCAATCATCATTGGCGTCTATTTAATAGCGGCCGCGCGTAGTGGTGCGAGCCAGTACTTCAAGTCCATCCATTCGGAAAGCCCTCCATCCAAACAGGTTTAGATATTGGGAACACTATCTGGCTCAACGCTGGAAGACATTGTGTTTTTTAAGTAATTTGCCAAGGATTTTTTTGCCATTTTTCCTGAAAGAAATCGACAAATACCCTAATTCGAGGGCTGAGGTGTTTCCTGTCCGCGTAGAGCAGATAGATTGGCTCCACGACGTTCGGGCTGAACGCTTCGAGCAGACGGACTAACGTGCCGGCCTTGATGTCCAACCCAACGTGGAAATCGGCGAGCTTTACAATGCCCGCATCTGACAACGCCATGTCGCGTAACAGGTCGCCTTGAGTGAAAGAGGCTCGGGCTGCGATCGGCACCGAAACACCTTCACCATCTTGCAGGAACGACCATTTGTTCCATGGGCTGATGAAGCTGAAGTTGAAGCAGCGGTGGGTAGCTAGATCTGCCGGTACCGAGGGGCTTCCATGTGCTGCCAGATAGCGTGGGGAAGCACAGATCAGCCACTGTGTCTGGCCAATGCGCTTGGCGATGCGCGATGAGCTCTGCAATACACCGCTGTGGATTGCGATATCCAGCCCCTGCTCAAAGTGGTCGACAAACTGCGCGCCCACCTGGATGTCAACGTCCAGAGCTGGATACAAATCCAGGAACTCCGGTAACCAAGGCAAGATCTGGTGTTTGGCAAACGATGTCATGGTGTGGAGTCGCAGTGTGCCGCTGACTCTGGATGGAAGTGCTTCGGCCAGGGAGTCTGCTTCCTGCATGGCATCCACCACCGCCTTGGCGCTGTGTAGATAGGCCGCACCCTCCTCGGTCAATGTGAGGACCCTGGAACCGCGCTGGAAAAGCCGCACCTGCAGCCGATTCTCCAGCCTTGTGATCAGTTTGCTCACCGCCGAAGGTGTCATCTTGTGGATGCGAGCAGCTGCGGAAAAACTACCGCATTCTACGGACCATATGAATGCCAATAGCTGGGAGTAATTATCCATGCACTATCCAGGGCTGTTGTCCGAAATTTCCTCGCCTGAGTGCACGAGTTGAAGAACGCGTCGTAGCGCGCTTCTGTTCTGCGGCAACACCTAGCGAATGAACTGCTCGATATAGTCGTCCGGCAAGCCGAGCGACTTGTAATGGGTACGGGCGGTTTCGAGTTTGGTAAAAACATCTTCATACCCTACAGCAACGCCTTGGGGATCTACGTAAGTGTAACCGCCCTGCACATGGAACCAAGTGATCATTTCCTCGACGTCTTCGGGGACGAAAAGCGTATGGGTCTCGCCTGGGGGTTCATAGGCAAACGATCCCTGCTCGGCAACCCAGTCATGTTCGAGATAGAACCAGCGCCCCTTCAGCACGATGGCATGCACACCACCAGTGTGTCGATGCCGCGATAGCACGCCAGCTTGGCGGACGCGCAGAAGATTGATGTAATAACCGCCGCTCGTGTTGAGCAGCAAAGGCTTGAAGGACACCGACTTGGTCACCGGCACCCAGAGTTCATCATCTTCAAGCCACTGGGTCATGACACCTGGATGAACCATGTCAGCTGTCATAAAGGGCACCTGTGGAAGCTGGTACGGAATTGCAAGTTCATCGGGCTTTGCAGGAGTATTCATATTCGTTCCTCTTGTTGGCTGGCGGAGTCGCTGCAACGGAGTTGCAGGAACGCCGTAGTCGGCTGATTCAAGGGTAGGGCAGGCCGCTTGCCCTGAAAATGGTGATTACCAGCACATCTGTTGTGACACGCCGGCACAGGCCAGTTGCACGGATGAACACGTAGGCGATATCAGATGACTAGACGCCACGTCCCAGAGACGCGCTCTGGGACGGGCTCAGGGTCGGGTTACTTGATGACGACCGGGTTGACCGGTGCACCGGTTCCTCCAACCACTTTTAACGGCGCAGCTGTATAGAGAAATGTCCATTGCTGATCGGAGGCGCAATCAGCAGCTAGCGGATCCAGCAACGCAATTTCTGTCAGCGTGATGCCCAGGTTTCGCATCAGTGCGTTGTGCAGCGGCAATGCCACGCCGGAAACCGGGTCCACGGTGACTTCGTTAGCAATCGTGTCGGTCACGATGTTGGGGATTTCCATTTCGTGGAACCAATCAACCAGCGCGGGACTGTAGGTGAGTCCCGGTTCGATAAAGTCCTTGTAGAATTCCTCTGAATCGCGCTTATAGAAGGAGCCAATCCAACCGGTGCGGATGATGAGAATGTCGCGTTTATCAATGGTGACTCCCTGGGCTTGCGCGGCTTGCATCAGGTCGAGATGGTCGAAGGTTTCGCCGGAATCCAGGACGTCCTTACCACGATAGCGCGCCATATCGATGAGGATGCCTCGGCCCACAACGCCTCGCTCTCCGATCGGTGCCACGCTTGCTTTGGCCAGCGAGCCAATGGTGGTGTCGGCGTCGTATCCATTCCATATTTGGTCGTCGTACCACACATGGCCGAGTGCGTCGTATTGTGTGGAACCCTGCAGGTGGAAAAACATCACGTCGTCTGCATATTCGTAAGATCCCGGGAAGTGCGGACCCTTGCCGCAATTGTAGTGTCCGCGGTCCATGATGTTGATTCGCCTGGCTTGTGAGCGACCGGGCCAGACCGGGTCACCCTTGGGATCGCCGATGCGCACCTGCAAGGTAAAGGTCTTGCCTTGCTTGACTTGTGAGATACCTCTTAGTACCTCAACGTTCGTGAGGTAATTTAGTGCTCCTACCTCGTCATCGGGGCCCCATTTGCCCCAGTTCTTCGGGCAATCCTTGAGCAGGTCATGAACATGGGGAACATTTTTTTCGGTCATTTCTCGCCCTCGACGTAGTCGTCATCATCAGTAGGCAGGGATGGGGATGTCAGCAGTAGCGTTATGCGGCCGGCTGCGTAGCAGCCAGGCCGGCCCCAACGTGATCAGCCATTACCAGACCTGTCATTAACCGTTCCCGGGTCAACGCGGGTTGCATGTTCCTGGCGTAAGCGGCTGACAGCGTTGCTTCCACCAGCCTGTCCACCTCCGTAGCAGTGAGCGGTAGGCGCTGGCCGAGTTCCGCGAGCGTGATGGGCAGTTTGACCGCCTGCAGCAACCGGGCGACGCTACGGATCTCCTCGGTCGTGCGTAGCTCGACAGCCATTTGCACCAGCGTGCCAAAGGCAACCAACTCGCCGTGCAGCATTGCGGCCATGGTCTGGATAGAGGTCAGGCCGCGTACCAGTGCGTGAGACAGCGAGAGGCCACCGCTTTCAAAACCGACGCCGCTGATCAGGACAGTACCTTCGACGACACGTTCCACGTCGTCGGTGACCTGATTGCGGCACACGGCCTGATAGGCGGGGATGCCGTATCGCATCAATGTGTCGAACACCATGTCGGTCAGCATCAGTGCGGTATGCAGGGCGGGCGTGCCGAAGGAGTTTGTGCCGCCGGCTGCGCGGCACTGGCGAGCTTCGAATTTCTTGCTGATGGCATCGCCGATACCTGCTGCAAACAGTCGTGCCGGCGCCTGGGCAATGATCCGGGTGTCGACGATGACGGCCGAAGGATTCATCTTCAGATAATCCACGCCAACTACTTTGTGGTTGTCGTCATACAGCACGATCAGCCTGCTGGTCGGGGCGTCGCTCGAGGCGATGGTGGGGCAGATCACGATGGGTAGGCCGAGATCGGCTGCCAAGCCCTTGGCGGTATCGATCGTCTTGCCACCGCCGAGCGCAACAATGGTGTCGGGCAGCAGCGGCTTGGCCTGGCTGGAGAGTTGGGCAATCGTCGCCCGCGTGCATTCACCGGGAAACATGATATGCGTCGCCTCCAAACCACTCGCCTGCAGGGACAAGGCAACATCGGGCCACACGTGTTCGGCGACAAACGCATCGCACAGCACCAGTGGGCGCGAGCGCTCCATATCGCTCAGTACGCTACCCAGCTGTTTCAACGCCCCAGGCCCTTGTGCGTAACGGCCGGGAAATCCGATTACTTTCATCATGCTCTGTCCCTCCGCAGAATGTGTGGCAGGTTCACAACCATGCCATGCTTACTCAACGCATCAACCACCCGCCCGACACATCGACGACCTGGCCAGTAATGAATGCACTTTCCTTCGACGTCAAAAAGCATGCCGCCTTGGCCACTTCGAGCGGAGATCCTAGCCGGCGTAGCGGTGTCTCTTCGATCACCGCCTGGTTGGCCTGTGCCGAGACTGTCTTGAGCAGGGGTGTTTCGATCCGTCCCGGTGCCAATGCGTTGGAGGTAATGCCGAACGGGCCAAGCTCACCGGCCAAGTGACGGGTAAAACCGATGATGGCTGCTTTGGTCGCGCTGTAATGGGCCGCCACCAGCGGCAGAAATGCACTGCCGGCAACGGAGGACATATTGACGATGCGCCCGAATCTGCGCTCTACCATAGATGGACTCAGAATTCGCACAAGATTGAACGTGCCGGTGAGGTTGATGTCGACCACACGCTGCCACTCGTCCGGCGGCATGCTCCATATAGGCGCTGGCGCACCATTGTGTTTGGGTGAGACGCCTGCGTTGTTGATCAGGGTATCGATCGGTCCCAAGGCCTGACTCAGCTGCACGCATGCCTGCGCGCAGGCTGCATGGTCGGCTACGTCAGCCTGTACCCAACGCACCGTCGACCCTGCGGTACGCAACGTCTCGGCATGTTGCTCGACAGCGGCTGCGTCGGCGTCCAATAGAGCGACACTCGCACCCTCACGGCAGTACTGCTGGGCGATGGCCGCGCCGATGCCGCTGCCGGCGCCAGTCACCAGAACAACGCGACCGGTATGTCTGTAACTTGTCATTTCAGGTGCTCGCTTGCAGGTATGGGAGCGACGCAGATGTCGCTTGGTAGCCTTTTGGTTGGCAGCGTATTCCGCATGCAGTCTTGAGCCGATCAGCTGTCGTAGTTGTTGGAGACTCGACATCTGATTGCGGAGTGGAAGTAGGCCGACACGTTCTTTTTGGAAACTGCGTGCCTAAGGTAGAGCCTGCCGATGTAAAAAATCCATAGCCACATCGAAGCTCAAAAATTGCGGTGGACAGGGATGTGCACGGTTGCTGGTGGTACCGGCGAGTGACTGAAATATGCCCATACATATTGGGATACTAGGCTGCACGTGCTGGTGTCGAGGAGAGGGTGCGCGCTGGGGTCAGCCTTGCAAAACGGGTCGCTGTTCCGATATGTCAAAGCTCATGTGCCGCGGAGGAATGGATCGTTTGGCTTACGACTACCGATGCAGTGCGTGTGGATTGGCGTGTAGTGCAGGGCTGGAGTTGGAGTGTCTCCAGCATTGATCGCAGTAGGTGCATTGAGTGGCTCCGTCGGTGCCGATACCGATATCGAAGCGTTGGCGGGAGTGATGCCACCGTCGATCTGCCGATTGTGCGTGGCCGCCGGATGCGCCAGCGTGGGGCCGGTCAGAAGGGCGCATGCAAAACGGAGGCTCTAATTAAAATATTCTCAAAACTATATTACTGACAAGAAGCAGGGCATTCTCTTGCTTCGCGTCCGGCGCTCCGCATTGCAGTGCCAGCTTAGGATGCACGTAATGATGAAGAGCAAGGTCGAATTGATCTACTGCATCATGGTCGTGGCCACAGCCGTCATGGCGGGCATCGTCAAATGCACGGTGGCGGCGAATTGCCCTAACTGTAGTGATTTCTTCGATCACTGATCAGCACGACCAATGTTACCTCTCACAAGGCCCGGCTCGTCCGGGCCTTGTGCATTTATGCCCTCAACTATTGAGAATCAACAATGCACTTGCTTGAATCAATGGCCTATGTTGGCCAAAAGCCCTGGCATGGGCTGGGTACTCAGCTCGCTCGACAGCAGCCTATCGAAGCGTGGAAGCAGCAGGCTGGGATGGATTGGAAGATCGAGGAATCCGAGGTTCGATACAGCACCGGCAGCCAGAACGTTGGAGCCATCAATGCGTTTCCAGGGAACAAGGTCCTCTATCGCTCTGATAACAAAGCACCTTTGGCAGTGGTTTCAAAGCGCTTCCAGGTCGTCCAGCCAGGGGAGATCCTGGAGTTCTACCGGGATCTGACGGCGTACAACGGATTTGAGCTGGAGACGGCCGGCGTCATGCGTGAGGGGCGCAAGTTCTGGGCGCTGGCCAGGACAGGTCAGAGCACCGTGCTTCGGGGGAGGGATAGAGTGGACGGCTATCTTCTCCTGGCCACTGCCTGTGATGGGACGCTGGCCACAACAGCGCAATTCACATCCATCAGGGTGGTCTGCAACAACACCCTGGCGGTTGCCCTGGGAGACAGTGGTGGCGCCATCAAGGTGCCGCACCTAAGCCACTTCGATCCGGACCTCGTGAAGCGTCAGCTTGGGATTACGGTTTCGGCCTGGGGCGGTTTCGTCGACCGAATGAAGGCTCTGTGCGAATCCCCCGTAGACCCAGACGCTGCCGATGCCCTGTTGCGCCGTGTGTTGACCTACACCACTCCCGATGTGGCTCATGTGGTCAACGAACAGGCGGTGGCCAAAGTGCGCGCGCTGTATGAGGGCGATGGGCGAGGATCCAGGCTTGCTTCCAGCCGAGCAACGGCTTGGGGTCTGCTCAATGCCATCACCGAGCACGTTGATCATCATCGGCGTGCTCGAAGTGATGACCACCGCCGGGATGCGGCCTGGTTTGGGCACGGAGCCAAGATCAAGCAGCGCGCGTGGGACGAAGTGATGGGGATGGTGGCGTGATGCAGGCTGAGACACGCACATGTGCGCCACCTGATGGCGGGCCAGCACCATCGCAGGAAGTCATCCGCGCACGGGATGACAAGATCGTCGCGCGCGCCCTACGCATCCTCGAACAGCGTGCCTGCGAACCAGGGCCACGACTAGGTGACGTCTCCAAGTGCGGTGCGTTCTTCCGGCTGCGGTTGGGCGGTGAGATACGGGAGCACTTCGAAGTTGCGTTCCTCGACAACCAGCACCGGCTTATCGGGGTAGAGCGTTTGTTCTCCGGGTCCGTGGAGGGCGCGAAGGTGCACCCGCGCATCGTCGTCCAGCGCGCGTTGGCCCTGAACGCTGCAGCAGTCATCGTGGCTCACAACCACCCAAGTGGCCACACTGAACCTTCAGCAGCCGACCGGGCTGTCACGGTCCAGTTGAAGACAGTCTTGCAGTTGGTGGAGATTCGGCTGCTGGACCATTTCGTGGTCACGGCTCACCAGGCGGTTTCGATGGCTACCCGGGGATGGGTGTAGGGCTGACATCCGCTCTGGGGCCGGTCTCGGCACAACGCGCCCGGCCAAGGCCGGACATCGACTCGTCTTGTCCCACGTGTTCAGTGGCCGAGCCCTTCAGGGCTCGGCCACTGAATTGCCGTCAGTCGAGAAGTGACCCGGGGCGAACCCGAAGCGCCAGTGCAATGCGCTCGATGTTGTAGATCGTCACATTCTTCTCGCCGCGCTCGAGCATGCCGATGTAGGTCCTGTGGACGCCGGCTGCCTCGGCAAGGTCTTCCGTTGCGATGAAGGCCGTCAGTCCTGCCATTGGGGCATAGGTGGACTTGCCGGTCAGTTCTTTCTGGACATCATGTCTGGCATGACTTTGGCTTTCTGCGTTACTCCGTCTACGGTTAGTTTCGAGCACGCTCGCGCGTTCAAATGCGCTGCATCTCGCTATGGGCAAGGGGTACCATGGCTGCAGTTGATTCGGCAGGGTCGCTGACGGGCTATTTGCCATGTGAAGTCGATGCCGACATCACAGACAGTAGCTGAGATTTCGACGATGCGCGCTTGTTCAGCTCCTGTTTTGACTTCTACTAACTATCCAATTATGTCCATGAGCGTCCACGTAATTTGGGGCATTAATGGGGGCATTTTCGTGGCTTTCTTGATCTTAATTTCTTTTAGATCATGGACTTGTTCTAAAGGTTAGAATCCCTCCGGGCGCACCAGATGGTCCCTCCAGGGACATCCAAGAAAGTCCAGAACCCCCGAGAAATCGGGGGTTTTTTTGTTGCCTGTGGGTCCTTGTGTGTCCACCTCGGTTCACTCGAATCCATCGGGATTGGGGGCATGGATGAGGGCGCTAGCGCCAGGACAGGGACGAGTATGCGGATCCACCTTCGCAGGTGCGCCGGCCTCACCCCCGCCAGACAGCGCCGGCGGCCGGCTGGTTGTTGTCCGCTCGCTCAACCCGTAGCCGACCGCAAGCTCATTGAGCGCCTGCAGCAATCACCGGACCTGCTCGACATCGGAGCGCTTGACCATCTGATCATCGGCGGCCAGAAGAACGTCAGCCTGGCGGCAAGGGGATCGGGATCGCGCTCCCTTTCGCAGCCGCTTCCCGCTACAGTGCCGGGCCGTTTTGGCACGCATCCATTGCTTGCCCGGCGATCAGGCCGACGGAGCCGACCTGACACAGCCAACCGGCTGAAACGTTGCCAACAAGGCGAGCAGAAAGGACCGCGCGTTGCCGATTTATTGAAGGAAATTGCTGTTGATGTTGTTCAGATGTGCGTTGTTTTTTTCGCTTGCGTTGATTGCTTCATCCGTTTTTGCACAAGAGCTCAGCGGCCGCGCGACGGTGACCGACGGAGACACCATTACCGTCGCTCAGAAGCGCATCCGTCTTTGGGGCATCGATGCCCCGGAAAGCGCACAGCAGTACACAGCCAAGGACGGGCGCGCCTGGCCGTGTGGCCGACGCTCAGCCGCAGCGCTGGACAGCCATCTGCTGGACAAGACCGTGCGCTGTGAACCGCACGACATGGATCGCTATGGAAGGGTCGTTGCGGAGTGCTTCGTCCAGGGACAGTCCCTCAACGGCTGGATGGTCCGCTCGGGTTGGGCAGTGGCGTATCGCCAATACGCCACCTCCTTCGTCGCAGACGAACGCATTGCCCAGCAGCAGGAGCGCAACATCTGGAGCGGATCCTTCCAGATGCCATCGGACTTCCGACGCGCCAAACGCGCGTCTTCGGTGAAGGCTTCATCCCACGTATCGACTGTTGTCATCGCAGGTTGCAAGATCAAAGGGAATATCTCTGGCAAGGGGAAAAAGATTTTCCACATGCCCGGCCAGCGCGACTACGAACGCACCTCCATTGCCACCGCACGTGGCGAGCGGATGTTCTGCAGTTCCAGAGAAGCCTTGGAGGCCGGATGGCAGCCGGCAAAACGTTGATGCCGCGTTGTTGGGCAAGCGCAGGTCATCACGCATGGTTGCGGCAAGTAGTGCCGTAAACGACGGCGTCCAAGCGCCAGCTCGCTGCAGTGGTTGGTGCCTCCACCTCGCTTAGCAAAGCGGCCCGCTGCAGTGTCACTGCAGCGGGCCGATGTCTTTTCCGGTTTGGCACGGCAGGGCGCAATGCGGCCCTGCTGTAGCTCGGATGCTCAGATCAGAGCATGTCCGGCGGCGGTGCGGTCGCCTTGGCGTGCTGCTTGCCACGCGCATGTTCGATGGCGGTGCGCAGCTTGCGCGCGGCGCCGGTGACGGCGGACGCGGTGGTTTCGGCGCTATTGGTGGCCGCGATCGGCGGCAGGCCGGCGACGTGTGCCTCGATGCTGCAGGTTCGATCCGCCGCGCCGCCGCGTTGACCGTTTTCATCGCGCAAATGCACTTCGACGCGGGTGATGTCGTTGGCGAAATGCGCCAGCTGGGCGGAGCAGGTCTTCTCGACATGCTGCACGACAGAGGGGTCATGCGGCACGTGCTTGTCGGTCTGGATCTGAATCTGCATAGAGTGTCTCCTTCGCGGTCATCCGCTGCGTCTGCCGTAGCGGTGACTCGATTCTGCGACAGCGCACCGTTGCCGCGAGGTGACAAGCTGCACCGCGTTCATGCGCAGGTCGGGATGGGTGGGGCGTCCATCCCCCTGCGGCTGCCAGCTGTGCCGCGGCTGTCGCGCACGAACCGCCAATCGCGGATTGCCAGTCCACACTGGCGAGCTCTGCCAGACTGAATCCTCACGGCAGCAGCGATCGGCTGTACCCGAAGCAGTGGATTAAGATGCCGTCACTGCGGTAGTCCGCGCTTGTCCAATGCCTGCCTGTGTCTGAATTCCGATTTGTTCTGGGTGCCCATCGCGGCGTGTTGCGGCGTGTGCTGTTGCTGGCTGCGTTATGGATGGTGTGCGTGGGCGCCGCAGTGGCGCAGGACGACGACACGCTGCTGGAGAACGCGCAGACCCAGCTGGACAGCATGCAGAAGGTGCTGAGCCAGGCCGACACCGGCATGGACAAGGCCGATAAGGACCAGCTCGGCAAGCTGACCGACGACGTCACCGGCGCGCAGCGGCAGGCGCAGGATCTGGTCCGCACGCTGGAGCCGCCGTTGAAGGAACTCAACGTGCGGCTGGAGGGGCTGGGCGTCGCTCAAAAGAACGAACCGACCGACTTGCGCGAGCAGCGCCAGTCGCTGACCAAGCAGCGCGATCGGCTGGATGCCGAGTTCAAGCGCGCCACACTGCTGGTCTCCAATGCCAAGGACCTGGCCGATCGGCTCGAACGCGAACGGGTGCAACGCTTCAGCGTGCAGCTCTCCACGCGTGTCGCCTCGCCGCTGTCGCCGACATTGTGGAACCAGATCGCACAGCAATGGCCTGACGATCGTGCCCGTCTGCAGGCGCTTTCCGCCAAGACGGTGCAGATGGTGCAGGCGGGAACTGCAGCCAACGGCGTGGGCGGGCTGATCACCGCCGCCGTGATCGCGTTGCTGCTGGCACTCCCGATGCGGATCTTCCTGCGCCACCTGGGGCGCCGTTACGCAGCCTCGCGTGCGCCCGGCGGACGCCTGCGACGCTCCGGGCTGGCACTGTGGTTCTTGCTGGTCGGTACGCTGAGCCTGGGGATTGCGGCGTTCGTGCTGGTTGAAGGCATCCGCGCGCTTGGCGAGCTGCCGGACGATCTGGATCAACTGCTGACCGGGTTTGTCGCCGTCAGTCTGGTGGCCGCCTTCGTCGGTTCGCTCAGTGCAAGCCTGTTGATGAAGCACCAACCCAGCTGGCGCTTGTTTCCGCTGGACGATGCCACCGTCGACCGCCTGCGCGTGCATTGCCTGGCTACCGCCGCGGTCATCTGGCTCAGCGGCATGGCCGCAAAGATCAGTGAAGCCGCAAGCAGCAGCCCTGCGCTGACGACCGCCACCGATGCGGTCGCCGCATTGTTGTATGCGGGGTTGATCCTGTCGGCGCTGGCTGGCCTGAGCCTGTCGTTGCGGGCGCAGGCGGCGACTGCGGGCGCGGTCGATCCCGACAGCGATGCGCCAACGCCGGTGGTGTCGCGGGGCGGCGGCTTCATCGTGCTGATTCGGCTGCTGGGCCATCTGGCGGTGATCTTCGCCCTGATATCGGCCTTGTTCGGCTACCTCAATCTGGCCTTGTTCGTGGAGCGGCAGATCATCTGGATCACCCTGATCTGCAGCCTGCTCGGCTTGCTGGTGGTGTTTGCCGACGATCTGATGAGCTGGATGTTCAATCCCGACGGCCGTTTCAGCCGCGCGCTGTCGCATGCGCTGAGCATCGGGAGCGGCCGCCTGGTCCAGCTGGGGCTGCTGATGTCCGCAGCAACGCGGGTGCTGCTGGTGCTGTTGGGCATCGCAGTGCTACTGACGCCTTATGGAGCCAATATCAATGTGGTGACCGGCTGGGCGGAGAACATTACCCACGGCATCCCCATTGGCAAGGAACTGGTGATCACCCCCAGCGATGTGTTCAGGGCGCTGTGCGTGTTCCTGCTCGGCATGGGGCTGGTGCACGTGGTGCAGCAGTGGCTGCTCAACACCTATCTGCCCAAGACCGAGCTGGATGACGGTGCGCGCAACTCCATCAGTACGGTGGCGCGCTATCTGGGCTGGCTGATCGTGGCGATCTGGGGCCTGACCGCGCTGGGGCTGGATCTGAAGCGGCTGGCGCTGGTGTTGAGCGCATTGTCGGTGGGTATCGGTTTCGGCTTGCAGGCGATCACGCAGAACTTCGTGTCTGGCTTGATTCTGCTGGCCGAGCGGCCGGTGAAGATCGGCGATTGGGTGCGCATTGGTGACCAGGAGGGCGATGTGCGCAAGATCAGCGTGCGCGCCACCGAAATCCAGGTCGGCGACCGCTCCACCCTGATCGTGCCCAACTCGGAATTGATCACCAAGAGCGTACGCAACATGACGCTGTCCAACCCGATGGGCCGGGTGCAGCTGCAGTTCTCGGTGCCGCTGGAAGCAGAGGTGGGCAAGGTGCGCGACATGTTGCTGGAACTGTTCGCCGAGCACACCAAGGTGTTGGCCGAGCCGGCGCCGGCGGTGTTCATCGATTCGCTGGCCGGCGGCCACGTCAACTTCAATTCGTTCGCCTATGTCCGCAGCCCGCGCGATGCATATGGCGTGCGCAGCGAGTTGTTCTTTGCGCTGCTGCAGCGGATGGAAACCGTGGGCATTGCGCTGCAATCGCCGCAGGAGATTCGTTTCAGCCGTGCGGGCGCGGCGGTGGCGCGCGATGCAGGCGATGGCACGCCTGCATCGGAAGACTGAGCCGGCGAGTGCACGCAGTGCGCGAGCATGGGCACTGCAGCCACGCCTTAGGTCAGCTGCTGTACGACTGATCTATCCGCACTGTCCAAGTGCTCCAAAATAACCGGGATGTCTAGGCTTTGCGTTGTTTGGATAAAGCCGAACGATGAGGTCAAAAGCTTGGTTAGTCGAGTCGAGTCGAGTCGAGGGTGCGGTGCCCTCACCGCTCGCGGGACACGCCGCAAGTACGTCCATGTAGGCTCGGTGGCGGCATCCATGCCGCCACACGGTCCCGCAATCGGTAAGGGCACCGCACCAGAGAGTTAGTCGGTTGCTTTCTTAAAAGCCTGTTGGTTGCTCGGCTTGCGTTGGAAAGCTGACCGAACTCACCGTTATCCGAACAACATGCATCGTGCATTGCTTGCACCATGCACACCGACACTCTCGCCTGGCCCTTGCCCGCCTACCGTCGCGGGACCTTACGCGGCATGGATGCCGCGTAAGAGCCTACACGGACGTACTTGCGGCGTGTCCCGCGATGGTGGGCGGGCAAGGGCCTTGCAGCCAACAAGCAGATCAGCGGCTTTACGGCTGATCTATGAGCATCGTCCAATCACATCCTCCAATCGTTTCAAGACGACCGAGATCTCACGGTCTTGAAGTGGCCGACAAAACGTCGCGCGCAATTGGCAACACGGTTATGGACGGTACGCTCAGAACCGGCATGTATGCGTGGTACATACCGCACCGAGCAACCGGCGCTGAGCAGCTGCACCGAGCAACAGCGGCACACGCTTGATGGCCGTACAGCGCCGCAACTCAGGAGCGGCCTGCAACAGGCGTTTCCTTGACCAGTGCCAGATCGTCCACGCTGACGTCTTCGGTGTAATCCAGCCAGGCACGGATTTCCAGGTCTTCCACCGCGTGTTCCAGGCCTACCGGCATGCGGATGCGTCCGGCCGCATCGGGCACCACCCATTGCTGGGCCAGCACCACCTTGCGCTCGGACGACACCGCTTCGACCCAGAACGCACGCGTGGGCCGGCGTTTAGCGTATAGCTCCAGCATGTAGCGACCGGCCTCGGTCTTGCGGGCAGCTTGAGTCAGCATGATCGGCTGACGCACGCGTGGGCGCGGACCTTGCTGGCTGGCATCCAATGGCGCATCGACGGCGATGCCGCGGGTCAGGTCCGGATCGCGATACAGCTTCATGCTCTGCTGGCGATCGACCACCAGTGCGCACCAATCGCCGTCGGCTGAGCCGTCTTCGAATGCCGTGCAGCGGTCCACATACGCCAGCGTGCCTTCGGTATGCGTGCGATCGAACTGGCGCGAAGTGTTTTCCAGATACACCGTTTTCAGATTGGTGTCCTCGTCGTATTCCAGCAGCACCGGTGGGCGTACCTGCTGCACGCCCACCACCACATCGCCATTGCCGTTGATGCGCAGCATGCGTGTGCTGCGCCCGGTCCATAGCGTGCGTGCGTAGGCCAGATAACGCGGGTAGTCCTTGCCGCTGTCGCGACTGGCCGCAACGCTGGCGCTGGGCGGCGCATCACTGGCCAGCAGCGAACGGCCGAAGCCCAGCGTGCGCATACCAGGTTCCAGCAACTGCAGCAGCGTTGCACCCGAATCCAGTGTGCTGCCGGCGCGCGTGACCACTTGCTGCGGCGCGATGTCCTTGCCCAGGAACAGCAGCAGGTTTTCGCGCTTCTGCTTGGCGAGTACATCGCTGAGATCGTTGGGCATCGCCAAGTGATCGGAGGCGATCACGATGATGGTGTTCTTGCCGTAGCGGCTGTTGCGAATGCGCGCGACCAGCTCGCCGATCAACCGATCACTGCACTTGAGCGCATGCAACAAACCGATGTCGCCCAGCGCGCTGTCGTAGTGCTGGCCCTTGCATGCCAGTGGCAAGTGCCCGGCAGGGTGGTGGGTGTCCATGGTCAGCGTGGTGAGCATGAACGGCTGGCCGGCGCGCGACAGCGTCTGGAAGCTGTCCCAGGCATCGTCCAACAGCACATCGTCGTGCACGCCCCAGGCGGAAAAATGTTTCGGCGCCACGCCCTTGTCGCGGAAGTAGCTGACGTCGTGCACCACATCGAAGCCATGGCTGGACAGAAAACTGCCCTTGCCGGCAAAGCTGGCATCGGCACCACCAACATAGTGATTGCGGTAGCCCTGATCCTTGAGATAGTCGCCCAGACAGCGCGCCTCCGGCAGAAACAGGCCCATACGGCCCATGCTGTTTTCATCGCCGGGCGCGGTGGTCAGCGGCACGCCGCACATCGAGGCGACCATGCCGGCGATGGTCCAGCCGCTGCCTTCGGTGGAGGTGAGGTTGCGTACGTCCACTGCTTCGGTGGCCAGCGCGCGCAGGTTCGGCATCAGGCCGGGAAACACGTCTTCGTCGAAGTAGGTGCGTTCCAGACTTTCGCCGTAGATCCACACGATGTTCTTGCGCTTCTGCAACGGCTGCTGCGGCACCAGATATTCCGGCACCACGGTGGCGTAATCCACCGGGCGCAACTGGTAGTACAGGCGCTTGCCATCGCGATACAGCGGGCTGACCGCGATGCTGACCAGCAACATCGCCACGAAGGCAGCGAACACCGCACCACCACCGCGCGGGCGACGGAAACGCCGCACCTTGAGCAGCACCAGCGGGCTGAGCGACAGCAGCACCATGCCGATGAACACGGCGATGTAGCCGGAAAAATCGCTGACCCCGGCGCCGTCCATGTCGGCGCGCAGGTGGTACAGCGTTGCGGCGTTGATGCCATCGCCACTGAGCCGGTCGACCAGGCCCCAGGCGCTAAGCAGCAGCAACAGCAACGACAGCAGGCCAGCCTTCAACCACGCCAGACGCGGCGAGGCGACCAACAACCAAAGCAACAGCAACAACGAGAACAACAACATCCAATGCATGCGGCAGCGTCCGTGGGGGAATGATGCGAGCGCGTACCGGACGCCTTGCTCGCCTGTCCTGTGCGCCACCTGCAATGTGACACCCGAATGACGGACTATGCCGCGCTGAAGCTGACTGAAATGTTTGCTGGAGTCGAGCGCCTGCCGCAACGCGGCGCAGCGCGCGTGCTGACGATCACCTGGTCGCGGTGGCGCTCGCTGGAGACTCGCGGTCTCTGCATTCCGCACCTGGCGTGCTTCTCGCACATGGGAGACGTCTCGATAGCGCCACATCGCCCGAGCGCTGGACGCGGCGTCTTGGCAAGCGACGCCGGGTGGAGCCATGTCGCGCCCGGGTGCGCTCCTACGCGGGGGGGGGGGGGGGGGGCGCTATCGATGCCCGCGTTCTTCGCGTGCACGCACGCGGCGGTCGAAGAACAATGCACTGAGCACGATACCCAGACCCAGGAAGACCCCGAGCAGGAACAGCACCATCGCAATCGCCGGATAGCCCCACAGTTTCAGCCCGGTTTCGATGCGCATCATCTGTGCCGAGGCCATGATCAGCGCCGCCGTCACGATGCCGGCCGCCACCCGGTTGGCGATCTTCTGCAGGCTTTCCATCAGATGCGATTCTTCCAGCCCGGTGACGCGCATCTGCAGGCGGTTTTCTGCGGCCAGCGAGAGAATCTCGGACATGCGCCGCGGCCCTTCGCGCACCAGATGCTGCAGTTCCATCGCCTCGCTGGCCAGGTTGGCGGCGGACAGGGATTTTTTCAGGCGCGCACGCATCACGTGCTGCAGATGGCGCTCGACGATGCGGCGCGTATCCAGGTTGGGCGACAACGCGCGGCACACGCCTTCCAGATTCAATAGCGTCTTGCCGAGCAGGCTCAACTCCGGCGGCGTGCGCAGGCCGTTGGCGGTGGCGATGCGCACCAGATCCAGCACCACGCGGCCTTCTGAGGTGGCGTCGTGGGCGGCGTAGCGGGCGATCATCTGCCCGGTCTCGCGCTGGTAGCGGTCTTCGTCGTAATCCTCCAGCCGCGTGCTGAGCGCGATGGTCTCTTCGGCGACCTCTTCGCCGCGGCCATCGACGGCGGCGAACAGCAGCTTGAGCAAGCGCTCGCGCAGGCGCGGCGGCACGTGCGCGACCATGCCCAGGTCGAAGATCGCCAAGCGCCCGTCCTGCAGCACGCGCAGGTTGCCCGGATGCGGGTCGGCATGGATTTCGCCATGCACGAACATCTGGTCCAGATAGCCCTTGACCAGCTCCGCGGCCAGGGTGTCCATCGGCTGTTCGGTGCGACGCAGGCCGGAGATCTTGTCCACGCGCACGCCTTCGGCCAGCTGCATGGTGAGCACCTTGCGGCTGCTCAGGTCCCAGATCGGTTGCGGGATCCACAGCATCGGAAACGGCTTGAGGTGCTTGCCGAAGCGCACCAGCGTTTCGGCTTCGTCCTCGTAATTGAGTTCGGCGCGCAGGGTCTTGCCGAATTCGCCCAGCCAGTCGGCAAAGCGCACGCGGCGGCCGATGCCGGTCAGGCGGTCGGCGGCGGTGGCAAAGCTCTTGAGCACGTCCAGGTCCGAGCGCACCTGTGCGGCCACTTCGGGCTTTTGCACCTTGATCGCCACCGGGGTGCCGTCGCGCAAGGCGGCGCGGTGCACCTGCGCCAGCGAGGCGCAGCCCAGCGGCACCGGATCGAAAAACGAGAAGGCCTTGTTGACCGAGACGCCGAGTTCCTCTTCGATGATCTGGCGGATGCGCTCCACCGGCACCGAATTGGTGTTTTCCTGCATGCGCTCCAGCGCGGTGGCAAATTCCGGCGGCACGATGTCCGGGCGCGTGGACAGCATCTGGCCCAGTTTGACGAAGGTGGGGCCGAGTGCCTCCAGATCGGAGACGAATTGGTCCGGGGTGCCTTCGGCAGGCACTTCGTACTCGTTGATCGCCGCCGGGTCCAGGTTCATGCCGGCAAACACGCCCGAGCCGCGATAGCGCAGCAACAGGCGCAGGATCTGGGTACGCCGGCTCATGCCGCCGACCACGGCGTTATCGGCCGGGATCGCGGCCTGGGCCGGCGTGCGGGAAGGATCGTTCGGACTCAAGGCCATCTCCGGCACTCGTGCAATCGCTGAGTGTGGCCAGCGCTGGGTGGTGACGTGGTGAATCCGACGCAAGCCATCACCCCATGCGGGCGCTGGATCGGCGAGAATCCAGCGCCACCCACGAAGGACTCCCGCATGGCCGGTGCCAGCCTGTTCACCCTGCTCGACGACATCGCCACCCTGCTGGACGACGTTTCCATCCTGACCAAGGTCGCGGCCAAGAAGACCGCCGGCGTGCTCGGCGACGATCTGGCGCTCAACGCGCAGCAGGTGACCGGCGTGACCGCCGACCGCGAATTGCCGGTGGTGTGGGCGGTGGCCAAGGGCTCGCTGGTCAATAAGGTGATCCTGGTGCCGGCGGCGCTGGCGATCAGCGCGCTGGAAGCCTGGCTGCGCGGGCGCGGCTACAACGTGCCGCTGGTGATGCCGCTGATGATGATCGGCGGCGCCTACCTGTGCTTCGAGGGCGTGGAGAAGCTGGCGCACAAGTTCCTGCATAACGAAGAAGAAGAAGCGCAGCGGCATGCCGAACGCACCCGCGTGCTGGCCGACGAGAGCGTGGACGTGGTGGCGCTGGAGAAGGACAAGGTCAAGGGCGCGATCCGCACCGACTTCATCCTCTCGGCAGAGATCATCGTGCTGTCGCTGGGCGTGGTGGCCGGGGTGTCGTTCGGCCAGCAGGTCGCGGTGCTGGTGGCGATCGCGCTGGCGATGACCGTCGGTGTGTACGGCCTGGTCGCGGCGATCGTGAAGCTGGACGACCTGGGGTTGTACCTGACCAGCAAGGGCGCGGCGTTGGCGGCGTTGGGTCGCGGCATTCTGGTGGCCGCACCGTGGCTGATGAAGTTCCTGTCGGTGGCCGGCACGCTGGCGATGTTCCTGGTCGGCGGCGGCATCCTGGTGCACAACATCCCGGCGCTGCACCACGTCGTGCAGGACCTGACCAAGTCGGCTGGCGGCATGGGGTGGTTGGTCGATGCACTGGGCAACATGCTGGTTGGCGTGGTCGCTGGCGCGATCGTGCTGGGCGCGGTAATGCTGTTCCAGAAGCTGCGCGGGAAAAAACCGGCGCATTGACGCCGCATCACGGCCACCGGGTTGGGAGGCAACTCGGCACCGGTGTGGCATCGTTGGCTGGCGTCGGTCGAGCGCAATGGCAATGGCTGCCAACGATCCGCCAGTGACTGTCGGCCGTTTGCGAGTGTCCATCTGCACGATGGCGCCGCCGTTTCGGGCATTGCGTCACGGCGGCTGCGTACCTGACGAAGCGAAGTTCGTGATTCCGATGTTGCGCGCGTCTTCCGGCGGTCGCCATTGCTAGGGTGTGCTTCGTGGGTGGTATCGGAATGTGCTGCATGACGGCAGCCTGACGTAGAGACCGGGCCACGACTGCAGCAGCGCGATGCAGGAGGGATGCGTGAAGAAAACGGCTGAAGAACAAGACAACACGCATGCGGCGCGGCCTGCCGTGCAGCAGCCGGATCAAGCGCGCCAGGCAATGTCTGCAGCGGATCGGGATGCGGCACCTGCCGGCGGCTCCCCCGGCAGTGGTCGGCGGCGCTTTCTCGGTTTGGGCTCTGCAGTAATGGCTGCGGCCATCGTGGGCGTTCCAGCCAGCGCAGCCACGCCCGCGAGCGCTCAGATGCGCGCGACCTGGATCACCAGCGTGTTCAATCTCGACTGGCCGAGCGCTGCGTCCGCACGGATCGTCGACCCCGCCGAACGCATCGCGGTGCAGCAGCGGGAACTGCTGGCAATCGTCGATCAGGCCCAGGCGCTGCATCTGAATACATTGGTCTTTCAGGTCAAGCCCTGTGCCGATGCGCTGTACCGCTCGCGCATCCTGCCATGGTCGCCGGTCATGACCGGCGTTCTAGGCAAGGACCCGGGTTTCGACCCGCTGGCATTCTTGCTGCGGCATGCGCATGCGCGGGGCATTCAGGTGCATGCCTGGCTCAATCCCTATCGTGTTTCGACCGGCCTGGACCAGGCCACGCTGGATGCGTTTGCCACTGCGTCGAACGATTCGCCGCAGAGCGTCTATCTGCGCCACCCCGACTGGGTGGGCGTGGCGGCCAATCGGCTGGTGCTCGATCCCGGCATTCCGGCCGTGCGTCGCTGGATCTGTGGTGTGGTCGCTGAACTGGTGGCGTTCTACCGCGTGGACGGGGTGCAGTTCGATGACTACTTCTACACCGAATCGGCGCAGTCTCCCCTCGACGATGCACAGACCTACGCCGCCCATGGGGCCGGATTTGCCGACAAAGGGGATTGGCGCCGCGACAACACCTATCGATTGATGCGAGAGGTGGCCAGGACCATTCGGGCGATCAGGCCAGGGGTGGCATTTGGGGTCAGCCCGGCCGGGGTGTGGCGCAATCGTCAGGATGATCCGCTGGGCTCGGACACACAGGCCGGTGCGCCCGCATTCGATACCAGTTACGCCGATACCCGCCGTTGGGTTCGCGAAGAACTCGTGGACTACATCGTGCCGCAGATCTACTGGCCGCTGGCACGCCAGGCAGTGCGCTACGACACCATCGCACGCTGGTGGGCGGACACCGTGCGCGGTCGGCGCGTGCAACTCTATATCGGCATGGCGTTGTACAAGGTCGGCACTGCTAACGCACTGGAGCCGGATTGGACAGTAGATGGCGGTGTGCCCGAGATCGCCCGCCAGCTGGACGTGAATGCATCGCTACCTGAGGTTGGCGGCTGCATGTTGTTTCGCCACGGATTTCTCGCCGCAGCCCAGACGCAGCAGGTGGTGGACTATCTCACCCTGCGCTGGCAGCACCCTTGAAGCGACCGGCCAAGCGCCTGCCCAGCCGATGAACGGACGGAGGCCGCTGAATCGGCTTGTCCCATGCCGGCGTCGGGCCCGATGCGGGGACGCGCCCGTGGGCACCTGGCCGCTAATCCGCGCTGATCACCCGGTTCTTGCCGGCGGCCTTGGCCTCGTACATGGCGCGGTCGGCGCGGCGGATCACATCGTCCTGGGCTTCGTCGGGATGGCGTAGCGCCACGCCGCCGCTGAAGCTGACGAACACGCGCACGTCGTCGTGCAGCAGCGAGCGTTGGGCCAGGGCGCGCTGCAGACGGATCACCGCCGCGCTTGCCTCGAAGATGGTGGAGTCCGGCAGCAGCAGTACGAACTCTTCACCGCCGAAGCGGGCGATGGCATCGGTGGTGCGCAGCACCGACTTGGCCACGTCCACCGTATGCCGCAGCGCGGCGTCGCCGCCGGCATGGCCGTGGGTCTCGTTGAGGTGGCGGAAATCGTCCAGATCCAGCATCGCCACGCACAGCGGTTGCCCGCCGCGCTGCGTGCGTGCGGCCTCGCGCTGGAACAGCTCTTCGAAACCGCGTCGGTTGAGCGCGCCGGTGAGCTGGTCTTCGCGCACCAGCCCGGCCACGTCCTTGAGTTCCTGTTCGAGCGAGGCGATACGTTGCTCGGAGTCTTCGACCTGGCGACGGGCCGCCAGCAGTTCGTCGCGTGCGGCCAGCGCCTGCGCCTGCACCCCGGCGGTGTCCTGCAGCAGATCCTGCAACAGGCGATTGAGGTCCGGAATGCCGCGAGCGTCGCCGATCGCCTGCGAATAGCCGGCAACGCGATCGTGGTATTCGCCGGTGCTGGTGGCCATGCCGTCGAGCCGGTCGACGAAGGACACCATCATCTCGCGCATGGCGGTCTTGGAATCGGCGATGCCTTGCTTGAGCAGGCCTTGCTTGTAGATGACCTCGCGCAAGGTGCCGCGGGCCTGTTCGATCGAGTTGACGTCCAGCGGGCCGGAAATCAGTTGCCGCACCACCGAGATCTGGCCCTGCAGCCAGCTGCGGTCGTCGAGCAGTTCGCCCACGTTCTCCAGCAACAGGTCGAACAGGCCGAGCAACAGGTTCTGTTGCTCGCTGGCATCTTCAGCGCGCAGGCCGATCTGGTGGCTCAGCTCGCGCAGCCGCTGTTCCAGCGTGATCAGCTCATGCCCCGGGCGCCAGTGGCGCAGCGCCGAGGCCAGCGTCTGCGCCTCTTCGGCCAGCTCGGGGCTGCGTTGCAGCAGCGTGGCCAGTGCGTTGCCCAAGGCATGCCGCAACAGATCGCGCAGCTGTTCGGCCTCGGTGCGGCCTTCGGCCAGCGAATCGCCGGTGTCGACGGTGCGGATGTACTTGTCGATCAACTGGCGCAGGCCGCGGCCGTAGCCAGGCCAGTCGCCGGCCGCGTAGGCCGCGCTCAGGCGCACACCCATGTCGCCGAGTTCGCCGTGCAGGCTGGCGATGCCTTCGGCAAACGACAGCAACAAGGCTTCCGGATGCGACGCATGCGAGAACAGGCGTATCAGCAAGGCAGTGGCGGCGGCAGGATCGTGCGCGCCGGATTTGGTCTTGGCCGGCACCAATTGATGCGCCGCCAGGCCTTGCCCACCGCGCTCGCCGCTCAGCACTGCCGGCAAGGCCGCAGCCGGGCGCGCGCTGTCCGCCCCGCCCCAGGGCAACAGGCGGCGCAGCCCGCCACGCGGGCGGCTTGGGAGTTCAGGCTGGTCTGCCATGCGCCAGGGTCTCGAAAGTCGTAGTGCTATCGCTCGTTATCGGCGCGCAGGCGGTGCGCTTAAGCAGACTGGACAAGGGTGCGCCCAACCAGCATGCGCGCCTCCGCCTGGCAGTGGTACGCCAGCTGCTGCGAGTATGCGAATGAACAAGTCATGTAAGTGAGGGCGGGCGCCGCCGAGAGATCCCGCTTTCGGTGCATTGCAGTGCTGGTGCACCGATAGAGGCACGTCATCGCCCTGCAATGTGCGGCTTATGCCTGCGTGCATGCGCAACCATGCGCAACGGAATGTCGGTTGTCGCAGAAAAGTCAGCACGTATTCACGCATTTTTTATTTGGTTGGGGTGTAGATTCATCTCCAAGGACAACGTGGAGTACGCGCGTCATCCCCGCTCCTCATTCGCAGCAGGTCGCCTGGCCGTAGTGGCAGACGATGGTTTCCGCTTCGCTGTTTTTCCGTCTCCACCCACTTTACGACGGACGTTTAGATGGTTGCCATGATGCCGCTGCACGCTACTACCGCACGCTTAGAGCGAAGCACGATGATCCCTACTCTGAAGAAGAGCGGGCGACCGCGCGATGCACGCGGGCGTTTCATCCGGCACCACGAGCGCCTGCCGGTCTCGCTGGCCGACACGCGTGGTGCGCTGTTCGTGGTGTCGGAGATGGCGGACTTCATCAAGGCCGGCGGTCTGGGCGATGTGGCCGCGGCGCTGCCACGCGCGCTGCGCCACCGTTACGACGTGCGGGTGTTGATCCCCGGCTATCGCGCGGTGCTGGCACGCGCCGGCAAGGTGGAGATCGTCGGCCGGGTGCTGGCGCATGCTGCGCTGCCGGCCTGCGACATCGGCCGCATCGTGCAGTCCGATGGCCTGCCGATCTACATCCTGTTGTCCAAGGAACTGTTCGAACGCGACGGCTCACCGTATGTGAGCACCAGTGGTTCGGAGTTCGAAGACAATGCGATCCGCTTCGCCACCTTGTCGCATGCCGCCGCGCAGATTGCCGCCGGCCATGCCGGATTGGGCTGGAAGCCGCGCCTGCTGCACTTGAACGACTGGCCGTGCGCGTTGGCGGCAGCCTATGTGCGTTGGTCCGGCGGCACCACGCCGTGCCTGTTGACCATCCATAACCTGGCCTATCAGGGCCTGGTGCCGTATTCGATGGCCGCCGCGCTGGGTATCCCCGCCGAGCGGGTAGCCGAGCTGGAGTTCTACGGGCAGATGTCGTTCCTGCGCGGCGGCATCGTGCATGCCGACCACGTCAACACCGTCAGCGTCAGCTATGCCCAGCAGATCACTGGCCCGGCACAGGGCTGCGGGCTGGATCGCCTGCTGGCCGGCCGTGCAGCCAAGGGCGCGCTCACCGGTATCGTCAACGGCATCGACGCCAGCTGGGATCCGCGTACCGACGCACATCTGGATGCGCATTTCAGCGTCAATCATTGGCAGGGCCGTCAGGCCAACGCCGCGCAGGTGCGCAAGGCTTTCGGGCTGCGTGAAAGCACCGGCCCGTTGTTTGCGGTGGTCTCGCGGCTGGTGCATCAGAAAGGTCTGGACCTGATCTGCGAGGTCGCCCCGCAGATCGTGGCGGCCGGCGGCCAGATCGCAGTGATCGGCGGCGGCGAGCCGGAGATCGAGCAACAGGTTGCCGAGCTGACCCGGCGTTATCCCGGCCAGGTCGGTGCCTTCATCGGTTTTGAAGAAGGCCTGGCGCGGCGCATGTTCGCCGGTGCCGACTTCCTGCTGATGCCCTCGCGCTTCGAGCCCTGCGGGCTGAGCCAGATGTACGCGCAGCGCTTCGGCTGCCTGCCGATCGCGCACGCCACCGGCGGCCTGATCGACACGGTGGATGACGGTGTCACCGGCTTCCTGTTCCAGCAGGCGAGTGTGGAGGCCTTGCGCCGCTGCCTGGAGCGCGCCTTCCGCACCTTCCGCCTGCCCAGCCTGCTGTCGGCGATGCGCCGCGCCGCGATGCTGCGCCCCAGCGGTTGGGATGTGGCGGGCAAGAAGTACCTCTCCCTCTACGAACGCACCGCCGCCACCGCGCCCGCGCTTGCGACGGTGTCATGAGCGAACGGTTGGGCGTGCAGGGGCAGGAGACGGAAGCAGCGGCGGTGAGCATGGAAGAGGCGTCCGAAGTCATGCGGTGCGTGCAGGCGCTGGCCGATGGATTGCCCGCCGATGCCTTCGCGGTACTGGGCCCGCACACGCAGGCCGACGGCCGCCGCCTGGTGCGCGTGCTGGCACCCGGGGCCGAGGCGATGGGGCTGATCGATCCGCGCGGCAAGTTGTTGGCACGCATGCAGCCCGGCGCGATCGAGGGTGTGTTCGAAGGCATGTTGGCGGTGGAGGGCCCTTACCGGCTGCGCATCGTCTGGCCGGACGTGGTGCAGGAGATCGAAGACCCGTACGCGTTTGCCGCCACGCTGGATGAGTCGGTGCTGCTGCAGATTGCCGCAGGCGATGGCCAGGCGCTGCGCAGCGCCTTGGGCGCGCGGCATCTGCACTGCAACGACGTGCCGGGCGTGCGCTTCGCCGTGTGGGCGCCGCACGCGCAGCGTGTGGCAGTGGTCGGCGACTTCAACGGCTGGGACCTGCGCCGGCATCCGATGCGCCAGCGGATCGGCGGCTTCTGGGAGCTGTTCCTGCCGCGCGTGGAAGCCGGTACCCGCTACAAGTACGCCATCACTGCCGCCGACGGCCGCGTGCTGCTCAAGGCCGACCCGGTGGCGCGTCAAAGCGAATTGCCGCCTGCCACGGCCTCGGTGGTACCGGGCGCCGCAGCGTTCGCGTGGACCGATGCTGCCTGGATCGCTTCGCGCGATGCGAGTGCGGCGCCGGCGCCACTGTCGATCTACGAAGTGCACGCCGCCTCCTGGCGCCGCGATGGGCATGACCAGCCGCTGGATTGGCCGGCACTTGCCGCACAACTGATTCCGTATGTGCAGCAGCTCGGCTTCACCCATATCGAGCTGCTGCCGATCACCGAGCATCCGTTCGGTGGCTCGTGGGGCTATCAACCGCTGGGCCTGTACGCGCCGACCGCGCGGCATGGCAGCCCGGATGGGTTTGCCCAATTCGTCGACGCCTGCCATTGCGCCGGCATCGGCGTGATCCTGGATTGGGTCAGCGCGCACTTCCCCGATGATGCGCACGGCCTGGCGCAGTTCGATGGCGCCGCCCTGTACGAACATGCCGACCCGCGCGAAGGCATGCATCGCGACTGGAATACGCTGATCTACAACTACGGCCGGCCGGAAGTGACCGCCTACCTGCTGGGCAGCGCGCTGGAGTGGATCGACCACTACCACCTCGATGGTCTGCGCGTGGATGCGGTGGCCTCGATGCTGTACCGCGACTACGGCCGCGCCGAAGGCGAATGGGTGCCCAACGCGCATGGCGGCCGCGAGAATCTGGAGGCCGTCGCTTTCCTGCGCCAGCTCAACAGCGAGATCGCCACGCGCTTTCCCGGCGTGCTGACCATCGCCGAAGAATCCACCGCCTGGCCGGGCGTGACCGCGCCGATCAGCGAAGGCGGCCTGGGCTTTACGCACAAATGGAACATGGGCTGGATGCACGACACGCTGAGCTATATGCAGCGCGATCCGGCCGAGCGCGCGCAGCACCACAGCCAGCTGACCTTCGGCCTGGTCTACGCGTTCTCCGAACGCTTCGTGCTGCCGCTCTCGCATGACGAAGTGGTGCATGGCACCGGTGGTCTGCTCGGTCAGATGCCGGGAGATGACTGGCGGCGCTTCGCCAATCTGCGCGCCTATCTGGCGCTGATGTGGGCGCATCCGGGCGACAAACTGCTGTTCATGGGTGCCGAATTCGGCCAATGGCGCGACTGGAATCACGACCAATCGCTGGACTGGCATTTGCTGGATGGCGCCCCGCATCGAGGCGTGCAACAACTGGTGGGCGATCTCAACGCGGCCTTGCGTCGCGTGCCGGCGTTATATCGCGGCCACCATCGCGCCGACGGCTTCGACTGGAGCGTGGCCGACGATGCGCGCAACAGCGTGCTGGCCTTCATCCGCCACGATCCCGATGGCGGCGCACCCTTGCTGGCGGTGAGCAACCTCACCCCGCAACCGCTTCACGACTATCGCGTTGGCGTGCCGCGTGCCGGCGGCTGGCGCGAAATCCTCAACACCGACAGTGCCCATTACGGCGGCAGCAATCTCGGCAACAGCGGTCGCCTTGCGACCGAGCCGATGGGCATGCACGGGCACGCACAACGCCTGCGCCTGACCTTACCGCCGCTGGCCACGATCTATCTGCAAGCGGAGAAATAACAATGAACGAGCGCAACGACACCCTGCCGGCATGGGGCGCATGGCCAGCGGGTGAGGGACAGGTGCGCTTTGCGCTCTGGGCACCGGATGCCAAGGGCGTGGATGTGGTCTTCGACGACGGCGTGCGTCGCGCGCTGCACGCCGGGCAGGATGGGTTTTTCACTGCGCTGATCGACTGCGCCGCCGATGCGCGCTATCGCTACAGCGTCGATGGCGGCGAGCCGGTGCCGGACCCGGCCTCGCGCTGGCAGCCCGAGGGCGTGCATGGCCCCAGCGCCGTGCAGCGCAGCGATGGCTACGCCTGGCAGAACACCCAGTGGCAGGGACGGCCGTGGGACGAGGCGGTGATCTACGAACTGCATGTCGGCACCTGCGGCGGCTATGCCGGTGTGCAGGCGCAATTGCCACAGCTGGCGGCGATGGGCATCACCGCGATCGAGCTCATGCCGTTGAGCGCGTTTCCGGGTGCGCATAACTGGGGCTACGACGGCGTGTTGCCGTACGCACCGGTGGAAGCCTATGGCACGCCGGACGAATTGAAGGCATTGATCGATGCCGCGCACGGGCATGGCCTGATGGTGTTGCTGGACGTGGTCTACAACCACTTCGGCCCGGACGGCAATTATCTGCACAGCTACGCCGCCCCGTTCTTCAACGAGGACAAGCCCACCCCATGGGGCGCGGCGATCGATTTCCGCAAGCCGCAGGTGCAGCGTTACTTTCTCGACAACGCGCTGATGTGGTTGCACGAGTATGGCTTCGACGGTCTGCGTCTGGATGCGGTGCATGCGATCACCCCGAACGCCTTCCTGGACACCTTGCGCGAGACCGTGCAGGCCAGTCTGCCGGCCGGTCGCCATGTGCATCTGGTGCTGGAGAACGAATTCAACCAGGCCTCGCAGCTGCAACGCGGTTACACCGCGCAATGGGACGACGACTTCCACAACGCCTTGCATGTGTTGCTGACCGGTGAGGAAGAAGGCTATTACGCCGCGTTCGCCGATCAACCGACCCAGCATCTGGCGCGGGTGCTGGGCGAAGGCTTCGCCTATCAAGGCCAGCCGGATCCGCGTGGACATGTGCGCGGCGAGCCGAGCGGGGCGTTGCCGCCGCACAAGTTCGTGATCTTTGCGCAGAACCACGACCAGATCGGCAACCGTGCGCGTGGCGAGCGGCTGAGCGTGCTGGTGTCGCAACAACGCTTGCGCGCCGCACTGGCGTTGACCGCGCTGACGCCGATGATTCCGCTGTTTTTCATGGGCGAACCGTGGGGCGCCACGCAGCCGTTCCTGTTCTTCACCGATTTCGGCCCGCCGCTGGACGATGCGGTGCGCGAAGGCCGTCGCCGCGAGTTTGCCCACTTCGCCGCATTCGCCGACGAAGCGCAGCGCGCCACCATTCCCGATCCGAACAGCCACGCCACCTTCGCCGCTTCGCGCTCGCCGATCGAAGACGCCGCGCAGGGCGAAGGCGCGCAGTGGACAGCCTGGTTCAAGGCGCTGCTGGGCGTGCGCCGCCAGTGGCTGGTACCGGGGCTTGCACAGGCGCGCGCGCTGGGCGCCAGCGTGCTGGCCGATGGCGCAGTGACCGCCAGCTGGGGACTGCCCGACGGGCTGTGGCATATCGCCTTCAACGTCGGTGCCTCGGCGGTGCCGATGCCGCCGCTGCGCGGCCGCGTGGCGCATGTCGAAAACGTCGCTGCCGATGCGCAGGAATTGCCGGTCGATGGCTTCATCGCCTGGCAAGAGGAGCGCGCATGAGTACGCGCGATCTGAGCAGGGCGGATCTGCACACGCTGGCCGCAGCGGCCGGGGTGATGGTGGATTGGGTGGATGCCAGCGACCAGCCACGGCAGGTGTCCGAACAGTCGCTGCATGCGGTGCTCACTGCGCTGGAACTGCCTGCCGCCACCGCTGCGCAACGCGAAGACAGCCTGCGCCGCTGCAAGGCCCAGGCGATCGAGCCTGCACCGTTGTTGACCGTACAGGTGGCCGCGCTATTGCCCGTGTCGGTTGCCCCTGATGCCAGCGGCCGTTGGGTGGACGACAGCGGTGCCAGCGAGCAAGCGCGTGCGGATGCGCAAGGACAGGTGCGCGCACCGCAGCGTTTCGGTTACTGGACGCTGCAGATCGGCGAGCTGACCCAGCAGGTCGCAGTGGCGCCGCAACGCTGCTTCAGCGTGGCCGATGCCTGCGGATTGCCGGCACCGCGTGCCTGGGGCATGGCGCTGCAGGTGTATTCGGCGCGCAGCATCGACGACGGTGGTATTGGTGACGCGTCCGGCACGGTGGAGTGGGTGCGGCATGCCGCGCTGGCTGGTGCCGATGCATTGGCATTGAGCCCGGTGCATGCCTCGCGCCCGGTCACCAGCGGCTACAGCCCGTATTCGCCCAGCGACCGTCGCTTTCTGGATCCATTGCATGCCGCGCCCGTGCGCGTACTGGGCGAACTGGCACTGGATGCAATCAACGAAGTGCCTGGGCTGCGCGAGCGTTTCGATACGCTGCATCACAGTGCATTGATCGACTGGCCGGCGTCTGCGCAAGCCAAGTGGCAATTGCTGCGTCATCTGTACACACGCGTCGCAGCAGATCACGCCGACCTGGTCGCGTTTCGTACCGAGGGCGGCGCTGCGTTGGAGGGCTTTGCACGCTTTGCCGCGCAGGATTTCGGCGATGGCGATCCGCAGCTGCATGTATTCACGCAATGGCTGGCAGCACGCAGTTGGTCGGATGCACAGCGCGAGGCGCACGAGCGTGGCATGAAGATCGGCTTGATCGCCGATCTGGCCGTGGGCTTCGACCCGAATGGTGCCGAAGCTGCGGCCGCCGCAGATACCGTGTTGCGTGGCCTGGTGCTGGGCGCACCGCCGGATGCCTTCAATGCCGATGGTCAGCATTGGGGCATCGGCGCGTACTCGCCCACCGCATTGCGACGCAGCGGCTACGCGCCGTATATCGCGCTGCTGCGCGCGGTATTGCGCGACCGTGGCGGCATCCGTATCGACCATATTCTGGGGCTGTTGCGGCTGTGGGTGGTGCCCGAAGGCGCCAGCTCCAATGAGGGCGCGTATCTGGCCTATCCGCTGCACGATCTGCTCAATCTGCTCGCGCTGGAATCGTGGCGGCATCGCACGATCGTGATCGGCGAAGACCTCGGCGTGGTGCCGCCCGGCATCCGCGAAGAACTGTCGCGAAGGGGAGTGATGGGCATCGATGTGTTGATGTTCACCCGCGACGACAACGGCGCCTTTGTGTCGCCGGCGTTGTGGCGGCCGGATGCGGTGGCCACCACCACCACGCACGATCTGCCCACCTTGACCGGCTGGCGCGAAGGCCGCGATATCGATTGGCGACGCAAGCTGGAACTGATCAAGCCCGCGCAGGCGAGCGACGATGCCACCGCGCGCAGCAAGGATCTTGCACGTCTGGATGCGGCGGTCGAACACGCCGGCCTGACCGCGGCAGACGACCCGCTGCTGGGCGCGCTGCGCTTCACCGCCAGCAGCGTGTCGCCCCTGGCCTTGCTGCCGGTGGAAGACGCGCTGGCGCTGGAAGAACAACCCAATCTGCCGGGCACCGTCGAGGTCCATCCCAACTGGCGTCGACGCCTGCCCGATCCCTTGCCGCATGCGCGCCTGAGTACGGCGCTGCAGGGCTTTGCCGAGGCGCGTCGCGTCGCGGCTGTTTCGGAACCGCATCCATGATCGACCTTCGCGCCACCGCCCGCCTGCAGCTGCATGTCGGCTTCACCCTGCACGATGCGCTCACGCAGGTGCCGTATTACGCCGGCCTCGGCATCAGCCATCTGTACCTGTCGCCGATCGGCACTGCGGTGCCGGGCTCGACCCACGGCTACGACAATATCGACCCGACCGTGGTCAATCCCGAACTCGGCGGCGAAGACGCGCTGATCGCCCTGTCGCAGGCCGCGCGCGAACACGGCATGGGCCTGATTGCCGATATCGTGCCCAACCACATGGCCACGCATGCGCACAATGCGTGGTGGTGGGATGTCTTGCGCAACGGCCGCAGCGCCAAACATGCCGACTGGTTCGACATCGACTGGCGCGCCCCGGGCCGCGATGGCAAATTGTGGCTGGCGGTGCTGGATCGCCCGTATGCCACCGCACTGGCCGAAGGCCTCATCACGCTGGTGGTCGAGGAAGACGGCAGTGCCGCATTGGCGCATTACGACCAGCGTTACCCGATCCGTCCGCAGACGCTGGAGGTGCCGGAAAAGGCCGCGCGTGCGCAGTGGTTGCGCGACTACAACGACGGCGCCAAACGCGGCGATGGCCGCCTGCACAAGCTGATCGAACGCCAGCCATATCGTTTGAACTGGTGGCGCGTTGGCAACGACATGCTCAACTACCGCCGCTTCTTCGATATCACCTCGTTGGTGGCATTGCGGGTGGAGCTGCCGGCGGTGTTCGACGCGGTGCATGCCTTGCCGCTGCGGTTGGTGGCCGAGGGCCATCTGGATGGCTTGCGTATCGATCACGTCGATGGCCTCACCGACCCCACCGGTTATGTGCGCAAGCTGCGTAGCCGGCTGGATGCGGCCGGTCGTCAGCGCGGGCTCAAGCCCGGCACGCTGGCCTTGTATCTGGAAAAGATTCTGGCCCCCGGCGAAGCCTTGCCGGCCGACTGGCCCTGCGATGGCACCACCGGTTACGACTTCATGGACCAGGTGGGCGGCGTGCTGCACGACGCGGCTGGTTTCAAGCCGCTGGCGCGTGCCTGGCAGAAGGTGAGCGGACGTAGTGGCGATTTCGCCCAGGAAGAACGCGCAGCACGCGACGAGATCCTGCGTGGCCCGCTGCAGACAGAGTTCAATCGCGCCGTGGGTGCACTGTCGGCATTGGCACGGCTGGACCCGCCAACGCGCGAGTTCAGCCCGCAGATGCTGGCGCGCGGCCTGTGCGTGTTGCTGCGCTGGTTCCCTGTGTACCGCACCTACGCCGGTGCCAAGGGCGTGACCGGCAGCGAAGCCGAGCGTCTGCGCGCCACTGCCGCGCGCGCGCGCGAGGGCATGCCGGAATCCATAGTTGCGGCAGTCGATGCGATCGAGCGCTGGTTGCTCGACGATGCCGGCGCCGATCGCGCGCAGATCGCCTTGCGGCGCATCCTGCGTCGTCGCGTGGAGCAGTTGTCCGCACCGCTCAATGCCAAGTCGGTGGAAGACACCGCGTTCTATCGGCACGGCGTGCTGCTGTCGCGCAACGAGGTCGGCAGCCATCCGACCCACTTCGCCAATGAAGCGGCCGAGTTCCATGCGCAGAATCAAGAGCGCGCCAAACATTTCCCACGCGCGCTGCTGGCCACCGCCACGCACGACCACAAGCGCGGCGAAGACCTGCGCATGCGGTTGGCGGTGCTGTCCGAGCAACCGCGCTGGTGGATCGAACAGAGCACGCAGTTCGATACCTTGACCGAGGCACTGGAATCGCCTGCATTGGCCGGTGGCGACCAGCAGATGCTGTGGCAGACCCTGGTGGCCGCTTGGCCGATCGGCCTGGGCGCCGATCAGACCGAACCGCTGGCCGCGTACGCCGAGCGCATCGCGCAATGGCTGCTCAAGGCCGTGCGCGAGGCCAAGTTGCACACCAGCTGGACCGACGGCTCGCCGGCCTACGAACAGGCCGTGCAAGCCACCGTGGAGCAGGTGTTGTGCAGCCGCGCCGGGCTGCCGCTGCGGCGTGCGCTGCTGCGTGCCAGTAACCACATGGCCGCCGCCGGCGCGCGCAATGCGCTGGTGCAAACCACGTTGCGCCTGACCGTGCCGGGCGTGCCCGATCTGTATCAGGGCACCGAAGGCTGGGATCTGTCGCTGGTGGATCCGGACAACCGCCGTCCGGTCGATTATGTGCAGCGCCAGCAATGGCTGGCGCAGGCGCGCGACTGGAACACGCTGCTGCGCAGCTGGCGCGATGGCGCGGTCAAGGCGCGTCTCACTGCGCTGCTGTTGCAGCTGCGTGCCGAACATCCGGCGTTGTTCGCGCAGGGCGACTATCAGCCGCTCAACGTTGCGGTCAGTGGCGATGCGCAGGTGCTGGCGTTCCGTCGTCAGTACCGCGGCCAGTCGCTGGTGGTGGCGGTCACGCGACTGGGTGCCGGTGACCAGGCCGAGGGCGATCTGCCGCTGCTGGTGCCGCCGGCACGTTGGGGTCAGGCGGCGTTGGCATTGCCGCAAGGCACATACCGTAATGTGCTCGATGGCAGCACGTTGCAGCCGCAGCAAGGCCGCCTGGCGCTATCCACGCTGTTTGCACGCGCGCCGGTGGCAGTGTTGACGACCCCCTAAGAGAACGTACGCAATGAACGACACGCAACGGCAGGCGCGACTTCGCCAGTTGGCACAGGAGATCTGGGAGGCCGAAGGCCGCCCGGACGGGCATGCGGCCCGTCATTGGGCCATGGCCGAGCGCCTGGTGGACGCCGAAGAACGCGCCGCCGAACAGGCCAACCCGCCCGTCACTGCACGTCAGTAACGGTGCCTCTGTCATCTTGCATGGTGCACCCTGCTGGCCGCGCCATGCAGGGTTGAACGTGCACCCGCACGCATTCGTATTCGCTCACTGGTTTTGAGTTCACCGTTTTCAGGAGTTATCGATGGCCACTCGCAAGTTCACGCAACGCTCGCGCATCCGCGAAGGCCGTCCCAATCCGCTCGGCGCCACCTGGGACGGGTTGGGCGTCAACTTCGCGTTGTACTCGCGCAACGCCACCCGCGTGGAACTGTGTCTGTTCGACGAGCGTGGCCGCGAGCAGGAGCGCCTGGCGCTGCCCGAATACACCGATGAGGTCTGGCACGGCTATCTGCCCGACGCGCGCCCCGGCCAGTTGTACGGTTACCGTGTACACGGGCCTTACGCGCCCGATGCCGGTCATCGCTTCAACCACAACAAATTGCTGCTGGACCCGTATGCCAAGCAGATCGTCGGCGAGCTCAAATGGGCGCCGCATCTGTTCGGCTACACCATCGGCCATCGCGACAAGGATTTGAGTTTCGATCGTCGCGACAGCGCCGCGTTCATGCCCAAATCCGCCGTGATCGACCCGGCCTTCACCTGGGGCCAGGACCGCCCGCCGCAGACGCCGTGGAACCGCACGGTGATCTACGAAGCGCACGTGCGCGGGCTGAGCATGCTGCACCCGGCGGTGCCGCCGGAAGATCGCGGCACGTTCTCGGCCTTGAAGACCGACGAGTTGATCGACCACATCAGCTCACTCGGCGTCACCGCGGTGGAACTGCTCCCCGTGCACGCCTTCGTCGACGATCAATACCTGCTGGAAAAAGGCCTGCGCAATTACTGGGGCTACAACACGCTGGGGTTCTTCGCACCGCAGGCGCGTTACATGTCCACGCGCACCGTGGCCGAGTTCAAGCAGATGGTGGCGCGCCTGCATCACGCCGGGCTGGAAGTGCTGCTGGACGTGGTCTACAACCACACCGCCGAAGGCAACGAGCTCGGGCCAACGCTCTCGTTCAAGGGCATCGACAACGCCAGCTACTACCGCTTGGCCGACGATCGCCGCTTCTACATCAACGACACCGGTACCGGGAACACCTTCGATCTGACCAACGTTGGCGCGCTGCGTATGGTGATGGATTCGCTGCGTTACTGGGTGCAGGAAATGCACGTCGATGGCTTCCGTTTCGATCTGGCCACCATCCTCGGCCGCGAGCGTTACGGCTTCGATCCCTCGGGCAGCTTTCTTGATGCGGTGCGCCAGGACCCGGTGCTGAGCCAGACCAAGCTGATTTCCGAGCCCTGGGACATCGGCCCGGGAGGCTACCAGGTCGGCAATTTCCCGCCGGGCTGGGTGGAGTGGAACGACAAGTTCCGCGACAACGTGCGCGCGTTCTGGCGCGGCGATGGCGGCCAGCTGGCCGAGTTGGCCACGCGCCTGACCGGCTCGGCCGATCTGTTCAACCACAGCGGTCGCCGCCCCACCGCCTCGGTCAATTTCGTCACCGCGCACGATGGCTTCACCCTGCGCGACCTGGTCAGCTACGAGGGCAAGCACAACTTTGCCAACGGCGAAGAGGGCAGGGACGGGAGCGACCACAATATCTCGGCCAATTACGGCGTCGAAGGCGACACCAACGACCCGGCGATCAAGCAGCTGCGGCGTCAGCAGATGCGCAATCTGCTCGCCACGCTGTTGCTGTCGCAAGGCACGCCCATGCTGCTGGCCGGCGATGAATTCGGCCACAGCCAGAACGGCAACAACAACGCGTATTGCCAGGACAACGAACTGACCTGGATCGACTGGACGGCTGCCACCAAGGCCGCCGCCGCCGATCAGGCCGCGTTCGTGCGGCGGTTGATCCGCATCCGTCAGCGGTATCCGCTGCTGCATCGCGCCCGCTTCTTCGACGGCAAGTTCGACGAAGCGCTGGGCCTGAAGGATCTCACCTGGCTGGCGCCCAACGGCCAGGAAATGGACGAAGCCGGCTGGCACGACCCGGAAGCGCGCGCGCTGATGCTGCGCCTGGATGGCCGCTCGCCGACCACCGGCCTGCGCGAAATCGCCGCCAACGTGACCTTGCTGATGCTGATCAATGCCGCCTCCACCAGCGTGGCGTTCACGCTGCCGGCGATGCACGACGAACACTGGCGCGTGCTTGTCGACACCGCACGCCACGGCGGCCGCGTGGTGGCCGGTGGCAGCGAATGGAAGGCGCCAGCGCACTCGTTGACCTTGTTGGCGGTGGAGCGCGATCGCATCGCCAGCAGTGCGCGCATCGTCTCCGAGGGCGCACGCTGATGGCAGGAGCGTACTGATGGACGTGTTGTTGGCAGGGGCGACCGGCCTGGTCGGCAAACACGTCTTGCAACAGTTACTGGCCGACGCGCGCTGCACCGGCGTCGTTGCGATCACGCGTCGGCCGTTGACGCAGATCCATCCCAAGCTGCGCAACCAGGTGATCGATTTCGATCGCCTGGACAACTGGACCGCGCCGCGCATGGAAGCAGCCATCTGCGCCCTGGGCAGCACCCTGAAACAGGCCGGCTCGCGCGAGGCGTTCTATCGCATCGATCACGGTTACCCGATGGCGCTGGCACGCGCCGCTTGCGCGCAGGGCACCTCGGTGTTCGTCCTGAATTCGGCGGCCGGCGCCGATGCGCACTCGCGCATCTTCTATAACCGCGTCAAAGGCGAACTGGAACGCGACCTGCGCGCAGTCGGCTTCCCCTCGCTCACCTTCGTACGCCCCGGTTTGATCGGCGGCGAGCGCGAAGAGCGGCGTACCGGCGAACATATCGGCAGCCTCGTACTGGGCGCGCTCGGCCCGCTGCTACCACGCCGCTATCGCATCAACCCGGCCGAACGGATCGCTGCGGCAATGGTGAGCGCCGCGCTGGCACCGGCGCGTGGGGAGCACAGCGTCGAGGCGGCGGAGTTGGTTGGCTGACGAGGTGTCGCCGCCTCGTCACGCGATAGCCGATGGTTGTCCGTTTCCTCGTAGGAGCGCGCTTGCGCGCGATGGGGCGTTATCGGTAACGCCTCATCGCGCGCAAG
>NZ_JBEOLS010000036.1:0-51903 GCF_040279205.1 Xanthomonas hortorum
TTTGTGGTGGGGTGTCCTCACGTTTGGGCGGACGGTGTGGCGGCATGGATGCCGCCACCGAGCCTACAGGGACGTACTTGCGGCGTGTCCCGCGAGCGGTGAGGGCACCGCGCGCTCGACTAACCAGGCTTTTGACCTAAGCATTTGACTGCATCGATGACGACGCACCGATCGAAAGATTGGTTGGCTTTGAGTAGTTGAACAATGCGGATAGATCGCTTGTAGAGCCGACGATCTTCGGCTTGGCTGCAGGGCCCTTGCCCGCCCACCATCGCGGGACACGCTGCAAGTACGTCCATGTAAGCTCTTACGTGGCATCCATGCAGCGTAAGCCCCGCGACGGTGGGCGGGCAAGGGCCAGTCGAGATGGTCGGTGTGCATGTTGAGAAAGTCGACGTGCATGGTTGCATGCAAACAACCAGCAACTTTCTTAGTCAACGGGTGGCGCTTGCGCCGTTTCGCGCTGCGCATGCGCTGCCAACCCGGCAGGCGTCAGCAGCGCGAATTGCCGCTCGCCGCGGTCTTCCACCTGGATCCAACCCGGACCAGGTTGGCCATCAAGACTGGCGCTGCCCAGCCAGGCCAATGTGCGCAGC
The DNA here is from genome assembly GCF_040279205.1 of Xanthomonas hortorum. Lineage (GTDB taxonomy): Bacteria > Pseudomonadota > Gammaproteobacteria > Xanthomonadales > Xanthomonadaceae > Xanthomonas > Xanthomonas hortorum_F. The sequence goes on from NZ_JBEOLS010000036.1 coordinate 597, forward strand.
AGCACGCTCATGCGCACGCCCAATTGCTTGCACAACCGCGCCAGCGACACGCCGTCGGGCGTGTCGGCCAGCGCGGTGAGCAGCTGCGCGGTGAGCTGTGGATCAGCGGACAAGCACGGCCCCGATATCGCGTGATGCGGCATCCGCAGTCTCGGCGCGATGCGGCAGCACTATCACCGGAATCGACTTGGAGGTGGGCGTACGCGCTTCGTCGGCGAAGCTGGAAAGCGGCACCAGCGCGTTGGTTTCCGGGTAGTACGCCGCCAGACAGCCGCGCGGGATGTTGTAGTCCACCAGCAGGAAGCGGCGCGCCTCGCGGTGCACACCGTCCTCGCACAGGCTCTCCAGATCCACCCAGTCACCGGCCTTCATGTTCAACGCTGCGATGTCTGCGCCGTTGATGAAGAGCACGCGGCGCTCGCCGAATACGCCGCGATAGCGATCGTCCAGGCCGTAGATGGTGGTGTTGTATTGATCGTGCGAGCGCGTGGTGGCCAGCGTAAACACCATCTGGTCGCTGTGGCTGCGACGTGCGCGGTGGATCGGGTTGTCGGTCGGCACTGCGTGCGGCTTGAACACTGCGCGCTGTTCGGGCGTCACCCACTGGCGATCGCGCGCGGTGTTGGACAGACGGAATCCGCCCGGCGTGCGCACGCGCTGATTGAAGTCGGCAAAGTCCGGGAATACCTGCGCGATCAGATCACGCACCCGGTCGTAGTCGCCTACCAACCAACGCCAGCGGATTGCGCTGCGCGCACCCAACGTGGCCTCGGCCAGACGCGCCACGATCGCCGGCTCGGACAACAGGTCCGGCGAGGCCGGCGGATTGATGCCGGCCGACAGGTGCACCATGCTCATCGAATCTTCCACCGTCACGCCTTGCGAGCCGGCGTCCTGAATGTCGATTTCGGTGCGCCCCAGGCACGGCAGGATCAGCGCATCACGCCCATGCACCAGGTGGCTGCGATTGAGCTTGGTGGTGACATGCACGGTCAATTCGCAATTGCGCAGCGCACGATGCGTGGCGTCGGTATCGGGCGTGGCGGCGGCGAAATTGCCACCCATCGCGAAGAACACCTTGCCGCGCCCGTCCAGCATCGCCTCGATCGCACCGACGGTGTCGAAACCGTCTTCGCGCGGTGGCGCGAACCCGAACAGCGTCTGCAACTTGTCCAGAAACGCGGCCGGCGGTTTTTCGTAGATCATCATCGTGCGGTCGCCCTGCACGTTGCTGTGTCCGCGCACCGGGCACACGCCCGCCCCCGGCCGGCCCAGATGGCCGCGCAGCAACAGCAGGTTGGTGATCATGTGGATGGTGGCCACCGAATGCTTGTGCTGGGTGATGCCCATGCCCCAGCAGGCGATCACACGCTCGGCATTGAGATAGAGTTCGCCGGCCTTGCGCAGCGCCGCTTCGTCCAGGCCGGACTCTTCGACGATGGTGTCCCAGGCTTCCGCATGCACATCGGCAGCGAAGGTGTCGAAGTTGGCAGTGTGCTCGGCGATGAACTCCAGATCCAGCAAACGCGGCGTGCCATCGCGCTGTGCCTGCGCATCGCGCTCCAGCACGTGCTTGATGATGCCCTTCACTGCCGCCAGATCGCCGCCGATCTTGAGCTGGAAATAATCCGAGGCGATGCGGGTGGAGCCGTTGTGCAGCATCTCCAGCTTGTCCTGCGGGTCGGCGAACTTCTCCAGCCCCCGCTCGCGCAGCGGATTGAATGCGGCAATTGCCGCGCCGCGCTTTGAGGCCTGACGCAACTCGCCGAGCATGCGCGGGTGATTGGTGCCCGGGTTCTGGCCAAAGATGAAGATGGCATCGGCCAGTTCGAAGTCGTGCAGCGACACCGTGCCCTTGCCCACGCCGATCTGCGAACGCAGCGCGGTGCCGGAGGGCTCGTGGCACATGTTGGAGCAGTCCGGGAAGTTGTTGGTGCCGAACTCGCGCACGAACAACTGATACAGAAACGCCGCCTCGTTGCTGGTGCGCCCGGAGGTGTAGAAGATCGCCTCGTCCGGCGATGCCAGTCCGTTGAGGTGACCGGCGATCTGCGCGAACGCATCGTCCCAGCTCACCGGCACGTAGTGATCGGTGGCCGCGTCGTAACGCATCGGATGGGTCAGCCGGCCCTGCCCTTCCAGCCAGTAATCGCTGTACTGCGACAGCAGGCTGACGCTGTGCGCGGCGAACAACTCGTTGCCGGCGCGACGCGCGGTGGATTCGGCCGCCACGGCCTTGGCGCCGTTCTCGCAGAATTCGAAGGTGGAGGTGTGATCGCGATCGGGCCAGGCGCAGCCGGGGCAGTCGAAGCCGTCCGGTTGGTTGGCGTGCAGCAGCGTCTTGGCGCCCTGCACCGCGATGTCCTGTTCCATCAGGTGCTTGGCTACCGAGCGCAATGCGCCCCAGCCGCCGGCGGGATTGTCGTACTGCTGGATGGTTTTCTTGCTCATGCGGGCTCTCCCACGCCAACGCCCAGATCCAGGCGCTGCGGATGGCTGTAAACGACACAATCGTGATCGCGGGCAAACCCGATCAGGGTCAGTCCCGCACTGTCGGCCAGGCTGATCGCCAGCGCGGTCGGTGCCGAAATCGCTGCAAGCAGCGGAATCCGGGCCTGCGCGGCTTTCATGGCCATTTCGTAACTGGCGCGGCTTGTGACAACCGCAAACCCTTGCGCTGCATCGACGCGGTCGCGCGCCAATGCACCAATCAACTTGTCCAGCGCGTTATGCCGGCCAACGTCTTCGCGCACGTAGCGCACAACCCCTTGCGCATCGGCCCAACCGGCGGCGTGCACGGCACCGGTTTGCGCGGCGATCGGCTGCTGCGCATGCAATGCATCCAACGCGCGCGCCAGAGCATCCACATCGATCTGCAGCGACGATTGCAGCACCGGCGGCACACGCAGCACCGCTTCGATGGATTCGTTGCCGCACACCCCGCAACCGCTGCGTCCATCCAGATTGCGCCGCCGCTGATCCAACGCGGCGGCGCGCTCGGGTGGAATCTCGATCTGCAACGAAGCGCCTTCTAGATACGTCTCCACCGCGACCACGCGCAGATCCTGCGGATGATCGACGATGCCCTCGCTCAACGAAAACCCGAGCGCGAAATCCTCCAGGTCCTCCGGCGTGGCCATCATCACCGCGAACGGCACGCCGTTGTAATTGAAGGCGACCGGCATTTCGGCCGCCACCATGTCCTGCACCGTGGCGCTGCGGCCGCCGCGGTGGCGACGGACCGTGCGCACCACACTACCGGGGCGCACGGAGCGGGCAGACGAAGTGGTCATCTCATCTCAATGAAACAGCACGAAGGCTTTTTGCAGCGTGACCCAGATACCAAACAGCATCGGGATACCGACCGCCAGCCACGCAAACACCACCAGTGCAGGATTACCACCATGCCCGATGCGCGCCATTTGCTCGGGCGGCAATACCCCATGCCCGCTGCGGTCCACTTTTTCGTGCGCCAGCTGCTTTTCGCGTGCCAGCTCGTCGGGCGTCATGAAGTGGCGCGCAGCCACCGGGCGCACCAACAGATTGCAGATCAGACCGAGCACCAACATGCCGGCGAGGATGTACATGGTGGTGTTGTAGACCTGTGACGGCGGGCTGCCGTGGGCCAGCTGGTACTCACGCATATAGCCGACGACCACCGGGCCGAGGATGCCGGCGGTGGCCCAGGCGGTCAGCAGACGGCCGTGGATGGCACCGACCATCTGGGTACCGAACAGGTCGGCCAGATACGCCGGAATGGTGGCGAAGCCGCCGCCGTACATCGACAGGATGATGCAGAAGATGCCCACAAACAGCGCGATGCCGCCCACGCCACCGGCCGACGGCGCGGCGGCGTACAGGCAGATGCCGAGCACGAAGAACAGTGTGTAGGTGTTCTTGCGGCCGAGCTTGTCGGACATACTGGCCCAGAAGAAGCGGCCACCGATATTGAACAGGCTCAACAGGCCGGTGAACCCGGCGGCAATGGCAGCGATGCTGGCCAGCTGGGTCGGATCCAGGCTGCCGAAGCCGACGTCCACGCCGATCAACCGGCCGCCGAACACTTCCTGCAACATCGGCGAGGACATGCCGATCACGCCGATACCGGCCGAAACGTTCAGGCACAGCACGCCCCACAGCAGCCAGAACTGCGGGATGCCCCAGACCTTGCTCACGTGCACGTGGTTGGCGGTGATCATGGCGTTGCTGCTGGCCACCGGTGCGGTCCAGCCAGCCGGCGTCCAGCCGCTCGGCGGGACGCGGTAGCCGAACGCACCGGCCATCATGAAGACGAAGTACAGCGCCGCCATCACCAGGAAGGTTTCCATCACGCCCACCGAGGTCGGCGTGGCGAAATGGCGCATCAATGCATCGGCCAGCGGGCTGCCGATCATCGCGCCGCCGCCGAAGCCCATGATCGCCATACCGGTCGCCATGCCGCGGCGGTCGGGGAACCACTTGATCAGGGTCGACACCGGGGAGATGTAACCCAGGCCCAGACCAATACCGCCGATCACGCCCGAGCCCAGCCACAGCATCCAGATCTGATGGAAGTGGATGCCTGCGGCCGAAATCACCAGGCCGCCGCACCAGCACAGCGCCGAGACCACACCAGCCTTGCGCGGACCAGCACGTTCCAGCCAACCGCCCCAGATCGCCGCCGAGCAACCCAGCAGCACGAAGAACAGCGTGTACATCCACTGCAGCTCGCTGATCTTCCAGTCGCAGGTGGTGGCGACCATGCGCGCGAACAGGCCCATGTCGGCCGGGCATGCGATCGCCTCGGTGATGCCCAGCGCCTTGGACAACGGCAGCCAGAACACGCTGAAGCCGTAGGCCATGCCGATACACAGATGGATCGCCAGCGCTGCCGGCGGAACCAACCAACGATTGAACCCCGGACGCGCAATGATGCGCTCCTTGGACAGCAGACCGGCGTCTGCGCTGGCTGTCGCCACGGTGGACCCTTGTGTCATTCCGTTCCCCAAAAAATACGATGAGTGCGATGTAGAGCGACCGACAAACAACTGCGCGAAGAGTGTGTCAGCGGCCCCGAATACGATTGATGGCTGCGATCGATTGGCGTGTTGCGATAAGGGCAGCAGCGACTACCAGGCCCAACAGGCAGTCGTCTGGCGCATCATCGGCGATCACTGGATCTTTGCAATGCTTCGACCCAGCCCCACACCCTGCCCGCGTGCCGCTACAGCCCGCGCCACAAGGCATTCGCAGAGGTTAGCGGCCGACGCTGCGACTAATTGACTAGTCCGTGCAGGCCGCGCGACGCGTGTCGCGGAATCGGCGTCGCAATCGGGCATTCCCAGGGGTGACGGGCGACGCGATGCCTGCCGTACAGTCATGCCATCCCCGCGATGGAGCCTGCAATGCACGACCACCCGCTGAGCGATCAGGCGCATGCGTTACAGGCACCCTCGCAGTTGGACGCGTTCTGGATGCCGTTCACTGCCAATCGCCAGTTCAAGGCACGCCCGCGCCTGCTGGCCTCGGCGGCCGGCATGTACTACCGCGATGTCGACGGCCGCCAGATCCTGGACGGCGTCGCCGGCCTGTGGTGCTGCAACGCCGGCCATGGCCGCGAGCGCATCGTGGCGGCGATCCGCGCGCAGGCCGGCACGCTGGATTTCGCGCCGACCTTTCAGATGGGTTCGCCGCTGCCGTTCGTGCTGGCGCAGCGGCTGGCAGCGATCGCCCCGCCCGGCCTGGGCCATGTGTTCTTTACCAACTCCGGCTCGGAGGCGGTGGATAGCGCGATGAAGATCGTGCTGGCCTATCACCGCCTGCGCGGCGAGGGCCAGCGCACCCGCTTCATCGGCCGCGAGAAGGCGTATCACGGGGTCGGCTTCGGCGGCATGTCGATCGGCGGGCTGCCCAACAACCGCAAATGGTTCGGCCCGCTGCTGGCCGGCACCGACCATCTGCGGCACACGCTCGATATCGAACGCAATGCCTACTCACGTGGCCTGCCTGCGCACGGCGCCGAGCTGGCCGACGATCTGGAACGGCTGATCACCTTGCACGACGCGTCCACCATTGCAGCGGTCTTCGTCGAACCGGTGTCCGGCTCGGCCGGCGTGATCCTGCCGCCGGAAGGCTATCTGCAGCGGCTGCGCGCGATCTGCGACCGCCACGGCATCGTGCTGGTGTTCGACGAAGTGATCACCGGCTTCGGCCGGGTCGGCGAGGCCTTTGCCGCGCAGCGCTTCGGCGTCACCCCGGACCTGATCACCGCCGCCAAGGGCCTGACCAGCGGCACGGTGCCGATGGGCGCGGTGCTGGTGGCCGATGCGATCCATGACGCCTTCATGCACGGGCCGGAAGCGGCGATCGAACTCTTTCACGGCTACACCTATTCCGGTCACCCGCTGGCCTGCGCCGCGGCGATCGCCACGCTGGACACCTACGCCGAAGAAAATCTTTTTTCGCGCGCGATCACGCTAGGCCCGCAGTGGGAAGACGCGCTGCACAGCCTGCGCGGGCTGCCGCACGTGATCGACATTCGCAACGTCGGCCTGATCGGCGCGATCGAGCTGGCACCGCGCGACGGTGCGCCGGGCGCACGCGGCTACGAGGTATTCGAGCGCTGCTTCCACGACGGCGGCCTGCTGGTGCGCGTCACCGGCGATGTCATCGCGTTGTCGCCACCGCTGATCATCACGCCCGAGCAGATCGTGCAGATCGTCGAAACGCTGGGCAAGATCCTGCGCAGCATTGCTTGATGACAGCGGCTCGATGACAGCAGCGTAAGCGCCCGCGTGTAGCGCCCGGGCGCGTCGCGGTCAAGCGCGCAAAGCCGGTGCAGGCTCACTACAATGCCGGCCCCGCACTTCCCCGCAGTTGCCGCATGAACATCGTTGTCAAAGAAGAACTCAAGGCCTATATCGACCCGCTGACGCCCGACGAACACGAGGCGCTGGAACGCAGCCTGCTGGCCGAGGGCTGCCGCGATGCGTTGGTGTTGTGGGGCGATGTGCTGGTGGATGGCCACAACCGCTACGGCATCTGCCAGAAGCACGATCTGCCGTTCCAGACCGTGCAGAACCCGCGCTTCCAGTCGATGCAGGACGTGCATCTATGGATGATCGAGCAGCACCTGGGCCGGCGCAGCGTGTCGGACTTCCAGCGTGGCGTGCTGGCGCTGCGCAAGCGCGAGATCCTGGCTGCGCGCCAACGTACCCAGCGCGATGCCGACGCCGCTGCCGAAGCGCCAGTGGTCGGCGATGACCAGCCCGACACCGGACTCGATGACAGCGCCGCACGCAGCACTGAAGACAGCGACAGCCCACCGTGGGAAGAGACCTCCACCCCGGTCAGCCGCGCCGAGCTGGCGCGTGAGGCACGCCTGAGCAACAACCAGGTGGTGATGATCGAGCGCATTCACAAACAGGCCGCCCCGGAAGTGGTGCAGGCAGTGCGCGCCGGCGAGATTTCGATCAGCGCCGCTGCCGCCGTGGCGACCTTGTCCGAGGACGAGCAACGCGCCGCCGCCCAGGCCGGCAAGGCCGAGCTCAAGCAGGCCGCCAAACGGGTGCGCGATGCCAAGCGCAAACCCAAATCCGACGAAGCCGAAGGTAGCGAAGCCGAACGCCGCGATGTGAAAGCGCTGCAGCGCCGCGTCACCGAGCTAGAAAACGAAAACGCCGCGCTGCTGGCCAAGGTAGCTGCGCTGCAGTCGCAGCTGGAGCGTCTGCGCGGCTGAGTGCACGCCCGACCGCAGCGCGTCACCCGTAGGAGCGCACCTGGGCGCGATGGGCTTTCCCGGTAACGCCATCGCGCGCAAGCGCGCTCCTACCGAACCATCACGCCGTGATCGCAAACGGCAAACTGCCCAAGACAGCTCGCTGCACCCACTCGTAGGAGCGCCCTCGGGCGCGATGAAGCTTTCCCGGTAACGCCATCGCGCCCGAGGGCGCTCCTACGGCGACGCCAGCAGCGTTGTCAGGCATCGCCGTGGACATGCCATCCGCACGCGACTGGGTACACTCAGGCCATGGAACCAAGCGTCAGCACTCCCCGCCCCATCGATCCCCGTCGTGCCCAGCTGCAGCGCATGAAGCTGTTGGCGGTGGCCCTGTTGCTGGCCATGTTTGCCGGCTTTGTCGTCAGTCACCTGATGGGCGAGCAAGGCATCTGGGCCTGGGTGTCGGCCTTCTGCGAGGCAGCCACGGTGGGCGCGCTGGCCGACTGGTTCGCGGTGGTGGCGTTGTTCCGCCGCCCGATGGGCCTGCCGATTCCACATACCGCCATCCTGCCGCGCGGCAAGGACCGCCTGGCCGACGGCCTGGCCGGCTTCGTGCGCGACCAGTTTCTCGCCCCCGATGCACTGATGGACAAGCTGCGCGTGTTCGACCCGGCCAGCCGGCTCGGCGAATGGCTGGCCAAACCCGAGCAGGCCCGCATGCTCGCGCAGATGGCGCGTGGCTGGATGCAGCAGGCGCTGGAGTTGCTGGACGAAGAAGCCGTGCGTGGCGCGATCCAACGCTTCGTCGTCGACCGCCTGCGCAAATGGAATGCCGCCGCCACTGCCGGCGATGTGATGGCACTGCTCACTACCGACGGCCGTCATCAGAAGTTGCTGGATGAAGTCCTGCTGCGGCTGGGCGAATGGCTGGACCAGGAACAGGTCAAGACGCGTGCCTCGGCATTGATCGTGCGCTATGCACGCCGCGAGTGGCCCAAGCTGGTCGGCACGGTGAACTGGGTCAAGCCGATCGAAGAGATCGGCGACAGCCTGGCCGACCGCATGGCACGTGCGGCGATCGAAGAACTGCAGGACATTCTCAAAACGCCAGAGCATCCAATCAGACTCGACTACGAGGCGTGGCTGCAGCGCTACATCGCGCGCCTGCGCGACGAGCCGGAAATGGCCGTGCGCGTGGAAGAGCTCAAGCAGCGCGCGATCGAACATCCGGCGCTGCAGGAGTATGTGCAAGGCCTGTGGGGCGAGATTCGCGATGCGCTGCGCAACGACCTGGCGCGTGAACAATCGTCGATGGCCGCGCATATGGAGCGCTCGATGCAATCGCTCGGCCAGGCGTTGTCGTCGGACCCCTCACTGCGTGAAGCACTCAATCAGCATATGTTGCAGGCTGCTGACAAACTGACCTCGCGCTTGCGTGTCTCGGTGACTGAACATATTGCTTCGACGATGAAAAGTTGGGACGAACGTCACCTCGTCGAACAATTGGAATTGGGTGTCGGACGCGATCTGCAATACATTCGGTTCAATGGAACGCTGGTTGGTGGATTGATTGGCCTTGCTCTTCATGCGCTGTCGATCTGGCTTGCGTTCTGATGCACTGGCAGTGACCTGATCACTTACTGACAGCTGCCCAATCACGGCCAGCCGCTGACGGCCACCTATTATTTGCCGGCCACCAATGGCACGTTGCAGCACAAGGGGAGTGCTGCACGGACTGGATCATCTTCAAGCGGTACCACGAGGCCGACCTCGCCGTCGGCCAGGACACTGGGCACGCAACAGCAAGGCAAAGGAAACAAGATGCCGAATGGCCGCTGGGATCTGCGCAGGAAGTACGGGCGCCGTACCTCGATCGGTGCACTGCTGATTCTCACCGCAGGTTTGATCGCCGCCATCCTGACCGGGCTTGCGGTGCATCGGCATAACGAACTCGAGCGTGAGCAGCGTTTCAACTATGTGGTGCGCAACCTGTCGCGCAACATCAGCGAGCGCATGTATACCTTCGAACATGGCTTGCGCGGCGCACGCGGCGCGGTGATCGGCGCAGGCAGCGGGCTCATCAGTCGCGATCGCTTCACGCAGTACAGCCGCTCGCGCGATTATTCGCGTGAGTTTCCCGGTGTGCTGGGTTACGGCTATATCCATCGCGTGGCGCCCGCCGACGAAGCGGCCTTTCTGCAGGCTGCGCGTGCCGACGGTGCGCCCGATATCCATCGTCGCCCGTTGGCGCCCTGGGATGGCGAACGTTTCATGGTGCTGTATTTTGAACCCGAATCCTCGGGCAACCGGCCGCTCGGGTTGGACATCGCCTCCGAGCCGCGCCGGCGTGCCGCTGCCCTGCAGGCATCGCGCAGCGGTGAGCCAATCATGACCTCGCCGGTCTCGCTGTCGGGGTATCGCATTCCCAGCGAAAGCGGTTTTCTGGTGCTGCTGGCGGTCTATCGCGAAGACATGCCGCTGCAGACGCCGCAACAACGCATGCTTGCGACCACCGGCTGGGTCTATGCGCCTTTCAGCGTCGAACAGATGGTGCAAAGCACCCTGGGCGAACGCGACGATGTTGCGCTGGATCTGTCCGACAAGAACGAGCCGACCCACACGTTCTATCGCAGCGGCACGCCGTCGAGCGACAGTGCGCGTCGTCCGCCGATTGTCCAGTTGCTGCCGATCTATGGGCGCACCTGGATCATCACCGCGCACCCCACTGCCAGCTTTCTCGCCTCGCTCCATCAGACCTCGCCGTGGTTGATAGGCAGCCTGGTGATGGGTGGCTCGGTGCTGTTCGCCGCGCTGCTCTGGCTGTATTTCAGCAACGGATTGCGCCGCGAAGAAGTGCTGCGCAAACAGATGGAACTGGCCGCACTGGTCAGCAACTCCAGCGAAGCGATCGTTGCCGAAACTCCGGATGGACGCATCACGCACTGGAATCCGGCTGCCGAGACGATGTTCGGTTACAGCTCGGAAGAGGCGATCGGCCGCACCTTGGCAACGCTGTTGTTGCCGCAACCGTATGCGGTCCCGGAAGTCGAACACCCCGACGAGCCGCATCCGGTGATGACCTCTGCAGCGCAGATCATGCGCCACCGCGATAGCCACGCAGTCTATGTGCTGGCCAGCAAGGCGCCGATCCTCGAAGGCGACGACACCCTTACCGGGCATTCGCATTTCTTCCGCGACATCTCCGAGCGGGTGCGCTCGCACCAGCGCATCGTCGAGCTCAATGCATCGCTCGAACACCAGGTGGCCGAGCGCACCAGCGAGTTGGTGAAATTCTCGGCGCTGCAACGCGCGATTCTGGCGCATGCCGGTTACGCCATCATCGCCACCGATTCCAGCGGCTTTGTCACGCTGTTCAACCCAGCCGCAGAAAAATTGCTGGGTTACAAGGCCGAAGAGGTGATCGGCCGGCGCAAGGCCAGCCAGTTCATCGAGCCGGAAGAACTGCAGGAGCGTGCGCACATGCTGGCCGACCAGACCGGCACACCGGTGGCGCACACCTTGGAAGCGGTGGCCGCGCTGACCAGCCTCGGCCGCAGCGACACCAGCGAATGGACCTACGTCAGTCACGAGGGCCGTCATCTGCCGGTGCTGCTCACGCTGAGCACCTTGCGCGACGACAACGATCAGGTGATCGGCTACCTGGGCGTGGCGGTGGATCTCACCGAGCAGAAACTGCACGAAAAACAGCTGCGTCTGGCAATGGACGCGGCCAAGAGCGCCAACCAGTCCAAGTCCGATTTCCTGGCCAACATGAGCCACGAAATCCGCACCCCGATGAATGCCATCCTGGGCATGCTGTATCTGCTTCAACGCAGCGAATTGCCTGTTGCGGCGCTGGACATGGTCGCCAAGATCGATCGGTCTGCACGCTCGCTGCTGGAGATCATCAACGACATCCTGGATTTTTCCAAGATCGAAGCCGGGCGCATCGATCTGGAACGCGCACCGTTCGACCTCAACCAGCTGTTCGACAATATCGCCGACCTGATGCGTTCTTCGCTCAGCGCCAAGCCGGTGGAAATGATTGTCGAACCGTTGCCGCGCGACAGCCGCTGGCTGCTCGGCGATGCACTGCGCATCAATCAGGTGCTGGTCAATCTGGTCGGCAACGCGATCAAGTTCACCGAACAGGGCGAGGTGGTGCTGTCGGTGCGGCGCTTCCCCAGTGGCGACCCGAACAAGCTCAAGCTGTTGTTCTCGGTACGCGACACCGGCATCGGCATTTCCAAGGAAAAGCAGAGCCTGATCTTTTCGCCGTTTCTGCAAGCCGACACCTCCACCAGCCGGCGTTACGGCGGCAGCGGCCTGGGCCTGACCATCAGCCGGCGCCTGATCGAATTGATGGGCGGCGAGCTGGAAGTGGAAAGCGTGCCCGGCCGCGGCAGCGAATTCTATTTTGTGGTGACGCTGGAAAAGTCCGCACCGCCGCAGGCACAGCGCGAGTTGCCGACGTTGCCGTTGGAGTCGATGCCACGCGTCCTGATCGCCGACGACCACGATGCGGCGCTCAACAATCTGGTGCGTATCGCCACCGAACTCGGCTGGCGTGTGGATGCGGTGGCCAACGGCCAGGCCGCGTTGCAGGCGATCGAACAGGCCAGCGAGCCTTACGACATCTTCCTGCTCGACTGGCGCATGCCCGATATCGATGGCGTGGCGATCGCGCGCCAGATACGCGCACGTGCAACACCCGGCCCGCATCCGGTCATCGTGATGGTCACCGCGTACGAGCGCCGCCTACTGGAGCAACATCCCGAGCAACAGGGTCTGGATGCGGTGATGACCAAACCAGTGACCAGTGCAGCGCTGCATCGTCTGGTGGAACAACTGTTCGACGGACGCGCCGCCGCGCGAGCCGCCACACCCGCCTTCGTCGCACGCCGGCTGGAAGGCGCGCATCTGTTGCTGGTGGACGACAGCGAGATCAACTGCGAAGTGGCACAACGCATTCTCGAAGGCGAAGGCGCCATGGTCACCGTGGCGCACGATGGCGAGCAGGCCATCAACACACTCAAGCGCGCGCCGGATCTTTTTCATCTGGTGCTGATGGATGTGCAGATGCCGGTGGTGGACGGCTATGAAGCCACGCGGCGGCTGCGGCAGATCCCTGCCCTGGCCAGCCTGCCGGTGATTGCGCTCACGGCCGGTGCGTTTCGCCCGCAACAGGAAAAAGCGCTGGAAGCCGGCATGAACGGTTTCATCGCCAAGCCCTTCAACGTGGAGGAACTGATCGCTGCCATCCGCCATTTCCTGCAGCCTGCACTGCACCGCATTCCCGCGCTTGCCCCGCAGGCCGAGCTGCACGCCGGCCCTGAGTGGCAACACGCCGATTCGGAACTATTGGATGCGGCTCGCGCACGCAGCCTGTGGCGCGAACGCGAGCCGTATGCGCGTTATCTGCTCAAACTGCTACGCGACAATCCGGACCCGGCCGAAACCGCCGCCGAGCATCTGCGCAACAACGAACTGGCCGCCATCGGTGCGCTGGCGCACAAGCTGCGCGGCGCAGCAGGGTCGCTGGCATTACCAGCGCTGGCGGGTGCCGCCGGCGATCTGGAAAACCGCATCGATGAAGGCCACGACCTCACCTCTGCGTTGACTGCGCTCAAAGACACCATGCAGCGCACCGCTACCGCGATCCATGCCTTCCTGCAAGACAGCGAGGGCGACGAAGTCATTGTCGACGATGGTCTCGCGCTGGACGACGACAGCGTGCAGATCCTGCAGGCGGCGTTTGCCAGCGACGATGCCGACAAGATCGACCACGCGTTGCTGATCTGCACCCCACAGTTGCCGGGCAACTTGCTGCAGGAACTGCAACGCGCCATCGAGGATTTCGACTTCCGTCGCGCCGAAGCCACGTTGCGCGACTGGCAGGCCACTCACTTCCGCTGACCGCCGCACGCGCCGGTTCGCAAGGATCCATCCATGCCGTCCCGTCCACTGCTCTGCGTCGACGACGAATCCAGCAACCTGGCGACCCTGCGCCAGCTGCTGCGAGACGATTTCCCGTTGGTCTTCGCCAAATCCGGCGGCGAGGCGCTGGATGCGGTCAGCCGCCACGCGCCGGCGCTAATCCTGCTGGATGTCGAATTGCCCGACATGGATGGATATGCGGTGGCGCGCACGCTCAAGCAGCAACCTTCCAGCACCACCATCCCGATCCTGTTCGTGACCTCGCGCAGCAGCGAGCAGGACGAACGCGCGGGGCTGGAAGCGGGCGCGGCCGATTACATCAGCAAGCCCTACTCGCCCGCGCTGCTCAAGGCGCGCATCGCCACCCAACTGAAGCTGGCAGAAAATGCGCGCCTGGCCCAGCAGTACCGCGATGCGATCCATCTGCTCGGCACCGCCGGCCAAGGACAGGACGCCGACACCGGCGCGCATATCTGGCGCATGGCTGTGTATGCGCGCGTGCTGGCCGAAACGGTCGGTTGGTCCACGCAACAAGCGCAGCTGCTGCAGGACGCCGCGCCCCTGCACGATGCCGGCAAGATCGCCGTGCCCGGCAGCATCCTGCACAAGCCCGATGCGCTGGACGAACACGAACGCTCGGTGGTGCTGCAGCATCCGCAGATCGGGCACGATTTGCTGCGCCACGGCCGCGGCCCGGTGTTTCAACTGGCCGCAGAAATCGCGCTGCATCATCACGAATGCTGGGACGGCAGCGGCTACCCCAAGGGTCTGGCCGGCGATGCCATTCCCGAATCCGCGCGCATCGTGTCGGTGGCCGACGTCTTCGACGCACTGTGCGGGCGGCGCGCCTACAAGGCCCCATGGACGGTGGAAGACGCCATGCGCAAGCTGGAAAGCATGGCCGGCAAACAACTGGAACCGCGCCTGGTGCAGCATTTCCGCGAGGCCTTGCCGCAGATCCTGCAGATCAAGGACGCCTGGGACGGCCCGGCTGTACAGCGTTGATTTGAAGTTGGCTGCCTTCCGCCGGACCCTCACCCCAACCCCTCTCCCGGAGGGAGAGGGGCTTTGCGATCCCTTCTCCCATCGGGAGAAGGTGGCGCGCAGCGCCGGATGAGGGTACGGCCAGCCAGGGTCGGTCAGCCAGGCGCGCCATTTAACTGCTCATCCATGTTGAATCGATCACCGGCTCGGGCGCATGGGCGATGTCGTAGCCGCCGCCTCGCGTACTGCGTGACCATCAGCCGCCTTAGCCGCCAACCTCTGCATCAACACCGACACCCGCCATCCAACATCCAACACCCAACACCCAAACCACCACATCTACATCACCACACACGCACTGTTGTTACCCACGTGCGCTTGAACCCCGCCCCACACGAGCGGACAATGCGCGTGTTGCGCCGCACAACACCGTGCGACGCGGGCCGATCCGGTTGCCGTCTGCGGCGCCAGCGATGCGACCCCGCAACCGAGAGTCCGATGTCCTCCAGCGTGTCCGAGGCCGGCGCCATGCCGCCGCCGCGTTATCCCGATTACCGCATCATCTCGCTGATCCTGGCCTGCGCCATTTTCATGGAGCAGATGGACGCCACCGTGCTGGCGACCGCGCTGCCGACCCTGGCGCACGACTTCGGCGTCGCCGCGCCGGCCATGAGCATCGCCATGACCAGCTATCTGCTGGCGCTGGCGGTGCTGATTCCGGCCAGCGGCGCCATCGCCGACCGCTTCGGCCTGCGTCGCGTCTTCGGCGCATCCATCTGGGTGTTCGTGGGCGGCTCGATCCTGTGTTCGCTGGCCGACAGCCTGCCCACCATGGTCGCCGCGCGCGTGCTGCAAGGCGCCGGTGGCGCGATGATGGCCCCGCTCGGCCGGCTGATTCTGTTGCGCACGGTCGAGCGCCGCCACCTGGTGTCGGCGATGGCCTGGACGCTGGTACCGGCCTTTATCGGCCCGATGCTCGGCCCGCCGCTGGGCGGGTTTTTCGTCTCGTATCTGGATTGGCGCTGGATCTTCTACATCAACGTGCCGATCGGCATCGCCGGCTTTTTGCTGGTGCGCCGTTTCATCCCCGACATTCCCACCGAATCGGCCCCCGCACGCTTCGACTTGCGCGGTTTCGTGCTGTGCGGCACCGCGTTGGGCTGTCTGTTGTTCGGCCTGGAAATGGTCAGCCAGGAAAACGGCATCGGCAAAGCGAGCTGGCTACTGGCGATCGGCGGCGGCGCGGCCCTGGGATATCTGTGGCATGCGCGCCACCACCCTGTCCCGCTGCTGGATCTGAGCCTGCTGCGGATCGACTCGTTTCGGCTGTCGGTGATCGGCGGCGCACTGATGCGCATCACTCAGGGCGCGCATCCGTTCCTGCTGCCGCTGCTGTTCCAGATCAGTTTCGGCATGAGCGCTGCGCACAGCGGGCGCCTGATTCTGGCCACCGCGCTCGGCGCGTTGTTGATGCGCAGCATCACCCCGCAGTTGCTGCGCCGCTTCGGTTATCGCAACAGCCTGATCGGCAACGGCGTGCTCGCCAGCCTGGGCTATATGGTGTGTGCCTTTTTCCGGCCCGACTGGCCGCATGCCCTGATGTTCGGGCTATTGCTGTGCTGCGGCGCCTTCATGTCGTTCCAGTTCGCCGCCTACAACACCATCGCCTACGAAAACGTCCCCGCCTCGCGCATGAGCCGCGCCAGCAGCCTGTACACCACCTTGCAGCAGCTGATGCTTTCGGTAGGCGTGTGCGCCGGCGCGATGATTCTGAAACTGGCGATGCTGGCTGGCGATCATATCCAGCCGCAGCAACGCGATTTCTCGCTGGCGTTCTGCGCGGTCAGCCTGATCTCGCTCAGCGCCACCTGGTGGCATCTGCGCTTCGACAAGCATGCCGGGCAGGAAATGAGCGGGCACCGCGCCTAGCGCGTTATGAACGTGGATTCGCCTGACAACACCCCACCGGGTGTTGTCAGGCATGCACTCAGCGCGCGTGCTTGTTTCGGCGCTGTGCGGCATCGGCACGTGTCACCAGCAGGAACGCCAGCGGAAAGCCGACTTCAATCGCGACCGCCGAAAAGATGCCTGCGTTGACGTGCCCGGCCCCCCACTCCGCAACGCCCAGCACTGCCAGCAGCAGGCACGCGGTGACGAAGCCTGCGATCACCGCCCGGCGGCCCGGCGACGGCGGCGCATTTCTCACCAGGACCAGCATGACGCCGATGGCGGCATACAGCGGCGCGGCGCGGCGGCCGACCAGGCCCAACGCATTGCTGTCGAACGCGACGCCCCAGTTGGCCAGCATGATCGCAGGCGCAAGCAACCAGGCGGCGCCCAAGGCGAAAAGCAACAACGCCGATAACGTGGCCAGGTAGCGGAACGCACGTGACGCGGTGGGCGTGCTCATGCGTTCACGTCCACCACGGTGCGCCCCTGCACCTTGCCTTCCAATAGCTGGACGGCAATTTGCGGCACCTCGGCCAGGCCGATGGTATGGGTTGTCGTTGCAAGCTTGTCCAGATCCAGATCGCGCGCCAGACGCGACCACGCCTGCACGCGCACGGCTTGCGGCGCGTTGACCGAGTCGATGCCGGCCAGCGTGACATTGCGCAGGATGAAAGGCAGCACCGATGCCGGCAGTTGAACACCCTGCGCCATGCCGAACGCGGTGACGACGCCGCGATACTGCGTCTGCGCCAGCGCGTTTGCCAGCGTGTGGCTGCCCACCGCATCCACCACACCGGCCCAGCGTTCCTTGCCGATCGGCGAACCGGGTTCGGACAGGCTGGCGCGGTCGATGATCTCGGCGGCGCCCAGGCTGTGCAGATACTCGGCCTGCTCCAGGCGGCCGGTGGAGGCGACCACGCGATAGCCCAGGCCCGAGAGCAAGGCAATGGCGACCGAACCGGCACCGCCGTTTGCGCCGGTGACCAGGATGTCGCCGCGTTCTGGTGTCAGCCCGCCGTGCTCCAATGCCAGCACCGCCAGCATGGCGGTGTAGCCGGCAGTACCAATCGCCATCGCATCGCGCGTGGAAAATGCCTCCGGAATCTTGACCAACCAATCCCCAGGCACCCGCGCCTTCTGCGCGAAGCCGCCATGGTGGGTCTGACTCAAGCCCCAGCCATTGGCCAGCACCCGGTCTCCAACCGCGATGCCCGGAAACGTGGACGCTTCGACCACGCCGGCAAAGTCGATGCCCGGAATCAGCGGGAACTGGCGAATAATCGGGCCCCGCCCGGTCACCGCCAGTGCGTCCTTGTAGTTGACGGTCGAGTAGTCGATGGCAACCGTGACATCGCCCGGCATCAGGTCGTCTTCGTTGAACTGGACCACGGTGGTAGCAACCATCTCGCTGGTTTGATTCGCCAGCAAAGCGTTGAAGGTCATTGCCTTCTCCTGTTCGAATTGAGGCCGCGCGCGTTATCGCGTCACGGCGGTGTATCGGCAACGGTACGCAGTCGCTGCCACTGCCGTTGCTGGTCTATGCAGCGTCTGACAAAACTTATCTGGCGTGCGTGGGTGTCTTGGCATCAACAGGCGTGTTTGCATCCAGGTGCAAATTCTTGCGAATCAGCGACTGGAACACGCCTGCCGGTGCAAACCGCCGCAACAACTGCAGTTGTCCGGCGATCTTGCCCGCGGTGTAGCGCACCTTGGGGTGCTCGGCGCGGGCCGCCTTCACCACCACGTCGGCCACCACGGATGGCTCGTCTGCAATCGCCATTGCCTGCGCGACCACTTTTCCAACTTCCGCTCGAACCTGCCGATAGGTTTCCAGCGGCGCGTCGGGGGCCAGATTGTTCGCTTCGAACTGGGTCTTGGTGTACGCCGGTTCGATGACGGTGACCCGGATCCCGTAGCTGCGCAGCTCGTGGTCCACCGCCTCGGAATACCCTTCCACCGCGTGTTTGCTGGCGGCGTACAGCGCCGCATACGGGGTGGGCACCAAACCAATGATCGAGCCGATATTGATGATGCGGCCACTGCCCTGGCGGCGCATGTGCGGCACTACCGCACGCGTCATCCGCACAACGCCGAGAAAGTTGGTGTCGAGAATGGCCTTGGCCTGCTCGATCGAGCTTTCTTCCGCCGCTGCGGGAGACACGCCGAAACCTGCATTGTTGACCAGCAGGTCGATGCGACCCTCCAGCCGCAACAGTTCCTGGATTGCAGCATCCACAGACTCATCGCTGGTCACATCCAGCGCCAGCAGCTTGAAGGCGCGCTGCCCGGATTGCGCGCCGCGACGGCTGGTGCCGTACACCGTATAGCCGGCGGCGGCCAATGCCTCGGCGCTTGCTTCGCCAATGCCGGAGGATGCGCCGGTCACCAGCGCAACAGGAGATTTGTTTGTCATGGGAATTCCTAAAGTGCAGTGAGTGACAGGCGCAGGTGTTTGGCGATCAAAAACCGCGCGGGATGCGGATGCACGTGTGTCGGGATGCGCGCGTGTCGGTTAGTTGGATGGTTGCAACGACGACAGGATCTGGTCGCGAGACACCGCGATGATTTCGTCGGCCAGTGGCGAATCGTCCGGGCACGACCGCGACAGCACGATGGCGCCGATGGCGTGCGCCATCATGTCCAGGTTGCTGGCGCGCTCAGCCGCTGCCTCGGCAGTGCCGGGCGCAGCGCCGCTGCGGTCGAGCGCAGCCAGCAGGTTTTCGACCCCGGCCGCAAACGCTTCCCGCACTTCCTCCGGCTGACGCGCGGCATCGGCGCCCAGCGCAGCCATCGTGCAACCGGTGGCAGGGCTGTCGCGGTGTCCGCGCGACAGATAGAACTTCACGAAATCCGTCTTGTCCGCGTGCTCGGTCTGCGCGGCGATGTTGGCCAGCCCGCAGGCCGCCGATTCGGCCATCAGGTCCGCTTTGGAACGGAACTGCTTATAGAAGCCGCCGTGCGTGAAGCCTGCGGCGGCCATCAGATCGGCAATGCCGATCCCTTCGTAGCCACGCTCGCGAAACAGCACCGAGGCCGTCTCGACGACGTGCGCTCGGTTCGCTTGTGCCTGTGCCTTGGTCACTTTCATCGTTGGGACACTCCGTGCTTGTGCGGGACTGGGGAGAGCGACAGCGTACATTGATGTTGCTCGTCATCAAAGTATTGACATCTTAGATTTTGATCGTAATCTTTGTCAACCACTGAATTTATGAGCACCGTCAATGACCCACTCTTCGCTGTTCGAGCCCTATGCCCTGGGCACCCTGACCCTGGCCAATCGCATCGTCATGGCCCCGCTAACCCGCAACCGGGCCGGCGCCGGCCTGGCACCTGCTGCCCTGACTGCGACCTATTACGCCCAGCGCGCCTCGGCCGGCCTGCTGATCACCGAGGCCACCCAGATATCGCCGCAGGCCCAGGGCTATCAGGACACTCCCGGCGTGTACACGCCCGAGCAGATCGCCGGCTGGCGCGCCGTCACCGATGCCGTGCATGCCAAGGGCGGGCGCATCTTCGTGCAGCTCTGGCATATGGGCCGCGTGTCGCATGTCGACCTTCAGCCGGGCGGCGCGGCACCGGTCGCGCCTTCGGCCATCCGCGCGGCGACCAAGGTGTTCGTCAACAACGGCTTTGCCGATGTTTCCGAGCCACGCGCGCTGGAGCTCGACGAACTGCCGGGCATCGTCAACGACTTCCGCCAGGCGGCGGCCAATGCGATTACGGCCGGCTTCGACGGCGTCGAAATTCACGGTGCCAACGGCTATCTGCTGGAGCAGTTCATCAAGGACGGCGCCAATCAGCGCACCGATGCCTATGGTGGCTCGATCGAAAACCGCGCACGCCTGTTGCTGGAAGTGGTGGCCGCCGTAAGCAAGGAAATCGGCGCCGATCGCACCGGCGTGCGCATCTCGCCGGTATCGCCGGCAAGCGGCATTTCCGGCAGCGATCCGCAGCCGCAATACGACTACATCGCCGAGCAGCTCGATGCGCTGGGCATCGTGTATCTGCATGTGGTGGAAGGTGCGACCGGCGGCCCGCGCGATGTGGCCCCGTTCGACTATGCCTCGCTGCGCAGCAGGTTCAAACGCACTTACCTGGCCAACAACGGCTATGACCTTGAGCTGGCCACTACGCAACTGAGCGCAGGCAACGCCGACCTGTTCGCATTCGGCCGGCCGTTCATCAGCAACCCCGATCTGGTCGAACGTCTGCAAACCGGCGCGGCGCTGGCGCCGTTGAATCCGGCCACGCTCTACGGCGGTGGCGCCGAGGGCTACATCGATTATCCGACGCTCACCGGCTGAGGCTCTCGCGCCTTCGCACATTTCGCACCTTTCGCACCTCTCTCATCAAGGAACGTTTCATGACCACACTTCCCGCTGTTCTCATCACTGGCGCTTCCACCGGTATCGGCGCTGTCTATGCCGAGCGCTTCGCACAACGCGGCCACAATCTTGTGCTTGTCGCACGCGACAAGCCGCGCCTGGACACACTGGCGGCACGTCTGCAGGACGCACATGGCGTCAACGTCGACGTGCTGCAGGCCGACCTGACCCAGCCCGCCGATCTGACCGCAGTGGAAACCCGCCTGCGCGACGATCCGCAGATCGGCATCCTGATCAACAACGCCGGCGTGGCGCAGTCCGGCGGTGTGTTGCAGCAAACCGCAGAGACGATCGAACGCCTGATCACCCTCAACATCACCGCGTTGACCCGGCTTGCCGCCGCTGTGGCGCCGCGCTTTGCGCAGTCCGGCAGCGGTGCCATCGTCAATCTCGGCTCGGTGGTGGGTCTGGCGCCCGAATTCGGCATGACCGTGTATGGCGCCACCAAGGCCTTCGTGCTGTTCCTGTCGCAGGGTCTGCATCTGGAGCTGGGAGCCAAGGGTGTGTATGTGCAGGCAGTGCTGCCAGCCGGCACGCGCACCGAGATCTGGGAGCGTGCCGGTATCGACGTCAACACGCTCAAGGACTTGATGGACGTTAACGAACTGGTCGACGCCGCGCTGGTCGGCTTCGATCGCCGCGAACTGGTCACCATCCCGCCGCTGCATGTGGCCGAACGGTGGGATGCACTGGATGGCGCGCGCCAGGGTTTGCTGTCGGACATTCGCCAGGCGAACGCGGCCGAGCGCTATCAGCCAAACGCCTGAGGGTTTTAGCCTTTGCCATGCCTGGTCGCCATCGCGACCAGTGCAGGCATTTAGGTGAGGATTTACGCATCTGCGTTTGTTGGCACCACTCCACAGATTCAATCGATTCAAACGGCTCACATAGCGGTCAAGCTGCACCCACCGATTTGCTAGCGCAACAGGTGAAGGCGGCCGGGACTCGCAGACGCCCGGCCACTCACATACAACGACAGCATGGGACTCGAACCACATGAAAGCACTGACCTTCAAACGCTATGGCAAATCGCCCGACATCGGCTTCAGCGAGTTGCCGCGTCCGACAGTGAAACCCAACGAGCTGCTGGTCGAGGTGCATGCCGCTGGCGTGAACCCGATCGACAACATGATCCCCACCGGGATCTTCAAGCCCGTGGTGAAGTTCGACTTGCCCGCCACGCTGGGCAGCGACGTGGCCGGGATCGTCGTCGAGGTCGGCAGCCGCGTCACCCGCTTCAAGAAAGGCGATGCGATTTTTGCCAGCGTGTTCGATCTGGGCCGCGGAACGCTCGCCGACTATGTCGCGGTCCCGGAAAGCGCCGCAGCGCTGAAGCCGGCCAACCTGGATTTTGTGCAGGCAGCCTCGGTGCCGATGGTCGCACTCACCTCCTGGCAGGCCTTGCAAGAACGCGCTGCGCTGCAGCCAGGCCAGAAGGTCTTCATTCCTGCCGGCTCCGGCGGCATCGGCACCTTTGCGATCCAGCTTGCAAAACACTTCGGCGCCAGCGTGGGCACCACCACCAGCACCGGCAACGTCGCACTGGTGAACAGCCTGGGCGCAGACGAGGTGGTCGACTACAAGCAGCAGGAATTCGAGACCGTCCTGCGCGGATACGACGTCGTGCTTGGCACCATCCGGGGCGATACAATCGAAAAATCCCTCGGCATTCTCAAGCCAGGCGGCAAGATCGTGTCGCTGGTCGGACCGCTGGATGCAGCCTTCGCGCGCGCACGCCGGTTGAATGTCGTGCTGCAATTCGTCTTCACCATGATGAGCCGCAAGATCATTCGTCTAGCGAACAAGCACAACGTCGCCTACACCTTTCTGTTCGTGCGCCCCGATGGCACGCAACTGGCCAAAATCGGCGAGTTGCTCGAAGCCGAACGCATCCGCCCGGTTATCGACAAGGTGTTTGCGTTTGAGCAAGCAAAAGAGGCCTTGGATTATCTTGGACAGGGCCGCGCCAAGGGCAAGGTGGTCGTCAAGATCAGATAAAGCGGTGAAATAGTCGCAGCAATCAGTGCAGACCCGCATCATGCGAGATGAGTACACTGTGTCTGCGTTGTACTGATTTCGGGAAGAGTGACCTGCGCGCTTTAGCATCTACGCTGTTCAACCACCAACGCTTCTCTTGGGGTGTACGTCGGGTCGAATCAATCGTTGAGGTTCTTCGTAGGTCAAGATCAAGTGCGGCGTTATCACCAGACCGGTGAAGATCTTAGAAGCTACGGCCTGGCTGGCGATGCAAGCCTATTTTTTAAAGAGGCACTGGTCGGGTCTACCACCGAGGCACCTGCTAGCAGGTTCACCCCCACAAACAGGCTGCCCACCAGCGATCCCATGAACAGCGAGGCAAAGAACAATCCACCGCGAGACCCGAAGCCGAGCGAGATGCCCGATGCGATGCATTTGAGCACCAGCACGATTGCCAACACCCGCAGCGTACTGCTGCCCGTCAGATCCAGGTGCAACGCGCCATGCCCGGACGACAACACCTGCGGCGAATACATTGCCAGCGGAATCAGCAGCAGGCCGCCCACCACCGGACGGCCCCAGACGGGCAGCGTGATGCGGCCGACGCCGCGCTCGATACCGCCAACCAGGCGCATCACCGCGATGCCGATCAACGCGCACGCAAGACCGAGTGCGATGTAGATGGCGTAGTCGCGCGGCTGCAATTGATAAGCCACTGCCGCCGGCAGCGAGTAGGGCGACGCGCCCAAGGCATTGGCCATGAAGGCGCCGGCCAGCGCCGCGGCAGCCACCGGCGCGAGCGCGGACGGCGTATAGGCACCAATCACGATCTCGAACTCGAACTCGAACTCGTAGAACACTCCCGCAAGCGGCGCGCCTAAGGCGGCGGAGATCGCACCCGCCGCGCCGGCACCGACCAGGGTGCGCATGTCCGCACGACGCACTCGCAGCACTCGGCCCAACTGCGAACCGGCGCCCTATCCCATCTGCGTATACGCCGCGTCAAGTCCGACCGACGCGTCGAAACCATTGGACACTAGGGTTTGCAGCGCAACGATCAGGTTGTCGCGCATCGACATGCGCCCGCCGTGCAATGCATTGGCTTCCACCGCATCCACCAGAGGCCGCTTGCGACGACGTGCCAGCAGTGCCACCAGACCGACCAGCAAGCCGCCCAGAGGCAAGACCAACAACTGAGCGGGGGTAATCGAGGTTGCCGTGCTGAGCCGCTCGTTGGGCGCAAGCGCGTAAAGCCAGCTCTGCAAGGCGTGTGCGATACCGGCCTGCCCCACCATCAGTGCCGCAGCCATCAGCCCGACAACCGCTGCCAGTGTGATGAACCAGAGATCGTTGGCACGAAATTGCCTGCGCAGCCAGTCTAGAGGCTTGAGTAGGGGCAAGCGGGTCTGGTGCGCGGCGGATACATCGGCAGAAGACAGTGGCGGCATGGGAGACCAGTGATCCGTAGGATCAGTGCGTCGACAGGCCAAGGAAATATCGAAAGTAGTGCCCAGTGTGCGCGCCTATTGCTGAGCTTGCGCCCTCTGCATTGCGTGCCGCAAATGGACTGCAACTTTCAAAAGTGACCGTCCACATGATCAGTATCCGCGCAGAAGATCGCATGCATGGCGGTCAGTAAGGCGGCAACTTTGGGGTCAGCCATGCGGTAGATGATGGACCTGGACTCGCGTCGGGTTACGACCAACTGCCGCTGACGCAGTTCTGCTAGCTGCTGGGACAACGCCGGCTGCCGGATACCGGTCGTCGCCTCCAGGCCTCCCACCGTGGATTCCCCCTGTGACAACTGGCACAACAGCAGCAGGCGTGACGGCGTGGCCATGAAGCGCAGTAGCTCAGCAACTTCTGGCACCCGCTCCTTCATGGCAGCGAGATCACTGACGGTAAGAATAGTTTCGGTCACGGGTCGTGAGGATGCGGCCTTGGGATGTAGAGCGTAGCCGGTAAGCCCTGCGGCGACTGAACAAGAAAGCAAGCGGCCCAGCAATAGTTTCATAGTTTCGTTAACCATGAAACAGTTGGATGACCTTCAATCGGCCCGCTGACCGTGACTATCCCTGCTGCAATAGATGCTTTATTGGAGACAGCTCGAACCGTCGTGAGCGACGCGCATTCCGGCGCCATGCCCACGCCGCACGTGAAGACGTTCTTCGATGCTGCGACCTTTACCGCCAGCCATGTGGTCCGAGATCCCCGCTCGTCAGCCTGCGCCATCATCGACAGTGTTCTCGACTTCGACATGGCCTCCGGCCGGACGGCAACCGGCGCTGCTGCTGCACTTGCGCAGTACGTGCGTGAGGAGGGCCTGGAGGTTCAGTGGCTGCTTGAAACCCATGCACACGCCGACCACCTGTCGGCCGCGCCGTGGCTGCAACAACACGTTGGCGGACAGCTTGCCATCGGCGAGCGCATTACTTCAGTGCAGGACACCTTTGGCAGCGTGTTCAACGCCGGTGCGGAATTCAAGCGAGATGGCAGCCAGTTCGACCACCTCTTTGCCGACGGCGCAGCATTCACTATCGGGAATCTGCAAGCGATTGCGCTGCATGTGCCTGGGCACACGCCGGCCTGCATGGCCTACGTCATCGGCGATGCGGTGTTTCCGGGCGACACCTTGTTCATGCCGGACTACGGCACTGCCCGCTGTGACTTTCCGGGTGGCTCAGCGCGCCAGCTCTATCGTTCCGTCCAGCGATTGCTGGGGCTGCCGGACGCCACCCGTGTCTTCCTTTGCCACGACTACAAAGCCACCGACCGGGACCATTTCGCGTGGGAGACCACGATCGGCGCCCAACGCACCGCGAACGTGCATGTGCATGAGGGCGTCTCCGAGGTCATGTTCGTCGAGATGCGGGAGAAGCGCGACGCCACGCTCCCCATGCCGCGCCTGCTCCTTCCGTCGGTACAGGTCAACATGCGCGCCGGTCATCTGCCCGAGCCCGACGATAACGGCGTGCGTTACCTGAAGCTACCGGTAGACCTGCTATGACTCTGCCTTCCTTGGCCTGGTACTGGCCCCTTACCGGCGGCCTGATGATCGGCATAGCCGCTGGCGCGTATCTGCTGATCGCAGGCCGCATCGCTGGCATCTCTGGTCTGCTCGCCAACGCGCTCGGCCTGCAGGCTGGCGGTGCACGCTCGCTGTCCATCCTGTTTTTGGCCGGACTTCTGGCAAGTGCAGGCGTGGGACTAGCGATCAAGCCAATTGCGCTTCCGTCACTATTGGGCACCGGGACGCCGGTGCTGATCCTGGCTGGCCTGTTGGTGGGCTACGGGACGCGCCTGGGCGCTGGTTGCACCAGTGGGCACGGGGTGAGCGGGCTGGCGAGATTGTCGCCGCGCTCCATCGTCGCCACCACGGTCTTCATGCTGCTGGGCATGGCAACGGTAACGGTCGTACGGATCGCCGCCGGAGCGGGCGCATGATCCGGCTAGCGGCCTTTTTCTCCGGGTCCTTGTTTGGCCTGGGCCTAGTGGTCTCGGACATGGCCAATCCCGCGCGCGTGCTCGCCTTCCTCGATGTCACCGGCGCTTGGGATGCCTCACTGGCATTGGTGATGGCGGGCGCGCTGATTCCTTCGGTCATTGCCTATCGATGGGCCCGTGTGCGCACCGCGCCCCTGCTTGCGCCGTCATTTCACCTCCCACAGCAACGGAAGATCGACCGAAAGCTGGTCGTCGGCGCGGCCTTGTTTGGCATCGGCTGGGGATTGGCAGGCGTGTGCCCAGGCCCGGCCATCGCCCTGCTAGCGACCGCTCAACCGTTCGCAGTGGTCTTTGCTGCATCGCTGGTGGCGGGACTGTTGCTGCACTGGCTCATCCACCGCTCCCGAACAACGGAGAAGCAGCCATGAAACTTCGACCGCTCTCGCCCGATGTGCTTGTAACTGATCAGATCCTTCCTGCCGACATCCCTGCCCTGGCCAAACAGGGTGTCGCAAGCATCGTCTGCAACAGGCCCGACGGTGAACAGCAGGACCAGCCCGATCACCTGGCCATGCAGGCAGCCTGCACAAGCGCGGGCATGCGTTTCGCCTATCTGCCCGTTGTGGCCGGTGCCATCTCCGATCACCAGGTGCAACAGTTCGGCGAGCTGCTTAAGCAGTTGCCTGGTCCCGTCGCCGCTTATTGCAGGACGGGGACGCGCTCGACGTCGTTATGGGTCCTTGATCAGGTGCGTACTGGCGGCGTCATGGCCGAGCAAGTCCTCTCCGTCGCCGCCGACGCGGGTTACGACCTTTCCTCCCTCGCTCGGCGCCTTCGCTGAGACGCGCTGTCTAGCCCTGGGTAGCCATTCGTTATGCAAACACTTTCACTGCTGCAACTGGCGCTGGGTGGGCTTTCCGGAATTATGGTCGGCTTTGTGCTGGGGCTGGTCGGTGGAGGAGGCTCCATCCTCGCTGTCCCGCTGATGCTCTATCTGGTCGGCGTCGACAATCCGCATGTGGCCATCGGAACCAGCGCGCTGGCGGTGGCTGCCAATGCGCTGTCCAACCTGCTCGTACATGCCCGCCGTGGCAATGTCAGGTGGCCGTGCGCCTCGGCCTTCGCATTGGCAGGCATCGCCGGCGCCTACCTCGGCTCTACCCTGGGCAAGGCCTTCGACGGACAGCGGCTGCTGGTGCTGTTCGCGGTGCTGATGGTGGTGATCGGCTTGCTCATGTTGCGCAGGCGCAACGCGGGAGAGGATGCGACTGTGCGGCTCGGCAAGGACAATGCGCCCGCGCTGATGGGGCTGGGAGCGATCTCCGGCGGGTTTTCCGGCTTTTTCGGTATCGGTGGAGGGTTCCTCATCGTGCCTGGCCTGATGACCGCCACCGGCATGCCGATGCTGACTGCGATAGGCAGCTCCCTGGTGGCGGTCTCCGCTTTCGGCCTGACTACGGCGCTGAACTACGCGCATTCCGGGCTGGTGAACTGGCCACTTGCTGCGGCGTTGATCATTGCGGGCAGCGCGGGTGGCGTCGGTGGAGCGCGTGCAGCGACTGCACTTGCAGAACATCGGGGAGCGCTCAACGCTGCCTTTGCGCTACTCATCTTCATCACCGCGGGCTACATGCTCTGGCGAGTGCTCTGACGTCGCACCGGGCTAATCCAACAGGCATCTTGCGTCTGCAAAGACGGGGTAAGCGCAAGCATGGAAGATTCCGAAGGATGTCAGATGGAGCGCTGGTTCACCCGTTTGGACAGCGCCTCGGCGCTTTCGACGCGTTCGGAGTAGCGGTCGGTCAGGTAGGCGGAACGGCCACGCACCAGCCAGGTGAACTTCGCCAACTCCTCGCAGACATCAACCAGCCGGTTGTAATACGCGGAGGGCTTCATCCGGCCGGTGTCGTCGAATTCCAGAAATGCCTTGGCAACCGACGACTGATTCGGGATCGTGACCATGCGCATCCAGCGGCCGAGAATGCGCATCTGATTGACCGAGTTGAAACTCTGCGAGCCGCCTGACACCTGCATCACGGCCAGTGTCTTCCCCTGTGTCGGTCGCGTGGCACCCAGCTCCAGCGGAATCCAGTCGATCTGCGCCTTCATGACCCCGGTCATGGCGCCATGGCGTTCCGGGCTGACCCACGCCATGCCTTCGGACCACTCGGCGAGCATGCGCAACTCAGCCACTTTTGGATGATCGGCTTCTGCTCCATCTGGAAGTGGCAATCCGCGTGGATCAAAGATGCGCACGTCGCAGCCGAACCACCGTAAAAGTCGAGCTGCTTCTTCCGCAAGAAAACGCGAATATGACCGCTCTCGGATCGAGCCGTACAAAATCAAGATGCGAGGCGGATGCATCGGATCTTCCGATGCAGCTAGGGCGCCCATATCGATTGGATGCAGCTGCGGCAGATCGATGTTGGGCAAGTCCGCCTCCAACCAATCAATCATGCGATGCCCCTTGCGCAGTCACCACTTCACCGTCTTCCTTGGTGAAGGAGGCGACCGGATTGGCCAGCAACGCGAAGACCTTTTCCGATGGCCTGCAGAGCGCTGCACCTTTGTCGGAGACCACAATCGGCCGGTTGATGAGGATCGGATGCGCCAGCATCGCGTCCAGCAACTGCGCATCGGACAGCGTGAGATCGTCCAAGCCCAGCATCGTGTAAGGGGTTCCTTTCTGACGTAGCAAATCGCGCGGACTTAGGCTCATCGCCTCAATCAACTGCATCAACGTTTCGCGCGATGGTGGCGTTCGCAGGTACTCAATGACATCAGGCGTTTCTCCTGATTGGCGAATTATTTCGAGCGTGTTTCGGGACGTGCCGCAGTCTGAGTTGTGATAAATGGTGATAGTCATGTTCAGTTCTCAGGTCGCGTCCGGAAAGGAATGGAATATGGCTATCAGCTGGCGCATTTTGCGTGCACCTTGCAGCGCGCAACGTTGCAGCAGCGCAGCAAACGGGTGCCAAAGTTCTTTGGATCGCTCATGAGCAAGTCTCCGCGCTGCAGGTTGTCACCAGATCGGTGAGAGAGCCGCAGATTTGCGGATTCCCGGAACAGCAGTCTTCTGTCAGAAAGGCGAGAAGTTGGCGCATATCGTCATAGCTCGCTGCGTAAAGAACACGTCGCCCGTCCCGCCAAGAACGCAGCAGGCTTGCGCGCTCGAGTGTCGAGAGATGAAAGCTCATCCGGGTGGGAGGGATTGAGAGTGCGTCGGCAATCTCGCCTGAGGGCATCCCGTTTGGCCCCGCGCGGACCAACATGCGAAACGCAGTTAGACGATCGGCGTGTGCGAGAGCTGAAAGTGCCGCAATGGCAGAATTGTCGTCCATTGATGCGACTATACAATCATCCTTGTAGAATGCAATTGTCAGTTAGGCAAGTCGCCAGACGTGTATGCGTTGCGGTAACCAATGAGCTTGAACGTTGAGCACGCAGTCAGTAGTGCTGGCCTCCTACACTCAACTAGAAGCCACAAGCGCAACAAGCACCGCTTGATGTCGATGTACGTAAAGCAGCAGCAAGTCTGCTGCCTATTGGCACGCACTTTCTATAAACGGTGGTTTCGTGCAGTGTGGAATTTAGAAATCATCACTGACGCATAGTTAAAGCCCGCCCAATTCTCTGGGCAGGCTGCTTAGAAGGTTAAACGCCTTAACCGCTCAAACTGCGGTGGTAGCGAAGCCAAGCTCCGTTACCACCGTGCAGCTTACTTACATCCCGTGCGCAGCCAACTGCCCAAGCCGCTGCACCGCCACCGACACGGTCGGGTAATCCAGCGTCTTCTGCTCGGCCACATCGGCCAGCATGGCCAGGGTGAAGCGCAGGCTGGAATCGTCGCGTGCCAGCCAGTTGGCTACCTTGTCTTCCGCACTGCTGCCGGGCATGGTCAACACCTGGCCCACCAGCGCGCGTTGATGCGCAGCCAGCTCGTCGCGCAATACGCCACGTGCCACGGCATGCCAACGGCCATTGACCTCCAACGCGTCGATCTGCTCGAACAGCCACGGCAGGCGCAGTGCTTCGCCCAGGCGGAAATGCACCTTGGACACGTCCACCGGCTTGAGCTTGCGGGTGCGCGCGGTTTCGATGATGTCGAACGCCGGCTCCAGATAGCGCAGCTCGGACAACTGCTGCGCCAGCTGCGGCGGCAGCCCCTTCTCCTGCCACTCCTGCACGCTGCCTTCGTACTGCGGGCGCTGCGTATCGGAGAGCACACCGGAAGCGACACGGATGTCGTTGAACGGGCCGTGGTAACGCTCCACTGCTGCAGTGATGCCCGGCATCTGGCCAGGACGCAACAGCAACCAACGCACGAACGAGCGTTGCAGGCGCCAGATCACTTCCAGTGCATCGATCTGCACCGACTCGGGCACCTTGCCGTCCAGCGCATCGATCTGCGTCCACAGCGCGCGCGCATCCAGCGTTTCGCGGCTGATGGTGTAGGCCTTGGCAACCTCGCCGATGCTGCGGCCGGTGTCTTCCTGCATGCGCATCAGGAAGGTGGCGCCCATGCGGTTGATGGTGGTGTTGGTCACCGCAGTGGCGATGATTTCGCGCTTGAGGCGGTGCCGCTCCATCGCATCGGCGTACTTCTTCTGCAGCGGCTGCGGGAAGTAACGCTGCAATTCCTTGGACAGATACGGGTCTTCGGGAATATCCGATTCCAACAGCTGCTGGAACGCCACCAGCTTGGAGTACGACAACAGCACCGACAACTCCGGGCGCGACAAGCCCTGCCCGCGCGCCTTGCGTGCGGACAGTTCCGCATCGGAGGGCAGGAACTCGATCTGGCGATCGAGCAGGCCCTGCAGTTCCAGCGTGCGGATGAAGTGCTGCTTGGAGCCGAGGCGCTTGACGCTCATGCGCTCCATCAGACTGATCGCCTGGTTCTGGCGGTAGTTGTCCCACAGCACCAGGTCGGCCACTTCGTCGGTCATCGAGGCGAGCAGCGTATTGCGTGCGTCGTAGGTGAGCTTCTTGGCCTGCACCATGTCGTTGAGCAGGATCTTGATGTTCACCTCGTGATCGGAGGTGTCCACGCCGGCCGAGTTGTCGATGAAGTCGGTATTGAGCAGCACGCCGGTTTGCGCGGCCTCGATACGACCGAGCTGGGTCAGGCCCAGATTGCCGCCCTCGCCCACCACCTTGCAGCGCAGCTCGCCGCCATTGACGCGCAGGCCGTTGTTGGCACGGTCGCCCACATCGGCGTGCGATTCGCTGGAGGCTTTGACATAGGTGCCGATACCGCCGTTCCAGAACAGATCCACCGGCGCCTTGAGGATGGCGTTCATCAGTTCGTTCGGCGAAAGCTGCTTGACGTTGGATTCCAGACCCAAGGCTTCGCGCACCGGCGCGCTGATGTCGATCGACTTGAGCGTGCGCGGGTAGATGCCGCCACCGGCGCTGATCAGCTTGGCCTCGTAATCGGCCCAGCTGGAACGCGGCAGCTTGAACAAACGCTCGCGCTCGGCGAACGAAGCGGCTGCATCCGGATTCGGATCCAGGAAGATATGCCGATGGTCGAACGCGGCAAGCAGACGGATATGCCGCGACAACAGCATGCCGTTGCCAAACACGTCGCCAGACATGTCACCGATGCCGACCACGCTGAATTCCTGGCTCTGGCAATCGCGCCCCATCGCACGGAAGTGGCGCTTGACCGACTCCCACGCACCGCGCGCGGTAATGCCCATGCCCTTGTGGTCGTAACCAACCGAGCCGCCGGAGGCGAACGCATCGCCCATCCAGAACCCGTGATCCAGCGCCAGCCCGTTGGCGATATCGGAGAACGTGGCAGTGCCCTTGTCGGCAGCGACCACCAGATACGGGTCGTCCTGGTCGTGACGCACCACCTGCGGCGGCGGCACGATCTTGCCGCCGACGATGTTGTCGGTGATATCGAGCAAACTCTGGATAAACAGCTTATAGCAGGCAATGCCTTCGGCCTGTACTGCGTCGCGGTCGCCACCCACTGGCGAACGCTTGACGTAGAAACCGCCCTTGGCACCGACCGGCACGATGACCGTGTTCTTGACCATCTGCGCCTTGACCAGCCCCAGCACCTCGGTGCGGAAATCTTCGCGACGGTCCGACCAACGCAGGCCGCCACGCGCCACCGCACCGAAGCGCAGGTGCACGCCTTCCACGCGCGGGCTGTAGACGAAGATTTCGCGATACGGACGCGGCTTGGGCAGATCCGGCACGATCGAAGAATCCAGCTTGAAGCTGATGCAATGGCCGTGCTTGCCGCTCTTGTCGGTCTGGTAATAGTTGGTGCGCAGCGTGGCATCGATCACGTCGATGAAGCTGCGCAGGATGCGGTCTTCGTCCAGGCTGGAGACGCGATCCATCAACTTCAGCAGCGTGGCACGGGTGGCCTCCTGCTGCGCGGCGCGGTCGCTGCCACGTGCCTGCAACACCGGCTCCAAGGCCTTGAGCGTGGCCTCGTCGCCGGCTGCGAATACCGACAATTCCTCACGCAGCCGTTCCTGGCCGGCGAAGATCTGCGCCTTGGTTTCGTTGCCGGTGGAGGGGTCGAAGCGCGCTTCGAACAATTCCACCAACAAGCGCGCCAGCAGCGGGTAACGGGTGAACGTCGCCTCGACATAGGCTTGCGAAAACGGCACCGCAGTCTGCAATAGATACTTGCAGTAACCGCGCAGCAGCGCGACCTGGCGCCAATGCAGGCCGGCGGCCAGAATCAGACGATTGAAGCCGTCGTTCTCGGCATCGCCATTCCAGATCCGCTCGAAGGCTTCGCCAAAGCCGGCATCGGCGTGGGCCGCATTGATCTTGCCCGCGGTCGATTCGACCTCGAAATCCTGGATATACACCGGGGTTTCGCCGACCTGCAGCCGGTACGGCCGCTCGGAGATCACCCGCAGGCCCATGTTCTCCATCATCGGCATCGCATCGGACAACGGAATGTCGTCGAGCTGGCGATACAGCTTCAAGCGCAGGCCTTCGCCGGCATCCAGCCGCATGCCGTCGTCGCGGCGGATTTCCTGCAAGCTCAGATGCAGGTCGTCCGGGCCGTCCAGCGTGGCCAGATGCTCGACGTCGGACACCGCCGATTCGATCGAGGAATCTTCGATATAGCCAGCCGGCAACGCACGGCCGAAGTTGGCCGCCATGCGCAAACCATTGGCTTCTCCATGCCGCGCCACCAGCGCCTCGCGCAAGGCATCGCGCCAGTTGCGCAGCAGATGCGCCAGCCGCGATTCGAGTTCGGTGGTATTGAATTCCAGCGCCTCGCCACTCTTGGGCCGCACGATCAGATGCAGCTGCGCCAGCGGCGACTCGCCCAGCACCACGCTAGAGTCGATGTACTCGCCATGCAACGCATCTTTCAACAACGCTTCGATACGCAGGCGCACATCGGTGTTGAAGCGCTCGCGCGGGATGTACACCAGCGCGGAGATAAAGCGGCTGTACTTGTCGCGGCGCAGGAACATGCGGCTACGCACGCGCTCCTGCAGACCGAGAATGCCGATCGCGGTGCGATACAACTCTTCTTCGTTGGACTGAAACAGCTCCTCGCGCGGCAGCGTCTCGAGGATGTGCCGCAGCGCTTTGCCGCTGTGGCTGCTCGGGGTCAGCCCGGACTTGCTCATCACGTATTCGTGGCGCTGACGCACCAGCGGAATTTCCCACGGGCGGCGGTTGTAGGCGCTGGAGGTGAACAGGCCCAGAAAGCGCTGCTCGCCGACGATGCGGCCCTTGGCATCGAACTCCAGGACGCCGATGTAATCCATGTAGCCAACCCGATGCACGCGCGAGCGCGCATTGGTCTTGGTCAGGATCAGCGCGTCCTTGAGCTTGGACGAGGTATTCAAGCCGTGCGCTGCCAGCGTGGTCACCGGGCGTGCCGGCGAGGTGTCGTGGCCGCGCATCAGGCCCAGCCCGGTCTCTTCCACCGGGGCCAGCACGTCCTGGCCGTCCTGCTTTTCGACGCGGTATTCGCGATAGCCGAAGAAGGTGAAGTGGTCGGCCGAGGCCCAGCGCAGGAATTCCTGCGCCTCGTGGCGGCTGATGTCGTCCATCGGCAGCCGCCGGGTGGCCAGGTCATCGGCCAGCATCACCATCTTTTCGCGCATCGCAGCCCAGTCGTGCACGATCGCGCGCACTTCGGCCAGCACCTTGCGCACCGCCGCTTCCACCTTGGGCATTTCTTCGGCGGGCTGGCGGTCGATCTCCAGCACCATCAGCGACTCGCTCTTGCCCTCGCCCACCGCGGTCAGCTTGCCGGCCTTGTCGCGCGCGATGCGCAGCACCGGGTGGCCGAGCACGTGCACGCCGATGCCCAGGTCAGACAGCGTCATGCTCACCGAGTCCACCAGGAACGGCATGTCGTCGTTGACGATCTGCAACAGCGTGTGCGGCGACTCGTAACCGTGGCTCTTCAAGGTCGGGTTGAACACCCGCACGTTGACCGTGCCGGCCTTGCGCGTGCGTGCGAATTCCAGCATGTCCGCCGCCAGCGCCGCCCATTGCTCGGGCGGATGGTTGGGGAACTCGTCCTCTTCCATGCGGCGATAGAAGCCGGCTGCGAACAGCTGCACTTCGGGCTGGCGGGCCGCCGGGTAGCGCTTGCGCAATGCGGCAAACACCGGCTCCAGAACGACCGCCTGCGGTGCGCCGGCAAGCACGGGGACGGCACGTTCGGCGACCGGCTTGGTCGGCGTCGTGGACGATTTCGAAGCGGCTTTCTTGGCTGTCATGAGAGAGCTGGGATGCTCGGTGGGAAACCTGAATTGTACCGGTGCGCGATGACGACGCCTTGCTGCATAGCGCAAATCCTGCGCCGTCAGTCGGCCCGCGCAGGCTGCAAAAGCATTACCGCTGTGTAGTTTTCCCGCAGAGGTGCGATGCGTGCTGGCGCAGGCGGCAGCTGGACCGCCAGATCCGGCAAAGTCTGGCCAGGTGCTTGTTGCATAAGGGCTTGCGCAGACCAAACTGCGACCGTCAAGTCTTTTTAAAAACTAAACTGGACGGTATAGTCTACCGCCATGACCCCCCGTTCCCACCGTGCTGCCCGGCGCTCGGACTGCGATCGCCGCATCCATGCGGCTGTGCATGCGCTGCTTGCCGAGCGCGGCATGCGGCTGAGCATGGACGCGGTGGCCGAGCGCGCCGGCTGCTCCAAGCAGACGCTCTACAGTTATTACGGTTGTAAAGAAAACCTGCTGCGCGATGTCCTTCAGGACCATGTGCATCTGGCCACGGTGCCGCTGGGCACCGCCTCGGGCGAGCTGCGCGAGGATCTGCTGGCCTTCGCGCTGGCGCATCTGGATCGCCTGAACCGCCCCGATGTGGTACAGACCTGTCGTCTGGTGGAAGCCGAGTCGCATCGGTTTCCCGATCAGTCGCAGCAGATCTTCCATGACGGGGTGGTCGGCATGCAGCAGCGCCTGGCGCAGCGCTTCGAGCAGGCGATGGATACCGGCCAGCTGCGCCATGACGATCCGCACTGTATGGCCGAACTGCTGTTGAGCATGATCGTCGGCCTGGATTTCGATCGGCAACGCTTTCAGGTTCCCCACCGCGCCGGCCTCCCCGCCAGGCAGCAGTGGGCCCAATTTGCTGTCGACACCTTCCTGCGCGCCTTCGCCACGGTCGCTGCCACGCCTTCGCTGTCCCCGCTTTCCTTTCTCGCTTCAAGACCCTAACGGAGTTCCTCCTGATGATTGCCCCGCTCCGCACATTCGGCCTGGCCTGTGCCATCACCGTAGCGCTCGCTGCCTGCAGCAAGCCCGAACAACAACAGGCGCCGCCGCCGCCGGAAGTGTCGGTGCTGGAAATGCAGCCGCAGACCCTGCCGCTGGAACGCGACCTGGTGGGTCGCCTGTCGGCGTACCGCTCGGCCGACGTACGTGCGCGCGTGGACGGTGTGCTGCTCAAGCGCCTGTACACCGAAGGCACCGACGTCAAGGAAGGCCAGCCGCTGTTCGAGATCGACCCGATGCCGCTCAAGGCCACGTTGCTGCAGGCGCAAGGCCAGTTGGCCGCCGCCCAGGCGACCTACACCAACGCCCAGGTCGCCGCCAAGCGTGCACGCAGCCTGGCGCCGCAGCAGTACGTCTCGCGCGCCGACATCGACAACGCCGAAGCCACCGAGCGCTCCTCCGGCGCCAACGTGCAGCAGGCGCGCGGTTTGGTCGAGTCCGCCCGCATCCAGCTCAGCTTCGCCAGCGTCACCTCGCCGATCACCGGCCGCGCCGGCATCCAGCGCGTCACCGAAGGCGCGTTGGTCGGTGCCGGTGAAGCGACCCTGCTGACCACGGTCGACCAGATCGACCCGCTATACGTGAACTTTGCGATGAGCAGCGAAGAACTGGCTGCCCTGCGCCAGGCCCAGAGCAGCGGCAACGTGCAGCTCAGCGGCGACGGCAAATCCACCATCAACGTGGAACTGGGCAACGGCACGCAGTACCCGCACCCGGGTACGCTGGATGTGTCGGCGGTGACGGTCGACCCGAGCACCGGTGCGGTGTCGCTGCGTGCGACCCTGCCCAACCCGGAGCAGGCACTGTTGCCGGGTGCGTTCGTGACCTTCAAGGCCAGCCTGGGCCAGCGCAACAACGCGTATCTGGTCCCGCAGCAGGGCTTGCAACGTGACGCCCTGGGCGCCTTCGTGCTGGTGCTGGGCAAGGACGGCAAGGTGGCGCGCAAGAACCTCACCGTCGATGGCCAGCAAAAGGGCCAGTGGATCGTCACCGGCGGCGTGGCCCCCGGCGACCAGGTCATCGTCGATGGCGTGCAGAAGGCGAAGGAAGGCCAGCCGGCCAAGGGCGTAGCGTGGAATCCGAACAAGCCGGCGCAAGGCGGCCAGCCAGGTGCGCCAGGTGCGGCTCCGGCCGCAGCGCAGGGCGGCGACGCACCGGCAGCCGACAAGGCCGATGCAGCCGCACCCGCGGCGCAGCAGCAGCCCAAGCCGGATGCGGCGGCGCCGCCGGCCGACTCCCAGTCCAAGCAGCAGTGACGGAAACCGGACATGCCTAAGTTTTTTATTGAACACCCGATCTTTGCCTGGGTGGTGGCGATCCTGATCTCGCTTGCGGGCGTGATCTCGATCCTGAATCTGGGTATCGAGTCGTACCCCACGATCGCCCCGCCGCAGGTCACCGTCACCGCCAACTTCCCCGGCGCCAGCGCCGATACCTCCGAGAAGGCGGTGACCCAGGTCATTGAGCAGCAGCTCACCGGTATCGACCACCTGCTGTACTTCAACTCGTCCTCGGCCGCCAACGGCCGCGTCACCATCACCCTGACCTTCGAAACCGGCACCGACCCGGATATCGCGCAGGTGCAGGTGCAGAACAAGGTGTCGCTGGCCACGCCGCGTCTGCCCTCGGAAGTCACCCAGCAGGGTGTGGTGGTGGCCAAGGCCAACGCCGGCTTCCTGATGGTGGCCGCGCTGCGCTCGGACAACCCGTCGATCAACCGCGATGCGCTCAACGACATCGTCGGTTCGCGCGTGCTCGAGCAGATCTCGCGCGTGCCCGGCGTGGGCAGCACCAACCAGTTCGGCGCCGAGTACGCGATGAACATCTGGTTGAACCCGGAGAAGCTGCAGGGCTACAACCTGTCGGCGACCCAGGTACTGACCGCGGTGCGCAACCAGAACGTGCAGTTCGCCGCCGGTTCGGTCGGCGCCGACCCGACCCCGGAAGGCATCAGCTTCACCGCCACCGTGTCGGCAGAAGGCCGCTTCAGCTCGCCCGAGCAGTTCGAAAACATCATCCTGCGTACCGACAACAACGGTGCCACGGTGCGCTTGAAGGATGTCGCACGCGTCACCGTCGGGCCGAGCAACTACGGCTTCGACACACAGTACAACGGCAAGCCCACCGGTGCATTCGGTATCCAGCTGTTGCCGGGCGCCAACGCACTGAATGTGTCCGAAGCGGTCGGTGCCAAGCTCGACGAACTGCAACCGACCTTCCCGCAGGGCGTGACCTGGTTTGCGCCTTACGAGTCGACCACCTTCGTGCGCATTTCCATCGAGGAAGTGATCCACACGCTGGTGGAAGCCATCGTGCTGGTGTTCCTGGTGATGCTGCTGTTCCTGCAGAACTTCCGCGCCACCGTGATTCCCACGCTGGTGATTCCGGTCGCGTTGCTGGGCACGTTCTTCGGCATGTACATGATCGGCTTCACCATCAACCAGCTGACGCTGTTTGCGATGGTGCTGGCGATCGGCATCGTGGTGGACGATGCGATCGTGGTGATCGAGAACGTCGAGCGCATCATGAGCGAGGAACATCTGGAGCCCAAGGCGGCCACGCAGAAGGCGATGACCCAGATCACCGGCGCGGTGGTGGCCATCACCGTGGTGCTGGCAGCGGTGTTCATTCCCTCCTCGCTGCAACCCGGCGCCTCGGGCGCGATCTACAAGCAGTTCGCGCTGACCATCGCCATGTCGATGGGTTTCTCCGCGTTCCTGGCGTTGAGCTTCACCCCGGCGTTGTGCGGCGCGTTCCTCAAGTCGACCCATTCGACCAAGAAGAACTGGATCTACCGCACCTTCGACAAGTACTACGACAAGCTGGCGCATCGCTATGTGGGCGTGGTCGGCAATACCCTGAAGCACTCGCCACCGTGGATGATCGTGTTCGTGGTGCTGGTGGTGTTGTGCGGTTTCCTGTTTACGCGCATGCCGGGCAGCTTCCTGCCGGAAGAAGATCAGGGCTTTGCGTTGGCCATCGTGCAGTTGCCGCCGGGCGCCACCAAGATCCGCACCAACGAGACCTTTGCGCAGATGCGTGCGGTACTGGAGAAGCAGCCGGCCGTGGAAGGCATGCTGCAGATCGCCGGCTTCAGCTTCCTGGGCTCGGGCGAAAACGTCGGTATGGGCTTTATCCGGCTCAAGCCGTGGGAAGAGCGCGATGTGACCGCAGAGGAGTTGATCAAGCAGCTCAACGGCATGTTCTACGGCATCAAGGGCGCGCAGATCTTTGTGGTCAACCTGCCCACCGTGCAGGGCCTTGGCCAGTTCGGCGGCTTCGACATGTGGCTGCAGGACCGCTCCGGCGCAGGCCAGCAAGCCCTGACCCAGGCGCGCAACATCGTGCTGGGCAAGGCGGCGGAAAAGCAGGACACCATGGTGGGCGTACGCCCGAACGGCCTGGAAGATGCGCCGCAGCTGCAGCTGTCCGTGGACCGTGTGCAGGCGCAGTCGATGGGCCTGGAAGTCAGCGATATCTACAGCTCGATCCAGCTGATGCTGGCGCCTGTGTACATCAACGACTACTTCTCCGAAGGCCGCATCAAGCGCGTCAACATCCGTGCCGACGACCAGTTCCGTACCGGCCCCGAGTCGCTGCGCAGCTTCTTCAGCCCCAGTGCGACAGCCGTCGGTGCCGATGGGCAGCCGGGAATGATTCCGCTGAGCAATGTGGTCAAGGCCGATTGGACCTACGCCTCGCCAGCACTGAACCGCTACAACGGCTATTCGGCGGTGAACATCGTCGGCAATCCGGCTCCGGGCGGCAGCTCCGGCCAGGCGATGACCGCGATGGAGGAGATCGTCAACAACGATCTGCCGCCGGGCTTCGGCTTCGACTGGAGCGGCATGTCGTATCAGGAAATCATCGCCGGTAACGCGGCCACGCTGTTGCTCGCGTTGTCGGTGGTGGTGGTGTTCCTGTGCCTGGCCGCACTGTACGAAAGCTGGTCGATTCCGGTGGCGGTGCTGATGGTGGTGCCGATCGGTGTGCTGGGTGCGATCGTCTTCTCGATGCTGCGTGGCCTGCCGAACGATCTGTACTTCAAGATCGGCATGATCACGGTGATCGGTCTGGCGGCGAAGAACGCGATCCTGATCGTGGAGTTCGCAGTGGAGCAGCGTGCGGCGGGCAAGACCCTGCGCGATGCGACGATGGAAGCGGCACACCTGCGCTTCCGCCCGATTCTGATGACCTCGTTCGCCTTCATCCTGGGCGTGCTGCCGCTGGCCATCTCGACCGGTGCCGGCGCCAACTCGCGTCACTCCATCGGTACCGGCGTGATCGGCGGCATGGTGTTCGCCACCGTGCTCGGCGTGATCTTCATCCCGCTGTTCTTCGTGGTGGTGCGCCGCATGCTGGGCGACAAGCTGGACGAGCAGTCGAAGGAATACGTCGCGGCACAGGGCGACGCTGGATCGCATCGTCCGGATCGCTGAGTCAGGCGTTCGCTGTAAACCAAAAAAGCCCCGGCATTGCCGGGGCTTTTTTTGTGTGCTGTAGCGACGAAACGCGATACCCCGTAGGAGCGCCCTTGGGCGCGATTGGGCTTTACCGGCTAAGCGTATCGAAGCGATTCGACAGTGCGGATAGATCAGTTGTAGAGCTGCTGATCTGCGGCTTGGCTGCAAGGCCCTTGCCCGCCCACCGGCGCGGGACACGCTGCAAGTACGTCCTTGTAAGCGCTTACGCGGCATCCATGCCGCGTAAGGTCCCGCGCCGGTGGGCGGGCAAGGACCTGTGGGGATGGTCGGTGTGCGGAGTTTTCTAACAGAGCAACCGTTAACCGTGTGCTGGAGTGTCTTCGCTCTTCAAATAACGTCACCAGCCAACTGTCTGATGCGGTGCCCTCGCCGATTGCGGGACCGTATGGCGGCATGGATGCCGCCACCGAGCCCCCAGGGACGGGTTCACGGCGTGTCCCGCGAGCGGTGAGGGCACCGCACGCGCGACGAGCCAGGATTTTTGGCCGGCGCTGGGCGCTACTTCGGGACAGTTAGATACCCGGCCTACGCGCGCCGGTGGAGCCGCGCACCACGCAGCGGCCGGTCATGACCAGGCGGCGAATCGGCAACTGCGGCGCTTTGAGCCGTTCCAGCAGCAGCGACATCGCCGCGCGGCCCATGTCCTCGACCGGCTGCTCGACCACGGTGATGCCTGGCTCGACCAGATCGGTCCAGCGCTCGTTGTCGAAGCCGGCCAGGGCCAGATCATCGGGAATGCGCAGGCCGGCGGTGCGGGCGGCCTTGAGCGCGCCCATCAACAGCAGGCTGTTACTGGTGACGATGGCTTCGGGCCTGTCTGCGCTGGCCAGCCATTGGCCGACTTCGGCAATTGCCGCTTCGGCGGTGGGCGCCACTTCGCGGTACGCAGGCGTCAGCCCTTGCGCGCCCATCGCGGCCAGATAGCCGTTGCGGCGCTCGGCCGCAGTGGTGCTGGTGCCGAACAGCCCGCCGATGCGTTCATGGCCCTGCGCCTGCAGATGCGCGACCAGTTCTCCCATCGCTGCTGCGTTATCTAGCACCACGCTGTCGTAGCGGCTGCCGGGGCCGGCGCGGTCCACCAGCACGGTCGGGTAATCCAGCGCAAGTTCGTGCATGCGCCCCACCGTGACCCGGGTCGGGGCGAAGATCAGCCCGGTGATGCGTTCTTCCTGCATCAGTTGCAGGTACAGCGCCTCGCGCTCGGGGTCTTCGTCGGTATTGCACAGGGTCACGCGCATGCCGGCGCGATAGGCGACCTCTTCCACCGCGCGGATCAACGCGGTGAAGTACGGGTTGCGGATATCGGCCACGATCACCCCCAGGATGCCGGACTGCTGGGAGCGCAAGCGCCGCGCCATCAGGTTGGGCCGGTAACCGGTCTGACGCACCGCCGCCTCGACCTTGGCACGCACCTCCTCGCTCACCGGGCCGGTGCCCAGCGCGCGCGAGACGGTGGATTTGGACACTCCGGCCACCCGGGCCACGTCGTTGATGCTGATGCTCACTGGGACATACTCACTGGGACCGTTCCCGCTCCATTTGGCGCACCTTGACCCAGGCGCTGCGTCGGATTCGATGCTAACCCGAAAGCACTACAGCGCTTTTGTGCAGTGCACATTGACCTGAGTGTGGGAACGTTCCCACACTACCGCCCAGCCCGTTCTTACTCCCCGGAGTCCCTCTTGTCCTCTCCGTCGCCTGTCGCTCCCGTCACTCCCGAACTCGTACGCCTGCGTGCGCATGCCCGCGACAAGGACGACGCCATCGCCCAGGCCGCCCAGCTGCTAGTCGCCGCCGGCTGCGTTGCGCCGGGCTACGACGCCAGCATGCGGCGCCGCGAAGGCCTGGCGAATACCTTCCTCGGCCACGGATTGGCGATCCCGCACGGCGTGGGCGAAGACCGCCATCTGGTGCGCCGCGACGGTATCGCGGTGCTGCAGTTGCCTGAAGGCGTGGAATGGAACCCCGGCCAGACCACCCGGCTGGTGGTCGGCATCGCCGCCCAGTCCGATACCCATATCACCCTGCTGCGCCGGCTGACCCGCCTGATCCAGGACCCGGCGCAGCTGGAAGCGCTGTTCACCACCGACGACCCCGGCGTGATCGTGGCCGCGCTCACCGGCGACCGCGCGCCCGACACCAGCGCCACGCCGGCCACCGATCTGGCCGAAAAATTTGACTGGACCATCGCCTACCCCAGCGGCCTGCATGCCCGCCCGGCCACGCGTTGGGCCGAGACCGCACGCGGCTTTTCTGCGCGTGCGCAAGTGCGTGCCGGCGAGCAGGCGGCCGATGCCAAGAGCCTGGTCGGCCTGTTGCAGCTCGGTCTGCGTGCCGGCGACAGCATCACCGTTTCGGCCGAAGGCAGCGATGCAGCCGCGCTGCTCAAACGCCTGCGTGCTGTGATGGACAGCCTGACCGCACAGGAAAAGGCCGATGCCGAACGCGCCGCGCAACGCCGCGCCGCCCCGGTGGTCGGCTGGACCCCGCCACAGGCGCAGCCGGCCATCGTCGGCATCGGCGCCAGCCCGGGCGTGGCGATCGGCATCGTGCATCGCCTGCGTGCGGCACAGACCGAAGTGGCCGATCAACCGGTCGGCCTGGGCGATGGCGGCGCATTGCTGCACGACGCGCTGACCCGCACCCGCCAGCAGCTCGCGGCGATCCAGGACGACACCCAGCGCCGGCTCGGCGCCTCGGACGCGGCGATCTTCAAGGCCCAGGCCGAACTGCTCAACGACACCGACCTGATCACCCGCACCTGCCAGCTGATGGTCGAAGGCCACGGCGTGGCGTGGTCGTGGCATCAGGCGGTGGAACAGATCGCCTCCGGCCTGGCCGCACTCGGCAACCCGGTACTGG
This sequence comes from Xanthomonas hortorum, assembly GCF_040279205.1. Classification (GTDB taxonomy): domain Bacteria; phylum Pseudomonadota; class Gammaproteobacteria; order Xanthomonadales; family Xanthomonadaceae; genus Xanthomonas; species Xanthomonas hortorum_F. Next base: position 44,056 of record NZ_JBEOLS010000036.1, read on the forward strand.
CCGGCCGTGCGGCCGATCTGCGTGATGTCGGCCGCCGCGTGCTGGCCCAGCTCGACCCGGCAGCCGCCGGTGCCGGCCTGACCGACCTGCCCGAGCAGCCCTGCATCCTGCTGGCCGGCGATCTGTCGCCGTCGGACACCGCCAACCTGGACACCGCACGCGTGCTCGGCCTGGCCACCGCGCAAGGCGGGCCGACCTCGCATACCGCAATCCTGTCGCGCACGCTCGGCCTGCCGGCGCTGGTCGCTGCCGGCGGCCAGTTGCTGGATATCGAAGACGGCGTCACCGCCATCATCGACGGCAGCAGCGGCCGGCTCTACATCAACCCCTCCGAGCTGGATCTGGACGCCGCCCGTACGCATATCGCCGAGCAGCAGGCAATCCGCGAGCGCGAAGCCGCGCAACGCGCATTGCCGGCCGAAACCACCGACGGCCACCACATCGACATCGGCGCCAACGTCAACCTGCCCGACCAGGTTGCGATGGCGCTAGCCCAGGGCGCAGAAGGCGTCGGCCTGATGCGCACCGAATTCCTGTTTCTGGAAAGCGGCCGCACGCCCAGCGAAGACGAGCAACACGCCACCTACCTGGCGATGGCGCAGGCGCTGGAAGGCCGCCCGCTGATCGTGCGTGCGCTGGACATCGGCGGCGATAAACAAGTGGCGCATCTGGAATTGCCGCACGAGGAAAACCCGTTCCTGGGCGTGCGTGGCGCGCGCCTGCTGCTGCGTCGCCCCGACCTGCTCGAACCGCAGCTGCGTGCGCTGTACCGCGCCGCCAAGGACGGAGCGCGGCTGTCGATCATGTTCCCGATGATCACCTCAGTACCTGAGCTGATCACCTTGCGCGAGATCTGCGCACGCATCCGCGCCGAGCTGGACGCACCGGAAGTCCCGATCGGCATCATGATCGAAGTGCCCGCCGCCGCCGCGCAGGCAGACGTGCTGGCACGCCATGCAGACTTCTTCTCCATCGGCACCAATGACCTGACTCAATACGTGCTGGCGATCGACCGCCAGAACCCCGAGCTCGCCGCCGAAGCCGACAGCCTGCACCCGGCGGTGCTGCGCATGATCCGCAGCACCATCGAAGGTGCGCGCAAGCACGACCGCTGGGTCGGCGTGTGCGGCGGTCTGGCCGGCGATCCGTTCGGCGCTAGCCTGCTGGCCGGGTTGGGCGTGCAGGAACTGTCGATGACGCCCAACGACATCCCGGCTGTGAAGGCACGCCTGCGCGGCACCGCGCTGAGCACCTTGCAGCAGCTGGCCGAGCAGGCGCTGGACTGCGAAACCGCAGAGCAAGTACGCGCGCTCGAAGTCAAACGCGAGGGCCAGGCATGAGCCTGCAGGCCATCACCGTCACGCTGAATCCGGCGATCGATCAGACCATCCAGCTCGAGCACTTGCAGCCGGGCGCGGTGCATCGCGCCAGCAGCGTGCGCAACGACGCCGGCGGCAAGGGCATCAACGTGGCCGCCTGCCTGGCCGACTGGGGCACTGAGGTCGCCGCGCTCGGCGTGCTCGGGGCAGGCAATGTCGGCGTGTTCGAGGCGCTGTTCCGCGAACGCGGCATTACCGATCACTGCCAACGCGTGGCCGGCGAGACCCGTACCAATCTCAAGCTGGTCGAAGCGCGCAGCAACGACACCACCGACATCAACCTGCCCGGCCTGCGCCTGGGCCAACCGCACCTGCAAGGCGTGGCCGATCAGCTCGCCCCGCTGCTGCGCCCCGGCCTGCCGGTGGTGTTGTCCGGCAGCCTGCCGGCCGGCTTGCCGGACGACAGCTGGGCACAGTTGCAGGCGCAGGCCAGCGCAGCGGGTGCACGCGTCCTGCTCGATACAAGCGGCGCGCCGCTGGTGGCCGCACTCAATGCCGCACGCGACGCGCTGCCTTACGCAGTCAAGCCGAACCGGCACGAACTCGAAGCCTGGACCGGCCGCCCGCTGAGCGATCGCGCCGCGCTCAGCGCCGCCGCGCACGAATTGATCGCACGCGGTATCCAGTTGGTCGTCATCTCGATGGGCACCAAAGGCGCCTTGTTCGTGCAGCGCGACCAGCGCCTGATTGCGCGGCCGCCTCGGCTGGCACAGGGCAGCAGCGTGGGCGCCGGTGACGCGATGGTGGCCGGCCTGGCCGCCGCGCTGCTGGATGCCGCCACCGATCTGGAGCAGTGCGCGCGGCTGGCCACGGCGTTTTCGATGTGCCGGCTGGAAAGCGGCGACGCGCGCAGGCTCAGCGCCGACGGCGTGCGCCGTGCTGCGGCCGACGTCGTGATCGAGACGCTGTCGTGAGCGCTGCCTTGCACTTGCCGGCGACCGCCATGCAGGTCTGCGCGCGTCATTCCGGCATGCGCCACCCGCACGCGTAACGCCCACATTCCCCCCGCCGGCCTCACCGGCGACCGCAATACAGCAGGAGTTTTGCCATGTCCTCTTCCATCGTGGTCATCGCCGCCGGCGAACGCAGTACCGAAGCCGTTCTGGCGGCCGAAGCGCTGCGCCGCGCGGCCACCGCCGCCGGACGCAGCGTGACGATCGAAATCCGCAGCGACCAGGGCGTGCTCGGCGCACTGCCGACCGAGCTGACCAACGGCGCCGCGCACGTCCTGATCGTCGGCGATGCCGATGCCGACAGCGCGCGCTTCGGCGACGCGCAACTGCTGCATCTGAGCCTGGGCGCGGTACTGGACGACCCGGCCGCCGCCGTCAGCCAGCTCGCTGCCACCACCGCACCAGCCAGTACATCGGCAACGACCGACGTATCTGGCGCAGTCGGCAAGCGCATTGTTGCGATCACCTCCTGCCCCACCGGCATCGCGCACACCTTCATGGCGGCCGAAGGCCTGCAGCAGGCGGCCAAGAAACTCGGCTACCAGATGCGGGTGGAAACGCAGGGTTCGGTGGGCGCGCAGGACGCATTGACCGACGAGGAAATCTGCGCGGCCGACGTGGTCATCATCGCTGCCGACCGCGAAGTGGACCTGGCTCGTTTCGGTGGCAAGCGGCTGTTCAAGAGCGGCACCAAGCCGGCGATCAACGATGGCCCGGCGCTCATCCAGAAAGCCTTGGCAGAAGCCGGCGTGCACGGCAGTGCAGCTCCGGTTGCGGGCGCCAGCGCCACATCGGACGCCAAGGGCAATGCCCGCACCGGCGCCTACAAGCACCTGATGACCGGCGTCTCGTTCATGCTGCCCTTCGTCACTGCCGGCGGCTTGCTGATCGCGCTGGCCTTCGCGCTGGGCGGCATCTATGCCGGCGACGACGCGCACCAGGGCACGCTGGCCTGGTCGCTGTTCCAGATCGGTGCAAAGGCCGGCTTCACCTTGATGGTGCCCGCGCTGGCCGGTTATATCGCCTACTCCATCGCCGACCGCCCCGGCATCGCGCCGGGCATGATCGGCGGGCTGGTCGCGGCCAATCTCAATGCCGGTTTCCTCGGCGGCATCATTGCCGGCTTCATCGCCGGCTACGGCGTGGCCGCGCTCAACCGCTACATCAAGCTGCCGCGCAACCTGGAAGGGCTCAAGCCGGTGCTGATCCTGCCGGTGCTGGGCACACTGCTGGTCGGCCTGGCGATGATGTATGTGTTCGGCCAACCGGTGGCCGACCTGCTGGCCTGGCTCACCGCCTGGCTGCGCGGCATGCAGGGCAGCAGCGCGCTGCTGCTGGGCCTGTTGCTCGGCGGCATGATGGCCTTCGACATGGGCGGGCCGGTCAACAAGGCCGCCTATGCGTTCTCCACCGGCCTGATCGCCAGCCAGGTCTACACCCCGATGGCGGCCGCCATGGTCGCCGGCATGACCCCGCCGCTGGGCATCGCGCTGGCCACCTGGGTGTTCCGCAACCGCTTCACCGTGGAAGAGCGCGGCTCGGCCACGGCCGCCGGCGTGCTCGGGCTGGCCTTCGTCACCGAAGGCGCCATCCCGTATGCCGCGCGCGACCCGCTGCGCACCATCCCGGCGCTGGTGATTGGCTCGGCCGTGGCCGGCGCGATCTCGATGACCGCCGGTGCCGAGTTGAAGGCACCGCACGGCGGCATCTTCGTGCTGCTGATCCCCAACGCGGTGACCCACCTGCTCAATTACGTGCTGGCCCTGGTGGTCGGCGTGGTGGTCACTGCGGTAGCGCTGCGCCTGCTCAAGAAGCCGGTGGCCGACGTGGTCGCCTGACCTTCGGCCGCCCCGCCCCGACCGATTCCACACCGCGCATCCGGCGCATCTGATCGCTGATCTGCGTCACCCCTGACTGGTTTCACCGCTGCGCTGCGCACCTTCGTGCGCGGCCAGCGGCTTGCCCACCCCTTAGCTGTCGCGTCCGCCTTCTCGGCCACGCCCTCTTTGTTCGGAGTCCTGCCATGACCGCCCTCGCCCCCCGCCATGCCCGTCCCCGCCTGCTGTGCCTGTCGCTGGCACTGGCGCTGACCCCGCTCGCCCACGCGCAGGATGCCGCCGATGCTTTCAAGCTCAAGCTGGGCTACACCGGCGAAGCGGCCTCGATGATCGATGGCGGGCGCAAGAACGGCGACGCCTACGCTGGCCAGCTGATGGTCGGCACCGATGTCGACATGGACCGCCTGTTCGGCTGGGGCGGCGCCACGGTCAAGCTGTACGTCACCAACCGCCACGGCACCAACTTGTCCAACAGCAGCATCGGCAACAGCACCTCGGTGCAGGAAATCTACGGCGGCCAGGGCACGCGCCTGGCCAACTTCACCCTGCTACAAAAGCTCTTCGACGACCGCCTGGAACTGGAAGCCGGCCGCAGCGTGGCCAACATCCACTTCCTCGGCTCGGACCTGTGCCAGTACTTCCAGGGCAACTCGGCCTGCGGCAACCCCACCTTCGTGTTCCGCACCAGCAACTTCACCTACTGGCCTGTCTCCAGCTGGGCCGCGCACGCCACCGCCTGGGTCACGCCCAAGGTCTATGTGCATGTCGGCGCCTATGAAGTGAACCCGGTGCAGGCCCAGGACGGCCAGCACGGCCTGAAATGGAGCACCGACGACGCCACCGGCGTGGTGGTGCCGTACGCGGTCGGCTACAAGAACAAGGGCGGCGACGGCAGCATGGCCGCGATGTACGAACTCGGCGGCTGGCAGGACAACTCCGACTACACCGACCCGCTGCGCGACCGCAACGGCAATCCGGCCGTGCTCAGCGGCCTCGGCTACGAAAACAAGCAGGGGCGCTCGGGCCTGTTCGCCCGCTTCGAACAACAGGTCACCAACCCCGACCCGTCCGGCACCCGCGGCCTGACCGTGTTCGGCGCCATCCTCAAGAGCACCGGCGGCCAGGCGATCGAGGACCACTTCGTGCAACTGGGCCTGGTGCAGAAAGGCACCTTCGCCAGCCGCCCGCAGGACAACATTGCGTTTGTGATCACCCAGCAGAAGTACAGCGACGAAGCGATCGAAAACCTGCGCCTGGCCCGCGCCTCGGCCGGCGGCACCGGCACCCCAGCCGACAACCAGATCATGATGGAGCTCAGCTACGGCATCCAGGTCACCAAGCGCCTGCGCATCGCGCCGAACCTGCATTACGTGATCAACCCCGACCAGTTCAACGAGCCGACGCGCACCAACGATCTGAAGAACGCATTGATCGCGGGCATGCGGATCGACTGGAATCTGTGACCCGTCGAGAAGCTGCGCGCGTTGCGCGCATGCTTGGCGGGCACCACTGTCTAAAGTGAGTGGCGGGTGCGTTGCATCTGACTGCAGTGCAACGCATGGCATCGATTCGGTTGGCCTGCGCATTTGCCGGATATGGCCGACGAGTTTGATGAGCCGCGTCGGTACGCAATCGCACGTAATGAGGCGGTATCGGCCCACCTGGTCGCGCGTAAGCCAGTCGCTGGACACGCAAGATACGCGACAGCGGATGCCGAAGCTGTAATGCCCCACCACTGCCTAACGCCTGAATTAAGCCGACTGGCGAAGCCAGTTCGGCTTGAATGAATTGTTAGGCATCACTCTGAGTAGCTGTACTCGCGGCCCTCAAGAAGCCCGCCAGAAGAAAGGGTCAGGCTAAATCTCTTGAAAAGTGAGAAGAACTCTTCAGGGGAAATATCTTGTGCAACCTTCCTGAGGTTGATAGGACCTCCTCCGTGCACATTTTCAGCGAAGGAGTCCACGCCTCCGCTGGTAGCAAGGAGGAACGTGGTGGAGATGGTTACGTTGCTAGATGCTCCCGACAGCAGTGGAGATACGTAAATCTCGTAACCGACCAAGATTTCATTGCTGTTGATAAGTGCTTTAGCCTTGAGCCAAGTGCTTGCATCCGACATGTCGGCGCGGTCGGCCGCCGAGCTGCCTGTAAGATCGTTGTACTGTACTGAAGCCTTCAATGTGTCAGTGCTCATAATTCTCCCTGATGGTTGCCGATGTGTGTGATGTGATTGCCTAACGCCTGAATTAAGCCGCCACGCGAAGCGGTTTCGGCTTGAATGAATTTTTAGGAGTTACGCCCCGCCTTCTGCGAGCGCGAATCTGCATGGGGTGTCAGACCACGTTGAGCTGAAGGAAGGTCGGAACGGTGCAAACTCCTGAAAGGCTTTGAACGGCTTGAACTCCTTGAAGGCTTTAAATGGCTCAAACTCGGCTTGCTGCATCCGCTCTTCTGTCGCACATGCCGCGTCGCCGTTATGGTCGCGTATCACTCCGCCGACGAACCAACCCAAGTGCTTGCCGTTAAAGCCGTAGACGCCGTAGCCACCCGCATCATCTCTATCAAGATAAGCAACGGGCTTTCCATTCCACATGTAGATAGTCATCTCGTCGTTTAAGGCAATGTACGCGATGGCCCTACCGCGGCCGTCAAAAAGCGCAATCTCCTCGTCATCCGCGAATGCGTCAAGAGGGGTTAGGGCAGCGAATGCCAAAGCTAAAACTGCGACGATTTTCACCGTGACCCCTAACGCCTGAGTTAAGCCGAGTTGCGAAGCAACTTCGGCTTGAATGAGTTGTTAGGCGGCTGATCCATTAATGGACGCCGCCGGGCGGACTAATCAGGCAGTCAATTCCCTCATCCCGAATAGTGCGCAACGCCTCGTCGAGTGCGGCCTGGTCCGTTGCGAATAGGTCATCCCAGACAGTGGAGTTGTTGAACTCATCAACAGCCTCAAGGGTCCAGTCGGTGTCGAGCCCGCGATAGATCTCTAGGCGAACAGTGCGGCCATCGGTCGTGACGGAGCGGCATAGGGGCGATGTAACAAGCTGATAGTTGTCCATGAAAAGTCTCAGTTGCGATTGTCTCTGCTCATCTGCCTAACGCCTGAGTTAAGCCGTGCCGCGAAGCGGCATCGGCTTGAACGATTTGTTGGGCATCACTTGCGTCTGGCGCGCAGAAAAAGAGATGCAGCCAATGCGGAGGGTAGAACTACGAAAAAATAGCTAATAGCTCTGCGATACTTACTGCGCTTCACTACACGTGCGAGTCTAGGGCCGTTCTGATAATACCAACGAATGAATGCTTCGCCCGCATAAGATCCAGATAGTATTGTTGCTCGGAATTCCCGCAGCAGGCTAACGGTTGGATGGTTCTCATCTCCCATAGTCGCTGTCACAACAAAACATGCGTCAGCCTTCTTCTTCTCAATAGTGGGGGCTATGTAATCGGGATTGAGTGATTTCAGCTTTTCTGAGGCGGAATCAAGTTTTTGCTGGAGCATTCGCTCGTAATCTGGAGACAGGGTCCATCCCTTTGGGGCATTGTTGTCGAATCGACGTCCACCCAATTTTGAGTAGCGCCTCAGTTTGGAGTCCAATTCCCTACCCCGAGGAGATTGGACGTGAAGAAACGTTTTACTGACGAGCAGGTCATCGGCTTTCTGCGCGAAGCCGAAAGCGG
>NZ_JBEOLS010000037.1:0-50665 GCF_040279205.1 Xanthomonas hortorum
TGAAGAGGAAGTTGCCGCCGCTGCACCTCAATCCGCCGTAGCGTCTTTCCGTGTAGCGAGCCGCCCATCATAGCCGACTTTCCTGCTTCGTCAACACCCAATTTCTGGAGGTTTTCGAACCCGTTCGTTGTTGCGGTGCTTCGAGAAGCGCCGCCGTCCTGAGCGAGGTCGCGCAGTTTATCGAGACTGTGCAGAAGTGCAAGCACTTTTTGACACTGGTATGACACGAGCATCACTGCGCGAATGCGCGACGTCCGATTTCACGTGCGAATGCGACGTCGCGACACTGCTCTCTCTCTATAAAACCAAAGGGCTGTGTCTACACAGGGCTATCCATAGAGCAGGTGCTTCGGTATCGATCATCGGCGTGCTCGGTGAGAATGGGTGCACTAGATAGAGAGCTCACGATGCTTCCCTCCCGCAGCCTGCTCCGCGATCTGTCCCTGCCTGCGATTGCTGCAGGCTTTGTCACGGTGCTGGTGGGTTTTGCCAGCTCGGCGGTGATCGTGTTCGAGGCGGCACGCCATCTGGGGGCGGATCAGGCGCAGATCGCCTCGTGGATGTGGGCGCTCGGGATCGGCATGGGGGTGACCTGCATTGGATTGTCGCTGCGCTATCGCGTGCCGGTGGTGACGGCGTGGTCCACGCCGGGTGCGGCGATGCTGATCGGCAGTGCGGCCGGTGTGCCGTTGCGTGAGGCGGTCGGTGCATTCGTGGTGGCCGCAGTGCTTGGAATGGTGGCGGGTTTCTCGGGGTTGTTCGAGCGGGCGATCCGGCGCATTCCGATCTCGCTGGCCTCGGGCATGTTGGCCGGGGTGTTGTTGCGCTTTGGGCTGGATCTGTTCGTGGCGATGCAGAGTCAGGTGCTGCTGGCACTGGCGATGCTGGCGACCTATCTGGCCGGGCGGCGCTGGTTTGCGCGCTATGCGGTGATTGCGACGTTGCTGGTCGGCATCGCGATTGCGGCCAGTGGCGGGCTATTGCACTGGACAGCGGTGCAGATGGAATTGGCGCATCCGGTGCTGGTGGTGCCGTCGCTGTCGTGGGCGGCGTTGTTCGGGTTGGCGATTCCCTTGTTCGTGGTCACCATGGCCTCGCAGAACGTGCCGGGTGTGGCGGTGATCCGGGCCTCCGGCTATACGGTGCCGATCTCGCAGACGATCGGCTGGATCGGTGCCGTCAATACGCTGCTGGCGCCATTCGGCGGCTTTGCCTTGAACCTGGCGGCGATCACCGCTGCGATCTGCATGGGACGCGAGGCGCATGAGGATCCGGCGCGGCGTTATGTGGCTGCGGTCAGTGCGGGCGTGTTCTATGTGGTGATCGGCCTGTTCGGCGCGACCGTGGCGGCGGTGTTTGCAGCCTTTCCGCGCGAGCTGGTGATGGCGATCGCCGGGATCGCGTTGTTGGGCACGATCGGCAACAGCCTGGCGGCGGCCTTGCGCGAAGACAGCGAGCGCGAGGCGGCGCTGATCACTTTTCTGGTCACTGCGTCCGGGCTGACGCTGGGCGGGATCGGTGCCTCGTTCTGGGGCCTGGTGGCCGGTACGATCACCTTGTTGGTTTTAAGGCCGCGGGCTTAGCCGCGGCACACCATCCAGTGGATGGGCGTCTTATCGGATCGCCTCACTGAGACGCCGTGCCCGACCGCGCCAAGGAATGCAGGCAACTGGACCGCAGCCAGCATGTTGCGAGCTTGCACCTGGCGCGGCACCGGCTCGCTTATTCGGGATCGCGTAGCTGCAGCAGCCAGTGCGCGGTGACGCCGCTGGGGCTGGGCAGCGGTTCGAGATGGAATTGGCGGTAGACCGGTGAGCCACCGGGTGCGCGCAGCGGCAAGGTGACGTAGGCGGCGCGGCCCTGCCGCAGTGCCTCTTCGAGCAGTTCCACCTTGGACCGGGCGGCATCGCTGGCCAGCAGGGTCAGGATGTCGCAACCGATCAGATCGGCCACATCGGTCTGGATGAGCTCTGCGAACGCCGGGTTGACGAACATCAGCCGGTGCGCGGCCGTGGCTGCACCACGTTCGATGATGGCCACGCCGTCGCGCAGACGCGACAGCGAGGCTTCGAGCAGGGTGAAATCCTGCTGGAAGCGTTTGCGTTCCATCAGTTCGATCAACACACGCAGGCTGCGGGCCGATTCCAGGTGCAGCGGCGACCAGCGACGCGCGCGGCCACGCACGGTTTCCTGCCAGAGATCGAAGCTCTTGCGCGGCGAAAGGCGCGAGTTGGGAATGTCCGCCAGCTTGGCCAGCTGCGGATTGCCGGCCCAGTTGACCGTCTGCACCTGTTCGCGGCGGGTCCACAGCAAGGCGCTGCGCGACTGCGGCATCAGCGGCACGAAAATGAAACCGGCGGCCAGCGGTGCCAGATCGGCCAGCTCGGGAAATACCTCGCCGATCGCCTCCACATGCAGGGCGCCGACGGCATCCTCGCGCAGGGCGGCGTGGTGTGCGGATTCGATATGGTCGCGGATGCGCCGCAGCGCGGCGGCATCGGGCGTGGTGCCATGGCGGCTGATCTCCTTGCCATGGAAGATCGCCACGCCGTCGGCATCGACCACGTCCATCAGGTCAGGCGCCATATCGGCGAGCATCTCCACCGTCATCTGGGCGGCGTCGTTGAAGTCGGTGATCAGCTTTTCGCGCACGGTAAGCAACACCGATTCCATGCGCGCACGCTCGACCGCCTGCAAGGCGCCGATGCGACCAGCCAGCGCGCGCGTGACCGCATCGGTGGCATCGCGCATGGCGTGGCTGGTGAAGTGCGGGCTGTAGTGGTGGCAAGCGATCAGCCCCCACAGCACGTCGTTGACAACGAGCGAGGAGACCAGGGTGGCACTCACGCCCATGTTGGCCAGATATTCCAGATGCACCGGCGAGACGCTACGCAGGCTGACATCGCTCAGATCCACCGGCGTGCCCAGGCGCGGATGCAAGGTGGGCTCGATTGCGGCGGACTGGTAGCCGACATCGGCGATCTGGCGGACGCGGTTGCGCAGGTACAGCGCGCGCGCCTGCGCGGGAATGTCGGTGGACGGGTAACGCTGGCCGAGATAGGCCACCAATTCGGGGTTGCGCGCCTCGGCAATGACTTCGCCGTTCCACTCTTCGTCGAAGCGGTAAATCATCACCCGATCGAAGCCGATCATGTTGCGCAGGCCCTTGACCGCACGCACCGCCGCTTCGTCGATGCCGGGATCGCGCTCGATGCTGCGCAACAACGGCAGCGCCTCGCGCAGGGTGACGTCCATCAGGCGGGCGTCGCGCGGTTCGATTTCGACCAGCCATTGCTCCGGATACAGATGCCAGGCGGCCACCCATGGGTGATCGGTGGGCGCGGCGCGCCTGGGGAAACGCACCTCGGCATGTAATAGGTGTTGCGCCTGGTCGTCGACCACGAACGGCTGCTCGCCGGGCAGTTCCAGCACTTGCGTGTAGGGCATGCCCAACAGTTCGGCCAGCGGCACGCCGAGCAACTCGGCGGCAGTGGTGCTGGCCTGCACGATGCGGCCGTCGGCCGGCTCGATCACCAGCAGCACGCCGTAGGGCTGGATCAGGCCGGGAATGTGGATCGGCTCGCGGGCGCAGGCATCCATGTTCAGGGGTTCGGTTGGCTGGTTCACGGGCGCGGCTCCGCTGCGAGGCAGGTGTGGAAGTGGGCAAACATGGCCTGCGCACCGTCGATGGCGGCGGCGCGTGCGCAAGGCGTGTCGAGACGTTGGTTGAGCACGGTCTGGAAATGGCGCCAGCCGGCCGGATCGTCGTCGGCCAGTTCGAAATAGCGCAAGGCATCGGCCAGACCGGGCTGCTGTTTGCGCAGGCTGCGCGCGATCATCCGGCCGCCCAGTTGCGAGCCTTCGATGACGTAGAGCATGCCCCAGCGCGCGGCATCGTTGCCGGCGGCGGGCGCTGCGATGGCAGTGCCTGGTTGCTGGCCGAGCACGCGCAGGTCTTCGCGCAAGGCCGGCACGCGGCGGCGATACTGCCAGCCGGTTCCAGCCAGGGCACTGAGCCAATTGCGCAGTTGCGCTTCGAAGCCGGCCAGCAGTGCATGGTGCCGGCGCAGGATCAGCGCATAGGCGTCGCGATCGACGCGTCCCTGCCCCAATGCCTGCATCAGCGGGATCGCTTCGACCAGGCAATGGACGCCCTGGGTGGCATCGCGCAGCACGAACGCGGCCGAGGGCGGAACTGCCAAGGCGTCGGAAGACATAGGGACTCAAGGCGGTGCCGCGGCACGAAGGACACCAGCCTAGCAGCGCCTGCGCAAATCAGATAAAGCGGGCGCGAGTGCAACGTGAATAGGTTGGCATTATCGCGGCGTTGCGTGCGCGATGCCGGGCCCACGCCCTGCCCGCTTCCAGGCCATGACCCAGCCTGCGGCAAGCAGGAGACCGGCCAGCAACCAGGGCGCGCCGGGCAGATGCAACGGGGCGCCGCTGCCGATGAACCAGGCAAACACGTTGGCGAACAACAACGGACCGGCGATGCCGGCCAGGCTGATCAGGCTGGTCAACGCGCCCTGCACGCGGCCTTGCGCATCGGCGCCGACCTCGCGGGTGATCAAGGCCTGCGCGGACGGTGCGGCGATCGCCCAGAACGCGCTGATCGGCACGCCGATCAGAAACGCGGTGCCGCTGTCGGCCAGCCCATAGATGACGAAACCGATGACCCCACAGCCCAGGCCCAGCAGCAGCGCGCGACGTTCGCCCAGCCAACGCACCAGCCGGCCGACCAGCAGCGCGTTGACGATGATGCTGCACACACCGACGCCGGCCAGCACCCAGCTCACTTCGCGCGGGCCCCAGTGATACTGGTAGCTGGCGAACAGCACGAAGATGCTGGGGTAGACGTAATGCGCCAGGTTGGCCAGGAACACCACCGAGGCCAGGCCGAATACCTGTGGGTAGCGACGCAGCAGCTTGAGCGCGCCAAGCGGGTTGGCATGCGACCAATCCAGCCGCGCGGTGCGACGTTCGGCGGGCAGCGATTCGGGCAGCACAAACCAACCGTACAACACGTTCAACAGCGCCAGCCCTGCGGCAAACCAGAACGGCCAGCGCAGACCGATGCTGCCCAGCCAGCCGCCGATCAGCGGGCCGGCGACAAAGCCAATGCCGAATGCGGCGCCGAGCATGCCGAACGCACCGGCGCGTTTGTCGGCAGGGGTGACATCGGCGATATAGGCGTTGGCAGTGGAAAAGCTGGCCGAGCATACGCCGGAGATCACCCGCGCCAGCAGCAGCATCGGCAGGGAATGCGCGACCGCCATCAGGATGAAGTCCAGGCCCAGCCCCAGGCACGAGAGCAGGATCACCGGGCGGCGGCCGTAGCGGTCGGACAAGGCGCCCTGCAGCGGCGAGCAGACGAACTGGATGGCGGCGAATAGAAAGCCGAACCAACCGATCCAGCCGGCCGCCACGGCGTAATCGCCACCGGTGAATTGGCGCACCAGATCCGGCAACACCGGAATGATCACGCCGAAGGACAGCACGTCGATCAGCACGGTGATGAAGATGAAGATCAGCGCGGCGCGGCGCCGGCCCGGTGCAGGAGCGGATGCGGAATCGGGAGAGATGGACATCGCGCGGCACGCAGGGGCGAAGCGGCGAGTGTAGCGGTGGATTGAGCGGTGGGAATGGGCTTACGTACCCTCATCCGCCCTTCGGGCACCTTCTACCGAGGGGAGAAGGGAAGCGCTTGGCGTGTGCGTCAGAAGAGCTTGGTCTCTGCGTCCAGCGCTAGATTATTGCGATGTCGTTCAAGCCCCTCTCCCGCCGAGAGAGGGGTTGGGGTGAGGGTATGGGGCGAAGCCACACGTGCACTCAAACTCCACCAGGCTTCGCGCGTACCCTCATCCGCCCCTTCGGGGCACCTTCTCCCGGTGGGAGAAGGGAAGCGCCTGGCCTGTGTCTGGCGCAAGGTCAGCGTGATGGAGTTAGAGCCCCTCTCCTGCGGGAGAGGGGTTGGGGTGAGGGTATGGGGCGAAGCCACACGTGCACTCAAACTCCACCAGGCTTCGCGCGTACCCTCATCCGCCCCTTCGGGGCACCTTCTCCCGGTGGGAGAAGGGAGTCATCTCTGTCTCTTTACTGTATCGGGAAGCTGCGCGGGCTCTGCGCGTGCCTTGGGCGATTCTTGCGGTTACTCGACGCTGATGGTCTGGGTCAGCGTATGGCTGGCGCCGGGGGCGAGTTCGATCACATCCGGGCCGGCGTTGGCCGCTTCCAGGCAGACGTAGTCGCGCCAGCCGGCGCCCACGTCGGCCATCTTGGCAGCCGCTTCTTCGCCCGGGTTCCAGGCAACCAGCGAGCGGCTGCCTTTGGTGACGATGACGATGCGGCGGCCGAGCACCGGGTCGGTCAGGGTGTAGCGGCCGCCGGCGTTGGTGTAGATGCGGTCGCTGCGGCCGGGGTCGCGTGGGTCGCGCAGGCTCCAGTCGCCTTGCTGGCGGTGAGCGGTGGCGTAGTTTTCGTACTTGTCGAGGTAGTCCAGCCCGTCCAGGCCCTGCACGCTGACCTTGAGCGCGTCGCCGACGCGGAAGTAGTTGTGCAGCGCCTGGGTGAACCGCACCGGGGCCGGGCTGGTGTTCTCGGTGATCAGACTCTGTTCGAGCGTGCGGCCGATGCGCAGGGTCATGCGCAGGCGCAGCGCCAGGTCGTCGAAGCTGGGCGGAGTCAGCGTGAGCACCAGGGTGCCTTCGTCTTCGCGGCGGCTGTCGGTCAGCTGCCAGGGCACGGTGCGCACGAAGCCGTGCGCAGGCACCTCGCCGGTCTGGTCCTGGCGGCCGAAGTACGGCCAGCACACCGGGGCGCCGCCGCGGATCGGGGTGGGCGGCTGCTTGGCGGTAGGCGACAGCCACATCACGTCCTGCCCGCCCTTGGGCACGAACGACAGCAGCTGACCGCCGAACAGGCTGATGGCCGCAGTGGAGAACGGGGTGTCGATCAACAGCGAGGGAAAGCCGTGGAAGTCGCCTGTGCGCAGGCCGGTGAGGTCGGACATGGGGGGTGCCTTCTGGACGATGGGGGATTGGACGAATGCGGGATAGGCGGCCGGCAGCTTGAACGCCGTGGCGCGGATGGCCGCCGCGCCGGCGACCGGTGGGGCGGCGCGCAGGGCGGTGAGGATGCGTTGTCCGGGGCGGCCGTCGGCCGGCTGCAGGCCCAGGCGGGTCTGCTCGACCTGGATGGCGCGCCGGCTGGCGGTGCCGATCATGCCGTCGGCCTCGCCGATCAGGTGGCCGCGGGCCAGCAGCAATTGCTGCAGTTCGCGCCGTTCGGGCCGGCCCAGGCCGGGGTCGTCGGTGGGCCAGGCGGCGACCAGGCCGGCGCCACCACGCAGGCGGTCGGCGAGCAGGGCGATCGACAGCGCGTAGCTTTCGGCGGCGTTGTAGGCGTAGATCGCGTCGTAGTTGCGGAACACCAGGAATGCCGGGCCGGTCGCGCCGGCCGGCAGCAGCAGGGCGGCCGGGGTTTCGGCGGGCAGACCGGCCGGTGCCAGCGCCTTGCCGTCGGTGCCGAGCAGGCCGGCGTTTTGCCAGGCCTGCAGCGGTTGGCGCCGGGTACGGCCGGCCTTGCTGGCATCGAAGCCGGCAGGCAGGCGGACTTCCATGCCCCAGGGACGGGCGCGCTCCCAGCCGGCCTTGACCAGATAGTTGGCGGTGGAGGCTAGCGCGTCGGGAATGCTGGCGACCAGGTCGCGGCGGCCGTCGCCGTCGCCATCCACCGCGATGCGGGCATAGGTGGAGGGCATGAACTGGGTCTGCCCGAAGGCGCCGGCCCAGGAGCCGGTCAACCCGTCCGGTGACAGATCGCCTTGCTGCAGCAGGCCGAGCAAGGCGAGAAATTCGCCACGGAAGAACGGCTGGCGGCGGCCCGCGCACGACAGCGTGGCCAGCGAGACCAGCAGCGGGCGCTTGCCGGTGACGCGGCCGTAGTCGCTCTCCACGCCCCACACCGCCACGATGGTGGCCGGATCGACCCCGGTCTGTTCGGACAGGCGGGTAAGCAAATCGCGGTGGGTGGCCAGCATGGCCTGGCCGTCGGCGACGCGTTGGCTGTCGACCAGGCTGGCGAGGTAGTCCCAGATCGGGGTGGTGAATTCGGGCTGGGCATCGAGCAGCGGCAATACGCTGGGATCGGGCGCCAGGCCGGCGGTGAAGCGCTGGAAGTCGGCGGCCCCCACGCCCTTGGCAGCGGCCTGGGTCTGCAGGCCGGCCAGGCAGCGGTCGAAGGCCGGATCGGCGCAGGCGATCAGCGGCGCCAGCGCCAATAGCGCAGGCAGGACGCGCCGGGTCGGCATCACGGCGCGATGGCCGGCGTGTGGACGAAGGTCATGCGGTGGAGCGCTCCTGCGGCAGGTCGAGCCGCCGAGGATAGCCAACCTGGCTGGTTGCAGGCGTGCAGGTCGTGATGTTGCGACGGCATCGTGCGCTGCGCTGGTCGGCAGCGACACGCAGGGGTGATTGTGCGGTGCGCACGCTTTTCAGAGGGGTGAGTGCGGCGCAGAGGCCATCTAATGCATGTGGGATGGTGATGTTGCGCGCCGATGGAGTGGCATTGGTCCGGCCCGCCTGGCGAGGACGCCGCGTCGATCGCCGCGCCTAGCTGCCGTCGCCGGTGATGCCGGTCAGCAGCGACAACGCCGGGCTGGAGGGGCTGGTGTCGGACATACGTCGGGCGCGCGCCCTGCGCGGGGCGTCGTGGCGGGGGCCGAACCAGATCAGTGCCGTGGCCAGGCACGCCGGCAGCACGATCGCGAACACCACGATGGCCACAAGCACCCACTGCCAGAGATTGAAGGTTGCCATCATCGTGTCCACCCCGCGGCGAGCTCCGCCGAGGCGGCAAGCTTCCGGGATCGGCTGCGAACGTGGCGTCGAGAAAGCACGGCCGTGCCTGCCGTTCGTCGGAACGAACGGAGTGCCGGCTATCGCGTCAGATCACGCTGGCGATGGAGACAGCTCGCGTGATTGCAGCAGCAACGCGGCGCATTGATCGCCCCGCACGCTCGCCGCTCCAGCCAGGCTCCGGCAACGCGCGTTGCCACGGGGTCCGTCTGGCGCCCGGCGGCTTCAGGCAAACCGCTCCAGCAGGAAATCGACGAAGCTGCGTACCGTGACCGAGCGCCAGCGGGTTTGGGGATAGAGCACGCTTAGTGGACGGTGCAGCTCCCGGTCCTGAAACAGCCGCACCAGCCGGCCCGCTTCCACGTCGGCACGCAACAGGAACGCCGGCTGCAGCACGATGCCCAGGCCCTGCAAGGCCGCCAGATGCAAGGCCGGGCCGCTGGTGAGATGCAACTGCGCGCGCGGCAGCGGGCCGATTCGCTCGCCGGTGTAGTCCTGCCACTGGCCGAGCGCCTTGGCATCCATCCCCAGGCATTGGTGCCCGGCCAGCTCGGCAAGCCGTTGCGGGGTACCGTTGCGGTGCAGATAGGCCGGCGTCGCGCAGCACCACAGGCGATAAGGCTGCAGCGCGCGCGCCACCAGCGAGGACTCGCCCAGCGCCCCGATGCGGACGGCTACATCGATGCCCTCGTCGACCAGATCCTGCACCCGATCGCTGAGCTGCAGATCCAGCCTCACCTGGGGATGGCGCTGCAGATACTCGCCAAGCACCGGCGTGAGCCCATAGGTTCCGAACGACACCGGTGCGGCGACCCGCAGCGGCCCGGCCGGTTCCAGGCGCTGACCGTCGGCCTGCACCTGTGTATCGGCGACCAGCTCAAGAATCTCCCGGCAACGCCCGTAGTAGGCCTCGCCAAACGCGGTCAATCGCTGCCGTCGCGTGGTCCGCACCAGCAACTGCAGACCGAGGCGTTGCTCCAGGGCGCGCAGGTGGTTGCCCGCCATGGTCGGGGAAATGCCATGCGCTTGCGCCGCCGCAGCGAGGCTGCCGCCGTCCACCACGCGGACGAACACCTGCATGCTGTCCAGTAGATCCATTCAACACTCCTGGTTGCCAATCAATGCAGGATAACGGCGTTTGTCGCGGCTCGATAACGGATCAGGCTGGGGCCCTCACTCAGACGGACGTTGTCGATGGATCTGCAATTGCGTGAACACACGGCACTGGTGACCGGCGCCAGCACCGGAATCGGCGCCGGCATCGCCCGCGTGCTGGCGGCCGAGGGGGTACAGCTGGCGATCACCGCGCGCCGCGCCGACAGGCTGGAACAGCTGGCCAGCGACATCGCGGCACAGGGTCACCCGCGCCCGCTGGTGATCCCCGGCGACATCACCAGCGCGACCGAGATCACGCGCATCGCCCGGGATGCCAGCCAGGCGCTGGGCCGGATCGAGATCCTGGTCAATACCGCCGGTGGCGCACGCCCTTTTGCGCTGGAGGCCAGCGATGCGGACTGGAACGAAGCCTTCGCGCTCAACTTCGGCAGTGCCCGGCGCATGACCCAGGCCCTGCTGCCCGGCATGCGCCACCGGCGCTGGGGCAGGATCATCAACTTCAGCGGCAGCATGGAGCCCCGCGAGGTCAACGGCGCCGGCGCGGCGAAGGCAGCGCTGCAGTTCTGGGCCAAGGGAATGGCCTCGCAGCTGGCGGCCGAGGGCATCACGGTCAACACCATCGCACCGGGACGCATCAACTCCGAACAAGTGCTGGACAAGCTCCATCCCACGCCGGAAGCGCGCCAGGCCTTCATCGCGCGCCATGTGCCGATCGGCTACTTCGGCGAACCCGACGACATCGCTCATCTGGTCGCCTATCTGGCCTCGCCACTTGCACGCTATCTGACCGGTGAGGTGATTGCCGTGGACGGCGGCCTGCACGCCTTCGCCCACTAGCACGACCGACTACCGACGTTACCGAGGGCCGGTGGGGGCCCGGCAGGCCGATATCGGCCGCAGCGTCCAGGGCCGCGGCCGCAGCGGCGCGGTGCCGGCAGAGGTGCCGACGAGCGTTAGACCCTGCCGCGTCCCGGTGGTGTCCCGACAGCGACAGTGCCGGGCCCGGCTCAGCGCGCGTCGAGGTAATACCAGCGGCCGTCTTCGCGCACGAAGCGGCTGTGCTCGGTCATGCGCACCGCGCTGCCGCCGCCGATGCGGTAGCGGGCCAGGAACGCCACCTCGGCGGTGTCGGTGCCGGTCTCGATGGCGCGTTGCACGGTCAGGCCGAGCCAGGTGGTGCGGCCGCCCTCGTCCAGCGACAGCTCGGGTGGGCGCGTGGACGGATGCCAGCTGGCGAGCAGGTACGCCACATTGCGGCGGACGTAGGCGCTGTAGCGCGCACGCATCAGGGTTTCGGCATTGGGCGCGGCGGCACCGGCGTGGTATTGGCCGCAGCACTGCGCGTAGGTGGCGGCGCGGCCGCAGGGACAGGGATCGGTGGGTGTGGAGTTCGGCATCGGGCGATTGTGCGGGATGGGATTGGGGATTGGGGATTGGGGATTGGGGATTGGGGATTGGGGATTGGGGATTGGGGAGCGGTAAGCGGTAAGCGGTAAGCGGTAAGCGGTAAGCGGTAAGCGGGTTTCTACGCGTTTATGCTGTTGCCCCGTCGTGCGGAGCGC
This sequence comes from Xanthomonas hortorum, assembly GCF_040279205.1. Lineage (GTDB taxonomy): Bacteria > Pseudomonadota > Gammaproteobacteria > Xanthomonadales > Xanthomonadaceae > Xanthomonas > Xanthomonas hortorum_F. Next base: position 11,534 of record NZ_JBEOLS010000037.1, read on the forward strand.
CGTCTTGCTGGAACTGATCCCCACCGAGTTGCCGTGGCTGCTGTGCATTGCCTTCGTTGCCGGGTTGGTGGATGCGGCGGTTGGTGGGGGTGGGTTGATCCAGTTGCCGGGGCTGTTCGCCACGCTGCCGCAACAGGCGCCGTCGCTGATCCTGGGCACCAACAAGTTCAGCGCGATGTTCGGTACTGGGGCGTCGGCGTGGCGGTATGCGCGCAATGTGCGCTTTCCGTGGCGGCCGGTGCTGTATGCCACTGCGGCGGCGTTTACGTTTTCTTTTCTGGGCGCGACGGCGGTCAGCCTGCTGCCCAAGCAGGCGGTGCGGCCGCTGATTCTGGTGCTGCTGATCGCGATGTTGATCTACACGCTGATCAAGAAGGATTTCGGTGCGCTGCATCGTCCGCGCGAGATCGGCCGGCGCGAGTTGATCACTGCCTTGGCGATGGGCGCGGCGATCGGGTTCTACGACGGATTCTTCGGGCCCGGTACCGGCAGCTTCCTGATCTTCCTGTTCATCCGCTTTTTCGGGCTGGACTTTCTGCGCGCCTCGGCCGCAGCCAAGGTGGTGAACCTGGCCACTAACTTGGCGGCGCTGTCGTTCTTTTTGCCCAGCGGCCAGGTGATGTTGGCGATCGGCATTCCGATGGCGGTGGCCAACGTGGCCGGTGCGGTCGCCGGCACGCGGATGGCGCTGCGTGGTGGCACACCGCTGATCCGCAAGTTGTTTCTGGTGCTGGTCATCGTGCTGATCGGCAAGATGGGCTGGGATCTGCTGCGTTGACGAACGCGAGCCAGACCGATTTAGCGCGACTAACAGAACCTCTCGAACGCTCTATCGATGGCGACAACTGTATTGGCCGCACTCGCCTTCGTCGGACACTGGAGTGATGTTGGCAATGGCAATGCCATTGCTAGGATCGAAAGGAGCCGATCAGACCGCACCGCATCGGACGGCGGCGCGGCGCGCACTGCCCGCAACCATGCACACCGACCCTCTCAACTGGCCCTTGCCCGCCCACCGTCGCGGGACCTTACGCGGCATGGATGCCGCGTAAGAGCTACAAGGACGTACTTGCAGCGTGTCCCGCGATGGTGGGCAGGCAAGGGCCCTGCGGCAAGCTACAGATCAGCCAGCTGCGTACAGTTTTGTTGGCGACTCTTAGTCGCTTAGAAATCCATACTCAACGTTGCCGACAAGGTGCGCGGTGCGCCCGGGTAGTTGGTGGTCTGCGTCACCGGCTGCTCGATGTAGAAACGATTGGCGACATTGCGCAGCATCAGCGCCAGTTGATAACGGCCGCCGAAGCGGTATGCCGCCGACGCATCGAAACGGGTGTAGCCGGCGATGCGATAGCTGTTGGCCAGATATCCTTCGCGCTCGCCCACATGCACCGCGCCGGCGCCCAGGGTCAGGCCGTACAGCGGCCCGCTGGCGACGTGATAGGTGCTCCACAGACTGGCGCTGACCCGCGGTGCGCCGCGCAGGCGGTTGCCGGCCGGAATGACGGTGTCGCGGGTGACCTGTGCGTCCAGATAGCCGGCGCCCAGAATCAGCCGCCAGTTCTGGGTGAGCTCGCCGGTGATATCCATCTCCACCCCGCGCACGCGCTGCTGGCCGGTGACCAGCACAAAGCCGCTGTTGTCCGGATCGCTGGTAGCGACGTTGTCCTTGGTGATCTGAAATGCGGCAGCGGTGGCGAGCACGCGGTTGTCGAATAGCGCGCTTTTCAAGCCGATTTCGTACTGGCGGCCGGTCTCCGGTGGTGCGCTGCCGCCGGCAAACAGGGTGGCGCTGCGCGGTCGAAACGAGGTGGAGGTGTTGGCGTACAGCGACAGCTGCGGCGCCGCCTTCCACACCACGCCAATGCGTGGCGATGCACGCCGGCCGTCTTCGCGGGTGCGGGCGCCGTTGTCGATGGTGGTCTGTTGCACATCGTCCCAGCGCACGCCGGCCAGCACATCCCAGCGCTCGCCGATGCTGATCTGATCCTGCACGTACAACGCGGCGTAACGCGCATCGACCTCGATGGCGCGCGCCGGCACATACGTGCCCGGCAAGGCGCCCTGCACCGGATTGGTCACGCTGATACGGGCCAGCGGCGCGCGGGCTTCATCTGTCTGGCGATGCGCATCGACGTATTCGGCGCCGGCCAGCACCTGATGGCGCAGTGGGCCGGTGGCGAAACGCGCCAGCGCTTCGGTCTGCGAGGTGGTGGCGCGCACCTGCTGGTCCTGGCGCACCGCGCGGCGTTGCAGAAACGCGCGGTCGGCGCTGAAGCCGGTGAAGTCGGCCACGTCGCGGCCGCTGTCGCCGTCCTGGTGGTTGAGGATCTGGCGCAGCGTCAGCCAGTCGTTGGCGTCATATTCGATGCGCCCGCGTGCGGTGCGCGAAGTGCCGTGATTGCGCGACCATGGCTCGCCGAAACTGCGCTCCGCCGGGCCACGCACCACCCCGTCGATGGCGACCAGCCCGCGATCGCCCGGGCTGGTCTGGCGGGTGTATTCCAGATCCAGATCGGCGCGCAGTTGATCGTTCGGCCGCCAGGCCAGCGAGGGCGACACGAACACGCGATCACCATCGGCCTGCGCAGCGCGAAAGCTGCCGGTTTCCTGCGCGGCGGCGCTGAGCCGTGCCGACAGCGTCGGGCTCAGCGGGCCGGTGACGGTCGATTGCACGCGGCGCAGGCCATGTTCGGCCACCTGCACCGATGCATTGCCGCCGAACACCGCATCCGGGCGCAGCGTGACCAGATTGATCACCCCGCCGGGTTCGCCGCGGCCGTACAGCACCGCGGCCGGGCCCTTGAGCACTTCCACCTGGGCGACATTGGCCAGATCGCGCACGGTCTCGGTGAAGTTCTGCGCCGGGTTGAGCAGGATGCCGTCGACCGCATACGAGGACGCCTCGAAGCCGCGGATGACGAAGGTTTCCGAACGATTGCCCTGGGTGCCGCCGGGCTGCACGTTGGAGACATTGGCCACCACATCCACCAGCCGGTTGAGCTGCTGTTCGTCGATGACCGAGCGCGGCACCACCTGGATCGCCTGCGGAATGCGCTCCACCGGCGTCTGCGTGCGGGTAGCGCCGGCGGCCTTTTCCGGCCGGTACAGGGCGCGCTTTTCGCTGACCACGATGGCGTCGAGCAGGCTGGCCTCCTGGGCGGCGGCCGGCATGGTGGCGAACAGGGACACGAACAACAGGTGGCGAGGCGCAGGCAGTGGGGTCATCGGGATCTTCAGCGGGCGATGCGCGCACTGGCGGGCACATCTGGGTTGCTAATGATAACGATTCTTATCTTCAAATGAGCGGTTCGCGCTCGTGATCCTCACCGCGATGACGTGCTGGCCGCAGCCGTCGTGTCCACCCAACGAGGTTGTGCAGTGGCACGCGTACCTGCGAGCCAGCAGATTGCAGCAGCACCTTCAGTGCAAGCTGCCCGCCTGCACCCCACACCTGACAGCGGTACCCAGCGACTAGCCCCGCAACGCCGCCTGGATCTGCGGCCATGCCTGACTCCAGGCGATGCGCTCCTGCTCGAGCCGCGGTGCGGCGCCGAAGTGTCCGCTGCGCAATCGTGCGTAAAACAGCTGCTCGTCCGGCGTCAGCGCGGCGAGCCGGTGGGCGCGATGTTGCCTGGGTTCGTGCCCCCACATGGCACGCGGCGTGGAGAGCAGCGTGGCCTGGTCCATCAGCAGCGCCACGGTCTGCGGCGCATGCGTGCGCAGTCGGTGCAGGATCGCAAGCCCGTGCGTATCGATGTCGCCCCAATAGAACAACGGCAGCGTGCGCAGCCACTCGATGTTGCGCACGTAGTCGACGGCATACCCGCGCGCCATCAGCAGCGCCGTGCCCGGCAACGCTTCGCAGGCCAGGCCGGTGTCGAGATTCTCGACAATCAGCACGCGTTCGATCGGCAACCGCAGCGCGGCCAGCTGTTCGATCGGCACGCTCAGATCGGCCAGGCCGCCGAGTTGCTGGCTCAGCGCCGGATCCAGCAGGCGCAGGCGCACCCGATCCGGTGCGCTGCGCAGGCCGGCAAGGCTGTCGAAGCTACGCGGCTCGGCGATGCCACGCAGCCCGCCCAGCCAGTCGGCGATGATGCCGCGACGCGTGTGCACCCATTTGCTGTCGATGCCGGCAATGGGAAGCTGGCGCAGAAACAGGCCGCTGTCGCGGTGTCGATGCAGCCAGTCGACCACGGCGACCAGCCGGTCGATATCGGCCTGCGCGCTGTCGGCAAGCAGATCGAACTGGCGCCGCAGGCGCGCGGCAAATCCCGCAGCTTCCGGCCAATGCGCCTGCAAACCGTCGCAGCGCGCGCTGGCGCGTTGCCAACGGTCGTGTTCTTGCAGTGCTGCCGCCGCATCGGCCGGCGTCTCGACCACCCAGGTCTGCGGCAGCCGTTGCGGCCCCAGCTGCGACCACAGCACATCGCGGTACTCCACCCGCCCCGGCAAGTCGACACGCTGCCAGCTGCGCAGCCAGTCGCCGAAGGCATCGAAGCGGGCGCTGGCCTGCGCCTGGGTGGGTGGCTGCAGGGCGATGGGCCTGGGTGCCGATGCACCGATCAACCAGTCGCCACGCTGGCGTTGCCATTGCCCGCGCAATGCCTGCAGTGCGGCAGCTGGCAACAGCATGCAATCGGCGCGCGCCATCAGCTCACTCCTGCTCGGCCACCGCAGTGGTGTTGGCCGCCGCGCTGCGGGTGCGCTCGGGCAGCTTGAGCCGGCGCGACTGTTCGTCGTATTCGATCAGCAACACGCCCGAATCGTACCGCCCGCTGATCTCGACAAAGCACGCGCCACCGATGAACGGCTCCAGCGTCATCACCGATTTCAACGGCGTGGCCACCACCATCTGGAAGCCGAAGTTTTCGAAGATGTTCATCGCCAGCGCAGTGAATTCGTTGTCGGCCTTGTCGAAGGCTTCGTCCAGCACCACCGCGCAATAGCGCGGCAGTTCGCCGTCTTCGCCGCCGAGCTGATAGCGCAATGCGGCGGCCAGACAGGTGGTTGCCAGTTTCTGACGCTGACCGCCGGATTTGCCGGCGCCGCTGCGGTAAATCTCGACCTGTTGGCGCGTGGCTGCGTCCAGTTCGACGCCAACGAACTCCACATGCAGGCGCACGTCCAGCACCAGCTCGCGCCAGCGCTTGTCCTCGCCTTCGGCCGAGCCCAGCTTGCGCACCAGTTCGCGCAGCACCGCAAATTGTTGTTCGGCCACCTCGCGCTGTTCGGTCTGGTGGTGGCCGAGCACATCGCGCAGGCGTTGATGGAAGTCGATCACTTCCGGCAAACGACGATCACTGAGTTCGATGGTCAGCAAGGTGCCGTGATTGAACGGGACTTGTTCCAGGCTGGCATTGACCTCGTCCAGACGCTGGGCGATCGATTTGCGCGCTTCGGCAGTGTGGCGCTGCAACGCGAGCAGATTGTTCTTGCTCTGGCTTTGCAGCAGATCGAAAAAGCGCGCTTCGTGCTGCGGCAGGCCATCGCGTTCCAGCCGCTGCAGGCGTGCGAGAAAATCGTCGGCACCTTCCAGCGTCGGGCTCAGATCGCCGCTGTCTTCCGGCCATTGCTGGAAGTAGCGGCGGAAACAGCCGATCAGCGCTTGCTGCAGCCGAGTGAGTTCATCCTTACTAATGCTCAGCTGTGCGTCCAGGCCACGCTCGAGTATGCGGAAGCGGTCCTGCAGGTTATCCAGGCTCAGCTCGCCCAGGCTGAGCAAACGCTCTGCCAGACCTTGCTGCTGCAGTGGAGTGACCACGCACGCGTGCGCATCGGCGCATTCGAGATGCTGTTTTTCCAGCCGTGTGCGCTCCACACCCAGCTCGATCCTTTCCTTATGCACGCCCTCATAGGTGCGCGTGGCCTGAGCGATGTCGGCACGTGTGCGGTCGATCGCCTCGCCAAGCGCGCGCAGGTTGGCGTCGCCATCGCGCAGCTGTTGCAGGGTCTCGGCGATCTGGCTCAGGCGCTGCAGCGCGGCGGCCACATCGATTTCGTCCCAGCCCAGGTTGGCCAGGGTGTTGCGGGCAAGGCGTCGCTGCCCATCGCGTTCGCGGCGTGCGCGCAGGTCGGCGACCTCGGCGTCGCAGGCGGCGATGCGTTGTGCCAGCTCCTGGCCTTCGCGCTCGTACAAGGCCAGTTTGTCGCGGTTGTTGAAGCCCAGCAGCCAGCGGCGACGGTCACCCACCGCGTGGCGGTCGTCCTTTTCGTAACGCTCGCCCGGATGCTTGACCTGGCCTTCGCGGGTGATCGCGCGTTCTGCATGGCGCAGGGCCTTGGCTGAGTCCACGCAGTCGTAATCGAAGCGCTTGCCCAGCTCGCGCCGCAGCCAGCCGGCAAACGGGTGATCGCGCAGCTCCAGCTTGTGCAGCAGCGAGGCGCTGCCGGGTTCGCGGCCACTCAGTGCCTGCTCGTTGTGACGCACCCGGTAATAGACCAGGCGTGTGCCGAGCTGGGTGCGGTTGACCCAGTCGGCGACCTCGGCGTAATGCCGCTCGTCCACCAGCAACGATTGCGCAAAGCCGTGCAGCACGCGCTCGATGGCGCCGCGCCAGGCGGATGCTTCCTCGCGCACCTGGATCAGTTCACCCACGAACGGCAGCGCCGCCTCCGGCACGCCGGTGTCGGCGCTCATGCGCGCGCGCAGGCTCTGCATCGGCGCAGGAATATTGGAAGGATTGCGCGTCAACGCCTCGATCTCGGCACGTACTTCGGCAAAGCGTTTGCTGTCGTCGTGCTTGCCGGCGATGCGCTCGCTGATCGCTTCATCGAGCTCGGCGGCGGCACGCTGACCATCTTCCAGCGCGGCGCGCGCCTGCGCGACCTGTTCGGCAAAGCCGTGCGCGCTGTCGGCCAGGGCCTGCTCCAGTGCACGGCAGGCCTGTTCGGCCTGGGCCCGCTTGGCCGCGCGGCGATCGCGCTCGGTCTGCAGCTGGCCCTGTTCGCGCTCCAGCGCATCGATGCGCTCGCCGCCTTGCGCGCGCCGCTGCGCTTCCAGATCGTCCAGATGGCGCGTGTGGTTATCCAGTGCTGCGCGGCGCTGGCCTTCTTCGCCGGCAAGGCCGCGGTCTTGCACGTCCAGTTCCTGCAGGCGCGCGTCCAGCAAGGCGAGCCGGCGCTGCTCGCGGTAGGCGTCGATGCCGAGCTTGAGTTCTTCCAGCTCGCTGCGCTGGCGGCGCAGTTGCATCAGCTCGGCGTGATGCGCGCGCGCAGGCAGCAAGGTTTCCACCTGGCGCCGCGCCGTCACCACCGCATGATGGGCGCCGTCGAGTTCGGCGAAGTCGCCGACCAGGCGCTCGGCCGCATCGAAGGTCTTGGGTTCTTCCAGCATGAAGCCGCGCAGGAAGGCGTTGAGATCGCCCAAATTCTTGGCCGATTGGGTCTTGTGCAGCAGGCGCAACGCCATCTCGTTGCCGATGCCCAACTGGTGGCGAAAACGCTCGGCGTAGCCGGCAAAGCTGTCGAAGTGATGCACATCGTGCAGGCGCTGCTTGAGCTTGCGACGATCCAGATCGAAGCCAACCAAGTCCTGCGCCACGTCAAAGGCACGCTCGGCCACCATGTAGTGCTTTTGCACGTCGCCGGTGGCCGCGCTGTTGCCGGCAATCCAGAACAGCCGCACCAGGCTGACCACGCGGTCCTCGCCGTTGCGATATTCCAGTACCAATGCGGTCCAGGTGGCGCCTTTGCGCAGGTATTGCGTGGCGATTTCGCCAGAGGCGCTGTCCTGCTGGTCGGCCCAGGCGCCGCGCACGTACGACACCAGGTTGCGGTCGCGGCCACTGCGTTCGGCCTCGCGCGCGGCGGCGTTGAAGTCGACGATGCTGGGTGGGGTGAGCAAGGCCGACATCGCATCGAGCAGCGTGGATTTGCCCGAGCCGGAGCGGCCGACGAACAAAAAGCCGCGTTCGGCGATCGGCACTTCGGTCAACCCGGAGAACGTGCCCCAGTTGTGCACCTGCAGGCGGCGCATGCGGAACTGCTGCAGACGCGCGTCGGGCAGATCGTTGGCGAACAGGCTGGAGGGCGCGGCAGAGGAGGTCATCGATACGGTCCGGGAAGCCAGAAAAGCGTAGGCCTGCGCTTACGCGGGTGGTGCGGCGGCAGTGCTAGGCGTGCGCGGGGTCGGCCTCGTCCTCGCCGCCGGCCGGGCCGTCGCGCAACTGGCGATAGACCTGCCCCAGGGCGGCGACATCTTCGGCCGAGAACAGCAGTTTGAGCGCTGGGGAGATTTCATAGCGTGCGTCTTCGCCGCGCAGACGGGTCAGGACATGGTTGTCCTTCATCTTCTGCACCGCCGTGGCCACCCGGCGCAGGAAGCCGGCACGGTCGGTGGACAGGTTTTTTTCGTAGACGGCTAGCGCCTCGCCCAAGGCCGCTTCTTCCACCACTGCACGGACACCACGCGCATCGGCTTCGGCCAGTTGCTGGCGCAGGTGCAGCAGCAATACCGAGTCGATGAAGGTCAGCGGCGAAGAGCGCAGCAGTACCGGCGCTTCCAGCTCGCCAGTCTCGGCCTGGCGGGTGAAGGCGATGCCGGCCTCGCGATCGAGCACCAGCTCCAGAAACACTTCGGCCAAGGCGCTGCGAATGCCGACTTCACTGCGCAGCAGGACCGGCCACAGGCGGCTATGCCGCTGCGCGTCCACGCTGGGGCCACTGAGCAACTGACACAGCGCGCGACGCGCCTCCACCGGCAATTGCCCGGTGTCGCCGGCGAACAGGCCGGTGCTGGCGACGGCAGGCGTCTGACCCTCGGCAGCGTCGTGGGCGAGTTCGGACTCGGCATCGGGATCGTGCTCATGCCAGTTCATTGCGTTTCTCCTGGGTGAACCAGATCAGCGGAATGCGCGCGCGACGCCACTGGCCGTCGCTGCCGCGCCATTGCGCCACTTCGAATTGGTCGCCACTGACGACGCCGTGACGCGTGCCCAGCGATAGATAGCCGATGACACTGCCCAGGCCCTGGGTAGCCTGGCGTTGCGTCAGCGCCTGTGCGATGGACAGCTGCGGCTGGGTGGCCAGCAGCTCGAACAGATCGCGCCGCAGGCTGCGGAAATCGATCTCCGACTGCGCGACCAGATCGCCCACGCTGTCCAGCGAGATGGCCGCCGCCTCGTTGCGCTGGATGCTGCCATCGACCTGTTGCTGGCGCGGGTCGTGCAGGCGCCATTGCGAGAGCGAACGCAGCCGGCTGGTGGTCAGCATCAGACTGCGGCCGATCAGGCGCTGGGCTGGGATATGTTCGCGCAGGCTCAGCGCTTCGGCCTGCGCCTGTTTGAGCAAGCGGTTGAGCCGGCGCTGTTCCAGATAGCCACGGCTCTGCACGAAACCGCGCAGGCTGCGCGCGAAATGCTGCATCACATCGTGCACCTGGCCACCGCGTTCGAGCATTGTGCCGGTGAGCCCGCGCAGGAAGCTGCGTTCACGGCGATCGAGCTTGCGCGCGAACGCGCGTGCCAGCACTGTCTCCAGCGCCGCATCCAGTTGCGCGCTTTGTTCGGCGTCGTTGAGCAGCGCCCAGAACGCCTGAAAGCTGCGCCCGGCTTCGCTGTCGCCGATGACATCCACGCCTTCGAACAGCCGGGTCAGGACCTCGCCGCGCTCACCTTCGTCGTCGATGATGCGTTCGCGAAATTGCCGGTTGAGCTGTTCGAAGTCGTCGCGCACGCGGCGGAAGTCTTCGGTCAATTCGTCGGCCAGCGCGATCACCTGACGGGTGCGCTCGAGCGCGCGCTTGCCGTCCAGCGAGGCGACCTTGCCAGCCGAGACCCGCGCGATTTCCGCATCGATGCGATCGCGCTCGTCGCGCAGTGCCGACAACCGCGCATCCGGGTTGGTCTCGGTCAATGCCGCGAGTTGGGCAAGCTGTTGCATCACCAGCGCCAGCCGGCTTTCGGTGGCTGCGCCGCGACTATGCTCCAGGCCGTCGACAAAGCGAATCGCCTGCGCGGCCTGCGTGGACAGTTCGTACTCTTCCTGCTGCGCGCCCTCGGGCAGGCGACGCTCCAGCCAGCCCTGCGCCAGCCAGTGGGCAACGTACGCCTGTGCGGTGCGCGGCAAATCGCGCGCCAGCTGCTCGGCGTTGATGTCGTCGAGCAGGCGCTGCAGGCGCTCGTGCAGCACCGCTGCCGGCAACAGACGCTCTCCGTCCAGCAGCAAGGCCTGCAGCAGACCGATCACTTCCGGTGCATGGTCGGCGGCCAGCAATTTCCACAACGGGTCTTCGCGCAGGCTGCGGTAGCGTGCGATACGGGCGCGGACCTTCATACGGGCGCACCGTGGCTCAGGCCCCGCGCCGGTCGAGCGGTGTGTGGCCGGCGAAAGCGTGGCCGCTTGCGCAACACCTCTGCCGGGCCGATGGATGCGATGGTCATGCGGTCTCCCAGCTCCGGATGGACTGCTCGCACGTTAGCGCGCTGCGTGCGCCAGCAAGGCATGCCTCAACGCTTGCCGCCCACTTCGATGAACTGCAGGAATTCGGCGCGGGTACGGGCGTCTTCGCGGAAGCTGCCGAGCATCTTGGAGGTCACCATGCTGACGCCGCGCTTGTGGATGCCGCGGGTGGTCATGCACTCGTGCGAGCCTTCCACCACCACGCCCACGCCGCGCGGTTGCAGCACGTCCTGGATGCACTGGGCGATCTGCGCGGTCATCTTTTCCTGCACCTGGAAGCGGCGCGCGTAGCTTTCCACCACGCGGGCGAGCTTGCTGATGCCCACAACCTTGCCGCGCGGCAGGTAGCCCACGTGCACCTTGCCGATGATCGGCGCCATGTGGTGCTCGCAATGGCTTTCGTAGGAGATGTCGCGCAGCACGATCAGCTCGTCGTAGCCGGCCACCTCTTCGAAGGTGCGCTCCAGGTACGCGCGCGGTTCTTCGCGGTAGCCGCTGAACCAGTCGCCATAGGCTTCGGCGACCCGGCGCGGGGTGTCGAGCAGGCCCTCGCGGGCCGGGTCTTCGCCGGCCCAGCGCAGCAAGGTGCGCACGGCTTCTTCGGCCTGGGCCTGGGTAACGGAGGAATCGGGCTGGTCGGACTGGCTCATGCGCAGGTGCACCCAAAGGGGGCGAGCATGGTACCCGAGGACAGGCCAACCGCCCCAGTGGCGGTTGCGCCAGCTTGCACGGGTTCAGTGACTATTGATTCATTATTGAATTAATAGCATCCTATCTATTATGACGAATCCCCCTCTGTCCTCCCGTGCGCAGCTCAGTTCCGGCCTGCTGGTCGCCGCCCGCCAGTGGCAGCGGCTGGCCGACCAGGCATTTGCCGAATTCGGGCTGTCCAGCGCCTGCACCGGGCCGTTGTTGATGATCGGCCGCTCCGGCGGCGGTATCCGCCAGGTGGCGCTGGCCCAGCAACTGGGCATGGAAGGCCCTTCCCTGGTGCGGCTGCTGGACAAGCTGTGCGCGCAGGCGCTGGTGCGCCGCGAGGCCGACAGCAGCGACCGCCGCGCCAACCAGCTGTGGCTCACCGACGCAGGCCAGGCGTTGGTCGGGCGCATCGAGATCCGCCTGGATGCGCTGCGCGCGGAGGTGTTCGGCGCGCTCAGCGAGGCGCAGGTGCAGGTGGTGCTGACCTTGTGGGAGCAGATCGCGCAGGCGCATGCGCGGCTGGGCCAGCCCGACTAAGCGCCATGCGCGGCCCGTGCGGCGCGCGATGACAGTGCAGATGGCCGGCGCGCACCACGCCGCGGGGCGTCTTTTTCTCTTCAGGAAGTAAGCGATGTACGGCGAATTCAGTCTCTACGGTGTGTTCGTTCCCACCTTGCTGGCGTTGATGACGCTGGCCTACCTGCTCAACAGCGCCATCGGCGCGCTGCTGACCTGGGCCGGTGCGTACCGGCATATCTGGCACCCGGCGCTGTTCAACCTGGCGCTGTACATCGCGCTGCTGGGCGGCATGTTTTCCCTTACCCGTTGGATGCAATCGTGAAAAAGCTGATCAAGAACGCGGGGCCGGCGCTGTTGACCCTGGCAATGGTGGTGGTGGCGGCCGTGGTGCTGCAGCACCTGTGGCGTTATTACATGGAAGCACCGTGGACGCGCGATGCGCACGTGGGCGCCGATGTGGTGCAGGTGGCGCCGGATGTGTCCGGGCTGGTGGAGGAAGTGGCGGTGGCCGACAACCAGGCGGTGCGGCGCGGGCAGTTGCTGTTCGTGGTGGACCGCGCACGCTATGCGATCGCGCTGGAACAGGCGCGCGCCGCGCTGGCCGAGCGCCAGGCCACCTTGAGTCAGTTGCGCCGCGAGATCGCGCGCGACCGCAGCCTGCAGGACCTGGTGGCCGCCGAAGATGCCGAGGTGCGCCGCTCCAATGTGCAGAAGGCGCAGGCGGCGGTGGCCACCGCGCAATCGGCGGTGGACCTGGCCCAGCTCAACCTGGACCGCACGCAGGTGCGCAGCCCGGCCGACGGCCATGTCAGCGACCGCACCGTGCGCGTGGGCGATTACGTCAGCGCCGGGCGCCCGGTGGTGGCGGTGCTGGACACCGGCTCGTTCCGCGTCGATGGCTATTTCGAAGAGACCCGCCTGCAGGGCGTGCATGCCGGCCAGCGCGTGGACGTGCGCCTGATGGGCGAGCCGGTGACCTTGCACGGGCATGTGCAGAGCATCGCCGCCGGTATCGAAGACCGCTATCGCAGCGGCAGCGCCGGCGCATTGCCCAACGTCACGCCGGCGTTCGACTGGGTGCGGCTGGCGCAGCGCATCCCGGTACGCATCGTGCTGGATCGGGTGCCGGCGCATGTGCAGCTGATTGCTGGCCGCACTGCAACCGTGACCATCCTGCCGGATGCCGCGCGTGGCACTGGCGGCACAGCGCCTGCCCGCGTGCAGGCGAAGGCTGCACCATGAAGCGCGTTGTGTTTCGTCATTTCGGTTTGGCGGCGGTACTGACTGCATTAACTGCGTGCAGCACGGTGGGGCCGAACTACGCAGTGCCGGACGATTCGGCCTACCAGCGCCCGGCCGCCAATGCCGCGTTTCTCGACACCGGCAACGACCAGGTGCACCCCGGTGCACTGCTGCCGGCACGCTGGTGGGCGCTGTATCAGGACCCGATGCTGGATGGCCTGATCGAACAGGCCTTGCGCGACAACGTCGAGTTGAAGGTCGCCGGTGCCAACCTGCGCCGCGCCGCCGCGGTGTACGAACAGGCGCTGGACGCGGGCGGCTTCGATTACGAAGTGGAAGCCGGCGTCAGCCGCGCGCAGGTCTCGGCCGAGGCCTTCCTGCAGGAAGAAAAGCTGCCGGTGTTCAACCTGGCCGACGGCAAGTTCGGGGTGTCGTATCAGTTCGATCTGTTCGGCAAGCTGCAACGCGGTGCCGAGGCCGCGCAGGCCGACACGCAGGTCGCCCAGGCCGCGATCGATCTGGCGCGCGTCAACGTGGCCGCGCAGGTCGCCGGCAGTTATGTGGAGATCTGCCACGCCAATCACGAGCTGCACGTGGCCGAACATTCGCTGCAATTGCAGCAGCGCAGCCGCGACATTACCCAACGCCTGATCGATGCAGGCCGTGACACACCGCCCGATCTGGCCCGCGCCAGCGCGCAGGTGGCGATGCTGGAAGCGGCGCTGCCGCCGCTGCGCGCGCGCCGCCAGGCGGCCGGCTATCAACTGGCCGCGCTGCTCGGCAAGACGCCTGGCGAGGTGCCAGCCGGTGTGGACAGCTGCGCGCACGCGCCGGCCCTGCAGCGCCCGATTCCGATCGGCGACGGCCGCGCGCTGCTGGCGCGTCGCCCGGATGTGCGCCAGGCCGAGCGCCGGCTGGCGGCAGCCACTGCGCGCATCGGCGTGGCCACCGCCGAGCTGTATCCGGATATCCGTCTGGGCGGCTCGATCGGCGCCACCGGGCTGCTGGCCGACTTCGGCGAACCGGCCACACATGCCTGGTCGTTTGGCCCGCTGATTTCTTGGACGCTGCCGTCTAGCGGTGCGCGTGCCCGCATCCGCGCCACCGAAGCCGGCGCGGACGTGGCGCTGGCGCAGTTCGACAACACCGTGCTGCAGGCCTTGCGCGAAGTGCAGACCACGCTGTCGCGCTATGCGCAGGATCTGGACCGCCTGCATCTGCTGGAACAGGCGCAGCAACAGGCCGAACTGGCCTCGTCGCAGAACCGGCGCTTGTATCAGGGCGGGCGCACGCCGTATCTGTCCAGCCTGGATGCCGAGCGCACGCTGGCCACCGCCGACATGACGCTGGCCAATGCGCAGGCGCAGGTCTCGCAGGATCAACTGCAGCTGTTCCTGGCGCTGGGCGGCGGTTGGGAAACCACGGCGGGCCACACCGATACGACGGCCGCACGATGAAGGCGCTGCTGCGCGATCGCCAGGCCTGGCTGTTTTCGGCCAAGACCTTCGCCGCCTCGATCGCGGCGTTGTATGTGGGGCTGGCCGGCAATCTGTCGCGGCCGTACTGGGCGATGGCCACGGTCTACATCGTCTCGCAACCGCTGCTCGGCCCCACCCGCGCCAAGGGCGTGTACCGCGTGCTCGGCACCTTGCTGGCCGGCGCGGCGACCCTGGTGATGTTGCCTAACCTGGTGGAGACGCCATTGCTGCTCAGTGCGGCGATGGCGTTGTGGCTGTCGGCCTGCCTGTTCCTGGCGCTGCTCAATCGCGGCCCGCGCGGCTATGCGTTCCTGCTCGCCGGCTACACCACCGCGTTCATCGGCTTCCCTGCGGTGACCGCGCCGGAAGGCATCTTCGACACCGTGGTGGCACGCAGCGAAGAGATCATCCTGGGCACGGTGATGGCGGTGCTGTTCGCCGCGCTGGTGTTTCCCGCCTCGGTCAAGCCGATGCTCACCGCGCGCATTGGCAACTGGATGCAGGACGCGGCGGCATGGTGTCGCCAGGTGTTGCAGCGCGGCCCATCACAGGCGCCGCGCAATCGCCTGGCGGCAGATCTGGTGCAGTTCGAGGCCTTGATCGCCTTCGTGCGCCATGATGACCCGCGCCATGCCGGTGCCGCGCCCACGCTGGAACACTTGCGCGCACGCATGCTGCTGTTGCTGCCGGTGCTGTCGTCGATCGCCGACCGCCTGGATGCGGTGCAGCGCGACGGGTCTGTGTTGCCGCCCGATATCGCTGCGCTGCTGGACGACGTCGCTGCCTGGGTGGATGAGGGTGACCAAGCGCGCAACGAAGATGATGTTGACGCATTACGCGCACGTATCGCCGCGCACCACCCGGTGGTGGATCAGGACATCGAACATTTACAGCTTGCGAGCTTGCTGCTGCGGCTGGAAGAACTGCTAGACCTGTGGCAGGACTGCCGCGCGCTGGAGCGGGCGTTAGTGCAAGGCGCAGCGACGCCGGTGCTGCGCGCGATGCCGGCTGCCGCGAGACAACCTGCAACGGCGGAATCATCCAACCGGGATGACACTGCGCAAAGAGAACCAGCTGCGCGTTCGCACATGCAGTCTTCGTTGCTGCAGATTCTGGGCTGGTCGCGACGCGATGCTGCAACCGCAGTTCCTCCAGCGCGGGCTGAGGCTGCATTGCTTGGGCCTACTGCGCAGCCACGTCAGCGCTCCTCGCTATTGCAGCGACTTACCGGGTCATTGCAGCGACTTACCGGGTCACCGCGCGATACAGCCAACACCCCGGCACGTGCGAGCAACACGCGCCACATCGATTTCGGCATGGCCGCATTCTCCGCATTGAGCGCGGGCTTCGCGCTGATGGCGTACTGCGTGCTGTGGATCGGCATCGGCTGGGAAGGCGGCGGCAACGGCGCGATGATGGCGGCGGTGACTGCCGCGTTTTTCGCCGCACAGGACGACCCTGCGCCGAGCATGCTGTCGTTCCTGACCTGGGCGGTGGTAGCCAGCGTGGTCGCCGGCATCTATCTGTTCGGCATCTTCCCGGCCATCCACGATTTCCCGATGCTGGTGTTGGTGCTGGCGGCGGTGTTCCTGCCGATCGGCGCGTTGCTGCATCGCCCCAAGAGCATGTTGATCGCACTGCCGCTGGTGGTGAATCTCACCGCGCTATTGAGTTTGCAGAACACCTATAACGCCAACATCCAGAGCTTCGTCAACGCGGCGGTGGCGATGGTGTTGGGGATTGGATTTGCCGTGGTGCTGACGCGATTGTTTCGCTCGGTGGGTGCGGAATGGAGCGCGCGCCGCCTGGTACGCCAGGGCTGGCGCACGTTGGCCGAGGCTGCGGAGGGCCACGGTGCACAAGACCGGCAACAGTTCGCCTCCCGCATGCTGGACTTGCTTGGCTTGCTCGCACCACGCTTGGCACTGACGCCGGAAGGCAGCGATCTGACCTCAGTGGATATGCTCAACGAAGTGCGCGTGGGCTTGAACATCCTGCAACTGCGCAGCGCGCGGCATGGGTTGCCGCAGATGAGCGTTGATGCGGTGGACGCGATCCTGGTCGATGTTGCTGCGCATTATCGGCAGCAGATTGCGCAAAAACGCCCGTTTCCGGGGCCGGAATCTCTGCGTGATCGTCTGGATGTGTCGCTGGCGCGCGTGGGGAAAGTGCCGGCAGGCGCACATCGCGATGAAGCGCTGTTGGGTTTGATTGGTTTGCGTTACAGCTTGTTTGCTGAGACGACGCAGCACCATCAAGACTTCATGCAACAACAGGCTACTCAGGCCCCTCTCCCTGCGGGAGAGGGGTTGGGGTGAGGGTACGGGGCGAAGCCCTCGTGTCGTTCCAACTGCACGTGGCTTCGCACGTACCCTCATCCGCCCCTTTGGGGCACCTTCTCCCGTTGGGAGAAGGGCAAAACACATCAGCGCTTGCGCTGATGCATCGCCGCTTCGTCGTCCAGCCAGTTGCTGCCCTTGTTGGTCAGGAAGAACATGTACACCACCAACGACACTGCGATCACCGCCGTGGCATAGATCACGAACTCGCTCACGTGGCCGGTCTTCAACGAGGCCTGGTACAACAACGGCGCAGTGCCACCGAACGCGGAGTTCGCCAGCGCATAGCCCAAGCCGACGCCCAGCGCGCGCACGTGGGTCGGGAACAATTCCGCCTTCACCACCGCATTGATCGAGGTGTAGCCGGTCAGGATCACAAAGCCCACGGTAAGGATCGCGAACGCGGTCAACCAGTCGGTCTGCTTGGGCAGCTCCATCACCAGGAACCAGGTGTAGAGCACCCCACCAATGCCGAAGAACACCAGCAGGCTCTTGCGCCCGACGATGTCGGACAGCCAGCCACCGATCGGCTGCATCAGCATCAACACCGTCAGCGCGACCAGGTTGATGATGGTGCCGGCCATCACGTCGCCACCGGCGAACGCGGTCTGGATCATCTTCGGCCCGGTCACCGAGTAGGTGTAGAACGCGATCGTGCCGCCGGCAGTGATCAGGAAGCACAGCAGCAGCGGACGCCACTGATTGACGAACAACTCGCGCATCGAGCCCGACGCCTTGGCCTTGCCGGTGCGCGAATCGGCGATGGATTCGGAGCTCAGCGACTCGTCCATGCTCTGGCGCAGCCAGAACACCACCAACGCACCGATGCCGCCCAGGCCGAACGCCACGCGCCAGCCCCACTCGGACACCTGCGGCGCATCGAAGAAATGCAGCATCACCAGCAACGTGGTCTGCGCCAATACATGCCCGCCAACCAGCGTCACATAATGGAACGACGACAGGAACCCGCGCCGGCCTGGAATCGCTGCCTCGGACATGTAGGTCGCACTGGTGCCGTACTCGCCACCGGTGGCAAAGCCCTGCAGCAGACGCGCCAGTAGCAGGATGATCGGCGCGGCGATGCCGATCGTGGACACCGTCGGGGTGATCGCGATAACGAACGAGCACAGTGCCATCATCGACACCGAAATCGTCAACGCCAGCCGCCGGCCGTAACGGTCGGCAAACCGGCCGAAGTACCACGCGCCGATCGGGCGCATCAGGAAGGTCATCGCAAAGATCGCCCACACGAACATCGTGGCGTTCTTGTCTTCCTTGGAGAAGAACTGCGATTCGAAATAGACCGCAAACACCGAGTAGACGTAAACGTCGTACCACTCGACCAGATTGCCGGCCGAGCCCTTGAGCGTGTTGGACACCGAACGGCGAAGGCTACCGGGGGCTGCGCCAGAACCGGCGGCAATCGGGGACGTTGGGGGTGCGCTCATGCAGTCAGAACCTTGTGGGTGGGACACCCGGCAGTATAGGTGCGCGCTTGTGTGACGCATGTAAGCATTTCGGCGCATAGGCAGGCGCCACACAAGCGGCTAGTGCGTCCGGTTTGCGAGCGGGCGGCAGCCAACGCGGAGCGTGCGCTTGTGTCGTTCCACACCAACGTGCACTGATGTCGTCTTAGCGCTTCAGCCCGCTTTCGGCGTCGGCGCAGCAAGCGATTTACCGCATTGGATACCGATCGATGACTAGGGCAGCACCTGCTTGAGCGTATCGATAAACGCACGCAGGCCCGGTGGAATCTGGCGATGTCCCGGGTAATACAGCACCAGTCCCGGAATGGCCGGGCACCACTGCTCCAGCACCCGCACCAGCGTGCCGCGCGCCAGTGCAGCCATCGCCGCATGCTCGGGCACATAGGCGATGCCAAGGCCGGCCTCGGCGGCCTCGCTCATCATCAGAATCTGGTCCAGCGTCAGCCGTCCCGGCACATCGATCGCCACCTCCTGACCGCGCCGCTCGAACTCCCAGCGATACAGCCTGCCGCTGGGCATGCGATGCCGGATGCACGCGTGGCGATGCAGATCGTCCGGCGTGTCCGGGCTGCCGGCGCGCTGCAGATAGGCAGGCGCAGCGACGGCGATGAAACGCGTCTGCCCGCCGAACGGCACCGCAATCATGTCCTGCGGCACCGACTCGCTCAGGCGAATGCCGGCATCGAACCCGGCCGCCACGATATCCACCAGGCGGCCTTCGCTCACCAGGTCCACCGACAGCGCCGGATACCGCGCCAGCACCTCCGGCACCACCTGCTGCAGCAATAGCCGCACCACCACTTCGGGCGCGTTGATGCGCACCGTGCCGGTGGGCCCGCTGCGGAAGGCATCCAGTTCGCTCAACGCCTGCTCCACATCCTGCAGCGCCGGCACCAACTTTGCGTACAGGCGCTCGCCCGCTTCGGTCAGCGAGACGCTGCGCGTGGTCCGATGCAGCAGGCGCACGCCGAGGTTGCGTTCCAACGCGCTGATCAGGTGGCTGAGCGAGGACGGCGCCAGCCCCAGCTCGGTGGCCGCACGCCGGAAGCTGCGGTGCGCGGCCACACTGGTGAACGCGGCCAGGTCATTGAAGGTGGGCTTGGGCATTAGTGGTCAAAATGCATCAACGCATTCGAATTCTATGGCATAGACCCATCAATTCCCCGCGCCTAGGGTGGTGTTCCTTCCCCACGCAAAGGCAATGCCCATGTCCAGGACCTGGCTTATCACAGGCGCATCTTCCGGCTTCGGCCGCGGCTTGGTCGAAACACTGCTGGCACGCGGCGAGCGTGTCGCGGCCACGGTGCGGCGCGCGGATGCGCTGGCCGATCTGCAGACACTGCACGGCGAGGCATTGCACGTGTTTCAGCTCGATCTGCGTGACAGCACAGCAGTACGCAACGTCGTGACCCAGGCCTTCCAGACTCTGGGCAGGATCGACGTGCTGATCAGCAACGCCGGCTACGGCACGCTCGGTGCGGCCGAGGCCGCCACCGACGCGCAGGTGCGCGATCTCATCGACACCAACCTCGTCGGCTCCATCACGCTGATCCAGGCCGCGCTGCCGCACCTGCGTCGTCAAGGTGGCGGGCACGTGCTGCAGGTGTCCTCCGAAGGCGGCCAGATCGCCTATCCCGGTTTCAGCCTGTATCACGCCAGCAAATGGGGCATCGAAGGCTTCGTCGAAGCCGCCGCCCAGGAAGTGGCCGGCTTCGGGATCCACTTCACCCTGGCCGAACCCGGCCCGGCACGCACCAACTTCGGTGCCGCGCTGGTCAGGACCAACATCCCGTCCGACTACGCCGGCACGCCGGTCGACGCACTCAGCCGCGCACTGGACGACGGCAGCTGGGTCATCGTCGGCGACCCGGAGCGCATGGTCACGGCGATGATCGCCTGCACCGAACAATCGCCACCGCCATTTCGCCTGGTCATGGGCGGCAGCGCGTACCACGCCATCCGCGATGCGTTGACCACGCGACTGGCCGCACTCGACGACCAGCGCGACATCGCGTTTTCCACCGACTATCCGGAAGCAGTCGCCTGATTCAACGCCGACCCCGTCAGCGAGTTACCACCGGATCATTGGCACCGGTTCGCTAGAGCATGCCTCAGCCCTGCCCATCACAGGTTTCCACATGACGAGCGCTGACGGCAGCTGGACAGCTCAGCCTGTTGCGCAGGCAGCGGCCCACCGGGTCATTCGCACTGATGTTAGCCGCGGAGCCAATGCAAGAACCCTTTGGGCGATGGCTTATCGAGGCGCTTTGCTTGTCGCGCGACTCGTTGCTTGTTCACCTCGATCTCTACTGCCTCTTCGTATCGCGCCCGGGTGTTCTCCTGAAAACGATCCGACGTTGCCGATGTTGACCCGTTGGCGAACTCAAAATGCTCGAGATCTGGTGACGCCCGAGTTGACGCGTCCCGAAAATAATCCGGTGTTGGCGGAGCTGATATCGGCAAGCCCTCAGCCGACTCCGAACCTGACGCAGCAAGCCTTGACGCTTCTTGAAACCGGGACATGAGCGCCTTCAACGACGCAGACGGTTCCGGCGCCTTGCGAAGCTTGCGCAGATCGTGAGCCTGATAACGCTGCAACAAGTGACGCTCCATCTCTTCCATGAATTCTATTTTCTTCAGAAAGTCTTTTCTTTCTGGGCTGACATCGACGTTGTGCTTTTCAGGATCTTGACTGACCGTTTCGCTAGCGCCTGAATTTTCATTATGCTCCATGCCCTGGATCTTTTCATAAAGTACGATGCCTTCCATGTCGTTGTTATCAGAAAATAAATTGAAGATATCCTGTTTGTGGGATTCATCGATTTTCTGCCAGAAAAGATTTTTTGGGTTGGCGTCATGCGCCCAGGGTATCGAAAGCTCATTGTCTGGCTTGACGATGTCGTCTTGTTCTGCCTCGCTCAATCCTTCGTTGATTTCTTCCTCGATGGCCACACGTCCTTCTGACGCAGCCGGATTTTTTCTCGGCTCTTCGAGCTCTTCGATTTCGCTGTGCGTGCTGGTGCCACCGACATTTAGGAGATGCGCTTGAACGGATGAAGCGGGCTTGTTCATGGCATCGCTAAAAACACCAAGTGGTGACTCAGCTTCGTGCATCTCTTTTGTTTCTTTGAAAAGTTGTGCCAGCGTTTTGCCTCTTCTGGGCACGTGCGCGGCTCTGACCGGGGCTTGGCCAAGCGTTGCCTGCGTAGCTGGCGCTTCGGCAGGCATTTCACTCGTCGGTCGGGATGCACTGACGCCAGCGGTGGGACTGGCGTCAGGCGCTAGCCTGCCACCAGGCGTGAGGCTGTTTTTGCGTGATGTGCTTGCCCCAGAAGTGAAACACAATGTTTGAAGTAAATTTTTCTCGGACTTGACGCTGGGTTTCTGCGATGTCTTCCGACTGGGCGGCCTGCGCGCAAGCGGACTGCCAGGGTCAGGAGCTCGATTGCCCGGCGGCTGGTGCGCGTCCACTCTTGTATCGCTCGGACCTTGGGCAGCAGATTGCGGCTGCTGTTTATGAAATTTTGGTATGGACAGCAATCTCAAGGGAGGACCTCATCCGATATAAGCGGCCCGCACTGTAGGTGCCTGTGCATTGACCAACGTTGCGGGCAGTCATCGGGGCAGATGTCGTGACTGAATCTATTGCTCAGGTCTGCGCGCGAACGTCATGGCTCCTGCAAATTGTTCTGACAAATCTATCGTTGCTCCAACGTCCCATGAACCGCACCTCCAGTTCACGATAGAAGACGAAATGCTAGGGCTTTGGGCGAACAATCCAGCGCCACATGCCAATGAGTTAACACTAACTTTACGATTGGTTTGGAGCGGCTATCAAAAGGACTGCGCTTACCGCCAGGCGGGCGCGGCCGGTGTTTGGAATCGGCATGTGCCATTCGTACACTGCGGTTTTTCCGCGCTGTCCAGACCCACTGCATGGGGTCGCGTCAAACGCATTGAGATGATGACCGCACAATGCGCCTGCCCCAGCGCAGAACGACGCTGAGGGCAAAGGCGATATCCGATGGACAAGTCATGGCAATAAACCGCTTGGCATGCAGGATGCCCACGTCGCGGCGGGTTACTCATACCTCTTCATAATTCCCCTTCACAACCTGCATGACGCCAGCCTTGCCAGAATGCTGGCCGCTTGAGGCCGCGACGGCAGGGGAACGGGAGTTGGATGCATGACATGGATCATCGTGGCCGCAGTCGTCACCACCTTGCTGGTGGGGCTGCTGTTGCTCAACTTCGCCACGCCTGAGAAAAAGCTCGAGCACATTCCGAGCCATTGCTACGACGTGTCCGACCCGCAGTTCAAGCGCGAGATGTCGGTATTGCTGGGCCCGGCGATTCTGCCCGGCAACAAGATCCAGGTGCTGCACAACGGCCACCAGATCTTCCCGGCGATGCTGGCCGCCATCCGCAGCGCGCAGCGCACCATCACCTTCGAAACCTATATCTACTGGTCGGGCGAGATCGGCCGCGAGTTCAGCCAGGCGCTGTCCGAGCGTGCGCGTGCCGGGGTCAAGGTGCGCGTCACCATCGACTGGGGCGGCAGCCTGAAGATGGATGCATCGCTGGTGCAGGACATGACCGACGCCGGGGTGGAGGTGCATCGCTACCGCCCGCTGACCTGGTACAACCTGCACCGCGTCAATAACCGCACCCATCGCAAGCTGCTGGTGATCGATGGCCGCATCGGCTTCACCGGTGGTGTGGGCGTGGCCGACCAGTGGATGGGCGATGCGCAGGACCCGGAGCACTGGCGCGATTCGCATTACCGCATCGAAGGCCCGGTGGTGGCGCAGGTGCAGGCCGCCTTCAATGACAACTGGATCAAGACCACCGGCCGCGTGCTCAACGGCGCCGAGTACTACCCCGAGTTGGCGCCGGCCGGCGACAGCGACGCGCAGCTGTTCGTGGCCTCGCCAGCGGGCGGCAGCGAGAGCATGCATCTGATGTATCTGATCGCCATCGCTGCGGCGCGTACGTCGATCGATCTGGCCGCAGCGTATTTCGTGCCGGATGCGCTGATCACCCGCTCGCTGCTGGAAGCGCGTGCGCGCGGCGTGCGTATCCGCGTGCTGCTGCCGGGCAAACATATCGATGCCGTGTCCGTGCGGCTGGCCTCCAAGGCCAGTTGGGAGCCGCTGCTGCAGGCCGGCATCGATATCCACGAATTCCTGCCCACCATGCTGCACACCAAGCTGCTGATCATCGACGGCCTGCTGGTCTCGGTGGGCTCGACCAACTTCGACATCCGCTCGTTCCGCCTCAACGACGAGGCCAGCTTGAATGTCTACGACCGTGCGCTGGCCGCGCAGATGACCGAGGTGTTCGAGCGCGACCTGCAACGGGCCGAGCTGTACACGCTGGAACGCTGGCGCAAGCGGCCGCTGCGGCAAAAGCTTGGCGAGAAGCTGGTCATCCCGTTCCGCTCGCAGGTGTAGGCAACTGCCGCCTCCCGCCTGGTACTGAGCGCACCCGCGCTCAGCGCCGCACACTCGCGCAGGCGGTCATGCCTGCAAGCGCAACTGGCGCAGCCGCCACCACAGCCCGCCAACGTGGACCAGCGAATACAGCACCAGCGCCGCGGCAATCCCCAGCGTCAACGGGCTGGCCTGCGAGCCGGCCGCCGCCGCGCCCGCGCTGAAGGCGCCATCGGCCCAGCGCCAGGCCAGCCGCCCGAGCAGCACCAGCGTGAGCCCGCCGCCGATCCACGGATTGGGCGTGTACCAGCCACGGCCCTCTACCCATTCGGCATGCGTGTAGCGCAGCGACAGCGCGCCCAGCCCGATGCCCACCAGCGTTCCCACGGCGATCCCTGGCCGCACCTGCGGCAAGCCATAGACCGCGTACGCCAGCGCCGCCACCGCAATGACCAGCACCACGGTACGCACCGCCGTGCTCACCGGCTTCCATTGCTGGCGGCCGAAGCTGCGCCGGATGCGCCGGTAGTAGAGAAAGGCGATGGCCGCCATCGAGAGATACGGGGTCAGCGGTGCGATGGCAGCAGCGGGCATGGCGATTCCTTTCCAGGTGAGATGCAGGTGAGGTGACCGTCGCAGAATGAAACCAGCTGCCAACGCGAACAAGGTGCCAAGTGTCACTTTCTGCGCGCACAGGCGGGTTGCCCGGGCGGCCGCCGCCGCGCGCGGCAATGGCGACAGACAACCGACCTTCGCGCAGGACCGGCCTGCCTGCCACCGCCAGTGAACGCCCCAGCCGCGCGCCAGCTATTGCCACACGCGAACCAGAGCCGCACGGGTAGACTTGCCGGCAGAGCTCCCCCACCGCAGTGCCATGTCCGCCATCAAGCAAGAAGCCCACACGCTGATCGACACGCTGCCCGAGACGGCAGGATGGGACGACGTGGTCCGCGTCGTGGACACCGCCAGCTTCGAGGCTGCGGTGCTGGACGGCATTGCCGCAGCGGATCAGGGCGCGGTTGCCGCCCCGGCCCAGGTCACGGCACTGTTCGCCAAATGGGGCGTTGATGTTGCGGCGTGACTGGACCGTCCCGGCCGCCAAGCAACTTGCATACGCCCAGGATCACTACCACGCGCTCAACCCGACCGCCGCCGCCGCGATGGCGCGGCAGGTGCTGGAAGCCACCCGCACCCTAGCCGAGCAACCGGGCCGTGGCCGCGCCGGCCGGGTCGCCGGCACCCGCGAATGGGTAGTCAAGCAAACGCCTTACGTGCTGGTCTACCGCGTGCGCGACGACGCGCTGCAGCTGCTGCACGTTCAAGTCGACGCCAAAGACTGGCTGCCACGCACCGAGCCGAAAGGCGAACGCCTGGACCCGTGGATCGCCTCGCTGGTCAGCGCCCTGCTGCACGTGCTGATGCTGTTGATCCTGCTGTCGGCCTCCACCCCCACCATGACCCCGCCGCAGGGCTCGGCCAGCGGTGGCCGCACCAAGGTGGATTTCGTCGGCGACACCTCCACGCCCGAGCAACCCACACCCTCGCCGACCCCGACTCCGCCGTCGCAAACGCCCGCACCCGTGCAACCGCCGCCGGCCGCCTCGCCGGTGCAGTCCACCCTGGTCAAGACCGCCAAGAACCCGATCCCGCCGGCAGGCAACACCCGCCGCGGCGGCCTGGTCGAGCAGCGCCAGACACAACCGGTGCAGCGCCCCACCCCGCCGCAACCGCCGGCAGAACCCTCATCGCCGCCGCAGCGCCGCCCCCAGACCTGGACCGGCCGCCCACCCGGCATGCTCGAAGAAGAGGCCGATGCCGCCGAAGACGGCATGTCCAACACGCCCACCATCAGCGAAGGCCGCCGCCGCGACCGCAACAACGCCCAACCCAGCATGGATGTGGGCGGCTACCAGGTCTATTACGAAGTGCGCAGCGAGACCCAGCTGCGCAACTGGCGCGACCAGGGCATGAAGGAAGTGGCCATCATCCTGCCCGGCACCCAGTACCGCATGGTCTGCCCGCTGGAAGTCGCGCTCAAGCGCGGCTCCAGCAAATGCCGCCTGCTACCGCCGGACTCGCCGGAACTCAAAGACATCGGCGATGCCCGCGAGGTCATCAACATGATGGAGGTCTACAAGCAAGGCGAACCGGTATGGCGCGGGCCTGGGCCGTATCGGTGAGTGGTGGGGCTAGGTCGGGCCCAGATTCCACTTACCTGCTAATGCGGGAATGACTGCATTCGATACCGGGCGTGGTGACGTTGCCTGAGTGCTTGCACTTCTCTAAAGTGCAAGCAACCTGATGCCACCGGGAGGGCCATATGCCTTCTTTCACCGTCCGCAATATCCCAGACGACGTGCATCGCGCGATCCGCGCGCGGGCTGCACGCCACGGTCGCAGCACCGAAGCGGAGATCCGCGCAATCCTTGAGTCGGCGGCCAAACCCGCAGACCGGGTCAAACTCGGCTCCCTGCTGGTGGACATCGGCCGCGACGCCGGCCTGACAGCAAAACAGGCCGACGCCTTCGACAAGATGCGCGACAAGGCCGCGATCAAGCCGATCGGTTTGAAGTGATCCTGGTCGATACCAATGTCATCTCCGAGCTTTGGCGGCCTCAGCCCAACCCGCAGGTCGTCGCCTGGATCGATGCGCAGGCTGTCGAGACACTGTTCCTGTCGGTCGTGACGGTGGCTGAATTGCGTTTCGGCATTGCCGTGATGCCCGAGGGCCGTAAGCGATCCACGTTGCATGCTCGGTTGGAAGGCGAGGTATTGCCACTGTTCGACGGGCGCCTGCTCGCATTCGATCTGGATGCATCACACGCATTTGCGGCGCTTGCATCGAAAGCCAGAACCGCAGGACTCACACTCGGGCGCGCCGATGCCTACATCGCTGCAACGGCAGCCGCGCAAGGCTTGGCCGTTGCCACTCGCGACACGGCACCATTCGCGGCGATGGCATTGGAGGTTATTAACCCGTGGAATTGATCTGTCGCGTGCCGTGATACCCCGCCATTTCGGCGCCAATCTCTAAAGCGCTGTTTTGCAAGCAGCAGCCGAACGAGCCGACGATGTCCTCGGCTCGTTCGTCGACTACCCGGCGGTCGCAGACATCAGCCCCCTTGGTCTTGTCCCAGCTTCGTGCTCAGTGCTCCTTTGAACGGCGCCGGATTGCTGGTCACCAGACAGTTGTAGTTTTTGTCGCTGTTGAGAACGAGCATAGACGACGTCGGTTTCTTGAAATCCAGCCCGACAGAGAACAGCAGGTAGGCATTGGGCAACGCGCTCGGTCGAAACGCGCCGAAGCCATACTCGCCAGACAGGCCTAACGGCGCTAGCGGCACCGTCAGCACCAGCGGCTGGGTGGCCACGGGAGAGGCCAGCGACGACGAGGCGCTCATGATCTTGGATTGCACGTCAATCGAATACTTGGTCGTAACTGTCACTCCCAGGTACTTGGAACTCGGCGCCGAGACCTGCTCGCGACACGCCGCAATGTCTTCGGGGTTCTTATCCTGCTGGCCAGTCTGCAGCGTGGCAAAGACATGGGTCAGTGTGACCTTGTCCGTCCCGGTGACCGGCGCTGCAACGGCAGCGTCCATGCACAACGCGGCCAAGACGAGCGAGAGGCCACATGCCGCAAGCGCACCGCGATAGCTGGATTTACGTTTCATTTCGATCATTCCTTGGTGGGTGATGCAAGGTTTCGGCAGCGGCTGTTCGCGCGGCGGCGGCTTGCGCCTTGAATGGATAGTCGCAACGGCACCTGTGCATAACGCCAAGCGGCAGATGATCGATTGCGTTCGATGACGACATGCGTCTGTGTAGAAGCACCACACCTACGCCACCCAGCTGGCCACGCCGCTGGTGTGTTCATCGTTGAAGACCAACGCCTCGCAAACCCGGCAAATCGTCTCAGCGACTTCGTTGCGTGATGCAGTTTGGCTTTCGGAAGTGAACACGGCGCTCCGTTGCTCGCAACAGACATCCCTCAAGATAGAACGGTTACCTGGAATAGCTTGCAGACATCTGATCCATATGATCAGCTGCATCAGGAGATCGCCATGCCACGCATCACGCCAAGCCGTTGGGCTGCAACCTTCGCACTCATCGGAATCGCAGTGCTCTCGCTTTTGTCCTGTACCAATGCAGAGACGGCACTCACCGCTTCGACACAGGAAGACATCCTGAAATCAGAAGCAGTGCCCATGCTCGACGAGATTTATGCCTCCCAAAAGCCCTTCCGATTCCAACAGATCGATGTGAGCAGCATCGTCAGCAACTACATACCGCTGGGTACAGCAAAAGCAACGGTGCTGGAGATGGTCGGCAAGTCTCCAACGTCAAAGATCGTTGAAGACACCGCAGGCAAGCTGGTCATCAGGGACAACAACGGGCAGGCAATGCTGGACCCCGATGCCCGTTCCATCGTGATGACTTTTTCTTTGAATTCCAGCGGCAAAGTGGCGCACGTCTACGCTGTCTACATCAAAAACCAGTAAGCCAACGACGCACGTCATTCACGAGAAAATCGACGCACCGATAGCGGCAGTCTTCAACGCATCACACCACCGCTTTCAATGCATCCGTCACGGGACCAAACACACTCTGCCGCAGCAAGCGCGCCTCACGGAGAACAAGCGAAATCGAAAGCCGACATTAGATTGGCTGCCTGTCGAGCACTTATCGGGTTGAAACTAACGCTGACTTTAGTTTTTAGTTACTTGGGGCTGGCGTAACTTCACGCTACCGCTCGCGATGCCGGCCGGAGTCGGTGTCGCGTCCGGTTGATGATGTGAGCCCTGGAGCAGGCAGATCGGATACGGTGACCAGACCTCGCGTTGGTGGCGCACGGCCGGCCGGGAACTGGCTACAGTCTGCACAGGGCCGTGTGCGCCCACTCCATCCACCTGCGTTCCCAAGGATTTGCATGTCTCTGCATCGTCTTGTTCCCCGCCTGGGTCTGGCCGTTGGCCTGTTGTGCGCCTGCTGCGCGCACGCCGCCGCACCGGCAGCCCATCGTCTGCTGCGCGTCACGCTGGACGGGGCGAGCGATCAGCCCGTGTCCGGGCGCCTGCTGGTCTTCGCCACCCTGGCCAAGGACGCCCAGGCTGCGGCCAAAGACGGAAAGGACGGCAAAGCCGGCAAGGTGGAGGAGGTGGACGTCAGCCCGTTCCGCCCGACGGCGGTGGCCGTGGCGGCGCAGGAGGTCACCGCGCTCGCGCCCGGTGCCAGCGTCGAGATCGACCTGGACAATATCGCCTTCCCCAGCGCGTTTTCTGCGCTGCCGGCCGGCGCGTATCTGTTCCAGGCCGTGCTGGATCCAGACCACAGTTACAGCTATGGCGGCCGCGATGGCGGTGATCTGTTGAGCGCCGTCACCGCGGTGACCCCGGGCAAGGGCAAGCCGTTGCCTACGCTGAGGCTCAGCAAGCAGGTGCCGGTGTCGGACGACCCCTGGCAGGTGTCGCCGCGTGCACCGCAGGCAATCCGCGACGCTGTCCCGGAGGCCAAGCTGCATAGCGCGGATGCCTCGATGGTGAGCCCGTCGCTGAGCGCCTTCTGGGGCCGGCCGGTGTCGCTGCGCGCCCGCGTGCTCACCCCGCCCGGCTACGACGCCAAGGCCGCCACCCGCTATCCCACCGTGTATGTCACCCACGGATTCGGCGGCAACTACAACCGCTTTGCCGGCAGCATCGCCGCCACCTGGAGCGCGATGGCGGCCAAGCAGATGCCGCCGATGATCTGGGTGTTCCTGGACCAGTCCACGCCCACCGGCACCCACGAGTTCGCCGATTCGGTCAACAACGGCCCCTGGGGCACCGCGCTGACCGAAGAGCTGATCTCCGCGCTCGAACGGCAGTACAAGATGGACGGCAACGCCAAGGGCCGGTTCTTGAACGGGCATTCGTCCGGTGGCTGGGCCACGCTGTGGCTGCAGACGCGCTACCCCAAGCTGTTCGGCGGTACCTGGTCCACCTCGCCCGATTCGAGCGACTTCCGCGACTTCACCGGGCCGGATCTGTACGCGCCCAATGCCAATATGTACCGGCGCCCGGACGGCAGCCAGTTCCCGTTGATCCGCGACCAGGGCAAGGTGGTGGCCGACCTGGAAACCTTCGCCAAGCTCGAGCGCGTCATCGGCCCCTACGGCGGCCAGATGACCTCGTTCGACTGGGTGTTCTCCCCGCGCGGGCCCGACGGCCGCCCGGTGCCGATGTTCGACCGCAACACCGGCAAGGTAGACCCGGCCGTGGTGGCCTACTGGCGCACCCACTACGACATTTCTGCGCGCGTGGCCGCGCAATGGCCCACGCTCAAGCCTGATCTGGACGGCAAGATCCACCTGATCGTCGGCACCGCAGACACGTTCTACCTGGATGGGGCCGCGCATAAATTCCAGGCGGTGCTGGACGGCCTGGGCGCAAAGAGCGACTTCCGCTACCTGGAAGGCCGCACCCACTTCGATCTGTACAAGGAGGGCGAGGACAGCAGCGCCCTGATGAAGAAGATCGCCTGGGAGATGTACGCCGTGGCGCGGCCGAAGCGGTAAGCGCGCCCACGCATGGCCGGCGCCGTCGATCGGCGGGCCGGCCGTGCACACGCCAAGGCGCGGCGGCCGGCAGTGCCGATACTCAGGCCGAGCGCTTGGGCAACTCCCACTCCAGCTGCTGCCTGAGCACCAGCAGCAGCACCTGCAGGCGGCCGCCGCGCACCAGGGCGGCGGGCGTCTGCCCGTCCAGCGCGTTCATGGGCTTGCGGAACCAGCCGATCAGCGCCTCGTTGTTGCCGCCGTTCAAGGCCCAGGCGTGGCAGACGATCTCGCCCAGGGCCTCGATGCCGGCGCTGCCCAGTAGCTTGAGGTGCTCCGGCGTGAAGGCGAACAGCGACAGCACCAGCTCGGCGTCGGCGGCCTTGCCGTGATCCACCTCCATCTGCTGGCTGTGCGCGGTGCTGTAGATCGACGCCTGCGCACGGAAATCTTCGGCACGCCGCATGCCGGTGAGCAGTGATGCAATGAGGTCGGCACGTTCCATAAAGCAGTCCAACGATGTGATAGCGCGCACGCTATCTGCCCCGCCCTCGCCGCTCAATCAGGAGTCTCCTGACAGGCGCTGTGAGCGTCAGCGGCCGTTACATTCCGCACCGGCTGGATGTGCGCCGTTGCTGACCTGGCGGCGGCTTCGGCAGCCGGTTGCTGGTGGGACGCGCCTGCCGATGAGCAGCGCCACTGTTCGCAGTGTTTAACGCCCGGATTGCTAGCATCCGGGCGCGTCACTGGCAGCAGCCCGCCCGCAGGGCTGCAGTATTGGAGTGTCACCTCATGAGGAGTTGTCAGATGCCCTGGAAATCCGCTCTCACCGTGCTTGCCCTGTCCACCGCCGCCCTGCCGGCCTTGGCCCAACCCGACCGCCAAGTGGTCGAAGACATGCTCACCCGCTCTGCCAATGTCTGCCCTGGCCACAGCACCGACCGCACCGCGCCCACCGTCAAGGCCGTGCCCGTGGGCGCGCTGCGGGTGATGCTGGAGCGCGGCCTGGTCATGTGCCCCGACCGCCGCCTGGATGCCGCCGCGCCTGCCGTGTTCTACGGCCGCCTGGGCGTGTTCGCCTGGAACCCGGAAGTGCCTGCCAGCTCGGCGGTGATCGTCAAGCAGATCGGCAACATGACCCGCAACGAGGACTACCCCGTCGAGACGCTGGTGTGGGACGCCAAGGGCACCGCGCTCAAGCAGCAGACCGTGCCGATGTTCGAGCCCCGGCCGGGCGCGGCGGTGTTGTACAAGGTGCGTTGAGGCTGACGCGCGATAGCAGTGCCGATTCGCCCGGCTGCACGCAATGTAGTTGCGTCGCTTGCAGTCCGGGCTCTGCCTATACTCAACTCCAGCATGCTGCGCAGGAGGATGCATGAGACACCCACTGGCCTTGGCCGGGCTTGCATGCATGGCACTGGGCTTCTCCGTTCCGGGCTGCAGCGCAACGCAAACAGGCGCCAACACCATGACCAACGAACAAGGATGCGTCCGGCACCGTGGCGGCCCGCAAGACCCCGGCACCAGCCCGCCACCGGTCATGGAGGCGTGCCTGGGTCCGTACAAGTTGCAGATCCCCGCCAACTATTTCGACGACCAGATGGGGCCGAATTTCGATGGCAGCTTCGGGCTGTATCTGGAATACCCGGAGTTGAACGCGTTCGCTCCCGGCGAGCGTGCCCACCTGAAGTTGGACGTGGCCACCCGCACTGTCAATATCGGCTATCGCTATCTTGACCGTGTGGACCCCGATGCATTTCTTCGGCGGCAGTACACACCGGACGGCACAACGCAGGACACTCCCGAAGCGGACATCAACACGCGCATCAAGGGAGAAGAAAAAGACGGGCTCACGTCTTACTACGCCAACGTCGCTGCGTACCGCGAGCACTATCTGGCGCAAGGACTGAAACCGTCCAATTCCATCATGGAGGCAAGCTACTACAAGGATTGGTATGTCAGCCGCGACGCAAAAGGAAACATCGACACCATCATCAAGTGCACCTCCCGCGAGGTCGAACACTCCGGCGTGGAGTCCCGTGAGGGCAAGCTTGTCCGCAGCAAGGAGCGGGAACTTCCTAGCTGCGAGCACGTCTTCGTCATTCCGGAAATGAAGGTCGCAGTGGAGATCAACTATGTGCGCGTTGCATTGAAGGACTGGAAGAAGATCCAGGACCGCGCGCGGAGTGTATTGAAAGACTTCATGCCGGCGCACGCTGGCGCGTTAGCCATCGACGTGAAGGTGCTCTAAGCCCTGCCTGCGCTTCGCACCGGGACCGCTTTTTCAGCCGGCGTCGATGCCGAGGCCGGGGAGTCGCGCGTGCCGGCGCGCGGCGTTGGCGATTGCGATCCCCACCATGTGGATCAGCAACGGCACCGCCCAACTGGCCCATAGCAGCGCCGCGATCGTATCGGGCGATGGTGCCACCCGGGCGCCGACAGCTGCGTAGAGCACAACACGGAACACGACCGGCGCCAGGGTCACCAGATACGCTCGCACCATCCAGCGTCGGTGCCGATCAACCCGCCCGCGACGGATGGCCACCAGGCCCACGGACGCCATCACCAGCCACGCCGCTTCCGTCGCTGCGAAGGCCACGCGGATCGCCATCGGCGCAGGCGAGGTGGCGATCAACCCGGTGGCGCCAAGCATCGCCACCAACATGCCGACGAAATAGGCACGCCCAACCCAGCGGTGCACCCATGCGTGCCTGCGCCAGCCTTGCGTGGCGAACTGCAGCGTGCCGAGTGCGATGCCAGCGGCACCGCCACCCAGGTGGCACCACAGCCAGCCACGCCGGGTCAGGAACATGGCGTATGCCGGCGACTCCAGCGCGGCGTACTTCAGGTACACGTGGCGGACAAACTCGGCCGCCAACGCCGCCAACGCAAGCCACAACAACGCCCACGCGACTCGGGCAAACGGCCTGCTACCCGCTACCTCGACACCTTCGCGCATCGGATCGACTCGCATGCCCCGCTCCTTCGGCCAGCCTGCTCTCGGCAGCGGAACGCTAGCATGGACATGCAGCAGGAGCGTGGGTGCGATCGTAGGTGCGGCGCGAGGGGAAGACTTACGCCTGGCGCTGCATTGCGTGCGACACCGGATCAACACCGTCGCTACCGAGCCGCTGCTCGTAGATCTCGTCGACCACGCCGCGTAGCGCGCGGGCGGAATTGAAGATGCTCTCGCCCAGAACCGACAGACTGGTGGCATCCAGCGGCTTGCCGCTGCACACCGCCACCATGTCGCTCTGCGCAGTGATCGTGCGCAGCAGCGTATGGAACTGGTCGATCTGCTGCAGGGTGACGCCGAAGGTGAAGGGCTCTTCGTGCATTTGCAGCTTGGTCGCTGGCGTGGCGCGTCGCCGAGCGGTAGTCGAAAGGGCTTTCGAAGCAGTCATGGCGTCCGTCATCGACGTAAGCGGACGGGATGTCCGCAAAGCGAGCGTAATGCTCTCTTTCGGATATCTGAAAACCAGATATTTCGCCCGATTTTTTAGCGAAGCAGAGGTTAGCGCCTCAAGTCTATTTTGTCGGTTCGACCGTCGTGGTAAAGCGCCGAGGCTCATCAGTGATCGGGTCATCGAACGCCAGCGTATGCGCAAATAACTGCAGCGGCCGTTCCGGATCGTCGGGCCGCTGGTCTTCCAGATCGGGATAGAAACGGTCATGCAGGATCGGCGCGCCCAGCGCGGCCATGTGCACACGCAGCTGGTGCTTGCGCCCAGTGACCGGCTCCAGCCGATACGTCCACGTGTCCGCACCGCGCGCAACCACATCGATCACCGTCTCGCTATTCGGCTCACCCACGCCCTCACGCATGCGGAAGAACGGCTCGCCCGGCTCCAGCTGGCTGCGATGCACATACGGAAACGTCAGCCCCGGCAGCGGCGGTGCGACCGCCAGATAGTGCTTGCGGATGCGTCGCTCACGAAACAGCGCCTGGTAGATCCCGCGCGTGGACGGGTTGGCAGAGAACAGCACCAGACCCGCGGTATCGCGATCAATGCGGTGCAGCGGCACCAATGCGGCGTTATCGAAGCGCCGCACCAAACGGGCCAACAGCGTCTGGTGCACGTACGCTCCAGCTGGCACCACGGGTAGGAAATGCGGCTTGCAGGCCACGACGATATGCGCGTCTGCATGCAACACCGTTTCCGTTGCCGTGATGATCGGCTCATCCGCTACTTCGCGGAAGTAATAGATCTCCGCACCAAGCCGATACGGTGCAGCGATATCCAATGCCTGCTGCTGCGCATCCAATACGCGCCCACGCACGAAGCGATCACGCCACGTGTCAGCCCCAACGACCGGAAAGCACGCACACAGCGCCTCCCACACCGTGCGCCACGGGCCGGACGGGAGCTGGAACTGGCTGGCAGGAGTGCCATCGAGGGTCGGGCGAGGAGCAGACATGGCGACAGCAGAAGCGCACTCAAGCAGATGGGCTGGGATCGTACCTTGTCGCGTCGATTCTCTCCGCAGTGATGTATCGGCTCTCCAATCCAGAAAGAGATTTTCGAGCGCCAGGCATCAAATGCATTACTGCGAAGCGTACACAGCGATCTCTACCGCAGCCCGCTTCCTCGGGTTGATTTGCACGCAGTTGCACTATAAGGATGCGCAAGCGACCTCAAGCTTTGGCGTAAAGATCACACCTCTTTACCTGCGCACGCGTCGTGCCGAGTGTTGATGAGGCATTGATCGCAACGGCGCGCGTGTTCTGCTGACAAAACCCGTTTCAACGGCTATGTTCAAGCCGGGAACGGGGGTTCTGGCATGGGACGCAGAAAGAAACAGGGTGGATTCGAAGCGCTGGCCGCATTGCCGTGGCCGGTTGGCTTCGTGATGGGAATCGCTGCGTATCTGGTGATGCGCTATGGCATCGGCTGGTGGTTCTCTCACCAGGGCGGAATGCTGTCGCAGGGCTTCGCCCAGCAATCGAGTGGAATGTTCGCGCCATTGGCGTGGACGCTGCTCGGCGTCTGCTGGCTTGCCGCGCTGGTTTCCTACCTGGGCACGCGCAGCCGGCGACGCTTTCTGGAAACACGCACAAGCCTGGAGAGCCTGGCCGCCGGCGGCTGGCGCCAGTTCGAACAATTGGTGGGTGAAGCATTTCGCCGCCAGGGCTACAGCGTCGAAGAAACCGGCCTGGGCGGCGCCGACGGCGGCATCGACCTGATTCTGCGCAAGGACGGCGGCCGCACGCTGGTGCAATGCAAGCAATGGAAGCGCCAGCAAGTCGGCGTCAGCATCGTGCGCGAGATGTACGGCCTGTTAGCCCATCACCAGGCCCACGCGGTAAAGATCGCTTGCATCGGCACCTACACGAAGGACGCCGAGCGCTTCGCCGAAGGCAAGCCGATTGAGCTGATTGGCGGCGAACAGCTGCTGAAAATGATTCGAGCGGTGCAACAACAAGTCGCAGCACAGCCGACACCGTCACGCATCGAACCCGCTTTTACTTCTACTCCTACTTCTACTGTTTCGGCGGCCGTTGCCACATCGAACTGCACGCGCTGCGGCAGCGCGCTAGTGCAGAGAAGAAACCGGCGCACGAGCGAGAACTTCCTAGGCTGCAGCCAGTTCCCGAAGTGCAGAGGAACTGCGTAAGTGAATCTACCCGCGTTTTCGGGCGTGATGGAATTGACTCAAAATCGATCAGAATGACCCGCGCATTTAGTTATCCATCGAGGTGAGCTGATCACATGCAACCAACTCATTCCTAGTTTCTTCTGATTTCCTAGACCGTAACGTTGACCTTAACATAGCAAGATCTCCGAGAGTCGTCAGGTAAAGTAATATGAAGCCGATTGAGAAAGACGATACGCTAAATCATTGTAGATCATTCCTAGCAATACTTGAGCTTGCACTCAGAGCCTGCGAAGCTGGGATGGCGCGGCCCATGCCAGTCTTGGCTTCCGGTTTTGAATTAAATGGCTACGTTTTGCGTCTGCCAGTGCGGGATATTCGCCACGCGATGTTGTTGAAGCAGGCTGCTTCGCTGCATTATTTGTATGCGGCAGTTGCGCTCTGTGATGCTGATCTTTTCATGGCGCAAGGTGCAGCTCAACGCATGGCTGACGAAGCGACTGACGACGTTTGCTTCTTAGCACAGGGAATAATTCAGGGCGAAACGCCACTTCATGAAAAGTTCCTGGATTCATTTTGGTCGGACCACGATGAGGCTCACAGTGACGTCGACAACGTCAGAAAAGCGCCCAGTGTTCGCCGTGAAAAGATTCATGCCGCGCTAAACGCGAATTCCGATAACCCAAGCCGCGCAGGACTTCTCGCTAAGCGACTTCACAAGACTTATTCCGGATTCGTACACGCGTCGTCCGCAAATGTTATGGATCTCTATGATGCTTATCGTCACACGTTCTGTGTCGAAAGTGGTCCTGCCTACCTTCGGGCGGACCATGTTCACGATTTCTGGAATTATTGCTACAGGGCGGGCTTGGCTTTCTTGGCGGCCGCTAAGGCATATGGATCCGCAAGCCTGTTTTCGCGAGTTGAAGAAGGGCTGGTTTCTTTTCAGCGGGTATGCGGTCGCGATGGCGGCTATAAAATCGACGATGCGCAATAGCGCGCCCAAGCATCCATCATTCTGCGCCGCTTCCTGATCATAATTCTGCGCTCGGAGGCTGCTTTGGCCTTGGCACGAATCTGGTGTGCGAGCACAGCTTGAATTAACGATGTCAGCACGAGTCGCTCATCAATGGCGAGGTCGTGGCCATCTAAGTCTGCCTGCGAGAGCGTGGCAGTACGCCAAAATGACCGCATTTTCCATCGCTCGCTGGTGGAGGTTGTAGAGATCCTCGCTATCGTGGATCGAAAATAGGGTCAGGTTAAATTCTTTATTCAAAACTCGCTTGTTCCTGCCCTGACTTCCACAGACCTCCACGGATATTGGCAAAGGACCTGCCCCCCGCGATCGAGACTTGTCTAAACCATCGACTTTGCATTAAGAGCCTTTCGCACCTTCCTTAGTTGCTCCAAGTGCTCGCAATAACCAGACCTGAAGCGAGCGAATGAGTGCCCATGGCCATATGGCTCTTTCACCCAAACTGAGCTATCCCAACCCGCCTCGATTAGGTCGGCTGCCGCGAACGTAAACTCCAGCGCATCCGTGAGAAACGGCACAAAATCCTTAATTACATTGAAATCGAAACTTTCAGATCTTCCATGAACGAAGTAGTTTCGGCACTCAACCGCTTTCTTGAGCACATAATCGAGGTTCGGGAAAGCGGCATCCATTTTATCGCTCACAATCTTGGCCCGATGAGCAACTTTCTTGGGTAACGATGGGCGGCCAAGGCGTTTCATGGCAGCAATGGCGCTGTCCCTGTCTTGGCTCTGGTTGATCGTCTTAAGCATTTCCAGTATTGAAACCTGAGCGGCCGCCAGATCCTTTGGGAGTTCGAGTTCCAATGGCACGGCCTCATTTGGAAGCACATCGAACATGTTCGCCGCTGCCACGAGCCGATCGACGCTGTAGGAGTTGCCCTTCTGCATGCAACTAATATAGCGGTTTCGTGCAATTGCTCGCCCTGGATCCGATTTGAGCCAATTCGCGAGAACGCGAGAGAACTCATCGGGCCGATCGACTGGCCTTAAGGGCACATCCCCAGGATGAGGCTTTGTACTGAGATTTTGCCCAGACTTAGGTGCAAAGCTCCAATGGACCCGTAGCGCCTCTCGGTATGAAGTTTTCGATTTATCAAGAGTCCTTAGCTGAATTCCCTTTACGTCTTGCAAACGGCCCGCTGCTCCCGATAGAAATCTCGCCAAGCAGGTTATACGGTCCATTGCGCCCTCAAATGCAACAGGCTCATCTGGCTCTATGGATACATATATTGTGTTTTTTAAGCTTGCGCCTGTAGGACTACCTGATTTGAACGCGGGTCGATGGCAAACCTTAATCGTTCCAAGGCAGGTGTCAACCTCAGAAATCACCATCTTCCCTGTGTAATATGCCACTTGCGGCCAAGCACCTACTTCGGTGCTTTTAGTCAACCCCCGTTCGGCTAACACAGTATCGATAACGGTATCAGGCCCTGATATCGTTCCGAACGAAGCGAAGTCATAGAATAATACGGACAAATCATTTGTAGTAAAGTTAATTTGATCGATCAACGGTGCCAGGGGGTCGAGATGCTCGTGTCCAACAGTCACATAGTGTGGGAAGATATTTGCATAGTGATAAGCCTCTTCGTCACGTCCCATATTCATACCACGAGATGACCATGCGCAATCGATGCAGGTAATGTAGCGCCCATCTAGGGTTTTACCCTTGATATAGTCCAGCGGCTCATCACGATGAAACTCTGATCTACTGCTCAGCGCCAGGTTCGTGCGGTCACTCTTTAGAATTAGCTCGCCAAAGCAGGAGTTCTCAGGAGAGAATTGAAAGGTGCCTTGGAGGCGACGATCCTCAGATTTGTTCATTATTACTCCGCTTAGATTTCGTCAAAGTCCAGTACATCTTATGTCTTAGTAATGAGGTCAGGTTAGCTGAAGGCGTCGCACCACTCCGTGCCGCTCTGCAGCACCACATCAAGCAAAGGGGCAAGCCCACGGTAGACGCCTGTATTCCGCGACAGATTCTCGAGAAACGCGCTCAGCGCAGCCAGGTCGTCGAGCGTGCTGGCGCGCACGTGGCTGGAAGCGGTGGTCGAGAGGAAGCGTCCGCTGTAGGTTGCGGCGACCAACGACTCGCATGTCGCGCACGAAATGGTGCGGATGCCCGCATGCCTTGGATACCTCAGGGTCAGGCTGAGTTTCTGGCTTAGGCGCCTGCGCTCACATTCGAACGTCGTCGCGGACAAACCTTGACCTCCCATACATCCCCCACCCGCCATCCTCGGCTTCAGCCTCAACTGGAGAACACACGATGATGAAGTGGATGGGCACCGCGCTGGCCGCGGCACTGCTGGTGAGCGGTTGCGCCAAGGTGGAGGGCGAGAAGTTCGTCGGCCACTGGGTCAACGTGCAGAC
>NZ_JBEOLS010000038.1:0-50269 GCF_040279205.1 Xanthomonas hortorum
CAATGGGGCGTTACCGGTAAAGCCCCATCGCGCGCGAGCGCGCTCCTACCTTGTTGTCCTACGGCTGCACCACCGTCATCGTCGCCGGCGTGCTGCGCCCCACACCGCGCAGCTCCGGGCGGTACATGTCTTCCACCAACGACGGCGGCACCGTATACGTGCCCGGTGTGACTGCGCGCACCAGGTAATACACCTGCGCCTTGCTACCCGAGGACAGCGACAGCGCAGCCACGTAGCGGTCGTCGCGGAACTCTTCGTGCTTGACGTCGGCGGCGCTGGAACGCTCGCTGATGCCGATGCCATCTACCACCACATCGGCCCACTGCTTGGCATCGCCGAGATTGAAATTCTCGATTTCCAGGCCTGCCGGCAACAGGTCGGTGAGCAAGGCGTCCGGCATGTTGCTGTTGGCGGTGATGACCACCCGCACGATCAGCGCTTCGCCTTCTTTGAGCGGACGCGGCGTCCACGGTTTGCCGTCGGTGGTGTACCAGCTGCGCTCCACGCTGAGGTTGCGCGTGTCCGGCTCCGGTGCGCTGCGCGGAATGCCGGCCACTTCCAGGCTGGCATACATCGGTGCTTCGCCCTGCGGTGCGAACTGCACACCGCGCGCCAAGGCGGCGCTGTCGAAACTGCGCCCGAACAAACGGGCCGGCGCAATCTCCTGCACCTCGCCGCCCACGGTCAGCGTGCCGGAGACCTGCTTGCCCTGCCCGACCATCAAGGCCTTGCCCAAGCGCGCAAGCGCCACCTGCTCCTGCGTGCTCAGCCACAGCCAGCCGGTGGCGCGACGTGCGTCCAGCGCGCGACCCAACGCAACCGCACGGGTGTCGTACTCGGGCTTGGACAAGCCACGCTCGTGCAGCAGCGCCATCATCAACGCATCGTCGCGGATCGCACTGCCGTAATCGGCGAAGTACAGCGGACGCTCGCTGCTGTCCTTGGCGAACCCTGCCTTGATCGCCGCCTGCCCACGCTTGGTATCGCCCTGCAGCGACAACGCCGCACCCAGATGCACCAGCGACAAACCGGTCAGTGCCTTGTCGCGCTGGTTGTCGTACAGCGCGCGCAGCGTGCCCAGCGGAGCGCGGTTTACGCGTGCCAACACATACCCCGACCAGGCCTGATTGGCGAACTTCAGGCTATCGCGGCGATCCTGCCCGTAGAACTCGTTGCCACCGGACAGCAGATCTTCGCTGAGCCGATTGAGCGCTTTCTGCAGCACGTTGTCGGGCACCGCAAAACCGGCGTCCTTGGCATCGAGCAGGAACTCGGCGATGTACGGGGTCAGGCCCGGATTGACGTACCCATCGTCGCCCCACATCGAAAAATGCCCGCTGGCGATCTGCATCGACGCCAGTCGGCCGAACGCGCCTTCCATGCGCTCGCGGCGCGTTGCCGCATCCAGCCCCTTGGTGCCGAGCGCCTTGGCGGTGGCATCGTCGAGCAGCAGCGCCGCATAGCCCTTGCTGGTGGTCTGCTCGGCGCAGCCGTACGGATACTCCAAAGCCCCTTGCAAGGCGCTGGCGAACGGAATCGGCGGCAACGGGCTGACCACCATACGCGCAGTGACCGAGCCGGCCATCAGGCCATCGGCAAAGCCGCTGTCCAGGGTGATCGGCGCCAGCGGATCGAGCACGCGCGTCTGCGCACGCAACACCTGCGGCCAACCGGCACGCACCGGCAGGTCGTAGCTGCGGTCGGCCTTGAAGCCATTGCCGTCCACACGCACGCGCACCTTGGCCACGCTATAGCCTTCGGTGGCGCTCAACGGGAAGCTCAGCGTCTGCTTGGCATCCACACCGAGCTTGACGCTGCGCGACGCCTCGGCAATGGCCAATGGGCCAACACCCTCGACGCGCACATTGAACTCGCCCGGCTTGCCGGTGAAGTTCTGCACATCCAGCGTCACCGTGCTGCGGTCGCCCGGCGCCATCACGCGCGGCATGCTGGCCTCGGCCAGGATCGGCGCGCGTACCACGGTTTCCATATCGTGATTACCGTAACGCGTGTCCGAATACACCAACGCCGAGACGCGCAGCGTGCCGTTGAAATCCGGCACCGGCAGCTGCACGCGCGCATTGCCCTTGGCATCGAGTTTTACCGAGCCGGAAAACAGGTCCACGGTCTGCACGCGCGCGGTCGGGCGCTTGGCCTGCGGCAAGGCTTCCAGCGCCATGTCGCCGCCGAACTTGAGCTTGCCGCTGGCGCCTTCGAAACTTTCGATCACCCGCCCATAGATGTCGTAGGAATCGGTACCCAACCGGCGCTGCGCGAAGAACTGCGCGTTGGCATCGGGCACCGGGAAGCGGGTGATGTTGAGGATGCCCACGTCCACCGCCGAGATGGTCACGTGTGCGGCCTTGCCGGCCAACTCCGGCACGCTCACCGTCACTGGCAGCGCCTGCTCGGGGCGCATCTGCTTGGGCGCAGCCAAGCCCACCGCCACACGTCGTGTCTTGCGATCCATCGGCACAAATGCCACACCCACCGCGCGCGCCGGGGTGATCTTGCTCGGCGCACTACCACCGCGAAATACCAGCGCGGTGACGTACACATCGTGGCGCTCCCAGCCTTCCGTCACCGGGATTTCGAAGGTACTGCCCGGCTTGACGTCGATGTCCTGCACGTACAGCAGCTTGTCGCTTTCCACCAACAACACGCCCTTGCCGGCATGCGGCGGGGTCAACGTGACGGTGAGCGTGTCGCCGGCGCGATAGGCGGTCTTGTCCAAGGCCAGCTTGACCTTGTCCGGGCGCGCGTCCAGGCCGCGGTTTTCGTCGTTCCAGCTCCAGCCGGCGCGGAACGGGTAGCGCGTGGTCAGCCCGGTGGACGGGTCGAACACGTCCAGGCGGTACTCGCCCCACTCCACCGGAAAATCGAGCTTGGCGTTGCCGCCGGCGATGTCGAGCGTGCGCGTGTCCTTGTTCTCGAAGCGGCGGGTGAAGTCGTAATCCCAATGGTCGTCGGTGTAGTTCCAGTGGTAGTCGCGCAGCTCGCGCACCAGCGTGGCCTTCAGGCCCTTGGCCGGTTGCGGCTTGCCATCGGCATCCACGCGGGTGATTTCGAAGCGCGCGGTGCCGTTGGCGTCGGTGCCGTCCTTGTCGTCGAACAGGGGGCGCACGCCGACCAGCGCCTTGGCCGGCCACAGCACGCGCTTGACGGTGCGGGTGACGGTGCGCCCGCCGGTCTCGTACACGCTGCCGGACACTACCGCTGCAATCGTGCTGACCGGCTTGGCTTCGGCAGGCAGCGCGATGTCTTCGCGCAACACGCCATCGCTGCCGAACTCGGTGTCGATCACGTCCTTGGCTTCGCGTGGCAGCTCCAGCGTGGGGTCGCCGAAGAACCAACCTGGCAAGGAATCGAGCGGATGCTGCTCGACGCTGACCGCGAGCTTGGCGGTGAAGCGGTTGCCGTCGGCCGGCGCGCCATACAGGTACGCGGCATTGGCGACCAGCGTGAACGGCTGGCCGGCGCTCAGGGTCTTTTGGGTGCTGTCCAGATCCAGCTTCATGCGCTCGGGCAGGAACTCTTCCACGCGCACGGTCATGCCCTGCACGGCGTCCTTGCTGGCCGGATCGGTGCGGAATTCCACCTGCCAGCGGCCGGTCGGCGCATCGGCCGGAATCTGCTGGGTGAATTCGAAATAGCCCTGCTCGCCCGGCTGCAGCTTGGTCTCGCGGAAGGTTTTGCCGTCCGGCTGCTTGAGGCGCAGGAACACCGGTTGCCCGC
Source organism: Xanthomonas hortorum (assembly GCF_040279205.1). Classification (GTDB taxonomy): domain Bacteria; phylum Pseudomonadota; class Gammaproteobacteria; order Xanthomonadales; family Xanthomonadaceae; genus Xanthomonas; species Xanthomonas hortorum_F. The sequence goes on from NZ_JBEOLS010000038.1 coordinate 3,736, forward strand.
CTTTCGTCGGCCCGGCGGTCGGCTTGCCGTCGTTGTCGCGCAGGATCGCCGACACGCGCATGGTCTCGCCAGGGCGATACAGATCCCGGCCGGCCCAGGCGAACACATCGAACCACGCGCTTTGCCGCCCGGCCACCGCAAATTCGCTCAGATCCAGCGCCGGCTGGTTGAACGGCAGCACCGAGATATCGGTCTTGCTGCGCGCCGTCAGCACGTGACCTGCATCGAGCGTGTAGTTGAGCAACGCATTGCCGTTACCGTCGGTGGCGCCCTTGAGGAACAGTTCGCCCTTGGCATCGAGGATGCGCACTTCCACGTTCTTGATCGGCTCACCGCTCTGCAGCGAGGCAGTGTGCACGAACAGCTTGTCCTTATAGGCGCGCGTGTGCAGACCGATGTCGCTGACGGTGAAGAACGCGGTATCGAAGCCATTATCGAAACTCCCGGCGCGCTTCATCACCGCGAAGTACAGGCCTGGCTCCTGAAGTTCCTTGATGTCCTGCGTGGGCAGGTAGGTCAGCACACGCTCGTTCTGCTTGCCGCCGAGAATGAAACGATTGACGTAGACCGGGTCGGCCAGCTTGGACAACGGCTCCTTGTCGCTGTAGTCGCTCTCCAGCTCCCAGCTGCCGCGACGACCGCCGCGCTGAAACTGCTGAAAGAACGCCGGCAGCGATTTCTCGCGCACGCGCAAAAATTCAACGTCCACCTCAGGCACGTTGACCGACACGACCGGCAGACCGCGGCTCTCACGCGCAGGCAGTACGCTGCCTTGCGAAGCGAACCCGGCCACAGGCTTCAGCTCGCCGGTATAGACCTTCTGCTTGAGGGGCTTGCCCAGGCGGCTGCCATCGGCGGACAGCAGGTTGGCATCGACCAGCACGGTGTAGTCCTTGGCCGCTTCCACGTACGGGTAGCGCAGCGTCTTGCCGTCATCGGACAGCGACCAACTGCTATCGCCGGTGCCGACCTTTTCCTCGAAGCGCACCAGCGCATCGAAATCCTGCGTGCCGACCAGCGGCCGCGAGAATTCCAGCGCCAGCGACAAGCCGTCGCTGGTCTGGTCAGGATAGGCACGTGCCAGCGCAAAGCCGGTAATCGCCTGCTTGTCGGCCTTGATCGCCTCGCCGCTGGCGGTGGGCAACTGGCCGCTTTCGTTGCGCTTGCACGCCACCCCGCCGATCGCCACGGTCAGCAACACCACCCACAGCAACATGCGCCGTGTGCCCGACCACTTCATCCCTGATTGCTGGCTGTCCATTCGTGCTACCCCATGACTGAGGACGCAAGTATAGCGATGCCGTTCACGTCACTGATGGCGGCGATGGGGCGAGGCATGGACTTACCGATGGGCGGCGATCATGCGCCGCTAGGCGAACGTTGCGATGGCACCGGCGCGCCCGACCTGCGGACGCAGTGGTTTTGTTAGTCGCCCTTTTTAGATGCAGTCAAAAGCCTGGTTGGTCGAGGGCGCGGTGCCCTCACCGCTCGCGGGACACGCCGCAAGTACGTCCATGTAGGCTCGGTGGCGGCATCCATGCCGCCACACGGTCCCGCAATCGGTGAGGACACCGCACCAGAGAGTTGATGGGTTGCGTTGTTGAAAAACATGCACACCGACACTCTCGACTGGTCCTTGCCCGCCCACCGTCACGGGACCTTACGCGGCATGGATGCCGCGTAAGAGCCTACATGGACGTACTTGCGGCGTGTCCCGCGATGCTGGGCGGGCAAGGGCCCTGCAGCAAACCCACAGATCATCTGCCCTGCAACTGATCTATTAGCTCTGAGCAATCACTTCAACACGCTGAGACTTGAGTCGTAGCGCCGTTTAGATGCAGTCAGAAGCTCAGGTAAGAAACCTTGTCGGTCGAGTGTACGGTGCCCTCACCGCACAAGAGAATTCGTCGGTTGCTTTTGTTGAAGCTACGCAGACCGACCATCTCCACTGGTCCTTGCCCGCTCACCGTCGCGGGACCTTACGCGGCATGGATGCCGCGTAAGAGCCTACATGGACGTACTTGCGGCGTGTCCCGCGATGGTGGGCGGGCAAGGGCCCTGCAGCCAAGTCGCAGCTCAGCGGCCCTGCAACGGACCGGCGTGACGTCGTTTTGTTCGCCGTTCTTAATGCAACTGCAACAACGTACGCATGTACATGTCGATCAACGCCGGCTTGTCCGCACGCAGGCAGGCCTGCACGTTCGGCGTGCCGGCTCCTTCGCGGGTATACCCCTGCGCATCGACATCCAGATGCAGCGGCGTAGTCGGGCACAGTGCGGGGCGCAGCAGCCAGGCCACCGGCACCGCGTCGAACAAGGTGGGCGTGGCGCTGGCCCAGGGCTGGTCGGTATTGCGCCACTGGTAGTACAGCTGAGTGAGCGCATCGGTGAGCCCATCGCCATGTGCAAACAAGGCGATGCGCTCGGGTTCTTCCAGCGTGATCTGGGTGGCATCCAAGGGCAGCAACACAATCGGCACGCCTGCCGAGAACACCAGCTGCGCTGCCGGCACATCGGAGAGGATGTTGTACTCCGGTGCCGGCGCACTGGCCGGGCGATACGCCGACTTGCCATAGCCAACGCGTACCGAGCCGCCCATCGCCACGATGCGCTTGAGCTTGGCAAAGCTGGCCGGGTCGCGCTGCTGCGCCAATGCGGCGTCGGTCATCGGCCCCAACACCAGCAAGGTCACCTGACCTGGATGCTGGCGCGCCTGCTGCAGGATCATCTGCGCCGCATCCGGCAGCTTGCCTGGCAACTGTCCCTTGGCCGCCCAACGCGCCTGGCTGAAGGCAATCGTGCTGGTGGTACGCGCGCCCACCGCCAACGGAATTTCGCTGCGCCCGGCCTGCTGCAACAGGCGCTGCAACAACTGTGCACGCAAGCTGGTATCGCCCCATGCCGATGCGATGCCCAGCACGCGCAACTGCGGGCTACGCAGCAACAGCCCGAGCGCAAACGCATCGTCGATGTCGTCGCCGATATCGGTGGAGACCACCAGCAGCTCGGTGGATGTGGGCGTTGGCGCAGCCTGCTCTGCACTCGCGGCAGGCGTCTGCGCCCATGCCACTGCCGACACACACCACAGCCCCACCATCCACCACGCCTTACCCCATATCCGCTGCATGCATCTCCTCCTGCCGCCATAAAAAAAAACCGCCGGCATCATAGCCGGCGGTTCGAGAGTGCTACACCACAACGCCGATCAGAAATTGGCGCGGAACTGCGCACCGACGATGCGCGGGTCGTTGATGAAGCCGGTGAGGTTATTGAAGTCGATCGCACCGGTCACGCGGATCTGGTTGGTGCAGTTGCGGCAGAACACCGACAACTCGTACGCGCCCGCGCCCCAGTTGTAGCCGATCTTCGCACCGCCTTCGACCAGCGGCTGGCCGGTGAATTCCTTGGAGTCGTATAGGAAGAAATTCACTTCGCTGCGGTAGGACCAGTCGGTGTAGAAGAACAGCTCGCCGTCGTTGCCCATCGGGATGCCGTAACGCAGCGTGGCGTTGGCCATCCACTTGGATGCCTGCGGCAGATCGTTGCCGTCGATCAGCGCGTTGCCGGCCGCATTGAGCGGGTCGGTCACGGTGCAGGTGCGGCACACGCCCACCGACAGGCTCGGGTCGTCGATGCGGGTCCAGTTGTAGGCGCCACCGGCGGTGACGCGCAGGTTCTGGGTGATCAGCGCTTCGAAGTCGAACTCGGCACCGCGCGCCTTGGTCTTGTCGGCGTTGAGCAGACGCACGTCGTTGGAGACGCCGCCCACTGCGGTGAGCTGCTGGTTCTTGACGCGGAAATCGTAGATGTCGAAGCTCAGACGCGCGCGGTTGTCGAACAGATCCGACTTGATGCCGATCTCGAACGAATCCACCGTCTCCGGCTCGGCCACGGTCAGCGGCGCGGTGCCCGAGGGCACGCCGAAGCTGGCGCCACGGAAACCGCGTGCCGCACGTGCGTACACGTTGACGTCGTCGTTGATGGAGAACGTCGCCGCCAGATCGCCGGTGACCTTGGAGTTGTCGGTCTCGCCGCTGGACGGCTCGACCAGCGTGACGCGATCCAGCGCCAGCACGTCGAAGGTCTTCTTGTCGTAGGTGTAGCGGATGCCGGCGCGCAGGTTCAGGCGATCGGTGGCCGCGTAGTTCAACGAACCGAACGCCGCCCACGAAGTGTTGCGCTGGCGGGTCAGCTGGTAGCTGGCCAGATCACCGCCGCTGAAGGTGTTGTAGGTGTAGTTTTCGCCTTCCACATCGTCATGGAAGTAGTACAGGCCGGCCTGCCAGTTGAGCGGGCCTTCGTACTGCGATTCGGCACGCACTTCCTGGCTGTACTGGTCCAGGCTCTTGATGCCGCCGGCGGTTTCCACCGGGAACGGAATCACGCCCGGGCCGGACGGCGGTGCGAACACCGCGCCGAAGCCGCCGTCGATATCGCCGCGGCTGTAGTACTTGCCGATGCCTTCGTAGGCGGTGATCGAGTGCAGTGCGATGTCGCCCAGGTCCCAGGTCAGATTGGCGCTGCCGCCGTAGGTCTGCAGTTCCTGGTTATTGGCGCCGTCGATGAAGGACTTTTCTTCGTCGAAGCCGTCCACCAACTGGTTGGTGCCGGGCTGGATGATGTTGGCGCGGAACAACCGTGCAGTGCCGTCTAGGTGACGCGCATGCGCGTTGAACAGCGCGCTGAAATCGTCGCTGGCCTGGTACAGCAGCTGCAGGCGCACGGCCGAGTCGGTATAGCCTTCCAGATCGCGGCCGTCGCTGTTTTCCACCCAATCGTCGCGGCGCTGGCCCAGCGTGGACAGACGCGCCGCCCAATGCTCGCCCATCGCGATGCTCAGGCCGCTTTCCAGCGTCATGGTGCCGTAGGTGCCGTACGACAGGCTGGCGTAGCCGTCGTTGGCGCCGATGGTCGGCTTGACCGAGTTGAACTTGACCACACCGGCCGGCGTATTGCGGCCGAACAGCGTGCCCTGCGGGCCGCGCAGCACTTCCAGGCCTTCCAGATCGAAGATCGGGAAGCCCTTCAAGAAGGCATTTTCCTGCACCACGTCGTCATAGATCAGCGATACCGGCTGCGAGGCGTAGGTGTTGAAATCGGTGTTGCCGTAGCCGCGGATGTACACGCGCGGGAACACACGGCCGTTGGACGATTCGATATTGAGGCTGGGCGCCTTGCCGGCGAGCACGCGAATATCCGAGCCGCTGGTGGAGATGGCGTCCAGAAATTCCGGGCGCAGCACCGATGCCGACACCGGCACGTCCTTGGAGTCTTCCGAACGGCGTTCGACCGTGACCTTGACCGCGTCCAGACGCACGACACCATCGTCGCTGGGCGCCTGCTGGGCAGCGGCATGGAACGGAAGAAGGGAAGCGACGGCAACGGCGAGCGCGCTGATCTTGAGCGACCGGCTGGCGGACATGGGAAAGACTCCGAATTCTGGTGGCGGAACGGCCTGATCTGCATGCCGCGTTGCAACAGAATTAACACGATTTACACAAATTTGGCAGAGCGCGTGCGAAAAAGTTTTCGGAATTCGAAAAGGCGTTCGAATTAATGCAACGCGGCCGTGCAATTTGTGCGTTGGTGCGTACTGGGTCTCAGGCCCGGCGCTTGGTAATGGGTCGCCTAGAAAAGGAGGCTTGAGCCTGCTGTTCCAATCATGGGGAAAGGCGCTGACATCGCCAGCGGTGGCGGCGGCATTCCATGACGCTTGGCGCCGATCACTGTGCCTGCACAACATCACCCGGCACCCGCACCCAACCTTCCATCAGCACCCGCGCACTGCGGCTCATCAGCGCCTTGGTCACCTGCCACTGGCCATCCACCAATTGCGCCTCGGCGCCAACGCGCAACGTGCCAGACGGATGCCCGAAGCGCACCGCCGAGCGCGTCGCGCCGCCCGCTGCAAGATTGACCAACGTGCCCGGCACAGCGGCTGCCGTGCCGATCGCCACCGCCGCAGTACCCATCATCGCGTGATGCAACTTGCCCATCGACATCGCGCGCACCAGCAGATCGAGTTCGGCCGCGTGCACCAGCTTGCCGCTGGACGCGGTGTAATCGGCCGGCGGCGCGACAAACGCCACCTTCGGCGTGTGCTGCCGTATCGCTGCGTCTTCCACCTTCGCAATCAAGCCCATCCTTAGCGCACCGTGCGCACGTAATGTTTCGAACATCGTCAGCGCGCGCGGGTCGCCATTGATCGCCTCCTGCAACTCGGTGCCGATGTAGCCCAGATCGCGCGCGTTGACGAAGATGGTCGGGATGCCGGCATTGATCATCGTTGCAGCGATCGTGCCCAGGCCAGGAATCTCCAACTGATCGATCAGCTTGCCGGTGGGGAACATCGCCCCGCCCTCGCCTTCTGCAGCATCGGCCGGGTCGAGAAATTCCAGCTGCACTTCGGCCGCCGGAAAGGTCACCCCATCCAGTTCGAAGTCGCCGGTTTCCTGCACCTGGCCATCGGTCATCGGCACATGCGCCACGATGGTCTTGCCGATATTTGCCTGCCAGATCCGCACCGTCGCCACACCATCGCGCGGCACCCGCGCGGGGTCGATCAGGCCATTGGCAATCGCAAACGGCCCCACCGCCGCCGACAGATTGCCGCAGTTGCCGCTCCAGTCCACGAACGCGCTGTCGATGGCCACCTGCCCGAACAGATAATCCACATCGTGCCCGGCGCGCGTGCTTGCAGAGACAATCACACTCTTGCTGGTACTGGAGGTCGCCCCACCCATGCCATCGATCTGCTTGGCATACGGATCGGGGCTACCGATCACCCGCAACAACAACGCATCGCGCGCAGGACCAGGCTGCTGCGCGGCGGCAGGCAAATCCTGCAGGCGAAAGAACACGCCCTTGCTGGTACCGCCGCGCATATAGGTGGCGGGGATGCGGAGTTGGGGGAGATGGGTCATGGGTGAAGGCCGGGATTGGGATTGGGGATTAGAGCGGCAGTACGACGCCGGGAGCCATGGACGCTAATGTGCTTGCGATGCCGATGTCGCTTTCAACGCATCTCGATTCCCGGCTCCCGATTCCCGGCTCTCCAAAAAATCCTGCGCAAAGCGTTGCAGCACGCCACCGGCCTCGTAGATCGACACTTCTTCGGCAGTATCCAGCCGGCACGTCACCGGCACCTGCAACTGCTCGCCGTTGCGCCGATGGATCGACAGCGTCAGCGTAGCGCCGGGCGTGCGTTCGCCCATCACATCGAAGGTTTCGCTGCCGTCGATGCCCAGCGTCTTGCGATCGGTGCCCGGCTTGAACTCCAGCGGCAATACGCCCATGCCGATCAGGTTGGTGCGGTGAATCCGCTCGAAGCCTTCGGCCACGATCACCTCCACGCCGGCCAGACGCACGCCCTTGGCGGCCCAGTCGCGCGAGGAGCCCTGGCCGTAATCGGCACCGGCAATGATGATCAGCGGCTGCTTGCGCGTCATGTAGGTTTCGATCGCCTCCCACATGCGCAGCACCTGCCCTTCCGGCTCCAGACGCGCCAGCGAGCCGGCAGTGATCTGTCCATCGACCACCGCCATTTCGTTGACCAGTTTGGGGTTGGCGAAGGTGGCGCGCTGCGCGGTGAGGTGGTCGCCGCGATGGGTGGCGTAGGAGTTGAAGTCTTCTTCCGGCACGCCCATCTGCGCAAGGTATTCGCCAGCGGCACTGCCCGCCTGGATCGCATTCGACGGCGACAGATGATCGGTGGTGATGTTGTCGCCCAGCACCGCCAGCGGACGCATGCCATGCAATGTGCGCGCACCGGCCAGCGCGCCTTCCCAATACGGCGGGCGACGGATGTAGGTGCTGGTCGGCCGCCAGGCGTACAGCGGGCTCACCTGCATGCCCTGCCCCACACTGCGCTTGAACATCGGGTCGTAGACGCTGCGAAAGTGCTCCGGCTTGACGCTGCGCGCCACCACCGCATCGATCTCCGCATCGCTGGGCCACAGATCCTTGAGCGTCACCGCCACGCCATCGGCATCGATGCCCAGCACATCTTTTTCGATATCGAAGCGCACCGTACCGGCGATGGCATAGGCGATCACCAACGGCGGCGATGCCAGAAACGCCTGCTTGGCATACGGATGGATGCGCCCGTCGAAATTCCGGTTGCCCGACAACACTGCTGTTGCATACAGATCGCGGTCGATGATCTCCTGCTGGATCACCGGATCCAGCGCGCCGCTCATGCCATTGCAGGTGGTGCACGCGAACGCCACGATGCCGAAGCCCAGTTGTTCCAGCTCGCTCAGCAAGCCGGCGTCTTCCAGATACAACTGCACCGCTTTGGAGCCTGGCGCCAGCGAACTTTTCACCCACGGTTTGCGCGTCAGTCCACGTGCATTTGCATTACGCGCCAGCAAACCGGCGGCGATGACGTTGCGTGGGTTGGAGGTGTTGGTGCACGAGGTGATCGCCGCGATGATCACTGCGCCATCGGGCATCTGGCCTGGCACGTCTTCCCACGTGGCGGCAATACCGCGCTCGGCCAGCTCGCTGGTCGCCACCCGCTTATGCGGATTGGACGGCCCGGCCATGTTGCGCACCACGCTGGCCAAATCGAACTGCAGCACGCGCTCGTACTGCGCGGTGACCAAGTCGTCCGCCCACAAGCCGGTCTGGCGTGCGTAGGTGTCCACCAACGCAATCTGCGCGTCTTCGCGCCCGGTCAGACGCAAATAGTCCAGCGTTTGCTGGTCGATATAGAACATCGCCGCGGTGGCACCGAACTCCGGCGTCATGTTGGAGATGGTCGCGCGGTCGCCAATGGTCAACGCGCTGGCACCGGCGCCATAGAACTCCAGATACGCGCCGACCACTCGTTGCTGACGCAGAAACTCGGTCAACGCCAACACGATGTCGGTGGCGGTGATACCGGGCGCTGGCTTGCCCAGCAACTCAACACCGATGATGTCGGGCAAGCGCATCCACGAGGCGCGCCCCAGCATCACGTTTTCCGCTTCCAGCCCGCCCACGCCCACTGCGATCACACCCAGCGCATCCACATGCGGGGTGTGACTGTCGGTGCCTACGCAGGTATCGGGGAACGCCACGCCATCGAGTGTGTAGATCACCGGCGACATCTTCTCCAGATTGATCTGATGCATGATCCCGTTGCCCGGCGGAATCACTTCCATGTTTTCGAATGCGCGCTTGGTCCATTCGATGAAGTGGAAGCGGTCGGCGTTGCGGCGATCTTCCACGCTGCGATTCTTGGCGAAGGCCTGCTTGTCGAAACCGGCGTATTCCACCGCCAGCGAGTGATCGACGATCAACTGCACCGGCACCACCGGATTGACCTGCGCCGGGTCGCCACCCTGCTCGGCGATCGCATCGCGCAAGCCGGCCAGGTCGACCAACGCGGTCTGCCCTAGAATGTCGTGGCACACCACGCGCGCCGGAAACCACGGGAAATCCAGGTCGCGCTTGCGCTCGATCAGCTGGCGCAGGTACGCCTCCAGCAGTTGCGGCTCGGCACGCCGCACCAGGTTTTCGGCATGCACGCGCGCTGTGTATGGCAGCGTTGCGTAGGCGCCGGGTTGCAGCGCGTCCACGGCGGCGCGTGCATCGAAGTAGTCCAACGAGGTGCCCGGCAGGGGCTTGCGGTACTGGCTGTTCATGGCTGGCGATATCGAAGCGGGCGGGGGGTATTTCGGGATTCGGGATTCGGGATTCGGGATTCGGGAATCGGGATTCGGGAATCGGGAATCGGGAATCGGGAATCGGGAATCGGGAATCGGGAATCGGATTCATGATTTCCGGCGTGTGGGGGGACTGCCATCTCTCGTTGCGGTTGCCATCGCCTGATCGCCTTCGTTGGATGAAGGCGATCGTGGCGGATCAAGCCAACCGCTGGCGCGTCCTCAGGAGCGTTGATCCAGCGGTACGAAGGCCTGATCTTCCGGGCCGGTGTAATTGGCCGAGGGACGAATGATCTTGCCGTCCATGCGCTGCTCGATGATGTGCGCGCTCCACCCGGCAGTACGCGCCAGCACGAACAGCGGCGTAAACATCGCCGTCGGCACGCCCATCATGTGATAGCTCACCGCACTGAACCAATCCAGATTCGGGAACATCTTCTTGATGTCCCACATCACCGTCTCCAGCCGCTCGGCAATGTCGTACATCTTGCGGCTGCCCTGCTCGCCGGATAGCTCGCGCGCCACCTCCTTGATCACCTTGTTGCGCGGATCGGACACGGTGTAGACCGGATGTCCAAAGCCGATCACTACTTCCTTGCGCTCCACGCGTGCCTTGATGTCGGCCTCGGCCTCATCCGGCGTGTCATAACGCTTCTGTATGTCGAATGCCACCTCGTTGGCGCCGCCATGCTTTGGCCCGCGCAACGCACCGATGCCGCCAGCGATGGCGCTATACATGTCGCTGCCGGTGCCGGCAATCACGCGGCACGCGAACGTGGAGGCATTGAACTCATGCTCGGCGTACAGGATCAGGCTGGTGTGCATCGCACGCACCCACGTCTCCTTCGGCGCGAAGCCGTGCAGCAAGTGCAGGAAGTGCCCACCGATCGAATCATCGTCGGTTTCCACCTCGATGCGCCTGCCGTTGTGGCTGTAGTGATACCAGTAGAGCAACATCGAGCCCAGCGAAGCCATCAGCTTGTCGGCGATATCGCGCGCACCGGGATGATTATGGTCGTCCTTCTCCGGCTGCAGGCAGCCCAGCACCGAGACACCGGTGCGCATCACATCCATCGGGTGTGCCGACGGCGGCAATTGCTCCAGCGCCGCTTTCACCGCAGCCGGCACGCCACGCAGCGAGCGCAGCTTGGCCTTGTAGCCGCGCAATTCGCCGTTGTTGGGCAATTTGCCATGCACCAGCAGATAGGCGATTTCCTCGAACTCGCTGGTGGTGGCCAGATCGAGAATGTCGTAGCCGCGGTAATGCAGATCGTTGCCGCTGCGGCCCACCGTACACAACGCGGTGTTGCCGGCAGCAGTACCGGACAATGCGACGGATTTTTTCGGCTTGAAACCGGGATTGACGGTGTCGTTCATGCGATGAGCTCCCAAACTATGTCGTGTTGCGGTGCCACGGATGAGGTGGCGAAACGTGCGCGCAGCAGAGCGCGATCATGCGCCTTTGCGCGCAAACAGCGCATCCAGACGCTGCTCGTAGCCGTGGTAACCGATGCGTTCGTACAGTTCTTCGCGTGTCTGCATGCTTTCGAGCACGGCCTGTTGATGACCGTCGCGACGAATCGCGGTGTAGACCGCCTCGGCCGCCTTGTTGGCCGAACGAAATGCGGACAACGGAAACAGCTGGATCGCCACGCCGGCCTGCGCAAGTTGGTCGCGGGTAAACAGCGGCGTCTTGCCGAATTCGGTGATGTTGGCCAGCACCGGCACGCGCACTGCATCGACAAAACGCTTATAGGTGTCCAGGTCGTACGCGGCTTCGGCAAAGATGCCGTCGGCACCGGCTTCCACGCAGGCGATCGCACGTTCGATCGCCGCATCCACGCCTTCCATCTGGATCGCATCGGTGCGTGCAATCAGGAAGAACGCCGCATCGGTCTTGGCATCGGCTGCCGCCTTGACCCGGTCGACCATCTCGGCCTGGCTGACGATCTCCTTGCCCGGCCGGTGGCCGCAGCGCTTGGCGCCGACCTGGTCTTCGATATGGCAGCCGGCCGCACCCGCCTTGATCAGCGACTTGATGGTGCGCTCGATATTGAACGCGCTCGGCCCGAAGCCGGTGTCCACATCCACCAGCAACGGTAGCTCGCAGACATCGGTGATGCGGCGCACGTCGATCAGCACGTCTTCCAGCGTATTGATGCCCAGATCCGGCAGTCCCAACGAGCCAGCCGCCACACCCCCGCCAGACAGGTAAATGGCCTGGTATCCGGCGCGCTGGGCCAGTAACGCATGGTTGGCGTTGATCGCGCCGATCACCTGCAGCGGCGATTCGGCAGCCAGCGCGGCGCGGAAGCGCGTGCCGGCGGAAGCGGGGGGCGAAAGCGTCATGGCGGTTCCTGGATTGGGATGTGGTGATGAGCGCAAGTGGCGTGCCAACTGTAACCCTTTGATTTGACTGCCGAGACCATTTCAATTTGTTGCAAATCCGTAACGTGTGGAGCAGCATGAAACGTCATTGAAACGCGACTGCATGATGCGCACGCCCTCCATCCCCGAGCCTTCCGACGTCTCATCACCTGTGGTCTGGACCGTCAGCGTCTCGCGTCTGACCGGCCTGCTGGCCGATGTCATCCCCGAGTTCGACCAGCGCGCGCGCATCGAGCAGATCAATCTCGGCTTTGCCGAAGCGGTGGAGGTCATCGGCCAGCGTCTGCGCCGCGAGCGCTGCGACGTGCTGGTCGCCGGCGGCTCCAACGCCGCCTATCTGCGCAGCCGGCTTGCGCTGCCGCTGGCGCCGATCCAGGCCACCGGGTTCGATCTAATGGAAGCGCTGGCGCGCGCACGGCGTATCGCGCCGCGCATTGGCGTGGTCACCCACGCCACCGATGTGCCCTCGTTCCGCGCCTTCCAGGACAGCTTCGATCTCGACATCGAACACCGCCGTTTCGTCACCGCCGAGGACGCGCGCGATTGCATCGCCGACCTGCGCGCCAGCGGTATCCAGGTCATCGTCGGCACCGGCATGGCGATCGATTTCGCCGAACAGGCCGGCCTGCCCGGCGTGCTGTTGTATTCGGCAGAGTCGGTACGCCTGGCGCTTGAACACGCCATCGCCTTGGGCACCGCGCCCAGTAACGATCGCCCTACCGGCCGCACCGGCACACATCGCGCTCGCCGCACCGATGCATTGCTTGGCGAAGACAACCCAATGGCGCACGTGCGCGCGTTGGTGCAGCTGTACGCCCCGCATCCGGGCACCGTATTGATCAGCGGCGAGACCGGCACCGGCAAGGAACTGGTCGCGCGCCAGTTGCATGCCGGCAGCCGACGGCGCGGCCGTTTCGTCGCCATCAACTGCGGCGCCATCAGCGAATCGCTGCTGGAAGCGGAATTGTTTGGCTATAGCGACGGTGCATTCACCGGCGCCCGCCGCGGCGGGCACATCGGCCTGATCGAAGCCGCGCAGGACGGCACCTTGTTTCTCGACGAAATCGGCGAACTGCCGATGCCGCTGCAGACACGCTTACTGCGCGTACTGGAAGAGCGCGAAGTGCTACGTGTCGGCGCCACGCTGCCGGTCGCTGTCGACGTGCGCGTCGTCGCCGCCAGCCTGCAACCGCTGCAGACACTGGTCGAACAAGGACGCTTCCGCCGCGATCTGTTTTATCGGCTGGCAGCGCTGCGTATCGCACTGCCGCCGCTGCGCAACCGACCCAACGAAATCGCCTTGTTGCTAACGCATTACTTCCAGCAACTCGGCAGTATCCCTTCGCCACTGACACCGACAGCATTGCAGCGGCTGCAACAGCACGCATGGCCAGGCAACGTGCGCGAACTACGTAATCTGGTCGAACGCCTGTGTATCCACTGGAAGGCACAGCCACACGACCACCTGAGCCTGGATCAATTGGAAAGCTGGGCGCCAGAGCTATTCGACATACACCTTGGCGACAGCATAGAAGCTGTCCAACACACCGATCTTGCAGCCTCACGCATGCAACTCACTGCAGCAGCAGTAGGTGCAGCGCTCGAGCGAGCAAACGGCAATCGCGCCCTTGCCGCTCAAGCACTTGGCGTCTCGCGCACCACCTTGTGGCGCTGGATGCAGGCGCAGTCCTTGGCATCGCATGCTTGAGATGCAAACGCACACTTCGGCTTCGTGTGCTTAAGACGCAGCTGCGGGCTATGGCATCGCTTGTTCAGGACACAAACGCTGGGCTTTGGCAGCGAGTCTTTGAGAACGCAAGACTCGCGGTCAACGGTCAAAAACTAACGACACATTCCAAATGACCCAGTCGCTGCTACGGTGGCGATGCGATCACGTCGCCCATGCAACACCGCTCGATCCAGCGCACGCACGTTGAAGGAGCGCGTAGCGATCACTTGACCCGCGTGTACTCGCTATCGCCCGTGCTCAAATGGCCGGTCGCCTGATCGATCGCGTAATTCACGGTGCCATCCGCGCTGGACACCTGCAGTACGCCCTTATTCAAGATCGCCGGATGATTCTTTGTCTTGACGCCGCTGCCCAACAACTCCGGCGTGGTATCGCGAATGATGAAGCTCTCGCCATTGTGCTCGATGCTGAGCACGTTCTTCTGCGACTTCACGTTGACCCACTTGCCCACGTACTGCTCGCCCACATCGCGGGCACAGCCGGCCAGCAACACCATCGCAACCAAAGCACTTCCAAGCAGCGTCTTCATCGCCACTCCTTTTTCAACGCGGGGGTGTTGCAGGATGGCGATTCATTCGCTGGCCCGCAAGAAGCAGGCACAACCGGAATAGCATGACGGTCAGGGACGTTGGACCAGTTCGGAGGCCAGCAGACTGGACAGTTGACTCTCCCGGACGCATACGTACAATTTCCTGTACATATCTGGATCATCTCATGGACACCATCACCTACAGCGCCGCGCGTGCCTCTCTGGCCGACACCATGGACCGTGTCGTCAATGACCATGAGCCGGTGATCATTACACGCAGCGGTGAGCGCGCCGTAGTCATGTTGTCGCTGGAAGACTACAAGGCCATGGAAGAGACCGCTTACCTGCTGCGCAGCCCGAAGAGCGCGCAACGGCTGCTGGAATCCATTGCCCAGCTTGAGGCCGGTCGCGGCAAGGAAAGGGACCTGGCTGAGTGATTCTGCAGTTTGCTGACAATGCCTGGGAGGACTACCTCTACTGGCAACAGACCGACAGGAAGATGCTCAAGCGCATCAACGAGTTGATCAAGGCCATTCAGCGCGATCCTTTCCAGGGCATCGGCAAACCCGAACCGTTGCGCCACGCGTTGGCGGGCTATTGGTCGCGCCGCATCAACGACGAACACCGGATCGTTTACAAGGCCGAGAACGGCATCCTGTTGATTGCTCAGGCGCGCTACCACTACGCGTAATCCCTGCCCATCCGCGCCGCCGGCGACACCCGCCAAACGCAGCATTGGACAGCCACACCGAGTCGACGGCACCTCTGTCAGGCGGCATAAATGCTTCAACTGAAACACATGCCCAACGCCTTGCAGGACAGTTGCAGGACAACAAAAAGCCGGCACTTGGCCGGCTCTTTTCTTCTCGCGCTGAAACCCTTGTCTGCAACTGGATTTCGATGGTGGGCGGTACAAGGTTCGAACTTGTGACCCTTGCCGTGTGAAGGCAATGCTCTACCGCTGAGCTAACCGCCCGGTGACGCGAGCCGCACATTATAGGGCAGCTGTGGCGATCGTCAACAGGTTCATCCCCGGCGGTGGCGCTGCGGTCGAAAACGCCCCGTTCCGGTGAGTGGGTGCGGCGTTCCGGCTACTTGGCAGCGACCTCGGGGCGGCGGATTCCGTGCGGTTCAAACGCCCGTTCCCTTCGATGACCCGCTTGAAGACGAGGGCGATCACGCACACGCGGCTGCGCCACACCGCACTGCACACGCACACGCACACGCACACGCACACGCACACGCACACGCACACGCGTCACATCGTATGCGTCGGCTTATCCGAAGTCGTCAACCCCGCCAGCAGCGTCTCGATCTTGTTGCGCACCGCCTCGCCTTCCGGGCCATCCGGAAACTGCACGCCGATACCGGCAGCGCGGTTGCCCTGCGCGCCGGCGGGTGTGGTCCAGATGACCTTGCCGGCGACCGGCAGGCGCTCGCTGGAGTCCGGCAGCGTCAGCAGCAGGAACACTTCGTCGCCGAGCATGTAGCGCTTGGGCGTGGGCACGAAGATGCCGCCGCCTTTCACGAACGGCATGTAGGCGCTGTAGAGCGCCGGTTTGTCCTTCAGCGCCAGCGACAAAATGCCTTGGCGTGCATTCATTGCACTCATCGAGTTCCCCTAGAACGTACCGGACGCTCTCCCTCGCGCCAGGACAGCAACAATTCCGTCACCGCCAGATCGGCGCGGACGGTGGTGCGCAGCAGATCGCGCGTGCGATTGGCGGCGTCGAACCAGGTCGCCAGCTTGTGCAACCGCGATGGATCGGTCAAGCCGGCCGATGCCTGTGCCAGCGCCAGGTCGGCGGCGTGGCGCAGACGCTGGTCGGCCTGGCCGTCGTTGGTCCAGCGCTGCGCAACATCCACTGCGCTGGCGCGCCCGGCGGCGATCTGCTCCAGGTCCTGCGCCACCGTGCGACGTACCGCCAGGCCATCTTCGCGCAACCACTGCGCGGCGAGCCCCGGATGGCCGCGTGCGGCCTCCAGCGCTTCCTGTGCAGCCCGCTCGCCAACGCCTTGCGACAGCAACCAGGCCAGCGCCTCGTGCGCGGGCGGCAGCTTGAATTCCAGGCGCTGGCAGCGGCTGCGGATGGTCGCCGGCAAGCGCGCCGGCTGCGCGCTGATCAGCCACAGGTAGCGACCCGGCGAGGGTTCCTCCAGTGTCTTGAGCAAGGCGTTGCAGGCAGCGCGATTGATCGCATCGGCCGGGTCCACGATCACCACCTGCGCGATGCCGTACTGCGGGGTCAGCGAGAGCTTCTGCGAAATCTCGCGCACCTGCTCGATCACGATCTCGGTGCGCAGCTTGTCGCCGGTGCGGTTGGGAATGAACGAGATCAACTGCAGGTCCGGGTGGGTCCCGGCCGCGATCAGCTGCCGGCTGCGCTGCGCCAGCGCCGGGTCCGGCGAGCTGGCCAGCACGTGCTCGGCCAGTGCCAGCGCGACCGCGCGCTTGCCCAGGCCATCCGGCCCGCAGATCAGCAAGCCATGCCCGAGGCGGCCGGCGTCCAGTGCCGCCAGCGTCTGATCGTAGGCGCGCTGTTGCCAGGGCGAGAACGTAGTGGTCATGGAGTGGACTCCGGTTGCGGCAGGCGGCGGCGCTGCAGGTAACGCGCCACCGCCGCATTGTGCTCGGCCAGCGTGGCCGAGAACGCATGCGCGCCGGTGCCATCGCCGACCGCGACAAAGTACAGCGCCTGGCCGGGCGCCGGGCGCACCGCTGCCAGCAAGGCTTCACGGCCCGGCATGGCGATCGGGGTCGGGGTCAGGCCGGTACGCGTGTACGTGTTGTACGGCGTATCGGTGGTCAGATCGCGACGGCGGATATTGCCGTCGTAGCTGCTGCCGATGCCGTAGATCACGGTGGGATCGGTCTGCAGCTTCATGCCCAGCTGCAGGCGGCGCAGGAACACACCGGCGATCAGCGGTCGCTCGGAGCCCAGCGCGGTTTCTTTTTCGATGATCGAGGCCAGGATCAGCGCCTGCTCCGGCGAGCCGAGCGGCAGATCGGGGGCGCGCTGCTCCCAGGCCTGCGCCAACGCCTTGTCCATCGCCACATGCGCGCGCTTGAGCACGTCCAGATCGCTGTCGCTGCGCTGGTAGAGATAGGTTTCCGGCAGGAAGCGGCCTTCCGGATGCTGGTTGGCGAAACCCAGCCGCGCCATCAGCGCCGCATCGTCCAGCGCGCCGATGGATTGCTGCAGCGGCGTGGCGGTCGCCAGCGCAGCGCGTAGCTGACGGAAATTCCAGCCTTCCACGATCGTGAAGCGGTACTGGATCACCCGGCCCTGGCGCATGCGTTCGAGCAACTCGCGCGGCGAGAGAGCCGGCGCCAGCGCGTATTCGCCCACCTTGAGTTTGCCGGCCGCATCGACCTGGCGCGCGAGCAACTGCCATTCCAGGTCGGTGCCCTGCGCCACGCCGACGGCGCGCAACTTGCGCAGCGTGGCCTTGAGCGAATCGCCGGGCGCAATCACCACGCTGGGCGCGCTCGCGCTCACCGGTGTCTCGGCGAAGTGCAGGTAATGCCGCCACGCCACCACAGCCGCAATCGCCAGCAGCGCCGCGAGCAACAGTGCCGTGCCCAGCACGGCCAGACATCCACGTTTGCCAGTCACCGCCACACGTACCTCGTCATTGCCCCAGCGCCGCGCAGGATACCGCGCGCCGGTGATGTCCCGTTGAAGCGCTCATGCCTGGTCCAAGGCGCGCAGCACGCCACGCGCCTTGGCGCGGGTTTCGTCCAGCTCGCGCTGCGGATCCGAGTCCACCACGATCCCGGCCCCGGTGCGGAAATGCACCTGGCTCCCGGCCACTTCGGCGGTGCGGATCAGGATATTCAGATCCATGTCGCCATCGCGATTGAGCCAGCCGAACGCACCCGTATAGGCGCCACGTGCGGTGCATTCGAGCTCGGCGATGATCTGCATGCAGCGAACCTTTGGGCAGCCGGTAATGGTGCCGCCGGGAAACACCGCTGCGATCACCTCGCCGGGCGTGACCTCGGCGCGCAGGCGGCCGCGCACATTGCTGACGATGTGGTGCACATGCGCGTAGCTTTCCACGCCCATCAGCTCGTCCACTTCCACCGTTCCGGGCGCACAGATGCGGCCCAGGTCGTTGCGCTCCAGATCGATCAGCATGACGTGCTCGGCGCGTTCCTTCGGGTGGCCGACCAGCTCGCGGATGCGTGCGGCATCGTCGTCGCCGGCAAAGCGCGCACGGGTGCCGGCGATCGGGCGCGTCTGCACCACATCGCCCTGCACCGACACCAGTCGCTCCGGCGATGAACTCACCACCGCGCGTCCTGCCGCCACAAATAGGCCGGCAAACGGTGCGGGGTTGGCGGCGCGCAGTCGCGCATGCAATGCAGCCGGATCGACCGCAGCAGCGAATACCGCATGCCAGGCGCGCGAGATATTGGCCTGAAACACGTCGCCAGCGCGCAGATAGGCGAGCACGCGTTCCACTGCATCGATGAAACGCTCCGGCACGTCTTCTTCGATGGCGACCGGCGCAACCCACTCAGGCAACGGCGGCAATGCGGCGCAGGCGGCGA
Organism: Xanthomonas hortorum; assembly: GCF_040279205.1. Lineage (GTDB taxonomy): Bacteria > Pseudomonadota > Gammaproteobacteria > Xanthomonadales > Xanthomonadaceae > Xanthomonas > Xanthomonas hortorum_F. The sequence goes on from NZ_JBEOLS010000038.1 coordinate 22,610, forward strand.
TGTCTTCAGCGATGCGCGCCAGCAAGTCTTCGCGCCCCGGCTCGGCCAGTGCGATGCAATGGCCATCTACCCGATCGCGCAACACCGCGGCCGGCGCACGCAAGGCGAGCGCTGTCGGCAAGTGATCCTCGCGCGCGGGCAACTGCAGAATCGGCTCGACCTGCGTGGCCAGTTCGTAATCCAGCAACACCGCCCAGCCGCCACGAAATGGCCACGGACTTGTCGCATCGTGCGGCACGCGCTCGGCTCGCCAGGCTGCATCCAGCGCAGCCAGAAAGCCGCCTTCCAGCACGCGTCCGTCGCCATCGCGCGTGTGCCCATCGGCGTCGAGCCGCAGACTGGCACCTTCTGCAAGCAGCAAGACATCCCAGCGACCGTGCTCGGTACCGAAGGCGGTGGATTCGAGCAAGGCCGGATAGCGCTGCGGCGCCAGCCGATGCAGCGCCAGCAGGTCGATGTCCGCATGCAGGGATCTGGTGAGCGTCATCGGCCTGGTTTGGCGTAGGGTGCTAGAGCGCGCCGCCCTGCTGCAACTGCAGAGGGCGAGCGACGATGGAATCGGGCTGTGAATCAGAAATCAGGCCGCGCGGACGCGTCGCGCGCGGCGGCTAAAACTAGCTTGCGTGCCGTTCTCCGTAAAAAGAACGGCCCGCCAACTCAGAGGCGCTTGAACACCAGCGTACCGTTGGTGCCGCCGAAGCCGAAGCCGTTGGACATCACCGCGTCCACCTGCACTTCGCGCGCCACGTTCGGCACGTAATCCAGGTCGCAGCCTTCGCTGGGCTCTTCCAGGTTGATGGTCGGCGGGATGATGCCGGTATGCAGCGCCATCACCGAGAAGATCGCTTCCACGCCGCCGGCCGCGCCGAGCAGATGACCGGTCATCGACTTGGTCGAACTGACCATGGTCTTGTAGGCGTGGTCGCCCAATGCGCGCTTCATTGCCATCGTCTCGGCCAGATCGCCCAGCGGCGTGGAGGTGCCGTGCGCGTTGAGGTAACCGATCTGCTCGGGGTTGAGTTTGGCATCGCGCATCGCCGCAACCATGCTGCGCGCCGCGCCTTCGCCGTCTTCGCTGGGGGCGGTCATGTGGAACGCATCGGAGCTGGCGCCGAAGCCGACCAGCTCGGCATAGATACGCGCACCACGCGCCTTGGCGTGTTCGTATTCTTCCAGCACCAGAACGCCGGCGCCGTCGCCCAGCACGAAGCCATCGCGCTGCTTGTCCCAGGGGCGCGAGGCGGCGGTCGGGTCGTCGTTGCGGGTGGACATCGCCTTCATTGCGCAGAAACCGCCCACCGAACTCGGCGAGGACCCGCGCTCGGCGCCGCCGGCCAGCATCACGTCGGCATCGCCGTACTGGATCATCCGCATCGCGGTGCCGATCGAATGATTGGAGGTGGCGCAGGCAGAAACAGCCGAGAACGTCGGGCCCTTCAGGCCTTTGATCAGGCTCACCTGGCCGGGCAGCATGTTGATGATGGTGCTGGGCACATAGAACGGCGAAATCTTGCGCGCGCCGCCCTCATGGAATTTGATGGTCTGCTCTTCGATACCGAGCAGCCCGCCGATGCCGGAGCCGAGAATGGCGCCCACGCGTTCGGCATTGCTTTCGTCGATCTCCAGCCCGGAATCGTCCAGCGCCATGAACGAAGCGCCGACGCCGTAGTGGATGAACGAATCCATCTTCTTGACGTCCTTGGCGGACACAAAAAGCGTGGGGTCGAAATTCTTGATCTCACCCGCGATCTTGGTGGTGAACTGCGAGGCATCGATCTGCGTGATCGGGCCAATGCCTGAGCGCCCGTGGATGATTCCATCCCAGCTGGTGGCCAGATCATTGCCCAGCGGCGACACCATGCCCATGCCGGTAACGACAACACGACGACTCATTGCAGATCTCCTCACCACGCAACAAACGGTGCTTGCGGTTTGCGATTAACGCTGAAAAACACAGGGCCGCATCAGCGGCCCCATGGAATGTCTGACGCAGCAGCGGCATGACGCACGCCGCCGCGGCCAGGAACAACGCATCAGCTCTTGACGTGAGCCTTCACGTAGTCGATCGCCTGCTGGACCGAGGTGATCTTTTCAGCCTCTTCGTCCGGGATCTCGCACTCGAACTCTTCTTCCAGCGCCATCACCAGCTCGACGGTGTCCAGCGAGTCGGCACCCAGGTCATCGACGAACGATGCGCTGGTGGTGACTTCCTCTTCCTTGACGCCGAGTTGTTCGACGACGATTTTCTTGACGCGTTCTTCGATGGTGCTCATTTGGGATATCGCTCCGGATGGAGTAGTGGTGGTACGAAAAAAACGCCATCGCCGCTGCGATGGCCGCGTTGGATAGTGTAGTGGAAGCGACCGAGCGTTGCATTGCATCACAACTCCCGGCCGATCAGCCACTTAGCGCCTCCCGGCGCCGCACGCTCACGGCATGTACATGCCGCCGTTGACGTGCAGGGTCTCACCGGTGATGTAACGGGCACTCGGGCCGGCCAGGAATGCCACCGCATTGGCGATGTCCTCCGGCTGTCCCAAGTGGCCAAGCGCGATCTGCTGCAGCAAGGCGGTCTTGGCCTCGTCCGGCAGCGCCTTGGTCATGTCGGTATCGATGAAGCCGGGCGCCACCACATTCACGGTGACCCCGCGCGAGCCGATTTCCTTGGCCAGCGACTTGGAGAACGCGATGATGCCGGCCTTGGCGGCGGCATAGTTGGTCTGCCCGGGATTGCCGGTCACACCCACCACCGAGGCGATGTTGACGATGCGACCCTTGCGCGCCTTCATCATGCCGCGCATCACCGCCTTGGAGGTGCGGAACACGCTGGTCAGATTGGTGTCGATGATCGCCTGCCAGTCGTCTTCCTTCATCCGCATCAACAGGTTATCGCGGGTGATCCCGGCGTTGTTGACCAGAATCGAGATCGCCCCGAACTCCTTGCCGATCGCATCGATCAGGCCATCGACCGCAGTTGCGTCGGTGACATCGAGTTCGCGCCCGTGACCGCCGTGGGTGGCCAAGCGCTCGCCGATCGCCGCAGCGCCGGACGCCGAAGTGGCAGTGCCGATGACAGTGGCGCCCTGGGCGGCCAGCGTGTCGGCAATGGCCGCGCCGATCCCGCGACTGGCGCCGGTGACCAGGGCGATCTCACCCTGCAGTGGCTTGCTCATGAATTCTTTTCCTCGAAGGGGGACGTCGCAACCGTGATTGCGAACGCTGAGGGAGGCCGGCATGACACCGGCGTATGCGTCGGAGGATCAGTGCGTCCACGCCTCAAGCGCGCCAGCGTAATCGGCAGGCGTGGCCAGAGGACGCGCATCCAGGCTCTTGTCGATGCGCTTGATCAGCCCGCTCAGCACCTTGCCCGGGCCGCATTCGGCGATCCGGGTGATGCCCTGCGCAGCCAGCGCCTGCACGCAGCCGGTCCACTGCACCGGCAGATACAGCTGCTCGGCCAGGGCCCTGCGAATCGCCTCGCTGCCGTCGTGCACGCGTGCATCCACGTTCTGCACCACCGGAATCTGCGGGGCATGCCAGCTCAGGCCGGCCATCGCCTCGCTGAGCTGGTTGGCCGCATCGCGCATCAACGGGGTGTGCGAAGGCACGCTCACCGCCAGCTTGACCGCCTTGCGTACGCCGCGCTCGGCCAGCAAGGCCAGCGCGCGATCCACTGCGGCCGCATCGCCACCGATGACGATCTGACCCGGCGAATTGAAGTTGGCCGGCACCACCACCTGGCTGCCCGCCGCCTCGGCACAGACCTCCAGCACCAGCGCATCCTCGGCACCCAGCACCGCCGCCATCGCGCCGACACCGGCGGGCGCGGCGGCCTGCATGAACTGGCCGCGCAGCCGTACCAGGTGCGCACCGTCGTGCAGCGACAAGGCACCGGCCGCGACCAATGCGGTGTATTCACCCAGGCTGTGGCCAGCCAGCACCGCGGGGCGTTGCCCGCGCTGCGCGTTCCACAACCGCCACACCGCCACGCCCGCGGCCAGCAAGGCCGGCTGGGTGTATTCGGTGCGGTTGAGCATCTCTTCCGGGCCGCCCTGCGACAGCGCCCACAGGTCGACGCCCGCGCCTTCGGAGGCTTCGGCGAAGGTTTCGCGGATCTGCGGATGCAGCTCGGACAGTTCGGCCAGCATCCCTAAGGACTGCGAGCCCTGGCCGGGAAACACGAAGGCGAGAGTGGATTCGGTCACGCGTTGCTGCCTACAAAAATCGAGCCGGGATAATACGTGCGAAATCGCCCTGGCGTCTGTACTGCCGCGTATGCAAGACCCGGCCAGCGCGACCGCCGGCACACTTACAGCAAGGCGTTGAGCAGGTCCATTTCGCCATCGGCCAGCCAGTCCACGCACATGACCAGCACCAGCACCACGGCCAAGGAGGTCGCCGCGTGGATGGCCAGGATGGCGCGCGCCAGTGCCCCGGCAGAGCGACCCAGGCGACCGCTGAGCTGCGCAAACCGCTGCAATCGTCCGGTCACCACATGCGCATGCGCCGCCACGGCCGGGCCGGCCGCATCGAAAGCGCCCGTCATCAACCGCTGCAGCACCTCGCGGCGGCCGCGGTAGTACTTGGCCACGCCGTAGCCAAACACCAGCCAGTCGCGCGCCTGGGCCTGCGCCAGGTCCATCACTTCCAGCGGATCCTCTTCGAAATCGATGAAGCCGACCGCCTGCCCGTCGAAGGTCATGTTGCGCGGAAGCGGTTGGCCGAAATACGCGCCATCACGATGGGCGTCGGCAATGGCGGCCACCGCCAGCGCAATCAGGCGGTCGCGTTCGGGCGCATCGGCCTCGCGCAGGCAACTGGCAAAGGAGCGGCCGTTGTCGCTGAGCACCAGTGCCGCCTGCCCGCAACCGACCACACGCGGCACATTGACCGCTTGCGCCTGCAGTTCGCCGAGCCGGCGCGCTTCCACATCGCGCGCGGCATCGCCGCCACGGTGCGGCGGTGGACGCAAGGCGTCCAGGCCCCAGCGGCGGGCGACAAAATTGAGTGCTCCGAGCGAGACCGCCCGGTTGTCGCGGCGGTACTGCTTCAGCCAGACGCGCTGTCCGGCGATGACGATGGGTTCTGCCATAACGGGTCCGTCCCTGACGCTGTCAGGCATCGCCGGCGGACGCGACGATGCCTGCGGAACTCAGTAGCGCAGCAGCGCCGAGCCCCAGGTAAATCCACCACCGAACGCTTCCAGCAGCAGCAATTGACCACGCTGCACGCGACCGGAGCGAACCGCTTCGTCCAGCGCCAACGGCACCGAGGCCGAGGAGGTGTTGCCGTGGCGATCCACGGTGACCACCACTTGATTCATCGGCAGCTCCAAGCGCTTGGCGGTGGCTTCGATGATGCGCATGTTGGCCTGATGCGGGATCAGCCAATCCAGGTCGCCCTTGCCCAGGCCATTGGCCGCCAGCGTCTCGTCGACCACCGAGTCCAGTGCCTTGACCGCGTACTTGAAGACCTCGCTGCCCTTCATCAGCAACACGCCGCCGCCGTTCTTGCCTTCGCCGAAACCGACCGACACGCCGACCGGATCCCACAACAGCTCTTTCTTGCTGCCATCGGCGTGCAGATGGGTGCTGAGGATGCCGGTTTCTTCGTCGGCCTTGAGCACCACCGCGCCAGCACCATCGCCGAACAGCACGCAGGTGGTGCGATCAGTCCAGTCGACGATACGGGTCAGCGTCTCTGCACCGACCACCAACACGGTCTTGGCGTCACCGCTGCGGATGAACTTGTCGGCCACACTGAGCGCGTAAATGAAGCCCGAGCAGGCGGCATTGACGTCGAACGCACCGCAACCGACATTGCCCAGCCGTGCCTGCAACAGGCAGGCCGTGGACGGGAAGATCAGGTCGGGAGTGGTGGTGCCGACCACGATCAGGTCGATCTCGTCGGCGGTGACGCCGGCCGCTTCGATCGCCTTCAGCGAGGCGAAATACGCCAGATCGCTGGTGGTCTGGTCGTCGGCGACGATATGACGCTCACGGATACCAGTGCGCGAGAAGATCCATTCATCGCTGGTGTCGACGATCTTGGACATATCGTCGTTGGTCAACACCTTTTCGGGCAAATAGCTACCCGTGCCCGCGATTCTGGAATAGATCCGCTTGCTCATGCTGTTTCCTATTGCAAGAGCCGCGGTGACCGACGGCTCCGGAAGAATCGAGGGTCGCCCAGCCGCAGAGTGCGGCGGGCGCCACGGATCAATCTTCTTGGACGGCCGACGACTTGGTCGCGATCACCTTCTTGCCGCGGTAGTAACCGTCAGCGGTGATGTGGTGACGCAGATGGATCTCGCCGCTGGTCGGATCGGTCGACAGCTGCTTGGCGGTCAGGGCATCGTGCGAACGACGCTGGCCGCGACGGGACGGGGTGACTCGGGATTTCTGCACAGCCATGGGATTGCTCCAACTTAAGTTCGATAACTTGTCTGTCGAGTCGAACAGGACGCTCTACGCCCGCGTCGACCTGTCTTTCCGCCCTTAACAGCGGCGGTTACTGTTTCTTCAACGCTGCCAGCGCCGCGAACGGACTGGCCTTGTCTTGCTCTTCCTGGGTCGGAACCCACTCGGCCTCGACGACTTCGCTTCCCGGCGCCATTGGCACCACCGGTACCGACAACACCAGCTCGTCCTCGACCAGATCCACCGCCCGCAGCATGCCATCTTCAGGCACCAGCAGCGCTTCGTATTCGGCCGGCAATGCAGCTTCGTCGGCCTCGTCACGGATCAAACCAAGACGCTGTCTGATTTGCACCGGATACAGAAACCGTTGCAGGGTGCGCTGGCACGCCAGCGGCAGCTCGACATCGAGACTGAGTTCGACATAAGCGACCTTCAACAGATTGTCCTGGTCGAATTCAAGCGAATAGACACATTCGCCCTCGGCATCGACAAGGCTTCCTTGCAGACGGGTCATCGCAGAGAGCGGGATGCGGCCATCGAAGCGCCTGCGCGCTGCGACCATCCGCCAAGCATCCAGCATTTCGGGTACGTTCGCGGACATAAGCCGCAGAATGTTAAAGACCCGCAGGTTCCGTGTCAAATGCGCCCATTCACACATGCCACGCGGCGCGGCGGCTGGCAGACTCCCCTGCCCGTCCCTTCACAGCACGCCATGATGCCACGCCTGATCCTTGCCTCAACTTCCGTCTACCGGCGTGAGCTGCTCGGCCGCTTGCAACTGGATTTCAGCACCGCCCGGCCGGAGGTGGACGAGCAGGCACAACCCGGAGAAATCCCCGGCGCTCTGGCCAGCCGTCTTGCTGCGGAGAAAGCTGCAGCGGTAGCGGCGCACGTCCCGGATGCCTGGGTGATCGGCTCGGATCAGGTGGCCGACCTGGACGGCCAGGCCCTGGGCAAGCCGGGAACGCTGGACCAGGCGCGCGCGCAGCTGACTGCAATGTCCGGCCGCGTGGTGCGCTTCCACACCGCCGTGAGCCTGGTCGGCCCGGAGCGCAGCTTGCATGCGCAGGATCTCACCGAAGTACAGCTACGTCCGCTGACGCCCGCCGAGATCGAGCGCTACCTGGCCGCCGAGCCAGCGCTGGATTGCGCCGGCAGCTTCAAGTGCGAAGGCCTGGGTATCAGCCTGTTCGACGCCATCCGCTCGGAAGACCCCACCGCACTGGTCGGCCTGCCGCTGATCGCGCTGGCGCGGTTGTTGCGGCAGGCGGGGTTTGACCTGCCCTGACTGAGCATGCCGCACGCGTGATGGTTACAGGCGGACGTCGCGTATGCGAAGTGCACGAGCGCAAACCGTACGCGGCGGCTGTTTCAGCATTAACCTTGCAGACAAGCGACGCTTGTGGGCGGGCACGACCCTACTCGGGTCGAGCCAGCTGACAGAACTGATACGGGTACTGCGCCCGCCCCACGTACGAGGAAAGCGTGCGGCAGCGCGTGGGATCCAGCGTCAGCCCGTATGCGGCCAGGCGCTGCTGCACGGCGCCGCGCACCGCACTGTCTGCGGCCGCAATGTCGATTGCCCTTGCCTTGGGCACATTGAGCACGCAGCGGCCTGGCTGCGAGGTCTCCAGCTCAGCACGCAGGCCATGCGCAACCAACCACCGCAGATGCGTGCACTGCGGCTGGACATCCCAGCCAACTTGCTTCGCCCAGCGATTCATTCGGTCGATACGCAACTGCTGCTTATCGCGCGCTGCACCCAACATGGCGTAGAGCTGCGGTCGCTCGGCGATCAACGCACGCACGCGCTGGCGGTACTGATCGGTCTCGGAGATATTGGTGGCCACGCCGATATAACGTGCCTGCTGCGGAAGCAGCGGCACCCGCCACGATTGCGGCTCGTCGCCGACCAATAACACCGTGGACGCAGATGGATCGCCTAACGCCGGTTGCTGCACCTGAAAACTCTCACGTGCCCAGGCTTCGTGACCCCAATCCTTCCATCCGAGCACCGCGACCAGCGCACACAGTCCGATCAACCAGGCGGCATTGCGATTGGCGCGTGTTGCGAATGCATGCTGGCACACGATCCAGAGCACCATCGGCGCAAGCAGCTCCAACACGACCAGATAGCGATGAATGCTGAAAATTGCCTGCCACAGCGCGTAGGCAACGCCAAAAAACACCAGCAAGACAGCGGCTGAGCGCTCGAGCCCGACTGGCCGCACTGACCGGCGCAGCACAGTCCGCCCGGCAGCGACCAGCACCACCGCATACAACACCGCCCACCCTGCCTGCACCAGGCCAAGATCGCCGATGCGCTGCGGCTTAAACGTAAACAGCAGCGGCCAGACCAGCTGTTCACTGATGCTGCGCGGCAACCAACGCACATCGGCGATCGACACCGGCTGCGCCAGCGGAGATTTGAACACACCGTTGAATTGCGGAAACAACGGGTTGCCAAAGTGTTTCCAGACCTGCAAATACCAAGGCCAGGCCACCAGCAACAACACCAGCGTCGCAACGCAGGAGAGCACACTCAGGCCAAGCACGCGCGAGCGCAGGCGCCCGGCATCGCACAGCACTGCAGGTGCCAGTGCCAGCGCGTAGAGCGCATTAGTGAGCTTGAGCGAGACAGCCAGACCGATCAATGCGCCAGCGATGCCCCATAGATGCAAGGCGTGCGCGCCCTGACGCGCCCGCGCTTGCGCCGAGAGCACGATCGCCAACGCTGTCAACACCGGGATCGCGCTGGCGGTATCGCCCATGGTGCCGCCAAGTTCGGACAGAAACACCGCGCTGCACATGCCGGCCACTGCAAACAGCGGCGCCCATTGGGCGCGTCGCGATTGCTCGGCCAATATGCGCCATGCCACTGCCGCCACCGGCACGAACACCACCGCATGCAGGGCACCCAGCAGCAGCCCTGCCACCGGCCCGGGAAGCTGCAGCATCAACCAGGCATGCAGCACATCGAGCAATGGGCTGAAGTAACTCTGCATCTGCGCCGGAGCCAGATCCACGCCCAGCCGACCGTGTGCCCAGGCATCGCCGATATACAGGTGATAGTTGCGCAGATCCCAGTTGGCGTCCTGGCCCAAGCCCAGCGACAGCAGCGCACCCAACAGCAACACCACGAACGCCGCCGAGACGATCTGGCGTGGCGAATGAAAGCCGAAATGGCGATCTAACCAGCACAACACCCGCTGTCGCCGGTTGACCGGAGTCGATGTCGCGATGGGTGCCATCAGCGTGCAGCTCCATGCGCGCGCGAAGCGACAAGCGTGCCGACGCCCGGCTCGGCCAGATACGCCAGATGCTTGGCTTCGACGCGTCCGCGTGTGACCGTGTCCAGGATCAGCCCGCACGCCAGCAATAGGAACCCCAGCAGCATCAGCGCCACACACAGGATCGCCGTGGGAAAGCGCGGCACCAGACCGGTCTGGAAATAGGTTTCGAACAACGGAATCGCCAGCACGATCGACAGCGTGGCGCTGAACAGAAAACCGATCGAAAAGAACAACAATGGCCGCTCGGCCTTGAACAATTTGGCAATGGTGGTGAGGATGCGCCAGCCATCGCGCCAGGTATTCAACTTGCTTTGCGAACCTTCCGGGCGCACGCCGTAGGCGGTTTCGACCTCGGCCACCGGCATGCGCAACTGCAGTGCGTGCACGGCCAGTTCGGTTTCGGTTTCGAAGCCCTGCGCATGCGCCGCGAAGGATTTGACATAGCGCCGCGAGAACACGCGATAGCCGGACAACATGTCGTCGAAACTACGACCGAACAGCAGCCCGGCGCAACGGGTCAGCAGGACGTTGCCGAAGCGATGACCGGGCCGATAGGCGGCCTGCTGCTGGTCGCGCCGCGCGCCGACCACCATATCCAGGCGCTCGTCGATCAACTTGCGCACCAGCAGCGGAGCGGCAGCCGCGTCGTAAGTGGCATCGCCATCGACCAGCACGTAGATATCGGCCTCCACATCGGCGAACCCACGCCGCACCACGTTGCCTTTTCCCTGCAACGCAACGCGACATACCTACGCGCCTGCCGCCGCTGCAATCGCTGCGGTGGCGTCGCTGGAATTATTGTCCAGCACATGGATCGCTGCGCCCGGCAGGGCCGCAGCAAACGCGCCAACCACCGACGCGACCGTTGCCGCCTCGTTATGGCAAGGCACCAGCACAGCGATTCGAATCCCGGACACGGGAATGGGATGCATAACAGTCAGGGCGTCGGTCATTGCGTGATCAAGGTGCGAAAACGGTGATGGGCTGTTCCCACCAATCCTCGACGCTGCCATCGTGGCCGTGCAGGCGCAGCCCCAGCCAATGCGTGCCGGGCGGCACCGCGTGGGTATCGAGCGTGGCGGTGAAGCCGACGTTGGGGTGTTGCGGGTCGGTGGAGATCTTCCAATACGGGCGCACATCGAGCAGCGTGCCGTAGTCGGCCTGCGCGGCCGGGCGGCCGTCGAGCAGCAGTTCTACATCCGACAGGCCGACGCCATCCTTGAATGCCCAGCCGCGCACTTGCACCTGCCCGGACACGCTTACATCGGGCAACGGCGTATCGATCCAGGCCATCGCCGGAGCGATGCACGGGCCGGGCTGACGTTGTGCGGGCAGTGCGAACAACAGAAAGCGTTGATAGCCATGATCGGTAGACACCACCGTGGGCGGCGGCAACGGCCCGACCATGTCGCAGATGGCGTGGTAACGCTTCAGCAGGTCGCGATAGCGCTGATCGCTGGGCGAGAGCACCAGCAGCCGCGGTCCGGCACGCGTGCCGTCACTGAGCAATCCCCACTGCAGCAACTGCGCGCTGCGTCCGTGCTTGTCGTTCAAGTCCGCGCGCAACACTTCCACGTTGGCATCGTGCAACTGGAAACCGAGCTCGGCACCGACCTTGAAGTTTTCCGCCAGCACCCGCGTGCCCGGCGGCATCTGCGCAAGTTTGACCTTAACCGCGCCCGCCAGATGGCTCCATCCCGCGAAATTGCGCGGGTAGTATTTTTCGCCGGCCGCATGCGCACGAATCGACGGCACCGACACCGCCAGGTAATAGCCGTATGCGCCCAACGTGCCGAGCAAGGCGATCACCCATGCGGCGCGACGCAGCGTATGTGGCCAGCGCATCAGGATGACCGGCACCGCGACCAGCAAGGCCAGATAGCCCGGCAGCGGCCAGTGGAAACTGATCCGCTCGGCATCACTGAAGAAACCGAGCACGAAGATCGCCACGGTCGAAATGCCGCCCAGCAAGCCGAAATACCGCCATTGCGCCCGCGAGCCGCCGCCGGCACGCGTGCCAGCAAGCCCGACCTTGACCATCGCCCAGGCCAGCAGCGGGGTCACCAGCACCGCCTGTATCAGCAAGAACCACAGCCCGGTGATCTGGAAGCGCCATGGATGCCGGTCGACCAACTGAAAGCGCAGCCCGGCCTCGTCATGGTCGGTATTCCAGAACAACAGCGGCAGCCAGCTCATCGCGCCCACGGTCAGCGCCATCCAGATGCGTGGGTCGCGCATGACCGCGCGCCCCTGCGGAATGCACAGCAACGCGATGCAGCCCACCCCGATCACGCCGACAAAGCGGTAGTGACTGAGCGCGCCGATCACCAGACCAATGGCGAGCTCGAGCGCACTGGTGGCATCGACTTCGCGCAGCAACCGCGCGCCGGCATCCATGCACAGCACCGCCGCCAGCGCCATCGGCACATCCGGCACTGCCAGAATGCCGAGCGTGGCCGAGAGCGGCATCAGCAGGGTCAGGCTGCCGGCCTGCCAGCCCAGCGTGGAGCCGAACCAGCGCGTGGCGATATGCGCGATCAACCAGGGAATCAGAGCGGCAATGGTCAGAAATGGCAGGCGCAGCGCCAGCAGATGATGTCCGCCGACTTCCACACCCAGCCGCGCCAGCCAGGCCGTCATGCCGGGCAGATCCGAATATGCGGCGGCCAGATGCTGGCCTTCCTGCCAATAGAACGCCTCGTCCACGAACAGCGGCAGCCGCGCGGCAATCAACAGCTTGACGGCTGTCGCCAGTGTCCACAGGATCACGAAAGTGCGATGTGCGCGTTGGTCCCCTTGCATTGCCCTGTGCACTCTTCTTTTCACCTACGGAATTGTGATGTCGACACCGCTGCGTTCCACGGAAATGCTAACCGATGCGCTGCGCCAATCGCTGCGGCGCGCACAAGACCAGGTCAATTCGCTATTGCTGGGCAAGGCGCAGGAAGTGCGTTTGGCATTCGTGGCGCTGCTGTCCGGCGGGCATTTGCTGATCGAGGATCTGCCCGGCCTGGGCAAGACCACCCTCGCCCACGCGATGGCCTCCAGCCTGGGACTGGGCTTCCAGCGCGTGCAGTTCACCTCCGATTTGCTGCCGGCCGATGTGCTGGGCGTATCGGTGTACGACGCCGCCTCGCGCCAGTTTCAGTTCCATCCCGGCCCGGTGTTCACCAACGTGCTGCTGGCCGACGAAATCAACCGCGCGCCGCCACGCACGCAAAGCTCGCTGCTGGAGGCAATGGCCGAACAGCAGGTCACGCTCGATGGCGTCACCCATGCGTTGCCCGAACCCTTTTTCGTGATCGCCACGCAGAACCCGGTCGATCTGTCCGGCACCTTCCCGCTGCCGGATTCGCAACTGGACCGTTTCCTGCTGCGGCTCAGCCTGGGCTACCCCAGCGCCGATGCCGAGCGCGCGCTGCTGTCGGGCGTGGACCGGCGCGAATTGATCGCCCAGGCGGTGCCGCAACTCAGCGATAGCGACGTGGTCGCGCTGCGCGCGGTGGTGAACCAGATCCATACCAGCGATGCGCTGATCGGCTATGTGCAGGCCTTGCTGCTGCGCAGCCGCCAGCACGCCGGGGTGCGCGTCGGTCTGTCGCCGCGTGCCGGTATCGCGCTGCTGCGCGCGGCCAAGGCCTACGCGCTGCTGCTCGGGCGCGAGCACGTGCTGCCGGAAGATGTGCAGGCGCTGTTCGTGGCCGTGGCCGGGCATCGGCTGGTGCCGGAGGCCGAATCTTCGTCCGGGCCGGCAATGGCCAAGGCGCTGCTGCACAGCGTGCCGGTGGACTGACCCAGGTGCGTGCGCATTTGCGCGGCATCGGCCGCCGCCTCAGCCTGCTAGCGCGTCCGCGGGGCGCGGAGGCCTTGCCGATCGTGCTGGATCGGCGGCGCATCTACGTGCTGCCCACACGTTTCGGGCTGTTCGTCACCGCCTTGCTGCTGGCAATGCTGCTGGGTGCGCTGAACTACAACAACAATCCCGCCCTGCTGCTGGCCTTGCTGCTGGCGACCGCCGGGATTGCCAGCAGCATCATGGCGCACCTGCAATTGTCGGCGCTGCGCATCGAGGCGGTGTCGGCCGAGCCGGTGATCGCAGGCGAGCCATTACGCATGCGCGTATCACTGGCGCGTCGCGACACCCGCGTGCGTCGCGGATTGCGTCTGGACCATCTGGAAAGCAGCGGTTTCTGCTCGTTGATCGAGCACGACATGGCAGAGGTCGACCTGCTGGTGCCCACCGAACGCCGCGGCTGGCAGGACATCGAACGCATCCGCCTGTCCAGCACCCAGCCGCTGGGGCTGGTGCGCGCCTGGTCGTGGGTATGGCCAGAAACACCGCTATTGGCCTACCCCAAACCTGAGGAACAAGGCCCGCTCCTACCTGAAGGCGCCGGTTCGCCCAACCAGACCCGCCTGCACGCGCAAGGCGAAGAACTGCATCAATTGCGTCCTTACCGCGCTGGCGATGCGCCGCGAACGATTTCCTGGAAACACTCGGCGCGCCGCGACAGCCTGCTGGTGCGCGAATACGAGCAACCCCTGGGCATCGAAGTCACGCTGGACTGGCGCACGCTCAACGCACTGCCGTACGAACGCCGCATTGCGCGGCTTGCCCGCTGGATCAACCTGGCCGAGCGCGACGGGCGACGCTACCGGTTGCTACTGCCGGGCCAGCCGCCACTGGGACCTGCGCAAGGGCCCTCGCACCATCACCTGTGTCTGCGCGCCCTGGCCTTGCTTCCTCATGACTGAGCCGTCCCTCCCGATCACACAGGCCAGCCGCGGCTGGGTGCTGGCCACCAGTTGGCTGGCGCTGGCGCCGTTGCTGCTGCAGCTGCCTGGCCTGCTGGCCGCCACCATCGCCATCGCTGCCGTGCTGGTCGTCGTACTGAGCTGGCGCGGCACCTTGATGGCACCGGTGCGGCTATTGCTGGTGGTCGCGATGCTGGCAGCGGTGTATTGGCAGATCGGCATGCGCTTCGGGCGCGACACCGGCTGCGCGGTGCTGGCGTCGATGCTGGCGATCAAAGCCTCCGAACTGCGCACCTTGCGCGATGCACGCAGCCTGCTGGGCTTTGCATTGTTCGCCCCCTTCGCGGCCTTTCTGCTCGACCAGGGGCCGGCGACGATGGGCCTGGCGCTGCTCGCGGTGGTCAGCGCGCTACTCAGCATGCAGCGGCTGGCCGACGAGGAGCACCGCACCGGCACGCCTGCGCTGCGCCTGCAGCTACGCGGCATCGGCAAGCTGGTCGCCATCGGCGTGCCGTTGGCGCTGGCCACGTTCTGGCTGTTGCCGCGGCTGAGTTCGCCGCTGTGGGGCGTGCCCGAGCGCGCGCTGTCGCGTCCCGGCCTGTCGGACAACATGTCGCCGGGCGAATGGATCGACCTGATGGCCGACGACAGCCCGGCCTTGCGCGTGCAGTTCACCGGCAAGGCACCGCCGCCAGAGCAACGTTATTGGCGCGGGCCGGTGATGTGGGACTTCAACGGCCGCACCTGGCAGCGCGCGCGCTGGACCGGCCGCGCCCAACCCGCATCGGTCACTGCCGGGCCGCAGACCTACCGCTACCGCCTGGACTACGAGCCCACCGACCGTCGCCAACTGGTGTCGCTGGATCTGCCCACGCAAGCGGTGGCCAATGCCGAGCTGTCGCCCGACTACGAACTGTTTGCGCAGCGGCCATTGAGTGCATTGACGCGTTGGGAGCTGCAATCGGCGCCACCGGCACGCTTCGACACCGACCTTCCAGACCAACTGCGCAAGCGTGCGCTCGCCTTGCCGCCCGGTTTCAATCCACGCACGCTCACGCTGGCACGGCAATGGCGCGCGGAAGCCGGCAGCAACGACGATGCCGTGCTGCGGCGGGCGCTGCAGTGGATCACCCGCGAATTCGCCTACACGCTGGATACGCCGCTGCTCGGGCGCAATAGCGTCGACGAGTTCCTGTTTCAACAGAAAGCCGGTTTCTGCGAGCACTTCAGCTCTTCGTTCGTGGTGCTGATGCGCGCGGCCGGCATTCCGGCGCGGGTGGTCACCGGTTATGCCGGCGGCACCTACAACGGCTTCGGCAATTACTGGGTGGTGCGGCGCATGGATGCGCATGCCTGGACCGAAGTCTGGCTGGCCGGGCGCGGCTGGGTGCGCGTGGACCCCACCGCCGCAGTGGCGCCGGAACGCATCTACGACACGCTCGAAGACCGCGTACAGACCGGTGCAGGCAACAACTTCGCCCAGCTCGGTGCCTGGGAAAGCCTTGCCCAGGTCAGCGATCTGCTGCGCCGCGGCTGGAACGACCTGGTGCTGTCCTTCGATGCCGACCGCCAGCAACGCTTGTTGCAGCCGTTCGGCATCGATCGCCTGGATACCTCGCAGTTGGCTGCCATCTTCGGCATATTCGCCGTCAGCGCACTGGCCTGGATGGGCTGGTTGCTGGCGCGCGGCGAGCGTGAGCGCGACCCGCTGCTGCGTGCCTGGCACCGGCTCGGCCGCCGCTATACCAAGCTTGGCCTCGCGCGTGAACCCTACGAACCGGCCATCGCCTGGGCGCAACGTGTCGCCCGTTCACACCCGAATACGGCATTGTTGCCACTCAGCCAACGTTTCGCTGCCGCGCGATACGCTGGCGCTGATTCGGACAGCGCCTCACTCCTTAAAGATCTGCTGCAGCATCGCCCGCGAACCGGAGCTTCCTCATGAGTACCCGCTTTCTTCTTCCCATTGTCGCTGTGCTCGGGCTCGCAGCCTGCGCGACTGCGCCCAAGCCGCTGCAGGGCCAGTTTCCTACGGTCAGCCCGAGCGATTCCACTGCGAGCGCCCAGGTCGGTACGTCCGTGCGTTGGGGCGGCAAGATCATCCAGACCACGCCAAGCCAGGGCCAGACCTGCTTCGAGCTGATCTCGCGCCCGCTCAATGCCAGCGGGCGCCCGGACCGCAACGCCGTGGATGCCAGCGATGGCCGCTTCCTGGCCTGCCGTTCGGGCTTCTACGATCCGGCCGTGTTCGAGCCGGGCCGCGAGGTGACCTTCATCGGCAAGATCGAAGGCTATGAAACCACCAAGATCGGCGAGTACGACTACAAGCTGCCCAAGGTGAATGCCGACGTGGTCTACCTGTGGCCGGTCGTGCGCGAGGTGGATGTGGTGCCGGCCTACCCGTACGGCCCGTGGGGCGACCCGTGGGGTCCGCGCTGGGGCGGTGGCTGGGGCTGGGGCCGCGGCTGGTGGTAATCGACCGCTGAGTCAGTGACACGCAAAAACGCCGCTCGCAGGGAGCGGCGTTTTTGTTTATGCGATACGGCTGCTCGAACAGGCACTGATGCGCTTGATCAAGCAACCAGGTCAGGGCGTGCCGAACCGTCCCAACGGCGCGCCGGCCAGCAGATGCAGATGGATATGGAACACCGTCTGGCCGGCATGCTCGCGGCAGTTCATCACGATGCGATAGCCGTCCTGTGCCAGCCCCTGCTCGCGTGCATACGACGCTGCAGCAAGTGCGAGCTTGCCCACCAACAGCGCCTGCTCCGGCGGCACGTCGTCCAGCGTGGGAATGGCGTGCTGCTTGGGAATGAAAAGCACATGCACCGGCGCCTGCGGTGCGATGTCCTGAAAGCCCAGCACCTCGTCGTCTTCGTAGACGATGTTGGCCGGGATTTCGCGACGAATGATCTTGCCGAAGATGGTGTCGGTCATGGGCGGAGAATCGGGAATCGAGAGTAGGGAATCGCAAGAGCTTACCGCGCCCGTCATCGCTTTCGCTTCTCCGATTCCCGATTCCTCAATCCCGATTCCCGGCGCTCAAAGCACCTCGCTGCGGGTGCCGAACGCGTGCGACAAGGTGCCGCGATCCACGTATTCCAGCTCGCCGCCAAGCGGCATGCCCTGCGCGAGTCGGCTTGGGCGCACCGCATGCTGTCGCGCCAGTTGCGCCAGGTAATGCGCTGTCGCCTCGCCTTCCACGGTGGCATTGGTGGCGATGATCATTTCGGTGACTTCACCGGCGGCCAGACGCTCGCCGAGCCGGTCCAGCCCCAGCTCGCGCGGGCCGATGCCATCCAGCGGCGACAAGCGCCCCTGCAGAATGAAGTACAGCCCGCGATACCCGGTGGCGTGCTCGATCGCCAGGCGATCGGCCGGCGATTCGACCACGCATAGCTGTTGTCGGTCGCGACTGGCGCTGGCACAGATCGCGCAGATCTCCGACTCGGTGAAGTCGCGGCACTGCGCGCAATGCCCGACCTTCTCCACCGCATTGGCCAACGTCGTGGCCAGGCGACGCCCACCCTCGCGCTCGCGTTCGAGCACGTGGTAGGCCATGCGCTGCGCCGATTTCTGGCCCACACCCGGCAACACCCGGAAGGCCTCGATCAGTTGTTCGAGAAGGGATGAGGACATTGAATGGCCGGGATTCGGGAGTGGAGATTCGGGATGCGCAAAGGCAAAAGCAATCTCGCTTTTGCCAATCTCCAATCCCGAATGCCCAATCCCTGCTCCTTAGAACGGCAGCTTCATGCCCGGCGGCAACTGCATGCCGGCGGTGGCCGAGCCCATGCGGTCCTTGGACTCGGCATCGATCTTGTTGGAGGCATCGTTGAAGGCGGCGGCGATCAGATCCTCGGCCATCTCCTGGTCGGAGAGGATGCTCGGATCGATCCGCACCTTGCGGCACTCCTTGGCGCCGGTCAGCGTCACGCTGACCATGCCGCCGCCGGCAGTGCCGGTGACTTCCAGCTTGGCCAGTTCTTCCTGGGCGCGCTGCAGGTTTTCCTGCATCTTCTGCGCCTGCTGCATCAATTGGGCAATGTTCCCACGCATGTGTCGTTACTCGTCGTAAGGGCGGATGGAATCGGGAACCACCCGCGCGCCCTGCTGCTGAATCAGCTGCTGCACATTCGGGTCGTTCATGAAGGCGGTTTCGGCCGCGCTCTGGCGCTCGCCTTTCTGGCGATTGGCCCGCTCATGCAGGGTCTCGACATCGGCACTGCCGGTTTCGATGACGATGCGCGGGGTGTTTCCCAGCTCGGGCGCGAGCGCTTGCGCAAGGTTGGCGATAGAGCGTTCGGAGTTCAGATATTCAAAGCCCGGCGCCAGCGCCAGACGCAGCACGCCATCGCGATGACTGACGAAGGCAGCATTGGCCGCAAGCTGGCGCGAGGGGCCGTTCAAGCCGCTGCGGGTGACCAGCTCCAGCCATTGCTCGGCGTCGGCAATCTGGCCGTCATCGAGCAGGACGGACGGATCGGGTGTTGGCGATGCTGCGGATACAGCAGTCGCGGAGGGGGTCGCCACAGCCGGCGTTGCATCCGCGGCGAGCGCCGGCGCCACAGCAGCCACCGGAGGCGCAACTGCCGCTTCAGGCGCAACCGCGACAGGTTGTGGCGCCACAACTGCTGCCGGAGCTGCCATTGCGGCTTCCGGCGCGGACACAGCGGGCGACGCGGAGACGGGCGCAGATTTCGCACGCACGGGCGCATCGTCCATCGCCCAGGGCGGCGTGTCGTCGTTGCGCGCGGGGGTGGCTGACGGCGAAGCATCCGAAGAGGCCGCCGGAGCAGTCAGGACGACAACCGGTGCAGGCGCTGTAACGACCACTGCGGCTGCGGGAGCTGCGGGCGCCGGACGCGCCACGTCCACCGCAACGGCAGCCGGCATCGCTTCAATCACCTCGGCATGCTTGGCCGCTGCCTGCTTCGCGACTGCAGCAGGCACCGCCGCGACCGGTGCAGCAATTTGACCGCCAGCTGCTGCCGAATGCGCACCGCTACCGGCGCCAGCACCGCGTCCGTCGTCAGCGCCACCAGCCGGCACCGCCGCCGCAGGACGGAAGGCGAGCATGCGCAGCACCGCCATTTCGAAACCGGCGCGCGGGCTCGGCGCCAGATACAGATCGCGACGCCCGTTGAGCGCCATCTGATACCACAGCTGCACCACTTCCGGCCGCAGCTGCGCGGCATACGCGGTCGGGTCGATGCCATCGCCGACAAACGCCACCGACGGCACCAACTGCTGCACCTGGATGCGGTGCAAGGCCTCGGCCAGCGCCTCCAGCACGCCGCTCCAGTCGGGCGAGAACTCGGCCAGCGCGGCGACCACCTGCAACAGGCGCGCGCCATCGCCGTCGGCCAGCGACTGCAACATCGCGCCGACCTGGGTGCGATCGACCGTGCCGAGCATGGTGCGCACCACGTCCTCGCGCAACGCGCCGCCGGCATAGGCGATGGCCTGGTCGAGCAGCGACAGGCCATCGCGCAGCGAGCCGTCGGCGGCCTTGGACAGCTGCACGATCGCCGATGGATCCGATTCGATCTGCTCGGCGGCCAGGATCCGGGTCATCTGGCCCTGAATCTGATCTTCGTCCAGCCGCTTGAGGTTGAACTGCAGGCAGCGCGACAGCACCGTCACCGGCAACTTCTGCGGGTCGGTGGTGGCCAACAGAAACTTCACGTGCTCCGGCGGCTCTTCCAGCGTCTTCAGCAGCGCGTTGAACGCCGCTTTGGAGAGCATGTGCACTTCGTCGATCAGATAGACCTTGAACTTGCCACGCGAGGGCATGTACTGCGCGTTCTCGATCACCTCGCGCACATCGTCCACACCGGTGTTGGAGGCGGCGTCGATTTCCAGCAGGTCGATATAGCGGCCGGCATCGATATCCAGGCAGGCCGGGCACTGACCGCACGGATCGGCGCTGGTGCCTTGCTCGCAATTGAGCGACTTGGCGAAGATGCGCGCGATGGTGGTCTTGCCCACGCCGCGGGTGCCAGTGAACAGAAACGCGTGGTGCACGCGCCCACTGTCGAGCGCGTTACTGAGCGCGCGGACCACATGTTCCTGGCCAACGAGTTCGGCAAAACGCTTCGGGCGCCACTTGCGGGCGAGAACAAGATAAGACATCGGGCAACCAGCTTCCTCTGAACCGATATTGTGCCATGGCGCGCCAGATTGATCGTTCAGCAGTGGTACCCGGCCGTCCCCCGCTGACCGAGGTCGCCCGGCAAGCGTGTTTGCTTAACTGAGGGCCTACATCGGCGGCATGCTCCCGACCGCAGAGATCGTTCGCCTTGTTAACCGCGCCCGCGGCGGCTAGAATCCCGCTCCTGCCGCTGACCCAGTCGGACGGCAGGTACGGAGAGGTGTCCGAGTGGTTGAAGGAGCACGCCTGGAAAGTGTGTAAGCGTCTAAACCGCGCTTCGGGGGTTCGAATCCCCCTCTCTCCGCCAGATTACGCAAGCCCCTGTTTTTACAGGGGTCTTTGCAATCTGACAAGATCTTAAACGGGGCACAAATCGGGACACATCCCGATGAGAATTCCCCATCATTTGATTCGCTCCGCCTCTGGCCGATGGTCTTTCCGACAGAGAGTGCCCCTTGACCTCCAAGCCAGGCTTGGGAGACGGGTCATCAAGCGGACGCTTCGAACCACCGAACTGCGACAAGCGCAGATCCAAGCCATCAGGCTTGCGTCGAGCTATGCTCAGGTCTTCAACGCAGTTCGGGGACTGTCGATGGACCGGATGAGCACAAAGGATGTAGATGCGCTCGTTGAGCGCTTGACCCGTGCCGAGAGTCAGAAAGATCTGACGCTTCATCGCACTCAGGCACCAGATGGGACGGTGACCGAGCAGTGGCAAATTGATAATGAAGACGATGTGCGGCTCTACCGTAAAGCCCAAGGCTGGACATCCTCTTCTGAGGTTGCCTCGATTGGCATGCTGCCACCTGAGCTGATTGAGCAAAGAAGGCCTGCGGTCGCTTCTGTCGATGAAATTATTACGATGGAAAAGGCTCGGGATGGATGGTTAGCGACTTTGAAAGCTACGACGCTCCCGAAGACCTACACCATCAAAAAGACGGCGATTGACTTCCTGGTTAAATTTTTGGGACCGAAGACCAAGCTGCATACCATCAAGCGTCCAGATCTGGCCCGGTGGTATCAGCACATGCGGGAGGGTGGATCATCGACACCAACCCTTGTGAACAAGCAGTCTTACATTGGTGGCAGAGGTGGCTTCTTCGATTGGGCCATGAACTCAGGCTTTTATCCCAAAGGCGACAACATTGCCTCAGGCCATGTTGCTTTTCCGGCTCGTGAAAAACGTGCTCGGCGAAAACATGGCTTCAAAGCGTATGACAAGCACCAGATCCAGGCATTGTTTGATCCCAGCAACTTCGAGAAATTGTCACCGAGTGCCCGTTGGGCGTCATTGATCGGCTTGTATACGGGAGCAAGAGCTTCGGAAGTTGGCCAACTTCTTTTAAATGATGTTTTCAAAGATGGCGATATCGTTTGCATCAAAATTAATGATGAAGGCGAATTTCAGAAGGTCAAAACGGATGTGAGCCTCCGAACTGTGCCGATCCATCCTGATCTGCTGGCGTTGGGATTTTGGGAGTGGACGGAAGAACTTCGGGCAAAAGGCCACGACCGACTTTTCCCACAAGCCAAAGCCAATGCGACGAACGGTGCGGGAAACTGGATCAGCAAGGCTTTCAGCCGGCATGTTGCAGAAGTCGGGAAGAACTGGCCCAAGGCAAAGCGAGGCTTCCATTCTTTGCGAAAGACCCTGATCCAGGAGCTTCAAGGTGCAGGAGTTTCATCGGAACTGCGTGCCCAAATTGTTGGACATGAGCTTGATGATGAGCATCATGCGACTTACAGCAGAGAGTTCACCAATGCGGAGAAGCTCCAAGGCATGGGATCCCATTCGCCCGGGCTCAATACCGTTAATTACGCCCTAAACCTCAGCACCCTTGCAAAATTACTCAGTCATGAAAAAGGAAATTTCAGATGAGCATAATGAATTTTATAACGCAAATATTCAAAAAGGGCTTGCAAACCAACAGTGAAGTTCGGCCAACCAACCTTGCGACGCCCACCGATTTCGAGGAAATAATATCGAAATTGGAAAAAAGGTTATCCATACTTGAGAAGAACGACGATAAAATATCGACAATTGAGAATAAAATCAATTCAGAGGCCGAACCAAAATTAACCGTTGGCTCAAATCTACTCACATTAGTTCTAATCGTATTGGTCACCGCAATAATAGTGGGCGGCCTTGTAATTATTAGCAGCCGTGATTTAATTAAGCTCGCTAACTATCTAGCTTACGTCTTTCCAATATTTGCAGGAATGAGCGCTGGCATCGGACTCTATGTGAGGAAGCCAAAGCTTGGAGAAATAGACCCAGCTGGAAATTCCCCAGAAGCACTATATTTTCAGCTCTCAATTTGGTTCTTGCTCTCAGGACTATGCGCCTTCTTCGTATCCACCAAGATGCAAGGCGACATTTTTTTGAACATATTTGGTTTTGCAGGAACCGTCATATCATTCTTTTCCTTCATAAAGAATAAAGAAAACCTACGTGACGGCGGAACGAATGGAGATAGGCGATTCAGACCCCTAGCAAAATTAATTCTTGCTTTCAACGTAATTGCGTCAATCGGCTGGGCTGTAATGCTCATTTTTAGGTTGTAGCGAGAAGAAACACCAAACCAATCCAGAATAAGATAAGTAGCGCCCAACCTAGCGTGACAATTACTAATGAACTTCTCAACTCGGAATTGAGGGATGAGTAATTTGACCAAAGACCTATAAACCTTTTCATATCTCAATGCCTTTCTACCATCAACGCAATATCTACAAAAATTTGAATTTGTCAAGAAGTAAGCCAAAGGGATTTTAATACCCCCCCTCGGCTCTTATATTTTCAAAGATGCACACCCTACATTTGATGCTACATCTGTATCTGATGAGCCTACTCCTAGGAGCGGAGGCACCTATAAACCATGATTTATTCTTCTTCAATGGCGTCAATGGAACCGTCATTAGCAAACCTTCCGCAAATAAAAAACGGATTGTTAATTTCCACCAACTCCAATTCTTCATCAAGTGACAAAACTTCGTCGCCGTCAACTTTATTCGACGGTTTACCCATCATATTTATTCCCCGCACCAGGTTCTTTTTTTAACAATTTACAGTGAACTACTTCAAAGTCAAACTCAATAAATAAAAGTGGTGCAACAAGATATTGCACCACTTCAAAACCTGTGTGAACTTACAATTTCGGCGACTTGAACCTAAGTTGCCATTGGCCGGACTCGCCAGATTTTAAGACCTCGTTCGATGGATGATTTTGCGGACTCTGCACTACTGGCACATCCATCTTGAAATTCTTCTCGAAACTTTCCCTTGCCTCATTCATGGCACTTCGTGCATTTTTAATCCGCCCCTCTCTAGAACTCATGACTTGCTTCGAAACCATATATTTCGCTTTCTGAGCCTGACGAGCAGCCAAAGCTGACTTAGCCGTTGGCGTTTCACCCTCAAACTCCGAAAGTCTCGCCTTTACAGCCAGATATTCGCACTGGGCGCGGTAGGGACTCACCAGCATCCTCGCATAGCGAACCAATGCTTTACCCAACAGCTCCGTGTCCTCGAAGAGAAATGGCTTTGTCGCGTAGTGATCTACTCTGCGACACATTAGGGCTTCATAGGCTTGGTTAAAGCAGTCTTCAATTTGGATGCCAGGGATGCTATTGAGGATATCCAACGCTTGCCGAGCCATTTCATGCTGCGCTTCTAACCATTGCTCAATCAGCTCCGCTTGCTCATTTAAAATATCTGCGCCTTTGCCTGTTGCTCTCGCCAATCGTGTGACTTTGCTGGCTTGTCTGGTCAATGGGCTATATCGCGTATGGATACGGTTTAGAACCTGCTGACTTGGTCTGTGGCCATTCGAATAAAGTTGCTCATCAAAACGACCACTCTCCTGCGGGGCAAAGCTCCCCTGCCCTTTCTCTCTTGCTCGATCACGAAGCGCTGCTTCATGACTGTGGCTGGCAGGCACATTATGGACTAGACGGTTTTCCCGGGAAGACTGGCACTCTTTTAAAATTTGAGCAAAGCGGCGATCCGCTGGTGTTACCTTTTCTCCCAAGACCACAGCTTTATAATGACGCTTAGCTTGGAAGAATTCCCCACGAGAGATGCGCTTTTTCGGCGCCCTGGTGAGTGCTCTGGCCTTCTCATAATCGCCTTGCTTGAAAGCATCTCGTGCCTGAGCTTTGAGTGTTCGGTGGTCCACTCTTGCTTCGACACCAGCCATAATGAGATGCGCATTGATGGTGGATGCGATCTTCCCACGAAGGATCTTCATCTCAGTGGCCCCTGCCCCTTGCCTTGCATCTAACTCGGCACAGGCCCGCTCCCCTAGTCCATTGGCATCGACCTTTCGGGCTGAGACGAGAAGATGCACATGATGATTTCGCTGATCCCCTCTTCGACCAGGTGAGTGAACAGCCACCAGCACAGCAGCTTGATAACGATCGACAAGCAGCTGGCCAAGTGCAACCGCAAGCATTCTGCGCTGTGGAGCGTCTAAACTGTTTGGCAAGGAAACTTCGACTTCCCTCGCCACGCGAGCATTTGCTCTCGTTTCTTGCTGCTCATTAATATCCCAGAAGCTTCGAACATTGAGACACCATCTCGGTGCCCCATCGGGAGCAAGCATTTGTTGTGAAACAACGCCCGATCTTTTCCGATATTTGTGCGTCGTCTTGTGAGTTGTATCCCGCAGATTGATCCCTGCACGATAAGCGGCCGCTGCCACTGATGATTGACCTTTGCCACGACTAAACGATTTGATACTGACATGATAAATTGCCATTAATTCCCGGTTGAGGTTGGTTGATAGTGGGAGTATCAAAATGGCTAAATGCGCTTCCGTCTAGATGACAAGGCCTGTTGCGAATTAGAGAGATACGTCACAGTTTTTTTTGCCATTATTCGCATGCGACAACGACTCATTCGTCTCGAAAGAGACGGCTTCTCATCGCGAAAGCGATGCCCACGGTTTTTGCGAAGCAAATAACCATATGTGGGCCCTTGCCCTCTCTATTTTGGGATATCGACAAAGAGGATTAGAAGATATAAATAAAGAACATAAGCAGTAAGTTACCAATAACCGCTGGCGAGCCTAAAATAAAAATGAACGAAACCTGTACGGATTGAGAAATAATTCGATCTCGAAAATACTCCCCAAGCAATTGCAAGAAATAAAAAACCACCAATCACAACCAGAGGGCAGCTACAAAAAATGGAATGGCTCAAATTTTTAACAGGCGAGATCGCTGCTGGCTCCATCATCGCTTTTCTCTTAGCAGCTGTATTTGCATGCTGGCGCTCAGGCTCTCTCCATCCTATCAATACTCGTGTCTTGCGATTATTTATCAGCAAAGACGACATTGAAGACACAGTCATTCGCAAGAATTTGGCGGATCACTCCGCGCTCGCGGGATTTCGAATGACACATCAAATTCGCGCCCAAACGCTAAAAGACGCTAAGGCCCTCATTACCTTTTCGGATTTACACAACATCCCGCTCAAACTGATTGGACATGCAGGGTGGGCGTTTGATCTCAAAAGCCATGTCATCCACCCTAAAAGAGTCCATTCTAAAGGATGGTCTCTTTTACCATTTGGTGCAGTTATAGTATTCCTTATTCTTGCTGCCATACTTTGCATAATTGCCAGCAATGACAGCTTGTTGGTGACCTTGAAAGAGACACATACGAGTCTATTTATTTCAGAAACGGAGGCAAAGACGACAGGGCTTTTCTCAATCAAAAGTGAAACACTAACTATTGAGCAATGCAAGAACACCGCCGAAAAACAAGTCATCCCGCCCACATTCGACCCAAGAGACCTTAAAATTCTTTGCGAGGTTTGGGCAGATCCAACACTGAAACCGCATCTAGCGAAAGAGGTGCCTAAGCAAAGACATGCATCACTGTTTGCCTTCGTGGTCGCACTATGGTGCGCTTGGCAGTTCTATACCCTATTCAGAGAGTTGATCTCTGCAAATAAACTGAAAGATCTTCTTGAAGAACGTCAGCTAGGCACAAGCCAGTAGCATCGCATGCAGCTTAAATCAGCGCAAAAAATGAGGAGGGTTTCGCCTCCTCATTTTTATATTTCTATTTTAAGCTAGCTTAGAGTGCAGCATGGTTAAACCTGTACGGCTTCGATGAGGTGTCGGTGGAGGCTCTGCCCTCTCGACAAGATATATTTCAACCTTTTGTTAGCTGCCAGCAACAACCTGTTGACACGTGACATTGGATTTGACGGCGGCCACCTTGACGCCATCAGCATCCACAGCAGTTGTTTCAACGCCATAGACGATTGTCGCGGTCGAAGCAGACGAATTGCACCCAAAATTCCAAGTGAAAGTATCGTCGGTAGTCGAATTGATCGTAAAATCGCCATCATTGCAACTGCCACGGGGGCAGGTGACATGGGCATGAACTTTGATCGGAAATTGTGGAAAGCCTTCGAACTTTACTACGACCGGCGGACGAGTTTTATTGGGACCACTAATATTGGCAGCACTGATCAACTTAAATGGC
Source organism: Xanthomonas hortorum (assembly GCF_040279205.1). GTDB lineage: Bacteria > Pseudomonadota > Gammaproteobacteria > Xanthomonadales > Xanthomonadaceae > Xanthomonas > Xanthomonas hortorum_F. The sequence continues at coordinate 49,726 of NZ_JBEOLS010000038.1, forward strand.
TTGCAGACTTTTGACTCTCTTGAGAGACGCGCGCCCTTTTCGATACCTTTGGCCATGAGATCTTGGAAGACAGGGTCGACCATAGCTGCTGCATCGTTGACATTGTCTTTAAAGCCTACCTCAACGACCACTGCCGGAAGATTTGCGAAGTTATTCTCACCGTAAAGAGTCGTCGGCTGTTGAGTAGTAACAGCCCAAGTTGCATATGTCGAATTTGAATTGATGACCTCTTTCATGGCACAAGTAAGATTTGATGCCAAGGTGGAGGCACCGGCTTTACTACTATTATAGAATAAGCGACTACCTGAGGCAGTGGTCTGAGGAGTGCCTGCATCAGATGCTGCATTCGTATGGATGGTGATCATCTGGTCAGCTTGAACATGATTCGCATACAAGCCTCGCGAACGGATGTCATCATGTCGACTCCCCGTAATTCAATGCCAGCTAAAACTAGAGGTCTTCGGTTGATGTTGATCACGGAACTCGGCGGGCGTTAGCCCGCCCAGGCTGTCGTGCGGGATCTGCTGGTTGTAGTCGGCCAGCC